>NZ_BAAAOW010000003.1:0-402749 GCF_039530785.1 Brachybacterium phenoliresistens
ACACCGCCACCGCCACCGCCGACAGCACCGGCTCCTGCCCCACCCCCGCACGCCCCGGCAGCGCCTCCCGCGACACCACCCGGCGCACCGGACCCCGCACCATCGCCGACGGCACCCGCGCCACGAAATCCCCCACACTCGTCGGCGCCGCAGCAGCCCCACGGCGCCGGCCCTCGCTTCCCGCAGCATCAGCCCCCGAGGCCGCAGCGGACCGCGCACGCCCCCGAGCATCAGCACCGGAACCCGAGCCCGGGCCCGAACCGGGGCCGGCGCCGGGGCCGGGACGCGAGCCGGGGCCCGGCCCGGATGCCCCGGAGACCTGATCCTGCCACATCCCGACCACCCCCTCCCCGGACTCCCCGGCAGCCCCACCGCCGCCTGTTTCGATTGCCTGTTCGAAACCCAGCCTACACCCCGGGGCCGCATTACTGAAGGGTCGCCACGACATCTGTGGAAAAAGATGCCCCAACCCTCCTCCCCACAGCCAGATCAGCGAATAACACCCCTCTGACCAGGCTTGTCGTGCATCGCCCGAACCCCTGTTCCGGGACACGTACATCTTGTACAAGTCCCGCAACAACCCTCCCCGGAACACCTTTATCCACCATCACGGAACCCTGCTTGACACCCCGCGATTCTCCTGGAAGAGAGTCCACTCCACCGGCACGACGGGTCCCCCGCCATCGGCCCTTCCTCGAACGCGACGCGGCCCTCCATGCCATGCACGGAGGGCCGCAGGCGGTCGATCGCCGGAGGGCGATCGGCCGCGGGAAGACAGGTTCAGAACAGCAGCTCGACCCCTGCCAGCACGAGCGGGCCGTTCGACTCGGTGATCACCAGGCGGTAGTGCATCGCCGGGCGCGGCTCGTGGAGGAGGAAGGGGCGGGTCTGGCGGCGCCAGCGGAACTCCTGGCCGGCCCGCTCGTCGAGCACCTCCCAGGTCTCCCGGTCGTCGGAGATCTCCAGGCGCCACGCGACGGGATCGCCGCCCTCCTCCGCCCCGGAGGTGAGGGTGAGGAAGCGGGCGTCGACGGGCTCGTCGAAGCTCACGAGGTCGATGACGAGCTCCCCGGCCTCGCTGACGACGATCCCGTGCTGGACCGCGCCCGGCTCCGAACCGGGGGCGGGGAGGTGCAGCTCGGTGCGGGAATCGTCGTCGCGGAGCGGATCCTCCGGGTCGGGCGGGAGCAGGTCCACGAGCGGCTCGGGCTGCTCCCCCGGAGCGGTGGCCGAGGGCGGGACGGCGCCCCAGGTGCTGGGGGTCGGCGACAGGGTGAAGCGCAGCTCGCCGCGCAGGTCGGCGTGGTCGAGCGCGGCGACCTCGTGCTCGCGCCCGGCGACCGTCAGCCCCGCGACGTACGGGGCGGGGACGTCCTCGCCCTCGGCGATGACGGTGAAGGGCTCCCCGCCGAGAGGCCGCACGCGCGCCTCCGGGAACAGGGGGGCGACGAGGTGGTACCTCGCGGCGTCCAGCTGCAGCGGGTAGAGGCCGAGGGCCGTGAGCAGCCACCAGGCACTCATCTCGCCGTTGTCCTCGTCGCCGGGGTAGCCCTGGCCGATCTGCTCGCCGACGAAGAGCCGCTGCTGCACCTCCCGCACGATCTCCATGGCGCGGTGCGGGGCACCGGCGTGGTGGAAGAGGAACGGGATGTGGTGGGCGGGCTGGTTCGAGACGCCGAACTGGCCCATCCGCACCGCGCGGGCCTCGTCCATCTCATGGATGGCGTGCTCGTAGGTGCCCTTGAGATCCGCGTTCTCCGGGGTCGCGAAGAACTCCTCGAGCTTCTCGCGCAGCTTCTCGCGGCCTCCGTACAGGGCGGCCAGGCCCTCGCCGTCGTGCGGGACGTGGAAGGCGAAGTTCCAGCCGTCGGTCTCGGTGAAGTCGCCGCCCCACTCGCAGGGGTCGAAGTCCTCGGCGGAGCGGGCGAAGGAGCCGTCGGGGCGGCGGCCCTGGAAGAACCCGATGGCCTCGTCGAACAGGAGGGCGTAGTTCGCGGAGCGGGCGCGCAGGTAGGCGGCCTCCTCGGCGACCTCGGCGCGGCGGCGGGAGTCCAGGCGGGCGTCGCCCTGCAGCAGCTCGCCGAGCGCGGCGAGGCCTGCGTCGTTGATGTGCGCCTCGAGCGCCCACGACACCGACTCGGGGGTGTCGGTGTCGACGTAGCCGGTGAAGACGGCGCGCTCGTTGCCCTTGCGGCCGACCTCCGGGAACGGCGGCGCGACGGTCGCATTGCGCAGGCCGGAGTCGAAGGCGGCGAGCGGGTCGGGCAGGTCGACGCCCTTGAGGGCGAGGTCGGCGAAGGCGACGTCGGAGCTGGTGCCGGTCATGCAGTCGGCGTAGCCCGGGGAGGACCAGCGCGCGATCCACCCGCCCTCGCGGAACTGCTGGACGAAGCCGTCGGCGAGCTCGGCCGCGAGCTGCGGGTACAGCAGCGCGTAGGCCGGCCAGGCGGTGCGATAGGTGTCCCAGAAGCCGTTGTTGACGTACATCGTCCCCAGCACGACCTGGGCGTCGGTCTCCGTGGAGGTCAGCGGGCCGCGCGGCGGGAGCACGGGGCTGGCGTGGACCGGCGCCGGGTCCTCCGCCGTGCCCGCGTTCTCCCAGTGGGAGTTCGGGTAGAGGTTCAGGCGGTAGAGGTTCCCGTAGAGGGTGCGCAGCTGGGGGGCGCTCGCGCCCTCGACCTCGATCACCGACAGGCGCTGCGTCCAGGCGGCGTGCGCCGCCTCCCGCACCTCCTCGAACCGCCGCCCGGCGAGCTCGAGGTCGAAGGTGTGGCGGGCCTGCTCCATGCCGATGTAGCTGGTGACCATGCGGACGGTCACCACCTCGGTCCCCTCGGGGAAGGTGAGCACCCCCGCGCCGGGGGTGGCGCCCTCGGCAGGGCCGGCGCCGATGGGCAGCGGCGCGATCTGGGCGTGGACGAACATCCGGGTCGAGCCCTCGGCCCGCGCGTATCCCTGCTCGGGGCCGGAGTCGACCCACGCCTGCAGCGTGCCGTCGAGCACGGCGCCGGAGGCGTCGACCCGCGAGTGCTCGTCGATCCCCTCGAACAGCAGATGGGGCTCGCCGGGCCCGGAGGGCAGGCCGATCTCCACGAGCGCGCCGTGGTCGGTCGGGGCCAGCCGCAGGTGCGTGCCCCCGTCGAGGGAGACCTGGTAGACGTCCGGCCGGGCGATCTCCCGGGCGTGGTCGAAGCCGGCGGCGCGGCCCTCGGGGGAGGCGTCGGGCACCTGCCCGGAGGGCGTGGCGGCCAGCGGCATCAGGAGGAACTGGCCGCGGTCGCCCATCCACGGGCTCGGCTGGTGGGAGATGCCGAGCCCCTGCAGCCGGGGCCGGTTGTCGTCGCCGCCGCGGCGGTGGTACTCGTACACCCAGCGCCGGGTGCGGGCGTCGGTCATCGGGGTGAAGAAGGCGAAGCCGTTGGGCCAGGCCGTCAGCGGCAGGGTGTTGCCGCGGGAGAAGTCGCGGGAGGCGTAGGTGCCGCGGCGGGTGTCGACCCAGGCCACCGGGTCCTCGCGCGGCGGATCGGCCGGGGCCGGGCCCAGGTAGGGGCCGTCGATCCAGCCGGTCAGCTCGACGGCCCGCGCCGCCTCGGGGCGGTCGTCGGTCCCGGACACGGACAGCGGGATCTCCCCCGCGCCCACGCCGGTGACGGTGTCGGTGCCGGCGATGACGCTGCCGGGGGCCTGCACCGCCAGCTGCACCTCGGCGATGGTGCGTCCGGCGGCCGCCTCGAGGGAGACCTGCACGTCGTTCCACTGGTCGGCGTAGAGGATCTTCCCCTCCCCCATGCCGCGCGCGGTGGCGAGGGTGCCGTACTGGTCGCGCGGGTCCAGCTCGGACAGGCGCGAGCCGTCCTCGAACACCAGGTCGACGGCGACGTGGGTCGCGCCCCAGGTGAGGTTCTCGTCGAGATCGGGGAAGACGAAGGTGCGCAGCACGTCGCCGGGCTGCACGGTGCGGCCGGCCAGGTCCTCGAGGCCGGGCAGGACCGGCAGCGGCGCCCGGGCCTCCTCGCCCGGGGCGAAGGCGTAGCGGAGTGCGGCCGGGGAGAGGAATCCGGCGCCGTCCTTGCTGGTCGGAGAGCCGATGGGGCCGGTCGCTCCGTGGGACGACGTCTGTGCGGTGACGAACATGCGGATCAGGCTATCCGCTCACAGGGCGCCGATCACCGCATTGTCGATCGCGTCGACGTCGACCCCCGGGCGCTGGGCCCGGTTCGTCAGCAGCACCCAGCAGACCCCGGCGCCCGGATGGACCCAGAACGCCGTCCCGGCCCAGCCGGCATGGCCGTACAGGTCGGTGTCGATCAGGCCGGGGGCGCGGCGGGGCAGGTTCCAGCTGAACCCCCAGTCCTGGCCGCGCTCGGCGGGGTACGGGTCCAGGCGCGGGATGTCTCCGGTGAGGGGGCGCAGCAGCATCGCGAGCGTCGCCGGTCGCAGCACGTCCCCGCCGCCGGAGAGCAGGGTGCGCCCGATGCTCAGCAGGTCCTCCGCCGTGCCGGACAGCCCCGCCCCCGGGTGGCGGCGCGCGAGCAGGCGCTCCTCGTCCATCCCCGCGGCGGCGGCGTCGACGGTGCGCAGGGCGTCCCCGGGCTCGAGGGAGAGCCCGGCGGCTCCGGCCGATGCCGCCCAGTCCTGCAGCTGCCGGTCCCAGGGCGCTGCGCCGGCGTGCTCGATCATCGCGGCGACGCCCTCGAAGGCCAGCGAGGAGTACCGCGAGGCCGTGCCCGCGGCGAAGTCCCGACCGGAGCGCAGCAGCTCCTCGCGCAGCGGCGCGCGGGAGTCCAGCGGGGGCTCCGCGATCCCGGAGGTGTGGCTGACCAGGTGGCGCAGCCGGACGGTGTCCTCGCGCTCGGCGCCGAAGCCGGGCAGCGCCTCGGCCAGCGGGGTCTGCGGCGTGAGCAGGCCCTGCTGCACGAGGCGGGCCGCGGTGATGCCGACCAGGGGCTTGGTCACCGAGTACAGCAGGTAGCGCGCGTCCTCGCGGGCGCCGAAGGCGTCCAGGGCGAGGATCCCCTGCGCATCGGCGACGCCGAGCACGGCGGTGGGCAGGCGGTCCTCGGCGACGTGCCGGCGGACCACGTCGAAGGCGGCGGAGAGATCGGTCATCCCCGAATCCTAGATCGGGCGTCTACAGTGCCGACATGAGCTCCCGCCGTCCCTCGCCCCTGGGCGGCGCGAAGCCCACGCGGGAGGATCTCGCGCGCTTCGCCGCCGCCGGGCCCGATGACCTCGACGACGTGCTGCCCGCGCCGGGCGCGCCGGTGCGCCTGCTGATCGTGGGCATCAACCCGGGGCTGTGGACCGCCGCCGTCAACGCGCCGTTCGCCCATCCGGGCAACCGCTTCTGGCCCTCCCTGCAGCGCGCCGGGATCCTGGATCGGCGCATCGACGCCTCCCGCGGGCTCGACGCGGCCGATGAGCAGGAGATCCTCGGGCGCGGGATCGCCATGACCAACCTCGTCGCGCGCCCGACCGCGCGGGCCGACGAGCTCTCCCGCGAGGAGCTGCGCGAGGGCGGGCGGACGCTCGTGGCGCGGGTGCGGGAGATGCGGCCGCGGGCCGTCGCCGTCGTGGGGATCACGGCGTTCCGCACCGCGTTCTCCCTCCCGCGCGCGAGGATGGGACGGCAGGACGCCGAGGAGGTCGCCGGCTGGCCGCAGGGCTCGGCCCTGTGGGTGCTGCCGCAGCCCAGCGGGCTGAACGCGCACGAGACCGTGGACTCCCTGGCCGCGCACTGGCGCGCGGTGTGGGAGGCCTGCCCCGACCCGTCGGATCAGGAGGAGCCATGAGAGACGTCGAGATCCTCGCGCCGCGCGAGGTGCCGCTGGGCGGGCCGCGCTCGATGACCGTGCTGCGCACCCTGCCGCAGCGCCGACGATCGCTGATCGGCGCCTGGTGCTTCGCGGACCACTACGGGCCCGACGACGTCTCCCGCACCGGGGGCATGGACGTCGCGCCCCACCCGCACATCGGCCTGCAGACCGTGAGCTGGCTGTTCCGCGGGGAGATCGCGCACATCGACTCGGGCGGCGGGCGCGGCGAGGTGCTGCCCGGGGAGGTCAACCTGATGACGGCCGGCGACGGCATCGCGCACTCGGAGACCTCGACCGCGCCGACCACCGTCCTGCACGGCGTGCAGCTGTGGCTGGCCCTGCCGGAGTCCCGGAGGGCGTCCCTCCCCCGCCGTCTCGAGCACTATGCCCCGCCCGAGGTGGATCTGCCCGGCGGCTGCGCCCTCGTGCTCATCGGCTCCCTGCTGGGGAGCACCTCCCCCGTCGAGGTCCATACCCCGCTGGTCGGGGCCGAGATCCGGCTGGATCCCGGGGCGCGGCTCGAGATCGACGTGGACCCCGGCTTCGAGCACGGGGTGCTCGTGGACTGCGGGGAGGTCGACGTGGAGGGGGTCCCGGTGCCGCGGGCGTCCCTCGCCTATCTCGGCGTCGGCGCGGAGCGGCTGCACCTGCGCAACGCGGGCGGGCATGCCGCCCGCGTCATGCTGCTGGGCGGGGAGCCCTTCGAGGAGGAGATCGTCATGTGGTGGAACTTCGTGGGCCGCACGAGCGAGGAGATCCATCGGGCGCGGGCGGACTGGGAGGCCGGCGGCGAGCGCTTCGGCGAGGTCGCAGGGTATGTGGGGCACGGCGGCCCGGGGCGCAACGCCCACGGCCAGGGCCGGCTGCCCGCACCGGTGATCCCGCCGATGACTCTGCGGCCGCGCAGCAATCCCGCCCCGCACGCCCGGACGGAGCCGGTCCGATGAGCGTCCTGGAGCCCGAGGCGGTGCTCGCGCAGCTGCGCACCGAGGCGATGGTGCGCCTCGCCCTCGGCCGGGAGGAGCTCGAGGAGATCCGCCGCGACCTGCACCGGTCCGCGGACGCGGAGGGCGTGGCCTCGGCCCGCGCCGATGAGGTCCTCGCCGCGGCGTGGGTCGAGCGCGACCACCTCGCCCGCGAGAACGCGGGGCGCGACCGTTCCGCGGCGATCCGGCGCGCCCTGGCCCGGCTCGCGCAGGAGGACGCGCTGGTCGCCGAGGACGTGGGCGAGGACGAGGCCTCGGCGCGGACCCTCCTGGAGGAGGCGGCCCGCGCGCAGGAGCGCCGCACCGGCCGGGCCGTGCGCGGCTGGGTGTACTTCCATCGGGGGGACGCCGAGAAGATGGTCGACGGCACCGACGTGCTCACGCTGCGCGTGGACGAGGACCCCGACGGCGGCCTCCCCGGCCGGCTGCGCGAGGCGCTGGCCGCCGAGGGCATCCCCGTGCCCTCGGGCGAGGAGGACGGGCCGGTGCTCGAGATCCCGGAGGCGTCCTGGTTCCCGGCGCCGCCGGGGCAGGTCGGCTAGCGGCTCAGTCCCACCACAGCACGAGCACCCGATCGGGGTCCATGCCCAGCTCGCGCACCACGTCCACGAGGTCGTCGTCCGGGGCGAGGGGATCGACCTCGTCGGGCCCGATCTCCTCCTCGAACCAGCCGCGCACCTCCTCCGGGGTCGCGATCGTCTCGACCAGGACCGTGTCGGAGAACGGCCAGTCCGGGTCGTCGAACATGGTCAGGGCGATCCGGACGTCCGCGACCTCGCTGCGGTCCCGGATCTCGGAGAAGATCTCGAAAGCCTCCTGCGGCGGGACCAGGGATCCGAGGTCCTGCGGATCCCGCACGACGTTGCACAGGATCGATCCCTCGGCCTCGTTGCCCTCGAAGAACTCCTCGAGGGTGAGCACGGGGGTGCTGGTGAACTGGCCGTCCTCGCCGAGACGGTCCGCCACGAGGGCGGTGATGCGCTCCAGGGGCGTCGACATGCCCCCGAGGGTAGAGCGCGGCGGGCGGTCGCGCCACCGTCCGGCGTGTCCGAGCATGTCGCCGCCCGTGACAGGCGCGCCGCGATGCGACAGGGTGGTCGGGCACCGAACGAAGGACGGACATGAGCACCACCCCGCACAGCAGCCCGGATCCCGCCGCGACCGATGCGGAGGCCTTCTCCCGCGCCTGGCAGGAGTGGCATCGCCGGCACGAGGAGCGGCGCCGCGAGCCGCTGGGGTTCCTCGCCGTGACCGCGCTGCACTGGCTCGAGGGGACCCCGATCCACCTCCCGGGCGCCCCCGGCACCTGGCGGCTGGGCGAGGACGGGCCGGAGGTCGAGCTCGATCCCGGCGAGCAGCTGGTGCTGGGCGCGACGGTGATCACCGGACGCCACAGCTTCGGCCCCCTGACCCCGGGCACGAGCATCACCGCCGCCTTCCTCGACGACGGCGTCGCCGGCGCGGTGGAGATCGCCGACCGCGGCGGACGGGTGATCCTGCGCCCGCGCCGCGCCGATGCCCCGTACCTCGCCGCCTACCCCGGCACCCCGGCCTTCCCGCCCGATCCGCGCTGGCGGATCCCCGCCCGGCTGCTCCCGGACGCCCCGGCGCGCACCTCCCGGGTCGGCTCGGTCGTCGAGGGCCTCGAGCAGGAGTTCCGCTCCCCCGGGGTGCTCGAGCTCGAGCTCGCCGGGACGCGGCACCGGCTGACGGCCTTCGCCTCGGAGCCCGACGGCGCGCTCTCCGTGCTGTTCCGGGACGCCACCAGCGGCGAGAGCACCTGCGCCGTCGGCCGCTGGCTGGAGGTGCCGCCGCCCGACACCTCGGGTGCCACCGTCCTGGACTTCACGCGGGCCGTGAACCTCCCCTGCGCGTACACCGACCACGCCACCTGCCCGCTGCCGCCGCCGGAGAACCGTCTCCCCGTCGCCGTCGAGGCCGGGGAGCGGACCCCGATCTCGCGGGTCACCGCGGCGTCCTGAGCAGGCGGGGCCGCCGGCCGCCTGCTCACAGGCCGTCCTCGCGCGATCCGCCGATCCGCTTGCGGGGCCGCGGGGGGCGTGGAATCGTGGGGCCACCACTCGGCGAAGGAGCCGGAAGGTCGCGCCTTCGCCGCTCGCGAACAAGCAGGAGGTCCTTCGTGAAACTGCCGTGGCTCATCCCCGCCCTCGAGGCCGACGGTCCGTACCTCTCCGTGTATCTCGACACCACGCGCACCGACCAGCGCGCCGCGGACGAGCTCGCCACCCGATGGGCCCAGCAGCGCGGCACCCTGCGCGGGGCCGGCGCCCCCGACGTCCTGCTCGCCGAGGTCGAGGAGACCGTGCTGGCCCCCACCCGGATCGGCGGGCGCCACGGCCGCGCCGTCCTCGCCACCGAGGGCGGCATCGTGCTGGATCGCGTGCTGCCGGCGCCGCCGCTGCAGGAGTGCGCCGCCTGGTCCGACCGCCCCGTCCTGCTGCCGCTGCTGCAGCTGACGCCGTACGCCGTCAGCCAGCTGCTGATCGAGGTGGACCGCTCGGGGGCGGACCTGCACCTGCGCGCCCCGGAGAACCCCTCCATCCCGCAGAGCGAGAACGTCCTGGACGGCGAGGCGCAGGTCGACGGCGGCCACGACGAGCTGCACAAGACCGGCCGCGGCGGGGGCTCGCAGCACGGCTGGCGCTCGGACAACTTCGAGGCCCGGGTCGAGGACTCGTGGGAGCGCAATGCGGAGGCGGTCGCGCAGAGCGTGCAGCGCCTGGTCGCGCGGCATCGGCCGGAGATGGTGCTGGCCACGGGCGACGTGCGGGCCCTGTCCCTGCTGAAGGACGAGCTGGGCCCGGACGTGCTGCCGCTGCTGCGGGAGATCCCCGGCGGCACCCGCGGGCAGAGCCTGGACCGGCCGACCTTCCGCGAGTCGGTCCGGGAGGCGACGCGGGAGCACATCGATGCCCGGCAGCGCGAGCTGGCCGACCGCTTCGCGGAGGAGCAGGGGCGCGGCGGCACGTCCGTCGCCGGCGTCGACGAGGTGCGCCAGGCGCTCGAGCGCGGCCAGGTGGAGGAGCTGATCTTCGTCACGGGGCAGGAGCCCGCCGGCATCGAGGAGCTGCTGGCCGCCGCGATCCGCACCGATGCGGGCGTGAGCGCGCTGGCCGACGGCGTCGCGACGGTGCCCGAGGGCGTCGGGGCGCTGCTGCGCTGGCGGGACGGGGCGACCCCGTCCAACAGCGTCGGCTCCATGACCGGCGACTCCCGCCGGGAGCACGGCGCCGTCTGAGACCCCCGGGCCCGCGGGCCGCGGCCCGCTCAGGCCGCGGCCGGCGGCGCCGCCCGGCGCACCCCGAGCACCAGGAGGGTCTGGCCGCCGATGTAGGTCGCCATCACCCACAGCTCGTGCCCGGGCAGGGCCCGTTCCGCGAAGGTCTCCAGGCCGATCATCGCGTCCGAGACCAGGAAGATCGCCCCGCCGAGCGCGCCCAGCGGGCCCAGCCCGGTGGCGAGGACCGCCATCGAGGCGAGCGCCCCGCCGTACACGAGCACGGCCGGGAGCATCGGCCCGGCGCCCGGGGCGCAGAGCGTCACGATCCCGGTCAGGGCCGCGGCGTAGGGCACGAGCGCGGCGGCGCGCGGGACGGGCCGCAGGCCCAGGATCCCCGCCGCCCGCAGCGGGGCGAAGGCGCGGATGTACGCGGCCTGCGCCAGCAGGAACGGGCCGAGCATGAGACCGAAGGCGAGGTCCTCGTGGTCGGTCAGCTTCGGCAGGGAGTCGCCCAGCCACGAGAGCGACAGCGCCGCCAGGACCCGGCGCGGCAGCGGCCGCGACAGGTCCGTCCCGGCCGCCAGCACGGCGGCGAGGGAGGGCATGAGCAGCACCTGGGTGCCGGCGGCCCACGCGCCGCCGGGGGCGACGGCCGTGGCCACCAGGTGGGTGCCCGCGAGGACGGCGCAGGCCGCCCCGGAGATCAGGAGGCTCCGGGACGGCCTGCGCACGGCTCTGCTCGCTCGCGGGGCGTCAGCCGCGCGATGCCGGGGTGACCGGCGGCTCCGCCGACCAGGGGAAGACGATCCACTCGTCGGTGCGGCGCCACACGAAGTCCGGCGCGACCACGGAGGCCGACTTCGCGTACAGCACGGCGCTGCGGGCCTCGGCGCCCTGGCCGCGCAGCAGGTCGAGCACGAGGGCGAGGGTGCGGCCGGAGTCGGCCACGTCGTCCACGACCAGCAGGCGCTTGCCGGCGATGGCCTCGGTGTCCAGCAGCGGGGCGAGCAGGACCGGGTCCGGCAGGGTCTCGTGGACATCGGTGTAGAACTCGACGTTGATCGCGTCGGCGAGCTTGAGGCCCAGCGCGTAGGACAGCGAGCCGGCCGGCAGCAGGCCGCCGCGGGCGACGGCGATGACGATCTCGGGACGGTAGTCGCTGTCGGCGATCTGCTGGGCCAGCTCGCGCGAGGCGGTGCCGAACAGCTCCCAGGAGAGGATCTCCTTGACGGGCAGATCGCTGGAGTCGGCGTGGTGGGCGAGATTCATCGTGGTCCTCATGCTCGGGGTCGTCCGGGTGCCGCCGGTCGCGCGCGGCGCTGGTGCTCGGGGGAATGCGTCGATGCTACCGGCAGCGGGCGGCGGCCCGGTGCTCGCCGATGGTGCGATCGGCGACACCCGGACGAGGGGACGTGCGGCTCAGCGGCCCTTCGGACCGCCGACGGTGAAGGCGCTGACCTGGGTGACGCCCTCGGAGAGGTCGGCGGAGGCGCGGGACACGTCGCGGGAGATCGCGAACCAGCCGCGGGTCTGCCCCCGGCCCATGCCCTTCCAGGTCACGGTCGCCGCCTCCCCGGAGGCGTGGGTGACCTCGCCGATCACCCGGTCCGTCGGCGTCAGCCCCAGCACCGCGTCGGTGCGGAAGGTGGTGGTGCGGCCCTCGAACTGGACGGGCAGGCGGGTGTCGTCCTCGGTGCCGTCGTAGCGCTCGCGGGTGTCGTACTCGCTCGCGCCGAACTCGTCGAGGTGGGCGGAGTAGGTGTCCACCCACATCTCCCCGCGGTCCAGGTCGAACTGCAGCAGGCGGAAGAAGCTCGAGCCGAAGCGCAGGCCGGTGTCCTCGCCGTAGCCGCCGACCTCCGTGAGCCCCAGCTGGTCGGAGCCGACCTCGTAGAACTGGTAGTCGGCCAGGAGCTCGACGACATGGTTGCCGGTACTGCCGACGTCCCGGCGCACGCTGATGCTGACCCCGTGCTCGTGCCCCGACAGGACCAGGGCCACGTTCGGGTGGTGGGCAAGGATGTCCTCGCGGATGATCGCGCCGTCCTGGGAGAAGGATCCGCCGCGGCCGTCGGGCGCGGCGGAGGGCTTGTTGTACGCGTGGGTGAGGATGATGACGTTGCGGCCGGGGTACCGGTCCAGGACGGAGCTCGCCCAGGCGGTCTCCTCCGCGGTGACCGAGTAGCCCAGGGAGACGGTGATGAAGTCCCGGCCGGCGGCGGTGAACAGCGTGTAGCTGTTCTCGTTGTCCCCCTCCTTCCACGGGTGGTACTCGGCGCCGGCCTCCTTCCAGGAGTCCTGCTCGGCGAGGGCCTCGTAGCGCTCGGGACCGAAGTACTGGTTGAACAGGCTTTCGGGGGCCACGTCCATCCCGCCGCGGTTGTCGTGGTTGCCCGGCAGCACCGAGTGGACCACGCCGGTCTCCTCGAGGATCTCCTGCGTCTGCGAGGCGAACTCGTACTCCTCGATCGCCACCGCGCGATCGGTGTCGCGCGTGTTCCAGTTCTCGATGACGTCGCCGGTGTGGGCGACGTAGGCGATCTTGCGCTCCTCGTGGTTCTCCCCGAGCCAGCGGTAGGAGTCGGCGTAGGCATCGGCCCACACCTCGCGCTCGGCGGCGGTGGGCCGCTGGGTGGCGCCCTCGGAGAGGTACTGGGTGTCGGTGATGTGCATGAGGGAGAAGTCGTAGTCGTCCGGGTCCTCGAAGCCGTCGCGGACGGGGTTGTCGAGGTCGTCGGCGAAGGGGTCGATGCCCAGCACGAGGATCTGCACGGAGCCGTCGGCGTCGTGCTCGGCGCCCGCCGTCGCCTGCAGGCGGACCTGCCCGTCGGCCGAGCCGCGGGCGGAGTCGACCACCTCGTACCGTCCGGTCCCGGTGTCCAGCAGCAGCAGGCGGATCTCCCGGGCCGGGTCGACCTGGCCGCTCCAGGCGATGGTCTGCCCGGGCCCGGTGGCGGCGACGGCGGTGCGCAGGGCGGGGACCTGGGCGGTGAGCGGGGCGTCCTGCGCGGTGCCGTCCTCCGGCAGGAGGGCGTCCTGCGCCGGCGCGGCCTCGGAGAGGGCGACGTCCCCGGCGACGGAGCCGTCGGGGCCGATGGCCGCCGGGTCCAGGATGCCGTGCTCGGCGTCCTGGGCGGCGGCGACCTCGCCCTCGACGAAGACGGTGCTGAGGTCCGCGCCGGTGGGGCTGGTCGCGACCGCCGAGAGCCGCACCCTGCCGGGGCCGCCGGACCGGCTCGCGCCGCCGGGGGCGGGCAGGGTGGTGGAGGTGAAGGAGGCCCGGCCGGAGACGTCCTCGCCCAGGGCGTCGATGCCCGACCAGGCCAGGGTGTGCTCCCCGGCGGCGAGGCCGGGGCCGATCTCGTCGCCGAGGGCGACCTCCTGGCCGTCGAGGGTCCAGGTCAGCGGCGCGGCGAGGAGCTCCTCGTGGTCGATGCTCGCGGCGAGCTCGGTGGGCGCGGCGAGCTCCTGGCCGGGGGCCGGGCTGGTCACCGCGACGGCGACGTCGTCCTCGGTGCGGCCGGCGAAGGTCTGGGCGTAGCGGGCGGTGATCTCCTCGCCGCTCAGCGCGCGCCCGTAGATGCCCGCACCGGCGACGGAGACGGTGCCGTGGAACTGCGGGTCGCCGCTGCCGTTGGTGTCGGCGCCGAGGAAGAACTGGCGGGCGGTGGCCTTCGGGGGCTTGATGGCGGTGCCCGCCGTGGCGGTCTCGGCGACCTTCTGCCCGTTCAGGTACAGCGCGACGGTGCTGCCGTCCCAGGTGCCGGTCGCGTGGTACCACACGCCCTCCTGGATCTCGACGCCGGCCCCGTAGTAGGTGCCGTCGACGTTGACCATCATCTTCAGGGTCGAGCCGTAGGCGGTGAGGGAGAAGCCGCCGGCCTCCTTGGCGCCGCAGAAGTTCCCGGTGCTCTCCTCCGTGCCCTCGGTCAGGCCGTCGTCGAAGCGGACGGTGCACTCCAGGGTCAGCGCCCGCGCGGTGGCCTCGAACCCGTCGGCGAAGTCGTAGCGCACCGCGTTGGTGCCGTCGAAGGAGGCGACCTCCCGGCCCAGCGCGGCATCGGCGCCGATCTCCGGGTCCGCGCCGAAGGCGGTGGTGGCGCGGTCCCGGGCGGCATCGGCCGTGCCGCGGGAGATGTCGACGTCGAGCACGTCCGGGACGGGGGCGTCCACGGCGGGCACGGGCAGCGGCGCGCGCAGGGGCTGGCCGCCGCCGAGGACCGGGGCGGGGCCGGCGGGGACCGGGGCCGCGGGGACAGGGGCGGGGGCGGCCGGGGCCGCGCCGGCGAGGGCGGGCGCCATGCCGACGGCGAGCGCGGCGGCGAGGAGGGCGGATGTGGTGCGCCACGGGGAGGGGGACACGGGGGCTCCTGGGTTCGGAGGGGAGGGACCCCTCGACGCTAGGGAGCGTGGGCGTCGACCTCGTGCACCGTGGGGGAATCCCTGCCGTACGCAGGGTGGACTCCCGATGACGCGCGGGCGGAATGTCCTGTTCGCGGCGCCGGCCGAGGGCACCGGCGCGCTCCGGGCCGGGAGCGCTCCCACCGCGGGCGGCCCTGGGTGCTCAGTCCGTGCGGGGCGTCTCCGGCGCGCTGTGGAGCATGGCGCGGGCGTCCTCGGCGGCCTGCAGGATGCTCGCGCTGATGACGTCGAGGAAGCGGCCGATGCCCTCGAGCCGCTCGGCCGCGGGGCTGCCCTCCCCCAGCACCGCCACGCCCTCCCGGGCGGTCGCGGCGAGCAGCTCGTTGGCCCGGGCGCTGGCGATGGTGGACTGGTACCAGACGTCGTCGTTCGCGAGATAGCGCTCGCGCCGCCCCTCCTCGCGCTCGCGGCGCACGAGGCCCTGCTCCTCGAGGAAGGCGATCGCCTTGGAGACGGAGGCCGGGCTCACCTGGAGGCGGCGCACCAGCTCGGCGGCGGTGAGGCTGCCGGCGTCGGTCGTGAACAGGGCGGTGAGCACGCGGGCCGCCATCGGCGTCAGGCCGGACGCCACGAGCACCGCCGTCAGCGTCTCGCAGAGGCGGGCGAGCGCCTCCGGGTCGCGGCCCTCGGCGGGCAAGGGCGCCGGGCGGGCGCCGCGCCCGGCGGAGCGCTCCCGGGCGCGCCGCTCGGTGGCGCGCTGGGCGGCGTCGGCCCGGTACTCGCGGGGGCCGCCGTTGCGCATCACCTCGCGGGTGACGGTGGAGGTGGGGCGCTCCAGGCGCCGGGCGATCTCCGCATAGGCGAGCCCCTCGGACAGCCCGCGCGCGATGCGGCGCCGGTCCTGCAGGGTGAGCCGGCCTCGTGCCATCGGGAGCCTCCTCGGGTCTCGCACCGCGGCCCAGCGTAGCGCGCCGAGCCGCTGAACGCAACGCCGGCGGCAGCGAATCGTTGCATTATCGACAGAGCCGATGCTCCACTTTAACCCTCCTTACCTGGCTTTCTGGTCGTTTCGGCGCAGCATACCCGTTGCCGGGTCCTCGAATGCTACGTAGCGTTTCTCCTGCACGAAACATCGACGGAAGGAGCGGACATGACCCGCGACGCAGCAGCACACGCATCCCCCTCGGCCCCGCGCTGGCGAGGCATGGTCGAGGTCGACGACACGGCGCTGGCCGTGACCGACAGCGGCGGCCCCGGCCTCCCGGTGCTCTACCTCAACGGGCAGTTCGCGACGCAGGGGTACTGGCGCCGCGTCATCGCGGAGCTGGGCCCGGCCTGGCGGCACATCACCTTCGACGGGCGCGCCCGCGGGCGTCGGTCGCGGACCTCCTCGGACTACTCCTTCGAGGCCGCCCTGCGCGACGTCGACGCCGTGCTCGCGGCCCGCGGGGTGCGGCGCGCGATCGTGGTCGGCTGGTCCTACGGGGCGGTCGTCGCGGCGCACTGGGCGCACCGCCACCCGGACCGGGCGCTCGGCGCCGTGCTCGTGGACGGGGCCTTCCCCCACGACTGGCTGGACGAGGCGATGGCGCGACGGATCCGCACCATGTTCCGCCGCATGCGCCCGATCACCGTGCCGATGCGCCTCACCGGGCTCACCCCGCGGATGAGCGCCGACCAGATGGCCGACAGCAACATCGAGCTGGGCGAGCTCTCCCGGGAGAGCGCCCTCAGCCCGGTGCTCGACGCCCTCTCCGTGCCCACCCGGTTCGTGGTTGCCTCCGGCTCCTCCCTGGGAAGCCGGGCCGATGAGCAGGAGCGCATCCGCGAGAGCCTGGACGCGGCGATCGCCCGCAACCCGCGCATCGCCCTGAGCGCGAAGGTCTCCAGCGACCACGGCGCGATCCTGCGCAGGGACTTCGCGGCGGTGGCCGGGGCCGTGCGGGAGGTCGCCGGCCTCTCCCCCGCCCGGCGCTGATCCGGCCGGGCGCTGACCCGGCCCGGCTCCGCACGGCGGCGCCCCGGGACCCTCAGGGTTCCCGGGGCGCCGAGCGTCGCCGGTCAGAGGATGATCTGGTCGCTCGCGGCGCGGTTCGCGTCACGCCGGGCGGTGCGGTGATCGCGCACCCGGGTGATGATCGTGAAGGCGATGGCCGCCACCATGAGCAGGTAGATGAGGGTGACGATGGGCCCGTCCACGAGGGTCAGCGGGTTCCCGGCGGCGCTCATCAGGGCATCGCGCAGGCTGGTCTCGGCCAGCGGGCCCAGCACCATGCCGATGATCAGCGGGGCCAGCGGGTAGTCCGCCACGCGCATCACGAAGCCCACCAGGGCGATCCCCAGCAGGATCAGCAGATCCGCGACCGAGGAGCTGGTGGCGTAGATGCCCAGCCCGCAGAACACGCTGATGCCGGCGTAGAGGTACGGCTTGGGGATCAGCAGCAGCTTCGCCCACAGCGCCGCGAAGGGCATGTTGATCACCAGCAGCACGATCATCGCGACGAAGAAGCTCGCGATGAGCGTCCACGCCAGGTCCCCTGAGCGCTCGAACATGAGCGGCCCGGGCTGGATTCCGTACTGGCGGAAGGCGGCGAGCATGATCGCGGCCGTCGCCGAGACCGGCAGGCCCAGGGCCAGCAGCGCGCCCATCGACATGCCGGTGGTGGCGTTGCCCGCGGCCTCCGGGGCCGCCAGGCCCCGGATCGCGCCGGTGCCGAAGCGCGGCGGCCTGCGCTTGCCGTCCAGCCGCTTCTCCAGGCCGAAGGCCAGGAAGGTGGGCAGCTCGGAGCCGCCTGCGGGGATCACGCCGAAGGGCAGGCCGATGGCGGTGCCGCGGGCCCAGGCCGGTGCGGCCTCCTTCACCTCCTGCCGGCTCAGCCAGGGGCGCCCCGAGGGACGGATCGGCCGGACGGTCGGGTCGAAGCGCTCGCGGCAGGCGACGTAGATGACCTCGGCGAGGGCGAGCATCGCGACGGTCACCACGACCAGGCTGATCCCGTCGAACAGCAGCGCGCTGCCCATCGTGAAGCGCGGGGCGCCGCTGACCCCGTCGATGCCGATCACCGAGATGCCCAGGCCCAGCGACAGCGACAGCAGCCCCTTGATCGCCGAGTCGGCGAGCATCGAGCTGGTGGAGATGAAGGCGAACAGGGCCAGGGCGAAGTACTCCGCCGGGCCGAAGCTCGAGGAGAACGCGGCCAGCCACGGCGTCAGGAACACCATGATGATGCTCGCGACGAAGCCGCCCACGAAGGCGCCGATGGCGGCGGTGGCCAGGGCCTGCGGGGCGCGGCCGGCGCGGGCCATGGCATGGCCCTCGAAGGTCGAGGCGATCGCGGAGGCCTGGCCGGGCGTGTTCATGAGGATCGCCATGGTCGAGTCGCCGAACAGGCCGCCGAAGTAGATGCCGGCGAACATGATGAACGCGGCCGTCGGCTCGAGGGCGAAGGTGACCGGCAGCAGCAGGGCCACGGCCATCGAGGAGCCGAGGCCCGGCATCACGCCGACGGCCGTGCCCAGCAGGCAGCCGATGAGCACCCACAGCAGGTTGATCGGGTGCAGGACGTCGCCGAAGCCGCCGAGCAGGGAGGAGAGCACATCCATGTCAGAACCCCCATCCGAGGATGCCGGAGGGCAGCGAGAGGCCCAGGATCATGTCGAAGGCGATGTACGCCAGGGAGGACAGCGTCAGCCCCGCGACCACGTCCAGGAGCACGCGGCGGGAGCCGAAGGCCCTCGCCACGCACCAGAACAGCAGGGCGGCGCCGAGCACCCAGCCCAGCACCTCCAGCAGCAGCGAGAACACGAGGAAGCCGCCGACGGCCCACGCGAACGAGGGCCAGTCCAGGCCGGCGCGGCGGGTGACGGTGCCGGCGATGCCCTCGAGGTCGTCGCGGCCCGCCGGGATGCGGCGGTCCGCGGCCAGCGGCGTGTGCCGCCGCAGCACGAGGACCACCTGCGCGATCACGAGGATGCCGATGGCGGCGGCGATGATGCCGGGCACGAAGCGGGGGCCGGGGAAGTCGGTGCCCTCGGGGATGCGCATGGTCACCAGGCCCACCACGAGATAGACCGTGAAGGCGGCCAGCAGCGCGGGCATGGCGAGCTCGGCGAGGACGCCGGGCCCGCTCAGGCGGGGAGCCTCGTCCTCCGCGGCGGTCTCCAAGGCGGCCTCCGGGTCGGTCGGGGTCGGGTTCTGCGTCATGCGCCCATCTCCTCGTACAGTCCGGCGATCTCCTCCGCCTGGGCGGCGAGGAAGGCGTCCAGCTCCTCGCCGTAGCGCTCGGCGCGCATCCAGCTGTAGCGCTCGACGGCTTCCTGCCACTCGGGGGCGGCGACGGTCTCCTGGATGATCGCGACGAGCTCGGCGCGGTCCTCCTCGGTGATGCCGGGCGGGGCGTGCAGGGAGCGCCAGTTGGTCAGGGTCACGTCGAAGCCCTGCTCGACGGTGGTGGGCATGTCGATGCCCTCGACCGGGGCGTCGGCCACGACGGCGAGGGACTTGAAGCGGCCGGACTCGATGAGGTCCTTGTTGTCGGGATAGCCGCCGGTGGCGGCCACGGCGGTGCCGTTGAGGATCGCCTGGATCGCCTCGCCGCCGCCGTCGGAGGAGATGTAGGTCATCTCGACCGGGTCGACGCCGGCCGCGATCGCGAGGGAGGTCACCACGAGCTGGTCGAAGGAGCCGCCGCCGGTCCACGGGATGGCGGCGGGGTCCTCCCGCCACGCCGCGGCGAGGTCCTCGAGGCTCTCGTAGGGGGCATCGGCCTTGACGACGACGACGCCGATCTCGGCGACGATGGTCGCCAGGGGCGTGACGTCCTCGAGGACGACCGAGGAGTCGTACTGGATGGTCGCGGCGAGCTGCCCGGTGCCGCCGACCATGATCGTCTCCGGGCGGCCGGCGAGCCCGGCGAGGTTGCCGAGCGCGATGGTGCCGCCTGCGCCGGGGATGTTCAGGACCTGCGTGTTGTTCACGATGCCGCCGGCGCGCTGGGTGGCCTGCATCTCTCGGGCGCAGGTGTCCCAGCCGCCGCCGGCGGCGGCCGGGGCGATGATCGTGAGGGAGGACCGCAGGTCGCCGCCTCCGGAGGCGGAGGTGATGGAGCCGTAGGCGGCGGTGCCGATGGCACCGGCGGAGACCGCCAGGCCGATCGCGGTCAGGGCGGTCCGGCGCGGCGGCCGCGGGCCTTCAGGCTCGGAGCCGGGCGGGTGACGGGTGTCGGACAACGGCGTCCTCCTGTCGTGCGGGCACCGGGGCATGCCTGCAGGAGGCCCAGGGCGACGGTGCCGAGGTGGGGCGGGATCGGTGCCGTCACCCTAACGCCTCACAGGGGCCGTTTCAGCCCCGCATGCGACTCCACGTAGCCGAGCCGGGCGTAGAACGCCCTCGCCTCCTCGCGGCCGAGGTCGGTCGTCAGCTGCGCGAGGCGGGCGCCGCGGGCACGGCCGTGCTCGTGGGCCCAGGCGAACATCGCCGAGCCCAGTCCGCGGGAGCGCTCGGAGCGGGCGACGCGGACGGCCTCGATCTGCAGGCGGGCGCTGCCCTGGCGGGAGAGCCCCGGCAGGATCGTCAGCTGCATGGTGCCCACCACGGCCCCGGCCTCGTCGCGGACCACCGCGAGATAGTGGGCGCGGTCCTGGGCGACGCGGTCGTAGGCGGCCTCGTACTCGGCGGCGTCATCCCCGCCCTCGCGGGTGCGGCCGATCTCGTCGTCGACCAGCAGGGCCCGGATCGCGGGCACGTCCTCCCGGGCGGCCCGCTGGATGCGGTAGCTGCGCCCGCCGCACCGCAGCACGTCCCCCGCGGACTCCCGGGCGCGCCGGCGCATCCGGGCGACCAGCGCGTCGAGCCAGCTCCCGACCCCGTCGCGCGCCTGCGGCGTGTCGGGATAGCGGCAGCGCAGGTGCAGGCCGGCGTCGTCGAGGATGAACCACAGCATCACGCCGTCGGTGCGGATCGCGGCGCTCACGTACTGGGCGCCGAGCCCCGCCGAGTCGAAGCGCACCGGCAGGCGCCGCAGGTCCAGCCAGGAGATCGCGAACATGCCGGGCGCCTCGGGCATGCCGCCCCAGGGCTCGAGCACCTCGGCCAGCGGCCAGGACCCCAGCCGGATCGCCTCCGTGATCGCCGCGGCGCACGCCGTCGGCGCCGGGTCGGTCGACTCGAGCACGGAGTTGGTGATGAACCAGCCCACCGAGACGTGCCATCGGGCCTCGTGGCGGCTGTGCACCGGGAACACGGCGCGCAGCGGCGCATCGGCCAGCTCCCGGGTCACCTCGGTCATCGCCGAGACCGTCAGCGCCAGCGTGGAGGCGCCGCTCGCGCGGGCCTCCGCGGCGAAGGCGGCGCTGTCGTCGGCGTCGAGCACATCGCGCACCTCGACCCGCTCGGGCTGGGAGGCCGCCTCCCCCAGCGGCAGCGGGAAGCGGGGCATGACCTCGCCGCTGGCGGCGAGGACCTCCGCCCAGCGCCGGCGGACCTCCGCGGGCGCCGGGGGCCGGCCGGCGAGCTGCGCGGTGTGCTCGGCGAAGGACGGCACCGGCTCCGGCAGCTCCTGGGGCGCGGGCGCGGCGCCGCGCGCGGCGAGCCGGGCCAGCAGGTCCCGGCCGATCACGAGCATCGACCACATGTCCACGTGGGCGTGGTCCACGCCGATCACCACGGTGGTGGCATCGGCCGTCTCGAGGGCGCACAGGCGGTGCGCGGGGCGGGCGAAGGGCCGGCAGTGCGCATCGAGCACCTGGCGCAGCGCCTCCTCGACCGCCTGCCCGGGGCCGATGGCATGCTCGCGCCAGGCGCCCGGGCCGATCTCCAGCTCGTGCAGCAGCGGGGCGGCATCGGCCCGCCCCTCGGGGGCGGGAGAGAACACCGAGCGCAGCGTGCCGTGGCGGGCGATCACCGACAGCCACGCCGCGGCGAGGTCCTCCCGCTCCACACGCCGCGGCAGCGCGAAGGACAGGGCCATCCAGGAGCCGGGGCGGTCCCCGGCGCCGACGTGGCGCTGCTGGTCGAAGGAGACCGGCAGGGGCCGCCCCGGGGTGCCGACGGCCACGTCGTAGCCGATCAGGCGCCCGAAGGGCAGCCGCAGGTGCGAGACGTTGGTCAGGCGCATGCGCGCTAACCTAGCGTCCTCACCGCGACCCGAGGAACGGAGGCGGGCGCCGATGCGATTCCGTGTCCCGCATGCCGAGCTCGACACCGAGCTCAGCGACGAGGGCGGCCACCCCGTCGTCCAGCTGCACGGGCTCACCTCGAGCCGCGCCCGGGAGCGGGAGATCGACCTGGACCTGGGGCGGGGCCTGTCCGGCACCCGTCTGCTGCGCTACGACGCCCGCGGGCACGGCCGCTCCACGGGCCGGCCGGAGCCCGGGGACTACCGCTGGGAGGTCCTCGCGGAGGACCTGCTGGCGCTGCTGGAGGAGCACTTCCCCGGCGAG
The DNA here is from genome assembly GCF_039530785.1 of Brachybacterium phenoliresistens. Lineage (NCBI taxonomy): Bacteria > Bacillati > Actinomycetota > Actinomycetes > Micrococcales > Dermabacteraceae > Brachybacterium > Brachybacterium phenoliresistens. The sequence goes on from NZ_BAAAOW010000003.1 coordinate 21,846, forward strand.
CGGGTGCACGGCGCCGGGCCCTCGATGGGCAGCGGCACGCTGCTGCATGCGGCGGTGGCCGACCCCGGGCGCTTCTCCTCGCTGACCCTGATGATCCCGCCGACCGCGTGGGCGACGCGCACGGCACGGGCCGCGGCCTACCGGGCCTCCGCCGCCCTGGTCGAGGCGCGCGGGGTGGGCGCGTTCGTCGCCGCGGGGGCCATGGCCCCGCAGCCGCCCGCGGCCGTCCCCCCGGCCGACGCCACCCCGGAGATCCCGCCGGAGCTGCTGCCGTCGGTGCTGCGCGGCGCCGGGGACAGCGACCTGCCCGATCCGGCGCGGATCGCCGCGATCACGGTGCCGGTGCGGATCCTGGCCTGGGAGGAGGACCCCTCGCATCCGCTGACGACCGCGCAGGAGCTGGCCCGCCTGCTGCCGCACGCGGAGCTGCGCGTCGCGCGGACCCCCGCGGACGTCCGGACCTGGCCGCGCCTGCTGGCCGAGGACGTCGCCCGGGCCCGGGCGGCCGTGCGCCCGGTGCCCTGATCGCGCGGGCCGGGGAAAACGCCTGGCGCATCGCGCGAGGACGGGGGACGATCAGCGCATGGACGAGCTCACGCAGCGATGGACGAAGGCGACCGTGCACCCCGACATGTGGGTCGACCCGGACGAGGACCCCCGCAGCAGCGACGGCCCCGCGCCGGAGGGCGAGCTGGCGACCCTGCAGGAGTACCTGCGCGACTATCGCGCGACCCTGCTCATGAAGTGCGAGGGCCTGGACTCCGAGCAGCTCGCCCGCCGCTCCGTGCTGCCCTCGACCATGTCGCTGCTGGGGCTGCTGCGGCACCTCGCGGAGGTCGAGCGGGACTGGCAGAGCTGGCTGGATCCCGAGCATGCCCGCCCCAGCCTGTACGGCGATCCCGACGGGGACTTCGACGGCGCGATCGCCGACGACGCCGTGGTCGCCGAGGCCCGCGAGGCCCTGGCCCGCGAGCAGGCCGCGACCGATGCCGCCCTCTCCCGCCACGACCACGACCTCGGCGCGGCCGTCGGCGCGCACGGCACGGTGCGCGAGATCCGGATCCACCTCATCGAGGAGTACGCGCGCCACTGCGGGCACGCGGACCTGCTGCGCGAGTGCGTGGACGGCCGCGTCGGGCAGTGAGCGCGGGGGTGTACCCTCCTGCCATGCTCCCGATGCACGAGACCCTCAACTGGTGGCCCGCCTCCTAGGCGGCCCTGTTCTCGTACGCACGAACCAGACCGCCTTCCGGGGCGGTCTTCGCAGTCGTGGAGCCGGTGGGCCGTCCCGGGCACATCCCAGGAGAAGCCCGTGACCCCCGTGACCGCCGACCCGGCCGCCCTGCTCGCCGCGCTCGTCGCCTCCGACGAGCCCTTCGCCCTGCTCTCCCGCCCCGAGCGGCCGCACCGCTGCGGCGGGCACGACCCGGCCGATATCGAGCTGCTGCGCGGGAGCATCCGCGACGTCGAGGCGCTCGCCGACATCCCCCTGGACGAGGACGGAATGCCCCGCGAGGTCCTCGCCCTGGTCCCCTACCAGCAGATCCGCGAGCGCGGATACGACGTGCCCGCCGAGGACTCCCCGCTGCGCTGCCTGCTCGTCGAGGACCGCGCCGAGCTCGCCCGCGAGCAGCTGCTCACCGCCCTCCCGGCCCGCGTCCCCGCCCTGCACGGCGGCGCCTTCGACGTCTCCGACGCCCGGTACGCCGAGGTGGTGCGCACCGTCATCGAGGAGGAGATCGGCCGGGGCGAGGGCGCGAACTTCGTGATCCGCCGCGACTACCTCGCCGACGTCGAGGGGGCGGCCGATGCCGCCGGGGCCCGCACGGCGGCGCTGGCCTGGTTCCGGGCGCTGCTGGAGCGCGAGCGCGGCGCGTACTGGACCTTCGCGATCGTCGCCGGCGACCGGATCCTGGTGGGCGCGAGCCCGGAGGCGCACGTCGTCGCCCGCGACGGCGAGGTGCTCATGAACCCGATCTCCGGCACCTTCCGCCACGGCGAGGCCCCGCCGACGCGGGAGGCCCTGGCCGAGTTCCTCGCCTCCACGAAGGAGACGGAGGAGCTGTTCATGGTGGTGGACGAGGAGATGAAGATGATGAGCGCCGTCTGCTCCGACGGCGGCCGCATCACCGGCCCGCACCTGAAGCAGATGTCCCGTCTCACCCACACCGAGTACATGCTGCGCGGCCGCAGCGCCCTGGATCCCCGCGACGTGCTGCGCGAGACGATGTTCGCGCCCACCGTCACCGGCTCCCCCATGCAGAACGCGTGCACCGTCATCGGCCGGCACGAGGCGGGCCCGCGCGGCTACTACTCCGGGGTGGCGGCCCTGTTCACCCCCAACGGTGCGGGCGGGCACGCGCTGGACGCGCCCATCCTCATCCGCACCGCCTATCTCGAGGACGGCCGGCTGCGGGTCCCCGTCGGCGCGACGCTCGTGCGGCATTCCGACCCGGACGGGGAGGTCGCCGAGACCCTTGCGAAGTCCGCCGGGGTGCTCGGCGCCATCGGCGCGCTGCCCGCCCGCACCGGGGCGGCCGGCGGGGCCCCCGATCTGGCCGCCGATCCCGGCATCGGCGAGCTGCTGGCCTCCCGCAACGCGACCCTGGCCCGGTTCTGGCTGGAGCCGCAGTCCGCCGCGCCCGGCCCGCTGGCCGGCGCCGAGGCCCTGATCGTGGACGCGGAGGACCGCTTCACCACGATGCTCGCCCACCAGCTGCGCCATCTCGGCGTGCAGGCCGAGGTCCTCCCCTGGGACGCGGTGACGCCGGAGCGGGCCGCGGCCGCGCAGCTGCTGGTCGCCGGGCCCGGCCCCGGGGACCCGCGCGATCCCGCCTCGGCGCGGATGGCGACCCTGCGCGCGCTGATCCGGGCCCGGCTGGAGCGGTCGCAGCCGCTGCTGGCGGTGTGCCTCAGCCACCAGCTGCTGTGCCAGGAGCTGGGCCTCGAGCTCGCCCCGCTGCCGGCGCCGCACCAGGGCGTGCCCCGCACGGTGGACCTGTTCGCGGGCATCGGCCCGGCGCGGATCGGCTTCTACAACACCTTCGCCGCCCGCGTCGCCCCGGGCACCGCGCAGCTGGCCGCGCAGGCGCCCGGCTCCCTGCGCCCGCTCGCGGCCGAGGTCGCCGCCGATCCCGGCACCGGGATCGTCCACGCCCTGCGCGGGGAGGGCTTCGCCTCGGTCCAGGGGCACCTGGAGTCCGTGCTCTCCCGCGACGGGATCGCCGTCCTGGAGGCGCTGACGGCACATGCCCTCGCCGGGACCCGGTGAGGGCCCGTCGCTGCTAGGTTCGGGGGAAGGCCCGGCGATGGCGCCGCGGCCGCCCCGAACGAGCGGAGCAGGCGATGCAGCTGAGGACCGACGGGACGATCCTGGTCGACGAGCACGGACGGCAGCGGATCCTGCACGGGATCAACCTCGTCGCCAAGGGCCCCCGCGGGCAGGCCGGGAGCTCGGGCACCGCGTTCCGCGGCGACTGGTCCGACGAGGACCTCGCGGGCCTGGCCCGGTCGGGGCTGGACGCGGTGCGCCTGGGCGTGATCTGGGCGGCGGTGGAGCCGGAGCCCGGGCGCTACGACACCGGGCACCTGGCCTGGCTCGAGGACATGCTGGACCGCCTGCACCGCGCCGGGCTGGCGGTGGTGCTCGATGCCCATCAGGACCTGTACTCCCAGTCCTTCGGCGACGGCGCGCCGGCCTGGGCGACGCTCACCGCGCAGCCCTTCACCCCCAGCGACCTGTGGAGCGACGCCTACGTCTCCTCCGCCGCCGTGCAGGAGGCGCTGGACGCGTTCTGGGCCGATGCCCCCGGGCCGGACGGGGTGGGCATCCGCACCCGCTTCACCGCGATGTGGGGCGAGCTGGCCCGGCGCCTGGGCGGCCATCCGGCGGTGATCGGCTACGACGTGCTCAACGAGCCCGCCCCCGGCGCCCTCATGGTCGAGGTGCAGCAGGCGATCCTTGGGGCGCTCGCCGAGCGCACCGGCCAGGCCCCGGAGCAGGTCGCCGCGGACCTCTCCGACCCGGCGGCGCGTCTCGCGCAGCTGGCGCGGCTCGAGGACGAGTCGCTGCACCGGGCGGTGGCCGATGCCGCCGCGCCGCTGCTCGCGCCCTTCGAGCAGGGCCCCGTCCATGACCTCTTCCGGCAGGCCGCCGCCGCGATCCGGGAGCATCGGCCCGGGGCGCTGATCCTGCGCGAGCACTCGTATCCCGGCAACCTCGGCGTCCCCGCCGCGATCCCGCCGCTGGACGGCGGGGCGTGGGCGTACTCGCCCCACGGCTACGACCTCGTGGTGGACACCGAGGCCATGTCCGCGCCCAGCGATCGCCGGGTGACGACGATCCTCACCCGCGCCGCGGAGACCGCCGCGGGGCTCGGGGTCCCGGTGATCGTCGGGGAATGGGGCGGGCTCGGGGATCTCGCCGGCATCGGGGCCCACATCCAGCACCAGCTGGACCTCTTCGACCGCTGGGCGTGGAGCTGGTTCTACTGGTCCTTCGACGCGTCCTTCCCCGGGAGCGAGGCGGCCCGGCACCTGCGCCGGCCCCGGGCCGTCGCGGTCACCGGCCGCGGGCTGCGCGCGGAGTCCTCCGCGGGCGGCGGCTGGAAGGCGGCCTGGGACGGGGCGGAGGGCCCGGCGCCCACCGAGTTCTGGGTGCCCGAGGAGCGGGACGTCGAGCTCGTCGTCGACGGGGCGCGGGCCTCGATCCTGCGCGAGGGCGCGCGGGTAATCATCACGCCGCGGCCCGGGGAGCACCGCCTGCGGGTCCTGTGACCGGGGCGCCGGCCCGACGCGCTCAGGGGCGCTGCCAGGCCGTGCCCGGCGGGGCGTCCAGCGGCGTGGGCGCGTACTCGAGCAGCTGCAGCCCGCCCTCGAAGGTGCGCGTCCCGATCAGCTCGAGGGTGAAGTCCTCGAAGCGCTCCCAGATCCGCTCGAGCCCGGTGCGCCCGGTGATGACCGGGAACAGGATGATGCGGAAGCGGTCCACGAGCCCGGCGCGCAGCAGGGAATGGCTCAGACGGATGCTGCCGACGGTCGTCAGCGGCCGGGACGCGGTGCGCTTCAGCTCACGCACGGCCTCGGCCGCATCGGTGCTGATCAGCCGCGAGTTCGGCCACGACAGCGGGGGCGTGAGGGTCGAGGAGAAGACGATCTTCTCCACCTCGGCCATGTGCGCGAAGCTCGCCTTCTCCTCCGCGGAGACGTCCAGGGACTCGGCCTGCTGCGCCATCTCGGACATCATGCGGTAGGTGGTCGCGCCCATCAGCTGGATGCGTTCGGGCTCCTGACCGAGCCAGTCGAGGTACTCGGGGCTCTGCAGACCCCACCAGCCGGGCCAGCCCTCCGCCGCGGCGCAGCCGTCCAGGGAGAGGATGAAGTCCACCAGCAGCTCCTGGCCGCCGGGCCCGGGCGGCGGGCCCTGCCCCGGGATGCTCGGGGACGGATCAGGGGTCGTTCCTGCGGATGCTCCGGTCTCGGACATGGTCGCCTCCTCGCGAGGGCCACCACGCTACTGCGCGGCCCGCGCGCAGGGAATCCCCGTGACGTGCTCGCGCGGCCCCCGTAGTCTCCCGCCATGACCACGGGCACGACGGACGGCACGAGCACGCAGGGCACGACCACGCAGGGCACGACGACGATGCACGCGGCGCAGGTCCCGCTGGCCCAGGCCGATGCGCGCCGGCTCATCGGCCGCGCCCTCGAGCAGGCGGGCCGCCCGCCCGCGGCGGAGGTACTCGCCCTGCCCGGGGCGGGCACCACGAGCTACGTGCTGCGGGTCGGCACCGACCTCGTGGCCCGCTTCCCGATGACCGGCGAGGACCCGGACGCCGTGCGCGCCGCCCTGGTCGCCGAGCACGCGGCGATGGCGGAGTTCGCGGCCGCGTGCCCCGTGCCCGCGCCGCTCCCGGTGGCGATCGGCGAGGGCGACGCCGGGTTCCCCCTGCCGTTCTCCCTGCAGACCTGGGTCGAGGGCGAGGTCGCGACCCCGACCTCCGTCGCGGGCTCCGTGCCCGTCGCCGAGCAGCTCGCCGATCTCCTCGGCACGCTGCGGGAGGTGCCCACCCGCGGTCGACGCTTCGCGGGCGGAGGACGCGGCGGAGAGCTGCCCGACCACGACGCCTGGATGCGCACCTGCCTGGAGAACAGCCGCGGCCTGCTGCCGGTGGAGGAGCTGGCCGCGCTGTGGGAACGGTGGCGCACGCTGCCGCACGAGAGCGCCGACGTCATGAGCCACAGGGACCTCATCCCCGGCAACCTGCTGCTGGGCGGGGGCCGCCTGGTGGGGGTGCTCGATGCCGGCGGCTTCGGCCCGGCCGATCCGGCCCTGGACCTGGTGGCCGCTTGGCATCTGCTGGACAGCTCCGCGCGCGAGGCGCTGCGGGAGCGGCTGGACGTGCCGGAGCTGGACTGGCTGCGCGGCGCCGCCTGGGCCTTCGCCCAGGCCATGGGCCTGGTCTGGTACTACCGCGAGACCAACCCGCCGATGGCGGAGCTGGGACGGACGACGCTGGGGCGGCTGCTGGCATCGGCCGAGGAGCTGGTGCGCTGATCGTCGCCGGCTCGGGACCGGGCCGCACGGGCGCTGCCGGGAACGCTCGAGGAATGCCGGCACCCCGCGGCCGGCGCCCTCCCCCGACGGAGGACGGAGCGGGCGGAGCCCGGGGTCAGTTCGGCGCGACGGGGACGCGGATCCCCGCGCCGGCCCGCCCGGCCGCCTCGAGGATCTCGCTCACCCGGGCGGTGGGCACCACCACCAGCGGATACTCGTCGACGTCCTCCTCGAGGATCAGGACGTACAGCCCCACCTCGGTGAGCAGCAGGTTCGCGGCGCCGAGGGCCGGTTCGAGCGCGACGTCCAGCTCCGCGACCGAGGAGAGGTCGACCCCGGACTCCCGCACCGGGGCGAGGGCGCCGAGGGCCGCGGCGACGGTCTCGGCATCGGCCGTCTCGTCCAGGTAGGCCAGCTCCCCGGTCTCCGCGAGGGCGTCCACCAGGGCGATGGCCGTGGTGACCCCGTCGGCCCGGTCGATCCCCCGATCCAGCAGCGGCTGCCGGTTCCGGTCGAAGTAGCCGGCCTGATCCTCGGCGGCGAGCGCCGTGGAGGTCGCCACCTCGGGGCGGTCGGAGAGGAGCTGTGCCAGATCGGTCCAGGACGTCGTCGTCATGGCGGGAGTGTACGGGAGGCGCTTGCCACCAGGGGCGCGGTCCGTCGGAACCCGCCGGACCAGGCAGGGCGGCAGGGCCCGAGGGCCGCGGCGTGCGCCCTCAGGCGAGGACCTGCCCTGCCCAGGCGCGCAGCATCGCCGCGACCTGCTCCGGCTGATCGAGGTGGACGTTGTGGCCGGCGCGGTCCAGCACGGCGCTGCTCGCGTGCGGGAAGCGTGCGGCGAGGTCCTGCTGGTCCTCGAAGCCGACGACATGGTCCTGCCGCCCGGCGACCACGAGCACGGGCACGTCGATCCCGGCGAGACGGTCATCGGGCTGGGCAGGCAGGGCGTAGCGGGCCCCGAGGCGCTCGCCGGCGCCGGGATCCGCGGCGCGGATGCCGGGCAGCGCGGCCGCGGCGAAGCGCTCCCAGCCGGCGGCGGACTGCTCGACCGCCATCTCCGCGTAGTCCGCGGCATCGGCCGCGTCCAGGGCGGCCAGCAGCTCCGGGTCGGTGCGCAGCACGGTGCGCGGGGGCAGGCGGCGGTGCTCACGGACCGGGTCGACCACGGGCGCGAGCAGCGCGATCCCGGCGCAGCGCTCGCGGTGACGGGCCGCGAGCTCCCGGGCCAGCAGCCCGCCCATCGAATTGCCGAGCACCGCGAAGGACGCCTCGCCGATGAGCTCCGCAGCGGCCTCCTCGAGCCAGTCGGCGATCTCGGGCAGCCCGCCCGGGCCGTCCAGCGGGGCCGTCCGCCCGAAACCGGGGAGATCCAGGTAGATGCGCTCGAGGGCGCCGGCGGCGGCGAGCGCCTCGTCCAGCGGCAGCAGCAGGCGATGGTCGACCCCGTTGCCGTGGATCATGAGCAGCGGCAGGCCGGAGCCGCGGCGCACCGCATGCGGCGCGGGGAGCACGCAGGAGAAGGACATATGCGCGAGGCTATCGCGGGCCCGTCGCGCCGGTGCTAGCGTCGGGGCATGTCACGCTGGGTCGCCCTGCTGCGCGGGATCAACGTCGGCGGGGCGAGCATCCGCAGCGCCGAGCTCGCCGCGCTGTTCCGCGAGCTCGGGTTCGAGGACGTGCGCACCGTCCTGGCCACCGGGAACGTCGACTTCACCGCGGACGTCGATGGCGACGACCCTGCGGCGGCCGCAGCGCTCAAGGAGCGCATCGAGGCGGCCCTCGGCGAGCGCTTCGGCTACGAGGCCTGGATCGTGCTGCTCCCCCACGACGAGCTCGCGGGCATCGTGGAGGGCTACCCCTTCGCGGAGGACCCCGAGCATCACGCCTATGTCGTCTTCGCCTCCACCGCGCAGGCGTGGGCCGACGTCCTGGACTGCGCGGGCGCCGAGGACCCGGTCACCGGAGGCGAGGGCGTCGTCTACTGGCGCTGCCGGAAGGGCGCCAGCACCACCGAGCCTTTCGCGAAGAGGATCGCGGCCGCCCGGTTCAAGGCCACCACGACCACCCGCAACATCACCACGCTGCGCCGACTGCTCTGAGGCCCGCCATGACCGCGACGTACACCTGGGACGTGCTGTGCACCCTGGACGGCTTCGGCTCCTTCGGACCCGAGGGCGACTGGGGCGGCTACTGGGGCAAGCAGGGCCCCGAGTTCCTCGCGCATCGCGCCGCGCAGTACGCCGAGGCCTCGCACCTGGTGCTCGGGGCATCGACCTTCCGCATGTTCCAGAGGTTCCTGGGAGCGCTGACGCGGGATTCGGAGGCCGACGACCCGGTCAACACGCGCATGAAGTTCCTGCCCACCACCGTCGTCTCCTCGACGCTCGAGGACCCGCTGGACTGGCCCGATGCGCGCCGTGCGCACGGGGACGCCGTGGAGATCATCGGCGGCCTGAAGGAGACCTCCGCGGTGCCGCTGCGCTCCCACGGCAGCCTCGCCCTGAACCGTGCCCTGCTCGCCGCCGGTCTCGTGGACGTGCTGCAGGTGACCGTGTTCCCCGTGATCAGCGGCCGCACCGGCACCGCGCCGATCCTCGCCGGCGCCGAGGACCTCGACCTCGAGCTGCTGGGCGCCCGCACCCTGGACGGCCGCATCCAGGAGCTCCGCTACCGCCCGACGCGGCACGGCTGACCCCGCGCGGCCGGGCCCCGGCCCGAAGGGCACCTTGGTAGCGTGGTGGTCAACCGGTCGATCACCTGAGTCCCGACCTCCTGGAGGACACCGATGTCCCGCACCCCGCGCACCCGCCGCGTCATCATCGACACCGATGCCAAGAACGAGGCGGACGACCAGTTCGCCATCGTCCACGCCCTGCTCTCCGAGACCCTGGACGTGCGCGGCATCATCGCCGCGCACTTCGGCACGCAGCGGTCGGCGACCAGCATGCTCGACTCCCGCGCCGAGATCGACCTGCTGCTGGGCATGATGGGCCGCGACGACGTGCGGGCGGAGAACGGCGCCGCCGAGGCCCTGCCCGACGAGGACACGCCCCTCGACTCCCCCGGGGCCCGGCTCATCATCGAGGAGGCACGGCGCGAGGACGCCGGGCCGCTGCAGATCGCCTTCCTCGGCCCGCTCACCGACATGGCCGCCGCCCTGCTGCTGGACCCCGGGCTCGTGGAGACGGACACGACGGTGATCTGGATCGGCGGGCCGGGCTACGAGGTCCGCGAGCCCGGCGAGGGGATCGAGTTCAACCTGAGGAACGACGTCGCCGCCGCGAACGTCGTCTTCCGCTCGGGGATCCGCATCTGGCAGGTGCCCCGGACGGCGTATGTCATGTCCTCGGTCGGATATGCGGAGCTGGACGAGAAGGTCGCGCCGTGCGGGGAGCTCGGCGCCTACCTCGTGCGGCAGCTCAAGGAGTTCAACGAGACCGTCCAGGGCGGCCCCATCGAGCATCGCGCTCTCGGGGACTCCCCCGCCGTCGGCCTCATGCTCAACCCCCTGGGCGGGCTGTTCCGCACCCGCCCCGCTCCGCTGTTCTCCGCCGAGGGCGCGCTGCTGCCGGGCGCGGGGCACACGGTGCGGGTGTGCGAGATGTACGACGCCCGATACCTGCTCGAGGACTTCTTCGCCAAGCTGCGCCGGTTCGCGGCCGCGCAGCCGGGCGTCTGAGCGATGCACGCCGAGACCCGGCTCCCCGGTCTGCCCGCCGTCGCATGGTGGAATGCCGCGGCTGGGGCCAGCAGCCTCATCGGCCCCGACGGGTGCATGGACGTGATCTCCCTGCACGGGCGCCTGGTCGTGGTCGGTGCCGATGCACGGGCCCGCGTCCACCGGGGCACGGCGGGGACGCTCACCACCGGGGTGCGCTTCGATCCGGGAGTGCTGCCCCAGCTGCTGGGGGTGGATGCCGACGCCCTCGCGGACCGGCAGGTGCCGCTGGCCGAGGTGCTCGGCCGGCGCGATGTCGCCCGCCTGCTCGACGCGGCGGGGCGGCGCGGACCCGGCGATCCCGGTCCCGTCGCCGGGGCCGTGCGGGGCGACGGGACCGGTGCGTCGGACCTCCCGTCCGTGGCGGCGATCGCCGCGGCGCTGTGCGCACGGACGGGACGGCTGGATCCGCGGCCGCTGCGGGTGGCCCGCGCGCTCGGCTTCGGGCTCGACGTGGCGCAGGTGGCGGAGGAGGCGGGACGCTCGACCCGTCAGCTGCGCCGGGACGCGGCCCGCTGGTACGGGTACGGGCCCAAGCATCTGGCGCGCGTGCTGCGATACCGGCGCGCGGCCGTGGACCTGGAGGCCGGGGCCTCTCGGGCCGATGCCGCCGCGCGGGCAGGGTACGCCGACGCCTCGCACCTGTGGCGCGACGAGCGGGATCTCATGACCCCGTCCTGACGGCGTCTGCGGCGGGGCGAGCTCAGAGCGCGGCGAACAGATCCACCGGGTTGCCGTCGGGATCGGCGACGACGGCGTAGCGCTGCCCCCAGAACGCATCCCACGGCGCACGCACCACCGGCGCGCCGTCGGCGGCGAGGGACGCGGCGGTCGCGTCGACCTCCTGCGGGGACCCGCAGCCGAAGGCCAGGGTCACGGCGGGTCCTCCCTCGGGGCGGCGCCACTGCGGGTCGATGGAGCGGATGACCTCCTCGGTGTCCAGCATGACCCGGATCCCGGCGCCGCCGAGGTCGCTGTGCGGCTGGTCGGGCCCGCCGGACTCGAGGACGAGACCGAGGGCGGTGTAGAAGTCGAGGGCACGGGACATGTCTGCGGTCACGATGGACACGGCGGCGAGGGTGGTCATGGCGGCGACGCTACGCCGCTCGTCCCGGCGCCGTCATGGACGGATCGGCCATCGGCTCACATCCGCCCGAGGGCGTCGATGTCCTCGAGGAAGTCGGCGACGACCTCCTCGCTGACCGTCGGCCGGATGGAGCGCAGCGCCTGCAGGTAGTCCTCCGTCGCCAGCGCCCGATGCTCCGTCCCGTCCTCGTCCAGGGCGGCACGCTCGAAGGCGCCCTGGGCGGCGCGGCGCGCCGCATGCTCGATGTCGGCCGGGGTGAGCCCGGCGCTCGCGGCGACCAGGGCGGGGACGTCGACGGCGGTGGCGACCTCGCCGGGCAGGTACCGGCTCCAGATCGCCTCGCGGGCCGCGTCGTCGGGCAGGCCGATGGGCAGCACGTAGTCGAAGCGGCCGTGGCGCAGCAGCGCCGAGTCCAGGGAGCGGATGAAGTTGGTCGCGCAGATCAGCAGACGGTCGCTCTGCTCGCGCACGTCGGGGATGATCTTCAGCAGCTCGTTGGTCACGCCCTGCAGCGGCGAGGGCGGGTCGCCCTTGCGGTGCGCGGCGATCTCCTCGACCTCGTCGATGAAGATGACCGCCTTCTCGAGCTCGGCGATGCGGGAGAACGTCTCGCGCAGCGCAGCGGCCAGACCCGCCGGATCGCCGCCCAGCCGGGAGGGGAACACCTCGACGAAGGGCCAGCCGAGCTTCGAGGCCACGGCCTTGGCGAAGGTCGTCTTGCCGGTGCCGGGCGGGCCGAACAGGACCACGGCCCGCGGCGGCACGACGCCGTAGCGCTCGGCCAGCTCGGGCCGGGCCAGCGGCATCACCAGGCGGCGCTCGAGGAGCTCCTTCTCCCTCTGCATCCCGCCGACGGCGTCCCAGTGCCCGCGCGGCAGGATCCGGCCGCCGAGATCGCGCAGCAGGGCGATGTCGCGGCCCTGCACGGGGATGCGCCGCTCGGCGTAGCGCAGCTCGTGCTCGAGGGCGAAGCCGCTGTCGGTGAAGACGGCCAGGGCCTCCGGCTGGTGCGAGGGCACCAGGCTGCACAGGGTGCCGATCCCGTGGGCGGCCAGGCGCCGCTCGAGGGCGTCCAGCAGTCGCCCGCCCAGGTCCTGGCCCCGATGCTCGGGCAGGATCCCGAGATAGACGATCCAGCCCTGCTCGTGGGCCGCGCGACCGACCGCCGCCCCCAGCAGCACGTCCTCGTCCTCGCCGACGGCCACGACCGCTTCATCGGCGTGGCAGGAGGCCAGCACCTCGGAGAGCCCGTAGACGGGCTCGCGACCGGGGACCTGCGTGGCGTCCCACAGGGTCACGATGCGGCCCAGGTCCTCGCTGCGGAACTCGCGGATGGTCGCCTTCGACATCTGCCCCTCATCTCCGTCCATGCATCGCCGTCGATGCCCGGGCGCCCGAGCCCGGTGCCGTCCCACGTGACCCCGGTCACAGGGTGAGCACCGAACGGTACCGCCCTCGTGCTCGTGGCGCCAGCGCACCGCCGATCGGGAGCGCGCCGGCGCCGGTGCGGCGGCGGGGGCGGTCCTCGGGCCGGAGCGAGCCGGCCCGGCCGTCAGGACCGCTGGATCTTCTCGACGGCCTTGCCGCGGGCGAGCTCGTCCACGACCTTGTCCATCCAGCGGATCTTCTGCATCAGCGGATCCTCGATGTCCTGGACCCGGTAGCCGCAGATGACGCCGGTGATCAAGGAGGCGTTCGGGGTCAGGCGGGCCTGGGCGAAGAAGTCCTCGAGCGTGGTGCCGGCCGCGATGTGCGCCTCCAGCTCCGCCTTCTCGTAGCCGGTCAGCCAGGTGAGGACCTCGTCGAGCTCGGCCGTGGTGCGCCCCTTCCGCTCGATCTTCTCGACGTAGAGCGGATAGATCGAGGCGAAGGGCATGGCGAACACTCGCTGGTTCATGCGCGGGAGACTAGCACCGCCCGCACCGCCGGCGACGACCTCGGAAACCGCTGGAGGCCGGGCGAGGCGCACCGTAGGCTCCCCGTCATGTCCTCGCATCCCGTCCTCGACGTCCTCCCCGCGGGAGCGACGCACCGCGAGGTCGAGCAGCTCCTGCGCGAGCAGGGATGGACGTCCTGCGGCGAAGGGGACTGGGCGATCGCCCTGGCCGCGCCCGATGCCGAGGTCGTCGCCCGGATCAGCCCCTTCGATCCTGTCGGCCCGTACACGGCCCGCCTGTACCGCGAGGCGGCCGGGACCGGGCTGGTCCCCCGTCTGCTGGCGCATCGGCGTCTGGCCGGAGGCGGCGACCTGCAGATCCTCGAACGCCTGACGGAGGTGCCGGCGACCGATGCCGCAGCGTTCCATCGGCGCCTGGCGGCCGCGTCGGCCGCCTCGGCAGGGCCCGAGCGGCCCGAGCAGCGGCCGATGCCCACGGATCCCGGTACGGCCCCCGACCCCGCGGCGCTCGCGGAGCTGGCCCGTGCTGTCGCGCGGATCCATGCGGAAGCCCGGCGCGATCTCCCCTGGTGCGGCCCGCTGGACGACAACCCCGCCAACGTCATGCGCACCGCGAGCGGGACGCCAGTGCTCATCGATCCCTACTTCGCCGGCGGCCCGGACCTCTATGCCACGGCCGAGCACGACCCGGATCAGCTGGTCGCGCGCATCCCCGAGCCGGAGCGCCGCTACATGACGGAGATCCCGCTGGCCGGCTCCGGTCCCTGGTCCGCGGCCGATCGCGCCGCGCTGCGCGAGAGCATCGCCCGCGCCGATGCGCGTCGCGGGTCCGGTGCGCACCGCACCTCCGACGCATCCCCGCATTCCTGACGCGTCTCGAGGCGCCGTCCGCTCCGATCCTGCGCCCTGCGGCCTCAGGGGAGGAGGCCGAGTCGGTGCAGCTCGTCGGCGACGGCCGCAGCCAGGCGCCCCGCGGCCAGGCACTCGGCCTCGGCCCCACCGCGACGGGGGCTGTCGGCGGGGCTGTCGGCCGCGCCCCCGGGGTCCTCTCCACGCTGCTCCGGGGCGGCGTGGAGGACCTCGCGCGGCGAGAGGCCCTCGCCGTCTGCGTCCCACATCGCCACGGACCGCTGCGAGAGGTCGATCAGCGGCACCTCCTCCTCGGCGGCGATCGTCCGGACCATCTGCGCACACCCGCTGCGGCCGAGCACGGCCCGCCCGCCCTCGAAGCGCCGGCGCTCGATGGGGGTCAGGAGCACGGGTCGCCCGCCCCGGGCCCGGACGCCCACGAGGCAGCGGCGCACTCCCGACGGGTATGCGGTGACGACGTCGGCTCCTCGCGCCTCGTCGATGGTCTCCTCGGGATTCCCGAAGCCGATGAGGACGAGGTCGCCGGGGAGCACCTCGTCGAGCGCGGCGTCCAGCTGCTCCTCCACGATGTCGAGGGCGGCGCCGCGGGCGGCGACCTCGTGGTGCGCGACCTCGCCTGCGATCCGGGCGGTGAGGTGCAGTCCCCAGGCGTCCCCGGGTGCCCGGTCAGCGGGGCCGCGGCCTGCCGGGGAATCCGTGAGCACGAGGACTCGGGGCCTGCGCCCGGGCTCCGGCTCGGGGACATCGAGCCAGGTGGCGGGGTCGGGGGAATCCTCGGTCGGCAGCGAGCGATCCCCTGCACCCGGGCCCGTGTTCCCGTACTCGGCGAAGCGGGCGTCCTGCCAGGCGAAGCCGCCCATCTCGGCCCAGGGCTCCGCGTCGATGTGGGGGCCCAGCTCGCAGCGGCTGATGATGCCCTGCCCGACGGCGTCCGGCTTCCCACCGGGGTGCCAGGGCCGGCCCAGCTTCACGCTCCCGGAGGGGACGCCGTCCGTGCAGGTGAGACGCGCGCCGTGGACGAGGATCCCGCGCGGGTTCTCCCGGGCCGTGGACGGGGCGAGCACGTATCCGGGCGCCATGCTGCGGATCTCCCCGCCCTCGATGAGGGCGGTGGCTCGCCCGTACACGAAGTCGACATCGCCCTCGATCTCGCAGTCGCGGAGGTGGACGCGCCGCACGGAGGCCCACCCGGGGGCGTCCAGGAGCACGGTGTCCTGCTGGCCCAGCAGACGGCAGCGCTGGACGAGGATCCTGTCGCCGCGGGTGCGCAGAGCCAGCGCCTGCGTGTCGGGCCAGTCCGGATGGAGGCGCTTGTCGAAGCCGTTGACGACGGTGAGGTCGCACAGCGAGATGTCGTCGGCGTCGATGGTGAGGGTCGCGCAGTCCTGGACCACCGGCATGCCGGTACGGTCCCGTGCCCCCTGGTGCAGGGAGAACGTGAGCGTGACGTCCTCGGCGCGGCCGGTCGAGGACCGGATCACCAGCGGCTGGGCGCGGCGTGCGACGGTGACGTGCTCGACGTACACGCCGGGCTCGATCACGATCTCGGTGACGGCCGGGTCCGCGATCGCGAGGGTCAGGGACGCGATGGTGCCGACGCGGCGGCCGACGACGGCGGTCGATCCGCGAGCGACCGAGGACTCGCGGGCGGGCATCGGCACCGGGCGTGCTGCGGAGACCATGGCACTCCTTCGTGAGGGATCGGGCCTTCGTGAGGGATCGGGCTCGTCGTCGGATGTGGGCGGCCGAGGACGTGAGACCGGTTTCCCATGAGTCCTGCCCCGGAACGCTATCAGGCGACGGCGTCGCACCGGCGCGCGGCGCACAGGGAGCCGGCCGTCACGACAGAAGCCGCCAGCCCCCAGCCCGGACCCCGTCTCCAGGAGAGCCGTGACCTCGCCACACGCGAGGAGGCCGGCACTCCGCCGCCGGAACGACACGCCGCCGACACCCCCTTCCCCGCGCCTCCTTGACATGACCCGCGACGCGCACCAGACTTGCCGGGAGCAAGAAACCGGTTTCTCACGAGGTGCAGCTCCGCGCTCGATGATGAGCGAGGATCCCGTCGGAAGCCGGTCCCCGCGATCCGGGCGCACCGCCCGCCGCACCCGCCCCGCACAGACCGAGCCGACCGGGATCATCGCGCGGCGCATCGACGCGCCGCACGATCTCCCCGGCGCCGCGCAGGAACCACCGCGCGTCGCGGCTCGCCCTTCACGAAAGGCCGACCATGCTCCAGCGCCGAACCCTCCTGAAGTCCCTGCCCCTCGCGGCCGCCGGAATCGCCGGCGGCGCGGCCCTCTCCTCGTGCGGAAGCAGCTCCAGCGGATCCGGCGGGGCCGGGGACGACGGCTCCCTCACCTGGATGTCGATCGTGCACACGCCCGTGACGCCCGAACCGACCGGGCCGGTCGAGACGACGCTCCGCGAGCGCACGGGCGTGGACATCTCCTTCCAGTGGGTTCCCGACGCGTCCAAGGACGAGAAGATCACCTCTGCCCTCGCCTCCGGCACGATCGCGGACATCACCACCCTCAACCAGCTCGCGATGCCCTCGATCCGCGAGCCGCTCGCCTCCGGCCTGTTCTGGGAGGTCGGAGAGCGCCTCGCGGACTATGCGAACCTCTCGCGGATCAACCCGACGGTGATCGCGGGCGCCCGTGTCGACGGCGGACTGTACGGCGTCCCCTTCCAGTCGGACCTCGCCCGGTACGGCGTGATCATCCGCAAGGACTGGCTGGACCGCCTCGGCCTCGAGGTGCCCCACACGGTCGAGGCGCTGGGAGAGGTCGCCCGCGCCTTCACCGAGGGCGACCCCACCGGCACCGGCGCCGCGACCACCGGCTTCATCGATCGCAACGAGAGCCACGACTGGATGATGCGCATGTTCGCCGGCTACTTCGGCGCCGGCTGCGAGTTCGAGCTGGACCCCTCCGGGAAGGTCGTCCCCACCGTCACCACGGACGCCTACAAGGAGGCGCTCGCGTGGTATCGGGACGCCTATGCCAACGGCTGGGTGAACCAGGAGTTCGTGACCATGCAGAAGGAGAACCAGGCGCAGGCCGTGGCTCAGGACGCCGGCGGGATCGTCGTGACCGGGCTGTTCGGGGGCGTGGGCTACAGCCGGACCGCGAAGGAGATCAATCCCGACACCGAGGTCGAGTGGGCGCTGGTCAACGACATGACCTACGGCGACATCCCGCGTCGCATCGTCTCGGACACCGGCGGGGGCATGGGCGGGCTGATGGCCTTCTCGACGCAGTCCCTCCCGACGGAGGAGGACCTGCACCGTGCGCTCAGCTTCATCGACGCCCTGATGGAGCCGGAGAACCACCGGCTGCTGAACCAGGGCGTGGAAGGGGTCCACTACGAGGTGGACGCCGACGGCGCGGCCACCATCGTCGACGAGACCCGGTTCGCGCAGGAGGTCCAGCCCTATACGGGGTCGACGCCGACCAACGACGACACCGAGAAGTACCCGTCCACCGACGAGATGGTGAACCTCTACAACGAGCTCATCGCCGAGAACAGCGAGTACGCCGTCACGAACGTCGCCCAGCCGCTGACGTCCGCCACCTACGACGCCCAGTGGGGATCGATCTCCCAGGCGATCAAGGATGCGTACAACATGCTGATCGTGGGCCAGATCGACATGGCGGGCTACGAGTCCGTCCTCGAGCAGCAGCGCGGTCGCGGCATGGACGACATCATAGCCGAGTACACGGAGGCGTACGAGGCCGTGAACTGAGGCTCGGCGACAGGGGCGGCTCGCCCTGCGGGCTCGCACCTGGCGCGCCGCGCCATGGCCTGGAAGAGTCCTCCTCAGCACACCCGATGAGGAGGACCCCATGAATGCGACCCCCGAGCCCCGCGGCGCCGTCGTCGACGCGCCGGGCGGACGCGAGCTGCAGATCCGCCGCGACCTCACCGCCGGCATCGACCGCGTCTGGGCGGCGCTGACGACCTCCGCCGGCCTCGAGCCGTGGATCGGCCGCCTCGAGGGCGACCCTTCGAGCGGGCGCGTCACCTTCGTCATGACCGCCGAGGACGAGGACGTCCCGCCCGAGGAGTGCGTCATCACCGAATGCACCCCGCCGCGCACGTTCTCGGTCGTCACCAGCGTGGGCGAGGACTCCTGGCATCTGCGCGTCGCGCTGAGCGAGGACGGCGAGGGGACGCGGCTGCTGTTCGGGCAGATCCTCGGGGCGGAGCCGGCCGGGAGCGTCGGCCCCGGATGGGAGTACTACCTCGACCGCCTGGAGTGCGCCCTCGCCGGCGAGGACGCGGCCGGAGTGGGCTGGGACGACTACTACCCGGCGCTGAAGGACCACTACGACGCGCTCGCCCGCTGAGTCCCCTCCCCGTCCCGGGCCTGCGCGCGCCCGATCCCGGTGATCAGCACGAGGGCCGCGAAGCCGTCCTCCGTGCCGGGCCAGTGCGCCCGCACCGCCTCGAGCCCCGCGCGGCGCACCACGCCCCGCAGGACCACGGCGACCACGATCGCGTCATCGGCGTAGCCGAGCACCGGGATCACATCTGGCACGAGATCGACGGGCAGCGCCAGATAGGCCAGCAGCAGTCCCAGGCGGATCCGCACGCCCCGCGGCAGGGAGGCGTCGGCCGCGAGGCGGCGGATCAGCCGCAGCACGTCCGGCAGGATCCGCAGGGCCTCGCGCAGCAGGTCACCGCGCGGTCGCACGACCCACAGGGCGCCGAGCAGGACCAGCCATGCCAGCAGCAGCGCGGCCAGGGTGCCGAGGGCGAGATCCGCCCAGGTCGATCCGGTCATCGCGTCTCCTCGCCGTCGGCTCCGGGGACATGGTGGCACGCCGCGGGCTCAGCCCCCGTACGGCACCAGCGCGAAGCGCCCCGCGGCGATCAGCACGAAGGCCAGCAGGTAGGCGACGTCCCCGGCCATGAAGCCCCATTCGCTGCGGCGGAACCGCGTGGTCGCCGCGCCGGACATGAACAGGGCCAGCCCGCAGGCGGCGATCGGCGAGAGCACCGGGGCGATGCCCGTGACCGCGGGCAGCCACAGGCCGGTCGCCCCGATCAGCTTGATGGTGCCGATGGCCTTGAGGTGCCCGGCGCTGAACTCGTCGACCCAGGCCTGGCTCCGGCCGAAGGCGCGGTAGCGTTCCCGAGGGAGGAGGATCTGCGCCAGCCCGCCGGCGGTGAAGGCGAGCGCCAGCAGCGCGGTGATGATCCACAGGGCGATGTCCATGGTCCGATTCCTCTCGATGTGTGACCTCGGAGCGTGCTGCTCCGTCACAGGGGTGACGAACCATCGCGACGGAAGGTAACGACCATGGAGGAGCTCACTCTCGCCGAGGCGTTCGAGCAGCAGCGGCCGCGGCTGCTGATGGTGGCCGCGCGAGCCCTCAGCTCACGCGCCGACGCCGAAGACGCCGTGCAGGAGGCGTGGCTGCGGCTGGCCCGTCACCGCGGCGCACCGATCGAGAACCTGGCCGCCTGGCTCACCCGCGTGGTCGGCCGGATCTGCATCGACACGCTGCGCCGCCGCACCGCGCACGCGGAATCCGCCCTGGAGGACTGGGAGACCGACCCGATCGTCACCGAAGACGTCGAGGACCCGCAGGACTCCGTGCTCACCGCCGACGCGGTGGGCCTGGCGATGCTGGTGGTGCTGGACTCGCTGCGCCCGGCCGAGCGCCTCGCCTTCGTGCTGCACGACGTCTTCGCCGTGCCGTTCGCGCAGATCGGGACGATCATCGGCACCACCCCCGAGGCCGCGAAGATGGCGGCCAGCCGGGCCCGCCGCAAGGTCCAGCAGCAGCCCCTGCCCACCGGAGCGCTGCGGGAGAGGCGCGAGGTCGTGGACGCCTTCCTCGCCGCGGCCCGCGAGGGCGACTTCGAGGCGCTGCTCGCGCTGCTGGACCCGGACGTCACCTGGCATCGGATCACCTCGCGCCGCCGCACCACAGGCACCGGCGCCGAGGGCGTGCTGGACGCCGTGCGCCGCGGCGACCCGGAGCGGATGCGCGCGCGCCGCGTGAGCGTGGACGGCGAGCCCGGGATCCTCGTGTGGGGCCCGACGGGGCGGCCGATGGGCCTGATGGCCTGCACCGTCGCCGGGGGCCGCATCGTCGCGCTCACCTCGATCATCGACCCGGCGCGGCTCGCCCGCATGGACCTTCCCGGCCCGGAGGCGCCCTGAGCGACGCGCGACCGCCCAGCAGCGGCGTCCTCCCCGGCGACGACCGAGCCCTAGGCCGCTTCGTCGCACAGCCTCGAAATCTCGGCGGCGAGCTCTGCCCGCAGCCCGTCGTGCCGAGGGCCGAGCGCCGTCTCCGGCTCGCGCCAGCGCTCCGGCGGATGGAGCCAGACGGGCCTGGTGACGAGGCCGGGCGGCTCCCAGTCGTACCGGGGCCAGATGTGGGCGTGGAGGAAGGGGTCCGTGTTCCCGAGGATCTCGATGTTCACCCGGCGGAACGCGGGGTCCTGGGCCGAGCAGACGTTCTCCACCGCCAGAGCCAGCAGGTCCACGTCCGCGAGATAGCGCAGGCGCTCCGCGCGCGGGAGATCGGAGAGGCGGTCCGCGCCGGGGTCCCGCGTCAGCGCGAGCGAGTACCCGGGCAGGAACTGCACGTCGCCGATCACGGCGAAGGACGCCTCGAGCTGCGCGAGGACCGTGGGGTTGCGGCCTTCGAGCGCGGCCGAGACGCGGTCATCGCGCCAGCCGGTCATGTCGTGGCCTCCGGATCGTCCGCGCCGACCACGGCGGAGCGGCGCTCGATGAGGAGGGTGTCGCACCAGGTGCCGGCGAGGGGGCCGGTGGTCATGCGGGCGATCCGCTCGCGACGGCCGACGACGCGGAAGCCGGCCCGCTCGTGCAGGCGCAGGCTGGCCGTGTTCCCGGCGATGACGGCTGACTGGATCGTCCACACCCCGCGGGCCTCGGTGAGCTCGACGAAAGCGGCCAGCAGACGGGACCCGACGCCGGTGCCGGCGGCATCGGGGTGCACGTAGATCGAATGCTCGACGACGCCGCGATAGACCTCGCGCGACGAGACGGCGGAGGCCGCCGCCCAGGCGAGCACGGTGCCGTCCGCTCCCGCCGCCACCAGGCGGAGGTCCGCCCGGCGGGAGGCGTCGAAGGCCGCCCAGTCCCGGAGTGGGGCCGGCTCGAAGGTGGCGCGGCCGGTGGCGATGCCGGCGCGGTAGATCGCCTCGACCTCGGGCCAGTCGGCGGCGACCATCGGCCGCAGCATGATCGATCCCGGGCCCGGGCCGGGCCGTGCCCCCGCAGGGGTCATCGCGCCGCGCCCTCGCCCGGAGCGCGCCGGTAGCTGATCACCGTGGTGCCGCTGGGGATCTGGTGCACGGCGGTGCGCTCGAGGTACCGCGGGGCGAAGCCGCCGCCGAACAGCGGCACGCCGGACCCGGCGACGACGGGGTTGATCTTCACGACGAGCTCGTCGATCTCCTCGGCGAGCGTCCGGGCGAGCTCGCCGCCGCCCACCAGCCAGATCCCGCGCCCCTCCTCCTGCTTCAGCGCCCGGATCGCGGCGACCGGATCATCGGCCACCACCTCGATGGCCGGCTCCGGCCGGGCCCCCAGGGTGCGGGAGACGACGACCATGCGCAGGTGCGAGTACGCATCGGGGATCCCGGCCTGCGCCCCGATCTCGAAGGTGCGCCGCCCCATCACCGCGGTGTCGAACCGCGTGCCCGGGTCGGTGACGCCGAGGGCCGCGCGGGCCGGGGCGGGCAGCGTCTCCGGGTACTGCTCGATGAGGAAGCGCAGGTAGTCCTCGGGGACGTCGAGGAAGCCGTCGGGACCGGTGGGGTCCCCGCCGTCCGGTGCGGCGATGAAGCCGTCGATGGTGGTCGCGACGAAGTACGTGAGGGGGCGCATGGCGTCCATCCAAGTCCCGCGGGCCGGGGAACGCCCGCAGGCGCGCCCGGACCACCGGCATCGCTCAGATCAGCGGCCAGGGGAACGCCATGCCGCTCTCGTCGACGGGCAGGGTGCGGGCGGCGAGGACGTACCGGGCGCGGCCGCGCAGGGCGCGCACCTCATCGTCCGCGAGCAGGGCGGCGAGCTCGGCCGGGACCTCGTCGAGGAGATCGGCGACGGCGTCGACGAGATCGTCATCGATCCGCTCCCCGGCGAAGTCCCAGATGACGGTGCGCAGCTTGCCCTGGGCGTGGAAGCACAGGCCGTGGTCGATGCCCCAGATCCGGCCGCCCGCGCCGCGCAGCACGTGCCCGGCCTTGCGGTCGGTGTTGTTGGCGACGAGGTCGAACACGGCCATCCGCCGCAGCTGCCCGTGGCTCGCAGGGTCCTCGTCCACCAGGGTGAAGTAGTGCTCGCGCGGGTCGGCGACGACGAAGGACTGCAGGGAGCCGGAGCCGAAGGGCCCGTCCTCCCGGATGATCGTCTCCGGGACGATGCCCCAGCCCAGGTGCTCGCTGAGCAGGTAGGCGGCGCGCTCGCGGCGGAACAGGCCCGGCGGGAAGTCGTGCAGGGGCCGCTCGCCGAGCTCGGGCTTGTACACCGCCCAGCCGCGCTCCTCCCCGGCGCGCAGCTCCACCAGGAACGTCTCGTTGGAGCTGGGCAGATACCCCAGGGGCACGATGTCCCCGCCGGCGAGCAGGGCGCCCCGGGCGCCGGGGCGCACCGTGAGCCGCCCCTCCTGCGCACCCCGCTCCTCCCGCTGCGGGGCGCTCATGAGGGGACCAGGTCCGCGAGGGAGGCGGAGGTCGAGCTGACCGTGAGCACCACCGGGTCGCGGCCGGCGGCGCAGGAGATCGCGGAGACTGAGCCGGCGGCGACGCTGATGCGCTGGAAGGCGTCCAGCGGCGTGCCCAGCTCGCGGGCCAGGTGCAGGCGGATCGGGTCGGCGTGGGAGAAGCAGACGATCGTCCCGCCCTCGTGCGCGGCGCGCAGGCGGTCGACGGCCGCGCCCATGCGGTCCTGCATCTCGGCGAAGCTCTCCCCGCCGGGGAAGCGGAACGTCGAGGGGCGGCGCTGCACGGCCTCCCATTCCGGCAGCGCGTTCAGCTCCGCGAGGGAGCGGCCGGTCCAGGCGCCGAAGTCCCCCTCGAGCAGTCCCGGCTCGACGGCGACCGGCAGGCCGAGGGCGCGGGAGGCGGGCTGCGCCGTCTCCTGGGCCCGCTCCAGCGGCGAGGCGTAGAGCGCGTCCACGGGCAGGGCGCAGAGCCGTTCGGCGACCTGCCCGGCCTGCTCCCATCCCCGGTCGCTGAGGTGCAGGCCCGGGGCGCGGCCGGGCAGCTCGCGTCCGGTGGTCGGCGTCTGCCCGTGGCGCACCAGCAGCACGAGCGTGGCGGGGGCGGCGTCCATGGCGGACAGCCTAGGCCTCCGGGACCGCCGGTGGGAGGCTCTGTCCGGGCACCCCGGACTCCCTCGACGTTCCCGCCGGGCAGGTCTAGCGTGGGCCGTGTGAGCACCCTTCCCGCTGATGCCGCCGCCCGTCCCGCCCCGTCCCTGAGCACCCTCGGCGCCCTGCGCGCCGCCGGGGTCGAGGCCGTCCCCCTGCGCGAGGAGCTGCGCCGCAACCTGCTGGCGGCCCTGGCCGAGGGCCGGGACCCGTGGCCGGGGATGCACGGCATGGACACCACCGTCGTCCCGCAGCTGGAGCGGGCGATCATCGCCGGGCACGACCTGGTCCTCCTCGGCGAGCGCGGCCAGGGCAAGACGCGCCTGCTGCGCACCCTGGTGGGGCTGCTGGACGAGTGGACCCCCGTGATCGAGGGCTCGGAGCTGTCCGAGCACCCGCTGGCGCCGATCACCGCCGCCTCCCGCGCCCGCATCGCGGCCGAGGGCGACGACCTGCCCGTCGTGTGGCGCCATCGCAGCGAGCGGTACGTCGAGAAGCTCTCCACCCCGGACACCTCCGTCGCTGACATGATCGGCGACGTCGACCCGATGCGGGTGGCCGAGGGCCGGCGCCTGGGCGACCCGGAGACGATCCACTACGGCCTGATCCCCCGGGCCAACCGCGGCATCGTCGCGCTGAACGAGCTGCCCGACCTCGCCGAGCGCATCCAGGTGGCGCTGCTGAACGTCATGGAGGAGCGCGACATCCAGGTCCGCGGCTATGTGCTGCGCCTCCCGCTGGACGTGCTGGTGGTCGCCTCCGCGAACCCGGAGGACTACACCAACCGCGGCCGCATCATCACCCCGCTGAAGGACCGCTTCGGCGCGGAGATCCGCACCCACTACCCCCTCGAGCTGGACGACGAGATCGCGGTGGTCCGCCAGGAGGCGCAGCTCGTCGCCGAGGTCCCGGGCGTGCTGCTGGAGATCCTCGCCCGGTACACGCGGGCGGTGCGGGAGTCCCCGGCCGTCTCGGCGAGCTCGGGCGTCTCGGCGCGCTTCGCGATCGCCGCGGCGGAGACCGTCGCCGCGGCGGCCCGCCTGCGGGCGGCCGTGAACCCCGGCGAGAAGGCCGTGGCCCGGCCCGTGGACCTGGTGACCGTGATCGACGTGCTGCGCGGCAAGGTCGAGTTCGAGCCCGGCGAGGAGGGGCGCGAGCACGAGATCCTCGAGCACCTGCTGCGCACCGCGACCGCCGAGGCCGTGCGGGGTCACCTCGCGGGGCTGGACCTGGGCCCGCTGGTCGACGCCTTCGACGGCACGCGTACCCTCACCACCGGCGAGCGCGTCCCCGCCCAGGAGGTGCTGGACTCCCTGCCCGCGCTGAGCGACCCGGGGCTCTACGACGCGATCGCCCAGCGCCTGGACGCCGACGGCCCCGGGGCGCGGGCCGGCGCGATCGAGCTCGCCCTGGAGGGCCTGTACCTGGTGCGGCGCCTGTCCAAGGACTCCGGGGACGGGGAGACGATCTATGGCTGAGCAGCGCTACGGCGCCTACCGCGGCGGCCCCGACCCGCTGGCCCCGCCGCTGGACCTCTCCGAGGCGCTCGAGGCGCTGGCCGCCGACGTCATGGAGGGCTACTCCCCCGAGCAGGCGCTGCGCGAGCATCTGCGCCGCGGCGGCCGCGGCCGCCCGGGCCTCGACGAGCTGGCCGGGAGGGTGCAGCGCCGCCGCCGCGAGATCCTCGAGCGCAGCCGCCTGGGCGGCACCCTCGACGAGGTGCGGCGCCTGCTGGAGAAGGCGGTGCTCGCCGAGCGCGGCCAGCTGGCCCGGGACACCGAGATGGACGCCACCGACCGCACCCTGCGGGAGATGCAGATCGAGAACCTGCCCTCCTCCCCCGCCGCGGCGGTCTCCGAGCTCGCCGGCTACGACTGGGCCTCGGCCGATGCCCGCGCCCACTACGAGCAGATCCGCGACCTGCTGGGTCGTGAGATGCTCGACGCTCGCTTCGCCGGCATGAAGCAGGCCCTCGAGAACGCGACCGCGCAGGACCGCGCCGCCGTCACCGACATGCTCCGCGACCTGGGCGACCTGCTGGAGAAGCATGCGCGCGGCGAGGACACCCCGGAGGACTTCGACCGCTTCCTGCAGCGCCACGGCGACGCCTTCCCGGAGCAGCCCCGCGACATCGACGAGCTGATCGACGTCCTGGCCCGGCGCTCCGCCGCCGCCCAGCGGATGCTGCGCTCGATGACCCCGCAGCAGCGCGAGGAGCTGATGGCGCTGTCGGCGCAGGCCTTCGGCTCCCCGGAGCTGCTGGCCCAGCTGGACCGGCTGGACGCGAGCCTGCAGGCGCTGCGGCCCGGCGAGGACTGGAGCGGCTCCGAGGACTTCTCCGGGCAGGAGGGGCTGGGCCTGGGCGACGGCACCAGCGCGCTCGCGGATCTCGCGGAGCTGGACCGCCTGGCCGAGCAGCTCTCCCAGTCCTATGCCGGGTCCTCCCTCTCGGACCTGGACGTGGAGGCGCTGGCCCGCCAGCTCGGGGACCGGGCCGCGGTCGACGCCCGCACCCTGGCCCGCCTCGAGCAGGCCCTGCGCGAGTCCGACCTGCTGCGCCGCGGGGCCGATGGCAGCCTGCGGCTGTCCCCCGCCGCCCTGCGGCGGCTGGGCCGCACCCTGCTGCGCGATGCGTCCCGGCGCCTCTCGGACCGCAGTGGCCGGCGGGACGCGCACCGCGCCGGGGCGGCCGGGGAGCAGTCCGGGGCGACGCGCCCCTGGCAGTTCGGGGACACCGAGCCGTGGGACGTGGGCCGCACCCTGACCAGCGCGATCACCCGCACCGCCGCCGCGGGCGGCGATCCCGCCGCCGGGGTGCGCCTCGAGGTCGCCGACGTCGAGGTGCGCGAGACCGAGGCCCGCACGCAGGCCGCGGTCGCCCTGCTGGTGGACACCTCCTACTCGATGGCCGCGGAGGGCCGCTGGGTGCCGATGAAGCGCACCGCCCTGGCCCTGCACCACCTCATCGCCACCCGCTTCCGCGGGGACCGGCTGCAGCCCATCGGCTTCGGCCGCTACGCCCGGCAGATGGACATCGAGGAGCTCACGGCCCTTCCGGCCGAGTACGAGCAGGGCACGAACCTCCACCACGCCCTGCTGCTGGCGCTGCAGTTCTTCCGCCGGCATCCGGGGCTGGACCCGGTGCTGCTGGTGGTCACCGACGGCGAGCCGACCGCGCATCTGCTGCCGGGCGGGGAGCCGCTGTTCACCTACCCGCCGCTGCCCGAGACGCTCGAGGCGACGGTCGCGGAGCTGGACCGGGCCGGCCGCATCGGAGCCCAGGTGACGTTCTTCCGCCTCGGCGAGGACCCGGGGCTGGCCCGGTTCCTCGCGGCCATGGCCCGTCGCGTCGGCGGGACCGTGGTCGCCCCCGATCCCGAGGATCTGGGGGCGGCGGTGGTCGGCGAGTTCCTGCGCAGCGGCCACCCCGACGCCGCCGACGACTGAGGCGGCGCCCGCGGCCCCTCAGAGCTCCCGGAGCCTGCCGCCCTCGACCTGCCAGCGCCGGTCGGTGCGCACCGTCTCGAGCATCCGCCGATCGTGGGTGACCAGCAGCAGCGCCCCCGGGTAGCTCTCCAGCGCCTGCTCGAGCTGCTCGATGGCCTCGAGGTCCAGGTGGTTGGTGGGCTCGTCCAGCACCAGCAGGTTCACCCCGCGGGCCTGCAGCAGGGCCATGGCGGCGCGGGTCCGCTCGCCCGGGGACAGCTCGCGCCCGGGCCGGCCGACGTGATCGGCCTTGAGCGCGAACTTCGCCAGCAGCGTGCGCACCTCGCCGGTGGTCATCTCCGGCACCAGGGACTCGAAGGCCGCCGCCAGCGGCAGGTCTCCCGCCAGGGCGGTGCGGGCCTGGTCGATCTCGCCGATCCGGACGCTCGCCCCGAGGCCCGACCGGCCTCCGTCGAGCTCCTGCCGCCCCAGCAGGGCGCGCAGCAGCGTGGACTTCCCTGCACCGTTCGGACCGGTGATGCTGATCCGCTCTCCGGCGTTGACCTGCACCGACACCGGACCGAGGGTGAAGTCGCCCTGCCGCACCACGGCCTGGTCGAGGGTGCACACGACGGTGCTGGAGCGCGGGGCGGCGCCGATGGCGAACTCGAGGCGCCACTCCTTGCGGGGCTCCTCGACCTCCTCGAGCCGGGCGATGCGGCTCTCCATCTGCCGGACCTTCTGGGCCTGCTTCTCGCTGGACTCGGCCGATGCCCTCCGGCGCAGCTTGTCGTTGTCCGGCGCCTTGCGGATCGCGTTGCGCACCCCCTGGCTGGTCCACTCGCGCTGGGTGCGGGCGCGGGCGACGAGATCGGCCTTCTGCTCGGCGAACTGCTCGTACTGCTCGCGCTGGTGGCGGCGGATCGTCGCCCGCTCCTCGAGGTAGGACTCGTAGCCGCCGCCGTAGACGCGGTGGGTGCCCTGCGGGAGGTCCAGCTCGAGCACGCGGGTGACGCATCGGGCGAGGAACTCGCGGTCATGGCTGACCAGGACGACGCCGCCGCGCAGCCCGCGCACGAAGGCCTCGAGCCGGGCGAGCCCGTCGAGGTCCAGGTCGTTGGTGGGCTCGTCCAGCAGCACCACGTCGAAGCGGGACAGCAGCAGCGCGGCCAGCCCCACGCGGGCCGCCTGCCCGCCGGACAGCGAGGTCATCGCCACCTCGTCGAGGCCTGCGCCGCCCAGGGTCAGGTCGAGCTCGGCGAGGACCTGCGGGATGCGGTCCTCGAGATCGGCGGCGCCGCTGGCCAGCCAGCGGTCCAGGGCGGCGGCGTAGACATCGGCCGAAGCGGCGGGAGCGTCCGGGTCGGCGAGCGCCGCGGCCGCCGCGTCCAGGGCGCGGGTCGCCTCCGCGCAGCCGGTGCGCCGGCCGATGAAGGCGGCGACGCTCTCCCCGGGGACGCGCTCGTGCTCCTGCGGGAGCCAGCCGATGAAGGCATCGGCCGGGGACCGGGTGACGGATCCCGTCATCGGGGCGTCGATGCCGGCCAGCAGCCGCAGCAGCGTGGACTTGCCGGCGCCGTTCTGCCCCACCACGCCGATCACGTCGCCGGGGGCGACGGTCAGGTCCAGGCCCTCGAACAGCACGCGGTGGCCGTGCCCTCCGGCCAGGTCGGAGGCGACGAGCGTCGCGGTCATGCAGGACTCCTGTCCGTCGGGGCGAGCGGGCCCTCGCGCGGTCCCGGTCGGCATCGTACGTCGCGTCCCATGCCGGGCGTCGTCCGCCCCGGCGCGGCCCGCGCCTTCTACTGTGTCCTCGTGCCCTCGTCCCGTGCCCCGCGTCCGACGCTGACCCTCACCCGTCGCGGCCGCCTGCTGCGCACCGCCGCGGTGCTGGCCGTCCTGATCCTGGTCGCGGCGACCGTGATCGTGCGCGCGAGCGGCCGCGGCGAGGACGTCGCGGCGCCCGAGGACACCGCAGCGGTCTCCCTGCCGGCCGCCACCGCGAGCCCGACGACCGCCGCCGCGGAGCCCACCGCCGAGATGACCGCCCGCAGCGGCGAGATCCCGAGCTCCGGCACGGTGGGCGACGGCAGCTGGACGCTCGCCGCTCCGGTGCCTGCCGCGGCCGGGGCCGGGACCGTGCACACCTACGCCCTGCGCGTCGAGGGCGGCACCGGCCTCGACGCGGACGCGTCGGCCCAGGAGGTCGCGCAGATCCTCGCCGACGAGCGCGGCTGGACCGCGGTGGAGGACGTCTCCTTCCAGCAGGTCGCCGATCCCGAGCAGGCCGAGTTCACCATCTCCCTGGCCTCCCCGCCGACGGTAGACCGGCTCTGCGCCCCGGCGCAGACCCACGGCCGATGGAGCTGCCGGATCGGGGAGGACGTGGTCCTGAACACCGACCGCTGGACCCTCATGACCCCGACCTACGACGACCTGTCCGCCTACCGGGCCTACATGGTCAACCACGAGGTCGGGCACTTCCTCGGCCACGGGCACGAGACCTGCTCCGGGGCGGGGCGCGCCGCCCCCGTCATGCTGCAGCAGAGCATCGACCTGGGCGGCTGCCGCCCCAACCCCTGGCCCACGGCCGACGGCGCCGCCTAGGCCGCCGCGGCGGGGGCGCGTCCGGCCGGGCCCGGTCCGCCGGGCGGCTGGGGCACACTGGAAGGGTGGATGACCTGCATGTGCCTCCGGGGCCGGGCGCGCCGCGCGGGCTGCGGCTGCCGGCCTCCGAGCTCCTCGAGCAGTTCTCGCACGCCTCCGGCCCCGGCGGCCAGGGCGTGAACACCGCCGACTCCCGTGTCCAGCTGAGCTGGGACGTCGCTGCGACGACCGCGCTGGACGATGCGCAGCGCGCCCGGGTGCTCGAGCGTCTGGGGGCCCGGCTGGCCGGCACCGTCCTCACGGTCACTGCCTCCGCGCATCGCTCCCAGCGGCGCAACCGGGTCGCCGCCCGGGAGCGTCTGGCCGAGCTGCTGCGCGAGGCCGTCATGCCGCCCGTCCCGCGGCGCGCGACCCGCCCGACCCGCGGCTCCCAGCGTCGGCGCCTGGAGGCGAAGAAGCTGCGCGGGGCGGTGAAGCAGACCCGCCGCCGTCCCGGCGCCGAGTGAGATGCCCTCCGACCTGCACCATCGCGCTCACCCGGTTTCTGCCAGTCGTCCCGCGGCCGCTATCCTGCGGCCCAGGCATCGTTCCTCAGAGGCTCTACAGCGCCCGCCCGCCCTGCGCGGCCGGAGACGACGACCCGGGCCCCAGCGATGCGCGAGGAGATCTCTCCCCCGTGGCATACGACATCCCGTCGGCATACGACATCCCGTCCCTGGAGACGGTCCGCTCCACCCCTCCCCTGCGCGACGCCCTCCCCGGCGCCCGCCTGCCCTATGCGCTCGAGCACGGCGAGGGGCACCGCTTCGATCTGGGCCGCGCGCTGGTGACGGTGATCGCCCGCCCCGAGGACACCGGCGGCGCCTTCTGGGCGGCCTGGGTGCTCGGCGGCCGGGACGTGGCGACCCCGTGCATCTCCCACGCCGATCCGCAGTTCCTCTACGTCACCGAGGGACGGCTGCTGCTGCGCCTGGCCGGGGCGACCCGGATCCTCGTCCCCGGCGACAGCGCGACCATCCCCGCGGGCTCCCCCGCGGCGCTGCGGCTGCTCTCGCACCGCACCCGGTTCCTGGCCGTCCTCGGCGGCGCGAGCACCTTCGGGCTGGTGCCGGCGCTGGGCCTGGCGACCGAGCGGCGGATGTACGACCTGCATGCGGCCGATGTCAGCGCGGCGCGGGCGGGAGAGCTCGCGGCCCGCTTCGGCATCGCGGTCCACGAGCTGCCGGACGTCGACGCCGCCGCGGCCGAGGCCATCGAGGAGCCGGCCGCGCCGTCCTCCCTCGCGACGGCGCTGCCCGCGGAGGCGCAGCCCTATGTGCTCGAGGCCGGGGAGGGCGAGCACCTCGAGAGCCTGGACCAGCTGAACACGTTCCTGGCCCGCGCACGGCACACCGGCGGCTCCTTCTTCGCCGTGCACACCAGCGGGGGCCGCTCCCCGTACATCCCGCGGCACTTCCACCGTCTGCACACGGAGAACTTCCTGTGCCTGCAGGGGCGCATCCTCCTGCACGCGGGCGGGCAGGAGATCGCCCTGCATCCCGGGGACTTCCTCCATGCGCCCGCCGGGACGATCCATTCGTTCTCGTTCGCCGCGCATCACACCCAGATGCTGGGGATCCTCACCACCGACGTGTTCGAGCCGTTCTTCGACTGGATGAACCGGCCCACGGACGCCCCGGTGCACCAGGAGATCGGCGATCGGGCGTTCCCGGCGGAGGCCTTCGGCCGCGTGCAGGCGGAGCTGGACGTCGAGGTCGTCGGGCCGCCGCCGGGGGTCTGAGCTCCCGGCGCTCCGAGTGACTGATCGATCGCGGCCCTTTCCCGCGCGCCGAAGGGGCTGCGATCGATCAGTCGTCCGGAGCCTCCCGTCACCGCCGTCCCGGGCAGATTCCCGGGCAGATGGTCGACCGGCGCCCTGCGCATCCGGGGAGTCGTGCCCGACCTGACCGTGGAGCCCTGGGGCGTCACCCGGCGTCCAGGAGCCGCCGCAGCGTCGCGCCGTCGAGGTCGCGGTCGGCGTAGATCCGCTCCCGAGGGACGCCGTCCGATGCCGAGGAGGCGGATGAGGGTCCGCCCGACGGTGCGGGCGCCGGGGCGGACTCGGTCGCTGACCAGGGATTTCTCGATCTGGGCGTGCGCCTGCCGGAGGTCGCGCATGCGGCCCTGCGGCAGGTGCTGCCAGGTGCCGGGGTCGCCGTAGACGCGCAGCACATCGGCCGCATCCTCGACCCGGAGGGGCTCCAGGAGGAGCCGCGCCGTGCACCGGCTGCCGCGATCGAGGTCCATGGTCCGATCCTGGCACTCGGACGGACTAGCGGGTGGTGAACGCCCCGCCGTCGAGATGGATGTTCTGGCCGGTCAGGTGGCGGCTCCGCTCCGAGAGCAGGAAGCGGAGCACGTCGACGGCGTCCTCCGGCTCCCCGGTGCGCCCGAGGGCGGTCCGGGACCGCAGGGCCTCGGCACGCTCCTCGGTCATGGTCCCCGCGAAGAACTCCGTGCCGGAGATGTACCCCGGGGACAGGCACGTGACGCGGATGCCGCGAGGTCCCAGCGCGGCCGCCAGTCCTACGGCATAGCTGGCCACGGCCGCCTTGGCCGGGCCGTAGTAGCCCACGCCGTGCTCGGCCGCGATGGACCCGAGCAGGACGATCGCGCTCCCCTCGCCCATCGCGCCCTGCAGCGCCGTGACCGTCAGCGCCGCGGAGACGAGGTTGCCGGCGAGGGTCTCCTCCAGGAGCGCCGCCTCCTCCTCGAGCGTGGCGCTCTCCGGGCGGCCGATGGCCGGGTTCCCGCCTGCGCAGTGCACCAGGGAGTCGACCTTCGTCCCGGCGCGCTCGGCCAGCGCTCGGGCGCCCTGCGACGTGGAGAGATCGCAGGCCACCGCCGTGATGGTCCCGCCGCCGGCCGTCGCCCCCTCCTGCGCGACCGCCTCCAGCGGAGCCGCCCTGCGGCCGGCGATGAGCACGGCGTGGCCGTCGCGGGCCAGGGACAGGGCGAGCGCGCGGCCGATGCCGGTCCCGCCTCCGGTGATCACATGCATGGCATTCCTCGCTGCTCGGAGTCCGGTCGTTTAGACCTTAATGTAGGCTTTCGGCATGAGCAACCAGACCTCACCGCGGCCCTCGGCTCCCCGGGAGTCGGCAGAGCAGGATCGCGCCGACGAGATCATGGAGGCCTGGCGCCGCGAGCGCCCCGATCTGGACCCCGCCTCCGTCGGCATCGTGACGCGGATCTGGCATCTCGCCAAGGTGCTCGGCGACCATCGGCGCCGCCTGCTCGCCGCGCAGGGACTGGATCCGGCCATGATGGACCTGCTGGGCGCGCTGCGCCGGAGCGGCACTCCGCATGCCCTGAGCACCCGTGCTCTCGCCGCCCGGGAAGGCGTGACCCCGGCGGCGATCTCGCAGCGGATCGCGCGCGCCGAAGGGCTGGGATGGATCACGCGCTCCCCGGGACGGTCGCGCAGCGTGATCGTGACGCTCACGCCCCAGGGGCAGGAGGTCGTGGACAGGACGGCCGGCGCGATCTTCGCTCAGGACGACGAGCTGCTCTCGGGCCTGCCCGAGGGCCGGCGCGAGGAGCTCGCCGCCCACCTGCGCGCCCTGTGCCTCGAGCTCGACCCGGGCACGCCGCTCGAGCACGTCGGCCGGGAGCATCCGGACCAGGACTGATCGGAGCGCGCCGGGCCGGATGGGGGCGGCATCGCCCCTCGCGACATGGGCGAGCGGGCCCACGTCGCTGATCAGCGGATGTCGTGGCCGGGATGCCGGGCGTCATAGTCCTCGCGGGAGCGCGCGATGCCGTCGCGGTGCTCGAGCGACCAGTCCGCCAGAGCTCGGACGAGGTGGGTCAGGCTCGCTCCGGCCGCGGTGAGCCGGTAGTCGACCTGCGCGGGAACCGTCGGGTAGACGGTCCGCTCGACCAGGCCGTCACGTTCCAGGCGCCGCACCGTGAGGGTCAGCATCCGCTGGGAGATGCCGTCGATCGCCCGCTGGAGCTGCCGGAATCGTCGTGTGCCGTTCGCGAGCTCGACGATCACGAGCACCGACCACCTGTCCCCCACCCGATCGAGGACGTCCCGGATCCCGCAGTCGACGTGACCCTCCTGCCCGCATGGTTCCAGCTCCGCGACCTGGGCGGTTACCTCCGTGTGCGTCGCTGACATCGAACTGCCTCCTTGTGGGCCGACCATCACCGGTCAAGGATCTCAGGAGTCACGGACGAGGAACACAACGAGGAGAGTGAACGCGATGATCATGGTGAGCGGCGCGAACGGAGAGCTCGCGAGCCGAGTGCTCCAGGAGCTGGACGACCGCGGGATGCCTGCCGTCGGCGGCAGTCGGAACCCCGTGGACGGACAGCGGCTGCTCGACTTCGACGCCCCGGCCGGTCTGGATCTCACAGGGATCTCGACCCTCGTGCTCATCTCGGCCGGGTACGGAGAGGACGACGAGGTCATCGCCCGGCACCGGAACGTGATCGAGGCCGCTTCCCGCGACGGCGTCGGGCACGTCATCTACACCAGCCTCACCGGCGCCGGGAACCATCTCGGATTCGCACTCGCGCACCGCGCCACGGAAGCTCTGCTCACGGCCAGCGACCTGGAGTGGACGATCCTGCGCAACGGCCTCTACGCCGAGCTCTTCGGCGCGCTGATGACGTGGGCGGGCGATGCCCTGGAGTCACCCTTCGACCACGGCGCCCTCTCCGCCGTGGCACGGCAGGATCTGGCGGCCGCCGCAGCGGTCGTCGCCGGCGCGCCGACGGCACATTCCGGGAAGACCTATGAGCTCGTCGGCGCGCCGATCACCGCCGAGGATGTCGCCGAGCACCTCGGGACCGCCCACCGGAGCATCGGCCTGGGCGAGTACCGCGCCCGGCTCCTCGCCGATGACGCGCTCCTGCCGTTCCAACCGCCGATGCTCGCCTCGATCGCCTCCAGCACCCGGCACGGATTCCTCGAGGGCACCGGCCCCGACCTCGTCGAGCTCCTGGACCGACGGCCCGCGGACGCCGTGGCCGTCGCGGCGGCCACGGCGGCGGCGATGCGCGAGCCGTGACAGCGGCGAGAAGAAGCATGATCGTCCGCCCGGTGCCCACGCGATCACCTCGGCGGAGAGGGCTCCGGACCCGGGGGCTCGCCCGGCCCGCGGGTGCGGACGGGAGCTCGGCGGGGTCGGAGTCGTCATCGCGCCTCCCGCGCCCGTGCCCTCAGGACGTCGAACTCGCATCCGGGGGCGTCCGGATCGAAGCCGTGCTCGATCAGCCAGCGCGCCGCGGTGAGGCTGCGCAGGGACCACCAGGCTCGGATCACGTCGCGGTCCGCATCGTCCCCGTAGCCGGCGAGCAGATCCTCGAGGCGGTCCTCCTGGCCGAGGGTCAGCGTCGCGAGGTCCGCCATCGCGTCGCCGCGGGATGCCTCGGACCAGTCGATGATCCCGACCACCTCGTCGTGGTCGACGAACACATGCGAGATCTGCAGGTCGCCGTGGACGAAGGACAGCGGCCAGGGTCGCAGCGCGGCCGCAGCGATCTCCCGGTTGCGGTGGATGACATCGGCCGGGAGGACGGCATGGTCCAGCAGCCACCGGCACTCGCGGTCCAGATCGGCCGCGACCTCATCCGGATCAGGCCCCGACCAGGGCGGCAGCGGCGCGTCGTGCAGCGTCCGGATGGCCGCGCCTGCGGCCCTCCACGCGGCCGGCGATGCGCTCGAGGGTTCGCCGAGCTTCCCGAGCGCGCGGCCGGGGACGGCGGAGATCGCGAGGGCGGGCGCCTCCCGCCACAGGACGGTCGGCGTGGGCACGGGCGCGAGGCGCATGGCCTGCACCTCGACCTCGGCGTGCTCCCGGTCCCCGTCGACCTTCAGGAACACGTCCCCCACCCGCAGCGTCGCCCGCTGGGAATGCGCGACGATGACCTCCACGTCCTCCATGGCGCCCAGCGTGTCGGAGCAGAGGGCCGCTGTCACCGGAAATAGCGGCGCGGCCG
The DNA here is from genome assembly GCF_039530785.1 of Brachybacterium phenoliresistens. Classification (NCBI taxonomy): domain Bacteria; kingdom Bacillati; phylum Actinomycetota; class Actinomycetes; order Micrococcales; family Dermabacteraceae; genus Brachybacterium; species Brachybacterium phenoliresistens. The sequence goes on from NZ_BAAAOW010000003.1 coordinate 57,360, forward strand.
GCGCCGCGACGGGGCGGGGCCCGCCCGTCGGCACCGGCCGCGCGCCGAGGAGGCTCAGCCCTCGCGGATGGTCATCCGGGTCAGCGTGTCGCCGTCGACCTCGAAGTCGAAGCGGGACCTGCCGTTGGCGTGCTGGGAGCGCCAGTCGCCGATCACGGTGATCGTGGTGCCGGAGACCTCGACCTCCTCGACGGCGAGGGTGCCGCGGGCGCCGATGAACTCGCCGTCGCTCCAGCCCTTGATCTGCTCGCGGCCGGTGAACACGCGGCCCCAGTCGTCGACGGCGCCGTCCTCGGCGAAGGCGTCGAGGAATGCGGCCTCGTCATGGCGGTTGACGGCGTCCAGGAAGGAGGCCACGGGTTCGGGAACGGTCTGGTCTGCCATCGTGATGCTCCTTCTCAGCGGGTGGTGTATCCGCCGTTGGCGAAGATCGTCTGTCCGGTGATCCACCAGCCCTCGGTGGCGAGGAACCGCACGATCGGGGCGATGTCCTCGATCCGGGTCAGCCGGCCGCCCATGGCCTGGGATTTGTGGAACTCTACGCGCTCGGGGGTCTCCTGGCCGTAGAAGAACGGGGTGTCCATGGGCCCCGGCGCGACCGCGGTGACGGAGATCCCGCGGTCCGCGAACTCCTTCGCCGCCGCGCGGGTGAAGTGCTCGACCGGGCTCTTGCCGCCGGCGTAGGTGGAGTAGCCGTCGGTGAACGCGGCCAGCAGCGAGGTGACGATCGTGATGATCCGGCCGCCGTCGGCGAGCCGCGTGCCGGCCTCGCGGAGGAAGAAGTACGCGGCCTTCGCGTTGACGTCGAACATCGCGTCGTACTCGTCCTCGGTGGTCTCGACGATCGGCTTGCGCAGCACCTTGCCGACCGTGTTGACGGCGACGTCGATCGTCCCGAGCGCGGCCTCGGCGTCGGCGAACAGACGCGCCACGTTCGCGGGGACGGTGAGGTCCCCCTGGAGGACGACTCCCGTGCCGCCTGCGTCCTGGACCGCGGCGAGCGTGGCCTCCGCATCGGCCCGGGACGGCTCGGAGTTGTAGTGGATCGCCACGTTCGCGCCGGCCTCGGCGGCCTGCCGGGCGATCAGGCCTCCCAGGTTCTTCGCCCCGCCGGCGATGAGGAGGTTCTTTCCCGTGAGCGTGTGCTCGGTCATGCGCAGCTCCTATATCGGTGAAACACTTCGTTGTAGCGGCGCTACATCCGGTAATGTAGCACCATGACAGGCTCGGCGACAGGCGATACACGGGAACGGCTGATCGTCGCGGCGGCCGATCTCATCGCCGCCTCCCCCGGAGAGGACTTCTCCCTGCGCGCGGTGTGCGACGCGGTCGGCGTGAAGATGCCGACGCTCTACCATTTCTTCGGCTCCAAGCAGGGACTCGTCGACGCCGTCATCGAACGGGGCTTCGACCTCTACCTCGGCGAGAAGTCCGCGATGGAGTCCTCCGGCGACCCGATCCAGGACATCCGCGCGGGCTGGGACGCGCACGTCGCCTTCGGCCTGGCCAACCCCGGGTTCTACACCCTGATGTACGGGAAGGTCAGCCCGGGCGTCTCGCCCGCGCCGCAGTCCCGCCCCAGCGCGATCCTGCTGTCGCTGACCACCCGGGCGGCCGAGCAGGGTCGCCTGGTCGTGCCCGCGGAGCAGGCGGCGGCGCACGTGCTCGTGACGAACATCGGCGTCACGCTGCGCCAGATCATCCTCGCGGCCGCGGATCCCGAGCTCTCGGCCGCCGTGCGCGAGGGGACGATCGCCGCGATCACCGGCACCGGGACGCGCCCGGACAACCCCCTGTCCGCGGCCGTCGAGATCGCCGCCTCCCATCCCGAGATCCTGGGCCGCGCCGAGACGCAGCTGCTGATCCAGTGGCTGACGCGGCTCGGGGACCGAGCGCCCGATGCCTCCGAGGAGCGCCGATGACCGTGCCCGCCGGCCTCAGCGCCTTCCCCCTCACCCCGCTGCGGGACGACGCGCTGGACGAGGGATCCTTCATCGGCCTGGTCCGCCGGCTCGCCGCCCACGCGGTGGACTCGATCACCGTGCTCGGCTCGACCGGCTCGTACGCCTATCTCACCGCCGCCGAGCGCTCGCGCGCCGCGCACCTGGCCGTCGAGGCCGCCGGCGAGGTCCCCGTGATCGTCGGGGTCGGGGCGCTGCGGACCAGCCAGGTCCTCGTGCACATCGCCGATGCGGAGGCGGCCGGGGCCCGCGGCGTGCTGCTGGCGCCGATGACCTACCAGCCCCTCGGCGACGACGAGATCCTGGACCTCTTCCGCGCCGCCGTCGAGAGCTCGCCGCTGCCGGTGATCGTCTACGACAACCCCCGCACCACCCACGTGACCTTCACCCGGGACCTGTACGCGCGGATCGCGGAGCTGCCGGGCATCGCCTCGATCAAGATCCCGGGGGTCCCGGCCGATCCGGCGGAGGCCGCCGCGCACGTCGCCGCGATCCGCTCCGTCATCCCGGCGCACGTGAGCATCGGTGTCTCCGGGGACGCCTCCGGGGCGGCCGGCCTGATCGCCGGCTGCGACGTCTGGTACTCCGTGATCGCCGGGACGCTGCCGCGGCCGGCCCTGGAGATCACCCGTGCGGCGCAGCAGGGCCGCGACGACCGGGCGAGCGAGCTCTCCGCGCGCCTCGAGCCGCTGTGGCAGCTGTTCGCGCAGCACGGCGGCAGCCTGCGGGTGGTCGCCGCGATCGCCGAGCAGAGGGGGCTGGCGGGACCGGACTGCCTGCCGCTGCCGGTGCACGGGCTGGCCGCACCGGACCGCGCCCGGGTCGCGGAGGTCGTGGCGCAGCTGGGCCTGGACCGGTAGGCCCCGGCGCCCCTCGGCCCCGGTGACCAGCGCGGCCCGGCGGTCCGATCAGGACGCGCCGAGCAGCTGCGTCATCCGGGCGTAGAACGGGGCGGGATCGCCGGCGAGGGATTCCTTGACCATCGCGGTCCAGTCGTCGACGATCACCTCGATCGAGCCGTCGGCGAGACCGTCCAGCGACCGGCGGGGCACCTCGCGGGGGTCGATCTTCGGGCCGTCGTAGTCCGCCGTGATATCGGTGTCCGCGGCCCCGAGCAGCACCCCCTGCACGAGAGTGCCCTGCGCGGCGAGCTCGAGGCGCACGCCGTTGGTCATGTTCCACTCGGCGGCCTTGGCGGCGGCGTAGGCGCCGGCCCGGGCGGTGGAGAACCAGGACAGCGCCGAGAGCACGGTCACGATGGCGCCGCCGCCGTTGCCGGCGAGGACGGGCGCGAACTCGCGGATCACGGAGAGGGTCCCCCAGAAGTGCGTGTCCATCTCGCGGCGCACCTCGGCCAGGTCCCCGGTGACCAGGGATGCGCCGGTGGAGATGCCTGCGTTGTTCACCAGCACGGTGACGTCCTGCGCGGCCCGGGCTGCGGCGCGCACGGAGTCCGCGTCGGTGAGGTCCAGGTGCAGCGGCACCACGCGCGGGTCGTCGACCGCGATGCTCTCGGGCCGGCGGGCCGTCGCGTACACGCGGCGCGCACCGCGCTCCAGGAGCTCCTGGACGAATTCGCGGCCGATGCCGCGGTTGGCTCCGGTGACGAGGGCGATCTGGTCGGTGATGTCCATGGTGTGGCTGCCTCCTGCTGTCTGTTCCCGCACTTCCGGCGTCGGGTCCGGCCGTCCGCCCTGCCATCGGGGCCGATGCCGAGTACGCTAGAACCTGACGTTGACGTCAAGGGCAAGTCGGGTGTGACGGAGAGGACAGCCATGCGGATCGGGGAGGTCGCGGAGCGCGCGGGAGTGAGCCCGCGGGCGCTGCGCTACTACGAGGAGCAGGGACTGCTGCACGCCGAGCGCGGGCCGGGCGGGCAGCGCGACTATCCGGCATCGGCCGTGGAGCGCGTCGGGTTGATCCAGCAGTTCTTCACCGCCGGGCTCTCCAGCCGCACGATCGCCCAGCTGCTGCCGTGCGTGGACAGCGGCCAGGGATCGCCGGAGGTCTTCGCGATGCTCGGCGCCGAGCGCGAACGCATCAGCGCCGCCATGGCGGACCTCGCCGCCGCCCGCGATGCGCTGGACCGCATCATCGACACGGCCCGTCACCCCACCCCGGAGCACTGCCCGGGCCTGCGCGAACCGGCCTGGTCGCAGTACCCGGGCCCCGGGGCGGCGCCCGCACCGGAGCGTGCCGGTGTCCCCGCCGGGGACTCGTGACCGCCCTCCCGCCCCCTGCCCGCGCCCGTCCTCGAGACGATCGAAGGCGTCGAGATCGCCACCTGCCGCCTCGGCCCGGAGGGACCGCACAGCGCCGGGGACGTCGTGCTCTGCCACGGGACGCCCTGGTCGGCGGCAGCCCGGCCGCCGAGGGCGACCCCGGGACCGGACCGCACGGTGGACTGCGGGGTCAGGAGATGCTGCGGGCGAAGGACCGGAGATCCGCGGCGAGCAGCTCCGGGACCTCCGCCGCCGGGAAGTGGCCGCCCCGGGCGAACTCGCTCCAGTGGCCGATCGCTCCCTGCGGGTCCAGCACCCGCCGCACGAGCGGATGCGCATCGAACACCGCCCATCCCGAAGGGACCTCGGCTGCCATGACGGGGGCGAGGCCGGAGTGCTCGAACTCGTAGGAGAACTGGGCGCTCGAGGCACCGCTGCGGGTGAACCAGTACAGGCTGACCGTCGACAGCAGCAGATCCCGGTCGATCGCGGGCGGGGCGAAGCCGTCCCCGGAGCGGGTCTTGTACTTCTCGGCGATCCACGCGAGCAGGCCGATGGGCGAATCCGTGAGGGACGGCCCGATCGTGTCCGGCCGATGGCTGTGCATGGCGCGGTACCCGCTCTCGGCCGCGCTGATCGCCTGCTGGGTCTCGAGCTCGCGGCGCTCCGGGCCCGCCAGCCCCTCGGGGGCGGGGAACAGATCCCCGGCCAGTCCGAGCACGGCGCGGTCCGCCCCGAGGTGCATGCCGATCACGCGCCGGGGGTGCACGCCGGCGAGCCGTCCGGCGATCCCCGTGCCCATGTCGGTGCCGTGGACGAGGAATCTCCGGTAGCCCAGCCTGGTCATGATCTCGGCGTAGGCGTCCGCGGTGCGCGCCAGCTCCCAGCCGGTCCCGGCCAGAGGGGTGGAGAAGCCGAACCCGGGCGGGGACGGGATGACGACATGGAACGCCTCGGTCAGCAGCGGGATGATCGTCCGGTACTCGAGGAACGAACCGGGCCAGCCGTGGAGCAGCAGCAGCGGCATCGCCTCCGGATCCTCCGATCGGACGTGGACGAGATGGAAGGTCTGGCCGTCCACGACCGTGGTCAGCTGGGGAAGCTCGGCGAGCCGTGCCTCCTGCTCCCTCCAGTCGAAGCCGTCGTGCCAGTGCTCGGCGAGCTCCGCCAGGTACGCCGGGGACATGCCGCGTCGGAAGTCGGGACGGTCTCCGCGTCCCGGCACGGGCAGCGGCCAGCGGGTCCGCGCGAGGCGGTGCCGGAGGTCGTCGAGATCCTCCGGGGAGATGGTGATGCGGAACGGGGCGCGAGCGATGTCCTGGGTCATGGGATCGAGGTTCCTCGCCGATGCGGAAAGGATGCTTCCGCATCGGCGAGGATGATCGGATCCATGCTCCAGACCTCTGCCCGTCTGCTCGACCTCCTCTCGCTGCTCCAGGTCCGGCGGGACTGGACGAGCTCGCAGCTCGCCGTCCGGCTCGCGGTGAGCACGAGGACCGTCCGCGCCGACGTCGCCCGCCTGCGGTCGCTCGGCTATCAGGTCGAGGCGCGACCGGGCGTCGCCGGCGGGTACCGGCTCGCGGCCGGGACGACGATGCCGCCCGTGCAGCTCGACGACGAGGAGGCCGTCGCGGTCGCCCTCGCCCTCGGATCGCTCGCGGCGGCGGGGACCGGGGGCGGGGAGACGGCGCTCTGCGCGCTCGCGAAGCTCGAGCAGGTGCTGCCGGCCCGCCTGCGCCCCCGCCTCGCCGCGGTGCGCGAGGCGACGAGCACGGTCCCCGGGGAGGGCTCCGCGCCGGATCTCCCCCTGCTGGGCGCGATCGCCGCCGCGATCCGAGGCCGGGAGCGGCTGCGCTGCGGGTACACGAAGCCCGGCGGCGAGGAGGAGACCCGCCGCCTCGAGCCGCAGCGCCTGGTGAGCTGGGGTCCGCTGTGGTACCTGCTCGCCTGGGACCTCGACCGCGGGGACTGGCGGGTGTTCCGCGTCGACCGCATCGGACGGGCGGCCGCGTCGGGAGCGCGGTTCCGTGCCCGCGCCGACCCGGCGGACGATGCGGTCGACTTCGTGGTGCGACGCGTCAGCATCGACGCCTGGACCTCCCACGCCCTCGTGCTCGTGCATGCACCCGCCGCGGAGGTCGTGGCGGCGCTCGGTGTCCCCGTGGACGTGGAGACGGTCGACGAGACGTCCTGCCGCGTCGCCGTGGGCTCCCGGGATCCCGACCGGCTCGCCCTGTGGCTCATCGGACTGGGCGTCGATCTCGAGGTCCTCGAGGGCCGCGAGCTCGCGGCCGCGTTCGAGCGCCTCGCCGCGAGGCTGCACCGCGCGACCAGGTGACGGGCGAGGGAGGATCCGTCCCCCGGCCGGTACGGTGGAGCCGTGTGGTGCGTCCCGGAGAACGATCTGCTGCGGGTGGCGCCGTTCGCCGTGGTCGCCGCCCTGTGCCTGTGGGGCCTGATCTCCCCGCGCACGAGCTGGCGGCTCCTGTGGGGCTGGCAGCAGCGGTACCGCCGTGTCGAGGAGCGCGACCGCCCGGCGCTGGTGCGGCGGCAGCTGCTGCTGCCGCTGATCCTGAGCGTGGTGCTCGGCCTCGTGATGTGGCTGTCGTGAGGGCGGCCTCCCATGACAGCGCACTTCAACCACACCATCATCGCGTCCACCGACCCCGCCGAGATGGCCGGGTTCTACCTCGACCTGCTCGAGGCCGACGAAGCCCCCGCCTGGGGCCCGTTCACGAACATCACTATCGGCGGCGGCGTGCTGCTGCAGTTCGCCGCTCCACCGATCGAGTTCCCGCCCCAGCACTACGCCTATCTGCTGGACGACGAGCATTTCGACCGCGCGCACGCGAAGATCCTCGATCGCGGGCAGGACCACTGGGCAGACCCTCAGCGGACGCGGCCCGGGCAGATCAACGCGGAGCACGGCGGGCGCGGGGTCTACCTGCTGGACCCCTCGGGCCACTACCTGGAGCTGATCACCCGCGGGTACCTCTGAGCCCGGCCCGTCGGACCGCCTCCGGGCACCGGGTCCGGGCATCGCGGCGCATACCGGACGGAACCTGTCCGGCATCCCGCGTACGGTCCGGAGCCGGGAGCACGGACGACTCCCGAGACCGCCCCGCCCCATCCGGAGGACCCTCATGCACCTGGCCGCCACCCGCATCCTCACCGACGACGTCGACACGCTCCTGGCCTTCTACGCGGATCTCACGGGGGTCGACGCCGTGCGCCGGCACCCCATGTTCGGCGAGATCCGCACGCCCACCGGCACGCTCGCGATCGCGAGCACCGCCACGATCCCGCTGCTGGGCGAGGGCGTGGCCGAGGCCCGGGCGAACCGCAGCATCATCCTGGACCTGCAGGTCGAGGACGTCGACGCCGTCAGCCGTGCGTTGCCGCGCGGGACCGGCACGGTCGCCGACGCGCCGCGGGACATGCCATGGGGGAACCGTTCGTTCCTGCTCCGCGACCCCGACGGGAACCTGGTGAACGTCTTCACCCCCCTCGGCCGGGCCGCGCAGAAGGGGGTCGACGAGGACGGGGACGCGCGGCCGGTCGAGTCCCGGCCGGTCTGACCCCGCCGTCGGAGCCCGGTCGCCGCAGCGCCGACGGCGGGCCGGGCGCCGCGGGCGGGATCAGCGGTCGACCATCGCCATCCCCGCGGCGTCGTAGCGGCCGCCCTGCACGCCCACGCGCCGGGCGAGGCCGTCGAGGTCGGCGCGCTCGTCGGCGGACAGCGCGACCTGCGCCGCCTCGGCGTTCTCCTGGATGCGGGCGGTGCGCCGGGTGCCGGGGATCGGCACGATCCACGGCTGCTGGGCGAGCAGCCAGGCGAGAGCGATCTGCCCGGGCGTGCACCCCTTGGCCGCGGCCAGCTGCCTCACATGCTCGACGAGGGCCTGGTTGGCCGCCAGGTTCTCGGGCTCGAACCGCGGCACCCGCGTGCGGATGTCCCCCTCCGCGAAGCTCGTGGAGGTGTCGACGGTCCCGGTGAGGAACCCCCTGCCCAGCGGGCTGAAGGGCACGAAGCCGATGCCCAGCTCCGCGAGCGCGGGCAGGACCTCCTGCTCGGGGTCGCGCGTCCACAGGGAGTACTCGCTCTGCACCGCGGTCACCGGCTGCACGGCGTGCGCGGCGCGGATGGTGGCGGCCGAGGCCTCCGAGAGCCCGAAGTGCCGCACCTTCCCCTCGGCGATGAGCTCGCCGACGGTCCCGGCGACCTCCTCGATCGGCACGGCCGGATCGACGCGATGCTGGTAGAGCAGGTCGATCACGTCGGTGCTCAGCCGCGTCAGGGACGCCTCGGCGACGCGGCGGATCTGCTCGGGCCGGCTGTCCAGACCGACCATCGCCCCGTCCCGGATGTCCCAGCCGAACTTGGTGGCGATGACGACCTGGTCGCGGACCGGCTCGAGGGCCTCGCCGACCAGCTCCTCGTTCACGTACGGGCCGTACACCTCGGCGGTGTCGATGAATGTGACCCCGTGCTCGAGAGCGCTGCGCAGCACCGCGATCATCTCGTCGCGGCTGCCGGGGTTGGGTCCGTAGCCCTGGGACATGCCCATCGCGCCGAGGCCGATGGCGGAGACCTCGAGGCCCTGTCCGAGCGTCCTGGTGTGCATGATCAGTCCTCCGGGGTGGTCGGGTGCCCCAGCAGGGGCGGGGTCGGTGCCGCGGTGGCGGCGAGGCTCCCCAGGAGCTTCAGGCGCTCCTCGGACGGGGTGCCGGGGTCTGCGGTGTACGCGAACATGTACCACTCCGGGGCCGCCAGCAGCTCCAGCGCCTCGTACGACAGCTCGAGGTCCCCGACGTCCGGGTGATGGATCCGTTTGATCCCGGTGCGGTGGTGCCGGACGTTGTGCACGGCCCACCGCCGGCGGAACGCGTCCGAGCGGGTGACGAGCTCCCCGATGAGGTCGGTGAGCTTCGTGTCGCGCGGGTTCTGCCCGGCATAGCCGCGCATCGTGGCGACGATGTCGTCGGCCCCCTGCTCCCAGTGCGGGAAGAACGTCCTGGCCGCAGGGCTCAGGAAGAGGAACCGTGCCGTGTTGCCCCGTCCCTCGGGATCCTCGATCACCGGTCGGTACAGCGCCCTTCCGAGCGCGTTGGCGGCGATGATGTCCATCCGCCGGTCCCGCACCCACACCGGTGCCCCGGTGATGGCGTCGAGGAACCGCTGCAGGCTGGGGCGCATGGTCGGCCCCGGCCGGGACCGGCGGCGCGGAGGGTGGGGGTTCGCCGCCGCGGCCAGGTTGTGCAGGTGGTCCGTCTCGGCCTCGTCCAGGCGCAGGGCCTGGACGAGGGCGTCGAGGATCTCCGGGGAGACGCCCTTGAGGTCGCCGCGCTCCATCTTCGCGTAGTAGTCCACGCTGATGTTCGCGAGCATGGCGACCTCCTCGCGGCGCAGGCCCGGGACCCGGCGGCGGCCGCCCCCGATGAGGCCCGCCTGCTCGGGCGTCACCCTGTCGCGTCGGCTGCGCAGGAACTCGCCGACCTCGTGCCGCTGATCCATGGCGACAACGCTAGGCCGGTCCGGAGGCTTCTGGGGCGTACGGGCAGTACACGGTTGCGCGATCCCTTCCTCGCGCGAGGAGGACGGGGTCCGATGGGGCCATGACCATCCCGGCTCCCGCCGCCGCGCCGGCGCCCGCGCGACTGCTCGTCCCCGCCTCCGCCCTGCTGTGGGGGCTCCAGGTCGCCCTGCTCAGCCCGGCGCTCGCGATCATCCTCGCGACGCTGTACGACGCCTCCACCGCGGACATCGGCTGGACGCTGGCGGTCTACCACGCCGGCGGGTTCCTCGCCGCGCTGCTCATCCCCGCGTGGGCCGACAGGAACCGCTCCTATCTGCAGATCCTGCTGGGCTGCGGCGTGCTGACCATCGCCCTGGCCGGCGCCCTCGCGACGGTGTCCTCCCTCCCGCCGGCGACCGTGGCCCTGGTGGTGCTGGGCGGTCCCGCGGGCCTGGGCACCACGATGCTCTTCGCGCATCTGCGCGACGCGGGGACGACCACCTCCCGGATCGTCGGCACGCGCGCGATCGTCTCCGTCGCCTGGGTGGGCGGGCCGCCGCTGGCGACGCTCATCATCGGCGCGGCCGGGGGTCGCGGCATCCTCGCGGCCCTGGTGGTCATCGCCGTCCTCAACATCGCCACCACCGCGGCGATGATGGCCCGTCGCCGGCGGCTCGACCGCGTCGCCGCGCCGGGCCCGGAGGCCCGGGCTCCCGCTGAGGCGCCCGTCCGGCCCGTCTCGGGCCGGGCCGCGACGATCCTCGTGGTGGCGGCATTCGTGCTCTTCCAGGGCTGCAACGCCACGGCCATGTCCTTCCTGACGCTCTACGTCTCCGGGACCGTCGGCCTGGCGATCCTCTGGGGCGGGATCACCCTCGGCGTCGCCGCCGCCCTCGAGGTCCCCGCTCTGCTCATCATCGGCCGGCTCAGCGACCGGATCCCCCACCTGAGGCTCGTGGCCCTCGGCGCGATCGCCGGGGTCGCCTACTACATCGGCCTCGCCGCGGTCACCGAGCCGATCCTGCTGCTGGCCCTGCAGCCGCTGAACGCGATCAGCGTCGCGGCGATCTCCGGGATCGGACTGGCGCTGTTCCAGGACCTCATCCCCGGCGCGGGCGCCGCGACCGGGCTGTACATGAACACCCGGCGCATCGGCGCCGTCGTCTCCGGGCCGATCATCGCGCTCGGCGCCCTGCCCCTGCTGGGCCAGCGCGGCATCTTCCTCGCCTGCGCGCTCCTCACCCTCGCCGGCCTGGGCCTCGTCCACGCCGCCCGCCGCGCCTCCCCGGCTCGGGCCTCCGTGCCCGCCGACGGCTGAGCAGGCGGGCGGCATCGCGCCCGCGACGGACCGTCCCCTCGCATTCATCCGCCCGCCACGAGACGGCCATGCGCGGGGAGTTCACTGGCCCGCATGGAACGCCCCTCCGCTCCGAACCGCCGTACCCTCCTCCAGGGCGCCGCCGCCGCGGCGCTCGCCACGACCCTGCCGGCCGCGGCCCCCGCCGTCGCCGCCCCGACCCGTCCCACCGGCCCGGTCGGCTCGCGCCTCACGCTTCCCTCCGGCATCCAGACCGGCGACGTCACCTCCTCCAGCGCGGTGCTGTGGTCCCGCGCCAGCGGCGTGGGACGGCTGCACGCCGTGCTGCACCCGCTCGACGCCGACGGCGAGCGCATCACCGGCCGCGGCAGGGGACGGGGCAGGGGGCCGATCACCCTGCGCGGCTCCTGGGCGAGCGCGGACACCGACCTCACGGCGCGGATCAGCGCGAAGGGCCTGCCCGCGGGCACCGCCTTCGAGACCGAGATCTTCTTCGAGGACGAGAACGGCCGCAGGGGCGAGATCGGCAGGGGGAGCTTCCGCACCGCCCCGGGCAGGCGCTCCGACGGCGCGCAGACCTTCGTCTGGACGGCGGACACCGCCGGTCAGGGCTACGGGATCAACCCCGATGTGGGCGGGATGTTCGGCTACGAGACGATGCGCTCGCTCGCCCCGGACTTCTTCCTCCACGCGGGGGACACGATCTACGCCGACGGCCCGATCGCCGAGACCCTCGAGGAGCCCGACGGCGCCATCTGGCGCAACGTCGTCACCGAGGAGGTCTCCAAGGTCGCCGAGACCCTGCAGGAGTTCCGCGGCCGCCACGCCTACAACCTGCTGGACGAGAACGTCCGCGCGATGTACGCGGAGGTCCCCGTCATCGCGACCTGGGACGACCACGAGACCACCAACAACTGGTGGCCCGGCGAGATCCTCGAGGACGAGCGCTACACCGTCCGCGACGTGGACACGCTCGCCGCCCGAGGCCGCCGCGCCTGGCAGGAGTACCAGCCCATCGCCGATCCGCGGGCGATGGGACGGGGCTCCGGCTTCGAGCCGGCGCGCATCTACCGCCGCATCGAGCGCGGACCGGACCTGGACGTCTTCGTCCTGGACATGCGCACCGCCAAGGGAGAGAACACCGCCGGCAGGGAGCAGCAGGCCACCTCGATCTTCGGCGAGGAGCAGCTGCAGTGGCTGTTGGAGGGGCTGCGCACCTCGACCGCGACCTGGAAGGTGATCCTCGCGGACCTCCCGCTGGGCGTCATCGTCCCCGACGGCGAGGGCCAGGAGTCGATCTCGAACGCGGAGGACGGCGCACCGCTGGGCCGCGAGCTGGAGCTGGCCCGCCTGCTGTCGGGGATCAAGCACCAGGGCACGCGGAACATCGTCTTCCTCACCGGCGACGTCCACTACTGCGCCGCCCACCACTACTCCCCCGAGCGCGCCGCGTTCACGGACTTCGACCCGTTCTGGGAGTTCGTGGCCGGCCCCATCAACGCCGGCTCCTTCGGCCCCAACGCGCTGGACGGGACCTTCGGCCCCGAGGTCGACTTCCAGAAGGCCGGTCCCCCGATGGGCTCCCCGCGCGACGGCACCGGCCAGTTCTTCGGCCGGGTCGAGGTGGCGCCGCAAGGCGAGGAGTTCACCGTCGAGCTGATCGACGCGAGTGGGGATGTGCAGTACACCCGGACGCTCACCCCGCAGCGATGAGGGTGCCGCCGGGAGGCGCTTACGGTTCTCCTCCCCCGGGACGTCGGGTCTGCCCCGCTGCGGTGCGGGCGCCGGGAGCATAGCGTGGAGGCCATGACACGCATCTTCGACACCCTGCACGGCCTCGGCTTCCGGCGCGGTCCCCGACGTCTCCTCGGCGGCATCGGCGGGGGCATCTCCGAGAAGCTGGGCTTGAACGTGTGGCTGGTCCGCGCGCTGCTGCTCGCCTCCTTCCTGCTCCCGGTGCTCGGGGTCGGCGCCTACCTGGTGGCGTGGATCCTGCTGCCCTGGCAGGACGGCTCCATCCCTGCGGAGCGCCTGCTGGGCGGGCGGTCCGCGCGCTTCTGAGCCGGCGACGACCGGCCCGGGGAACGGCGGCCGGACGTCGCGGGGGCCGAGCGGCACATCGCGTGGCGCTCCCGCGCCCGGGGGAACGGGGCGTCAGCCGATGACGCGCTCGACGAAGGCGATGATCTCCGCGGCGACCTCGTCGCGGATCTCCGGCTCGTTGTGCACCTCGTGGCGGAATCCTGCCCACACCCGGGTGCGGACGTCGGCATGCCCGTCGCGATGAGCCTGTTGGCGACGTGGTAGGCGCCCTCGCCGTAGCCGGTCACGGGGTCCTCGCTGCCGGCGAGGATGAGCACCGGCAGGTCCGAGGGGAGTCCGTCGTAGAAGCCGGGGCCGTTGGCGGCGTCGTACAGGGCCACGAAGCCGCGCAGGAAGCGCACGCTCATCGGGGCGCCGAAGTTGTTCAGCGGGTCGGCGGCATGATCGCGGACCACGTCCGCGCTGCGCGCGACCCAGTCGGTGGGACCGGCATCGGGGCCGTAGCGCTCGGTGAACCCCGCGAACATCTGCTGGACGAGGGCCTCGGGCGCCGGGGCCTCCGGGTCGGGCAGGGCGGCCAGGGCCGCGCGGTCCAGCCGCTGCTCGAGGCCGTCCATCCCGGCGGCGATCCCGCCCAGCACGAGGCCGTCGAGCGCCGTGCCGGGCTCGGCGGCGAGCGCCCGCGCGATCATCGACCCCCAGGAGTGGCCGAAGACGACGTACGGCAGGTCGGGGTGCCGCTCCGCCGCCCGGGCCCGCAGCGCCTGCTCGTCGGCGACGACGACGCGGTCCGCGTCCTCGCCCGCGTCGGCCCAGATGCCGGAGGTCATGGCGGTGCGCCCGTGGCCGGCATGGTCGTCCGCCACGACGACGAAGCCCTCGTCCAGCAGGCGCGCGATGAGGCGGAGGTAGCGCCGCGAATGCTCGCCGAGCCCGTGGACGAGGTGGACGACCGCCCGCGCCGGGACGACGGGCTCGTACATCCAGGCGCTGATCGTGTCCCGCCCGTTGCTCGAGGGGAGGTCCAGTTCGATCAGTGCCATGCCAGGGCTCCTTCGTGCGACGGCGGACGGAGAGATGCGCTGGTCCGCAACCTAGCATCCGCGTCAGGGCGGCCGATGAACCCTCCGGAGGGCTGCCTCGTGTCCTCGGTGAGGCCCGCGTCGCGGGCGCCCGTCACGAGGAAGTGAGCAGCCCATGAACACCATCGCCCGCATCGCCGCGGCCGCGGCCCTCTCGTTCTGCGCGATCGTCGGCGGTGCCGGCGCCGCGAGCGCCGCCCCGGCGATCCCCGTGAACAACGGGCAGGAGACGACCGGAGCCGAGGGCGGAGGCCACGGCAGGTTCCACTACACCATCGACGGCGACCGGTTCTGCTACACGCTCGAGGTCACCGGGCTCACCGCCGGCGCTGTGGCCGCGCACGTGCACGTCGGCGCGCGGGGCGTCGCCGGCCCCGTCCGGATCCCGCTCTCCGTGCCGGATGCGACATCCTTCGACGTCGAGGGCTGCACGACGGTCGACGACCCGGCGATCCTCGCCGGGATCCAGGAGGATCCGCGCGGCTGGTACGTCAACGTCCATACCCCCACCTACCCCGGCGGCGAGGTGCGCGGACAGCTCAAGTAGCCCGCGCCCCGTCGGTCCTCACGCCGCGGCGCGCTCCAGGCGGGCATCGGCCTGCTCGAGCACGGCCGTCAGCGCCTGCGGCGGCTGGCCCCAGAGGATCTCGCCGCGGGCGTTGTGCAGGGCGGGCCACAGGCTTGCGGCCCATGCCGCCTCCGTCTCCTCCCGCGTGAACGCGGCGCCGCGCGCGTCCTGGTAGGCCTCGAGGAACGCCGCGGAGCTCTCCAGCGGGGCGAGGGTCGGGGTCTCGGCGCTGGCGAACGCCCCGGAGGCGGCGCCGACCAGGGCGGCCTCCGGGAGCCAGGCCGTGCTGTCCCAGTCGTGCACGAGGAAGGGGGAGCTCCCGGCCCAGCGCAGGTTCTGCGCCTCCCAGTCCGCATGGCCCAGCACATGCGGCAGGGACGCGGCGGCCCGCAGCCGCCTGCGGGTGCGGGCGGCGACGGCGACCAGGTCCCCGCGCAGCGAGGCCGCGCCGGGGCGCTGGTCGTGGCGAGGGTTGGGCGGCCAGTGCCCCGGCCCGTCGTGATCCCAGCGCACCCACTCCGGGGCGGGCATCGGCGCGGGGTCACGGAGCCGTGAGGTCACCGCGGTGACGGCGGCGTACAGGCGTGCGGACCGCTCGGCCGCGACGGCGTCGGTGCCGCGATCGATCTCCCCGCCCGGCCGCCATTCCTCGGCGTGCACGGTCAGCTCCCCCGCCCGGCGTCCCTCGGTGAGCGGCCGCGCGCACGGCAGGCCGGCCTCCGCGACGGCCCGCTGGACGGCCAGGCACATGTCCACGCGACCGGTGGGGTCGGGCCGTGCCTTGACCACCACCTCCCGCCCGTCCTCGAGCCGGAGCGCTCGCACGTCGGACATCACGGAGGCCGCCAGCAGCAGCTCCACCGGCCTCGCCCCGAGCTCGCGCCGGCACCACTCGGAGAGCCACGGCTCGATGTCCACGGTTCCCTCATGCGCCATGGGGACACTGTGGCATCGGCGGCCGGGGGCGCGGAAGCGGATTTCCGTCCTGCCGCGGGCCGGGCCGGGCGCATCGGGACGGGCGGAGGGCCGTGCCGTGGGACCTCCCGGCGCCCTCGGTTCCCTCATCGCCGTCAGCGCGGGACACTGGTCGTGTCCCTCGGCGGACCCGCCGCCGGGGCGCCCGACCGGGCCACGGGGAGGCCGTCATGCCGTTCTTCGCACCGTCCACCCACGGGAACGAGCCTGCGGAGCTCGCGTCGTTCCTCGACCAGCAGTGCGCGCAGCTGCGCACGACCGTGCACGGACTCACCGATGAGCAGGTCCGTGCCGCACCGACCGTGAGCGGGCTCTCGCTCGCCGGCCTGCTCGCCCATGTCGCCCAGGTCGTCCACGCGAGCCTGTCCAGCGTGGCCATGGCGCCCCGCACGTTCGAGCTGTCCCAGTACGCGGAGCTCAACGAGCGGATCGGGCTCGACGGGATCTTCGGCGGGGCGGAGACCCCGGACCTGTCGCGGGACGAGCTCCTCGCCGTGTACGACCGGGGTACCGCCCTCATCCGGGATCCGACCGTCCGGGACGTCCCCCTCGACCGGGAGATCCCCCTCCCGGACGCACCGTGGGCCCCTCCGGACTTCCACATCGATGCGCGGTGGATGTGGCTGCACCTGTGCACGGAGGTCGCCCGGCACGTCGGGCACGCGGACATCATCCGGGAGACGATCGACGGGGCGACCTCCTTCGACCTCAACGACGCGGTCGATGCCGCGGAGCACACGGCCGAATAGGCACCCGGCCCGCGCGGGCCGCCCCCTCCTGACGCAGCGCCGCGGATCCGCCGGGCGCAGCCGCCGATCTCGAAACTCTCCGAAACCGCTTCCCTGGGCTTTCGTCACCGCACTAGGCTCGCCGCGGAGCGCAGAGATCGCGCTTCCTCGGCGCAGAGCCCGAAGGAGAGCTCATGACCACGACCTCGGCCACCGGCGACGCCCCTGCGGCGCCCGCGCCGCACGGGATGACCCCGATCGAGACCCCCGCCCAGCCCGAGGCGATCGAGCTCGACACGGGGCTGCCGCCGGACGTCTCGGCACCGGAGGCCTGGCACCGCGAGTACGGCAGCGTGTTCGCGCGCAACGTCAGCACCGCCACGCTCACGCCCTTCCTTCCCGACCCGGCGGCGGCCACGGGGACCGCCGTGATCGTGGCCCCGGGCGGTGGGTTCCTGTCCCTGTCCATGGAGAACGAGGGCTGGGACGTGGCGCGTGCGCTCGCGGACCGCGGCGTCGCCGCCTTCGTGCTGAAGTACCGCCTGCGGCCCACCCCGGAGGATCTCGACGGCTTCGCCGCGGCGATCCGGGAGATGCTGGCAGGCCCCCTCCCCTCGCACCGGCACGATCCGGAGGCCGAGCTGGGCGCCCTGGACCTGCAGGTCGCCGACGCCCGCGCGGCGTTCGCCCTCGTGCGCCGCCGCGCGTCGGAGTGGGCGGTCGATCCCGAGCGCATCGGCATGGTCGGGTTCTCCGCCGGCGCCATGCTCACGGTCGCCACCGCCCTCGTCGGCGAAGATGCGAGACCGGCCTTCCTCGGCGACATCTACGGCCCTCTCACCGCGTTCGAGGTCCCCGCGGACGCGCCGCCGCTGTTCATCGCCCTGGCCGCGGACGACGGCCTGATGGACGCGCGCGGGTTCCCCCTCGTCGAGAGCTGGCGCGATGCCGGGCGGCCCGTCGAGCTCCACTTCTACGAGCGGGGCGGGCACGGGTTCGGCATGTATCCGAAAGAGACCACCAGCACCGACTGGTTCGCCTCCTTCGTGAATTGGATGAGGATGCACGGCCTCCTCGACGGGACGGGAGGCGGGCGCGAGGGGTCCGATCCTGCGAGAGTGGGGGCATGACCGATCCGTCGCCGCTCGAGTCCGGCCCCTTCTTCCACGGCACGCGCGCGCAGCTCGCGCCCGGCGACCGCCTCACGCCCGGGCACGCCTCGAACTATCGGCCGGAGGTGATCATGCATCACGTCTACTTCACGGCTCTGCGCGACGGCGCCGGGCTGGCAGCGGAGATCGCGGCGATGCTCGGCCCCGAGGGCGCGCAGCCCCACGTGTACCGGGTGGAGCCGACCGGGCCCTTCGAGGATGATCCGAACGTCACCGACAAGAAGTTCCCCGGCAACCCCACCCGGTCCTTCCGGACGAGCTCGCCGATGCTCGTCCTCGAGGAGATCACGGACTGGACGCGTCAGACCCCGCAGGCCCTGGAGACATGGCGGGCGCGGATCGCGCAGATGCGCGAGAGCGCCGCCGAGATCATCAACTGACCGGCACGGCGGCGCGGCCGTCCACCACGTGCACGAGCTCGTCCAGACACTCGCGGTGCACGAGGTCGTGGGTCACCAGCAGGGTGGCCGTGCCCCGCTCCCGGGTGAGGCGGGCGATCAGCCGCATGATCTCGGCCCCGCGCTCCTGATCCAGGGCGCTGGTCGGTTCGTCGACCAGGAGCACATCGGGCTCGTGGACGAGGGCCCGCGCGATCGCGACCCTCTGGCGCTGCCCGCCGGAGAGCTGGTGGGGCCGCCTGCCGGCATGCTCGGAGAGCCCGACCGCGTGCAGGAGCTCCTCGACGCGGGCGTCGATGCGCGCCCGCCGGCTCGCGCCGCGCCGGCCTCCGAGACGGCCCATCACCTGCAGCTGCTCTCGGGCGGTGAGCGCCGGGAGCAGATGGGACTGCTGGAAGACGATGCCGATGCGCTCGCGCCGCAGCGTGGTCGCATCGCGGGCCGAGAGCTGCGCCGCGTCGATCGCGGACGGCCCGTCGCCGAGGAGGACGCGGCCGGAGTCCGGGCGGATCAGCGTGGCGGCGACGGCGAGGATGCTGGACTTCCCCGACCCGGACGGGCCGGTGATGCCGGTGACGACGCCGTTCTCGCCGCGCAGGCTGGCACGGTCCACGGCGGTGATGCGCCCGGCGCCGTCGGGGAAGGTCAGGGTGACGTCCTGCAGAGCGATCATCGGGTGCTCCCCAGGGCGGTGAGCGGGTCGGCGCGGGTGATCGAGCGCAGGGCCGATGCCGCACCGCACAGCCCGAGCGCGGCCATCACGGCGGCGGGGGCGAGGGTGGTCAGCGGGCTGAGGACGAACGGGAGCGCCCGGCCGGCCAGCGCGCCCAGGCCGAGGACGGCGAGGAGTCCCGTGCCGATCCCGCCGGCGAGGACGAGGAGCGCCTGGCCCAGGGAGTCGCGCACGAGGGACCCGGTGCTCGCGCCGATGGCCTTGAGCACGGCGACGTCCCCGGCGCGCTGCATCGTCCAGACCGTGAAGAACGCGCCGACGACGAGGGCGGAGATGCCGAAGAGCATGGCGATCATCATCCCGAGCGACCCGATCTCGGACCGGAACGCCTCCAGGGCGGTCAGGCTGGACGCCGGGCTCTTCGCGACGGTGCCGGTGCCGGCCCCGACCGCCTCCCAGTCGGGGTCGCCGGTGACGGCGAGGACGGTGGCCTCCCCCGTGCCGCCGAGCCGCATGCTCGCCTCGCGCCATGCCGCGGGGGTCATGGCGATCACGGGCATGTGGCTGTACCAGAGATCCTCCCCGGCCGCGACGACGGTGAGGTCGTGCCCCGCGATGGTGATCGTGTCGCCGGTGCGGACGTCGAGGGCCTCGGCCGCCCCCGCGGAGAGTCCGACCTCGTTGTCGCGGGAGGGCGCGAGGGCGAGCACCGAGCCGGAGGGCGTGCCCGAGGCGCCCTGCGGGAGTCCGAACAGCGCCACCCCGGAGGCGTCGTCGGAGCCTGCGGCCGAGGCCCGCGCCGGGGCGATCCCGACGGGCGTCACGGTCTGCACGCCGTCCGCCTCGGCCCACGCCGCCGCGACGTCCTCGCCGAGGGAGGAGGTCGCGAAGCGGGGCTCGCCGGCGCCGGGCTGCTGGAGCACGAGCCGGTCCCCGGGCAGCTGGAGGACCGCGGAGACGTTCTGCGCGGCGAGGCCCCCGGTGAGGCCCGAGAGGAAGCCGACGAGCAGGGTGATCAGGGCGACGACGGCCCCGATGAGGAGGAACCGGCCGCGGGCGTACCGCAGCTCTCTCCAGGCGACGAACACGATGATGCCTTTCCGCCGACGCACTCTGCGCCGGCTCCTGCCCCACTCTCGCGGCGGAGGGCGAGGCCCGGCATCGCCAGAACCGGCGGTCCGGCGATCGAACTTTCGATGGATGGGGCGGGCGGGCGGCTGGCATAGGCTGAGCCGGCCATGCCGCATTCGACCCTCGCTCCGGTGTTCCTCGGGCTCCGCCTCGGCCTGCACGTCCTCCTCATCGGACTCACGGCCTTCGCCGCCGGCCGCGCCCTCGCCACGCAGTCCCCGGACGCGCCGGCGATGCTGGCCGTCGGCGCCGCGTTCGTCGCGGTCTATCTCCTGGGGGCGCGCGCGGCCCGATCCGGGCGGGTCGTCGGCTCGGCGCCCCGCGCTCCGGTGCTCGCATGGGCTGCCGCCCTCACGGTCCTGTGGGCCGTGCTCGTGTGGCTCAGCCCCGAGGGCGCCTACCTGGTCTTCCCTCTGTTCTTCCTGTATCTCCACGTCATCCCCGGCCGCGGCGGCGTCGCGGCCGTGGTCGTCACCGCAGGCTTCGCGATCCTCGCCCTCGGGCTCCACCTCGGCTTCAGCGTGGGCGGCGTGGTCGGCCCTCTGGTCGCCGCCGCCGTGGCGCTCCTCATCGGCGCCGCGTCGAGAGCTCTGAGGCGGGAGGCCGCCGAGCGCGAGGAGCTGGTCGCGGAGCTCACGCGGACCCGGCAGCAGCTCGCGGAGACCGAGCGCCAGCAGGGGGCTCTGGCCGAGCGCGCCCGTCTGGCCCGCGACATCCACGACACCGTCGCCCAGGGCCTCTCGAGCATCCAGATGCTCCTGCGTGCTGCGGAGCGCGAGATCTCCGGTCCCGGTGCGGAGCATGTGGCGCTGGCCCGCGAGACCGCTGCCGACAGCCTCGCCGACACCCGCCAGATCATCCGCGAGCTCACCCCGGCACGTCTGGACGACGGCCTCGCGGCGGCGCTGCGACGGCTCGGCGAGGAGCACACCCGCCGCGGCCCGGTCCCGGTCGAGGTCTCCGCCACGGACGTCGATCTGGCGATGGGTCCCCAGACCGCGCTGCTGCGCATCGCCCAGGGCGCGCTGTCCAACGTCGCCCGGCACGCGCAGGCCTCGCACGTCGCCGTGGAGCTGACGGCCGACGGGGACGGGGCGACGCTGACGGTGCGCGACGACGGGCAGGGATTCGACGTGGCCACGGCCGTGTCCGACTCCCACGAGGCGGGCTCCTTCGGGCTCCAGGCCATGCGGGAGCGCGTCGAGCAGCTCGACGGCCGCCTCGACATCGCCTCGGCTCCGGGCCGAGGGGCGACCGTGACCGTCCGGCTGCCCCGCCGGCCCGGGCCGGGGAGCCGTCCATGATCCGGATCGTGCTGGCCGACGACCATCCCGTGGTGCGGGCCGGGCTGCGCGCCATGCTCGCGAGCGCCGCCGACCTGGAGGTCGTCGCGGACGCCACGACCCCGGATGACGCGGTCGCCCGCGCCGTCGACCTCGAGCCCGACGTCGTGCTGATGGACCTGCAGTTCGGCACCGAGCAGACCGGTGCCGACGCCACGCGCCGCATCCGCGCCCTCCCGGGGGCGCCGGCGGTGCTGGTTCTCACCAACTACGACACCGACACCGACATCCTCGGCGCGGTCGAGGCCGGCGCGAGCGGGTATCTGCTCAAGGACGCGCCCCCGGACGAGCTCGTCGCCGCAGTGCGCGCCGCCGCCGCCGGCGAGACGGCGCTCGCGCCGGCCATCGCCTGCCGGCTGCTCGCCCGGATGCGGTCCCCGCGGCCCGGGCTCAGCGCCCGGGAGACCGAGGTGCTGCAGCTCGTGGCCGTTGGGGCGTCGAACAGCGACATCGCACGCCGCCTCCACATCAGCGAGGCCACGGTGAAGTCGCACCTGGTGCATGTCTTCACCAAGCTGGGCGTCTCCTCGCGCACGGCCGCCGTCGCCGCGGCGCGGGATGCGGGGATCCTCCGCTAGGCTCCCCGCCGGTCATCGGGGGCGGATCCCGGCCCCGAGGACGGCGAGGACGGCCGCGGCGGCGAAGGCGATGGCCGGGCTCCTCCCGTCGGAGACGGCTCCGACCACGGGTGCGCCCACGGCCTGCCCGACGGCGATGAGGAGGAAGGCCAGCCCCACCCCCGCGGCTGGAGCCTGGGGATAGACCTCGGTCCCCCAGATCAGCAGCAGCCCGCTCAGGGCGATGTAGGAGGCGCCGAAGACGGCGGAGGCCAGCGGCGCCACAGCCAGGACGCCCGGGAGCACCGCGAGGACCACCGTCGAGGCCGCCAGGGCGAGCATCAGGGCCGACCAGCTCGCCCGGATGCCGAACCGTCGGATCAGGTCGCCGGCCGCGGCCCCAGGTGACGCCTTCGGCCTTGACGAGCGGTCCTGCATCGACTCCCCGGCTTGGTAGCGGTCGCCCCACCGCTTCACGGTGGGCCTGGAGACCTGGAATCGGGCGGCGACCTCACTGATCGGCCAGTCGTCATCGACGACGAGGCGGGCGACGATCAGGCGGTGGCGCGGGGTGAGCGCTGCGTTCGTGTGTGACATGCGGATCTCCTTGCGCGGATGGCTGGCCACCCCTCGGCGCTGGTCACTCTGGGTGCTGCCGCGCCGCGTAATGGTGCAGAGCCCGGCTCGCATACTTGGCGGCTTCGGCTCCGCCGAATGCGCGGTGGAAGTCGGGGTTGTTGAGGTAGGCGTCGGCCATGCCGTGGAGCATGTCTTGAGTGTTAACGGCGTCGCCAGAGTGAGCGGGGGTGCCTGGGACCTGCGCGAACCACGCGGCGTGCCTCGCGGCGTGCTCCTGGGCCGTAGTGTCGGACGGGTCGCCTCCCGCTTGCTGCAGGCGGCCCCAGACAGCGAGGAGCTCCTCGGCGTCTGCTTGGAACTGACGTTGCTGGTCGATGCTCTTGGCGTGCCACCACGCGTTGGACTGCTCGAACACGTCGCGGCCCCATCGGCGGGTGACTTCGTCCTCGTAGCGGTCGTTGAAGCCCTCGAGCATCATGTCCATCCGCGGCTGACGGCCCGCGCGGCGCATTTCCAGGGCGTGCTCGACCGCGGTGATGCGTCGCGCGAGGGCGTCGTGATCCCAGTGCAGCTGGGCAAGCTGTGCTTCGAGGGCCCCGACCTCGGAGGCTTGGTCGTCCTCTTCGGCCAGGGCATCGGCGATGGCAGGCAAGGACATCCCTGCCTCGCGCAGTAGCAGGATGCGCTGCAGGCGAGCAACAGCGGTGGGGCCGTAGTACCGGTAGCCGTTGCTCCCGATCCGATCCGGGGTCAAGAGGCCGATCTGGTGGTAGTGGCGCAGGGTCCGCGGGCTGATCCCTGCCCGGGCCGCGAGCTCGCGGACGGTCCACTCCACCATCTCGGTCCTCCTATCAGCCTTCGCCGCGCGTCAGGCTCAACTGTGGCAGAGCGACCTCCAGGATCTGGGCGGACGGCGTGGTTACGCACTCTGCGGCCGTACGGCCCGTCGCGTCCAGGTAGGTCCGGACGATGCGCGCTCCGGCCGCGTACCCGGCACCGGTGGGCAGCCCAACCGGTGTGGAGCCGAAGAGGCGGGCGCTCGTGTCCCCGAGCACCCACGCCGCGAAGTCCTGCATGCCCGTGACGTTCAGCCCCTCGGCGACCCGGCGCAGCACCTCGTCACTTTTGCGAGTCTCATCGGCGACGAAGTGCGTGTACCCGCGTCGCTCGTAGGTGCTCGCGGCGAACAGGTCGGCCAACCCTTCGGCGACGACGTGCTCGCCGACGGTCACGGTTTGCGGGTTCCACACGACACCGCCCGGTGAGTAGCGGACGTTGTGGTGCAGCTCGTGCAGCGCGATCGCCTCCAACCGCCCCAGAACCTCGTCGGTGGGCCAGATGGTGATGGCGATGTAGCTGCTCATCCCGCCGAAAGCCGACAGGCCCTTCACCTCGTCCATGAAGTGCGAGTTGGTCGGGTCGCCCAGCATGAGGAGCACCGTGAGGTCGGGAATCCTGACGTCAGGGCCGGCCGCGGCCAGGTCCCGCGCGCCCTCGGTAAGGGCCCGCTCGACGCGCTGCCAGGCGTCGGCCTGCTCTAGAGCCCGGAGGGCGTCCTCCACCTGCTCGCGTGGCGCGTTCTGGCCGAAGCCGAAGTTCTGGCCGTGGACAGCGACCAGGTCGGGGCCGCCGGGGATGAAGAAGTACATTCCGGCCATCGGTTCCCACAACTGCCGGACCGCCTGCGGCCACCGCCCAGGCCTGCTCGCCAACATTGCGCGCATTCCCGGCGCACTGTCGATCATCGTGATTGTCATGTCAGTGCACGGTAAAGATTGACGCTACGGCAAGGTCAACCCCGCCGTCTCGATCAACGTGTCTGGTCAGCGCAGCTAGCCGCACATGCGAGACCATCGCGACCTCTCGCCCGTCGGCCGGACCATAGGGCGCGGGCCGCTCAGCCGCGCGGAGCGGAGCCTCCCGCCGCGGCCGCGCGGGCGAGCCATGCCGGGGTGCGGCCGGGACGCTGCGGCGGGATGAGCTCGCCGGCCTCGCAGCAGGCGACCAGCTGGCGCGCCCGCCGCTCGCGCGTGGCCTGCTGCTTGGCGGACATGATCCAGTGCCGCACGGCCTTGCGGTACCCGGGGGTCGCCGCGGAGAGGAATGCGAGGGCGCCGGGCGAGGCGTCGAGGACGGCCTGGAGATCGGCGGCGAGCTCCGCCTCCGGGTTCTCGTGCGAGTAGGTGCCCGAGCGGGCGGCCGTGCGGCGCTCGAACGCGGCGATGCCGGCCGGGTGCATCCGCCCGGCCGCCGTCAGCCGCTCGACGTGCGCGATGTTGACGTTCGACCAGGTGCTGGCGGCCTTGCGCGGCGTCCAGCGCTGGCGGCGCGAGTCCGCGTCGATCTTCTGGGAGACCGAGTCGATCCACCCGAAGCACAGCGCCTCCAGGACGGCCTCGCCCCAGGTGAGCCCGCGGTCCGGGACGTGGGCGAGCTTCAGCCCCATCCACAGCTCCGTCTCGGTGGCGTGGTGGCGCTCGAGCCAGCTGCGGAACTCCGCGGCGTCGCGGAAGAAGATCGCGGGGCGCTCCGCGGTGCCGCCGGGGGTTCCGGGATCATCGGACATGCGCCCAGTCTACGAAGCGCCCGGCGCGCGGCGCCGTGCCGCGCAGCCGGCCGCCCCCTGGCCGCCGGCACGAGGAACTCAGCGCAGGACGCGGTAGCGGAGGTGGGTCTCGCTCGCATAGGCCGAGGTCTCGAGGCGCTCGAGCTCGATGTGCCGTCCCAGCCCGGCGAACAGCGGGATCCCCTCCCCCAGCAGGACCGGCGCGACGTCGAGGTGGATCTCGTCGACCAGCCCCAGCCGGAGGCACTGCCGCGCGATGCTCCCTCCGAGCAGGCTGACCCAGCCCTCGCCCGCCGCCTGCTCCGCCGCGGCGACCGCCTGCGCGATGTCGTCGACGACGAAGGTGTAGGTGATGCCGTCGCGCTCGATCGGTGCGTGCTCGGTGCGGGTCATGAGGAACACGGGCACCTTCAGCATGCCGCCGTACGGGATCTCGCCGTCCTCGATCGTCTGCGTCGCGTTCGCTCCCCCGACCACCGCGCCGATGCGTGCGAGGACCTTCTGGACGACCGCGTCGTCCTCGGGGGCGGACGGGCGACCGAACATCCAGTCGACCCCTCCGTCGGATTCCGCGATGTACCCGTCGAGGGTCATCGTCGCGTGGATGATCGTCCGAGCCATGATCGACTCCTGTCCCGTAGATGGTGAGTCACTCGACTCACCTCTCAGACGGTACCGGGCCACCAGTGGTGAGTCAACCGACTCACCTCATGGGATACTCGACCCGTGCCAGCCCAGCCCTCCCCGTACCACCAGGGGATCGCCGCGACGAACCGCGCCGCGATCCTCGACGCGGCGATGCGGCTGTTCCTCGAGTCCGGGTACGACCGCACGTCCCTGGCCCGGGTCGCCCGGGAGGCGGGCGTCTCCCGCGCGACCCTGTTCAAGCAGTTCCCGACGAAGGCCGAGCTGTTCGAGGCGACGGTGCTCGCCGCGGGCGGCTCGCCCGACGCCGAGGTCGTCGACCCTCCGACGGGAGATCTCCTCGGCGGCCTGGTGGAGCTGGGCCGCGCGTACACGGAGCTGCTGACCCGCCCGCGCATGATCTCCCTGATGCGCGCCGTGATCGCCGAGTCGCCGACCTTCCCGGAGCTGCGGGAGCGCACCTTCGACTTCGGGACCCTGCCGGTGCTCGCCGCCCTCGGGCGCTACCTCCGGGCGGAGCACGCGGCGGGGCGGGCCGACATCGAGGATCCGGACCTCATATCGGCCCAGTTCCTGGGGATGATCGCCTCCGCGGTGTTCTGGCCTCGCCTCGTGCACGGCACCTGGACGATCACGGAGGAGGAGCAGCGGCGCGTCGTCGAGGAGGCCGCGCGCACGATCGCCGCGCGCTGCGCCTCCCCCTGACGCGCGCCGCCACGCTCCGGGGCCGTGCCGTTCACCCCATGGTGACGACGATCTTGCCGGTGGTGCGGCCGGTGTCGCCGAGGCGGTGCCCCTCGGCGATCCTCTCGAGAGGGACGGTCTCGGCGATCATCGGCCGCAGCCGGCCCTGCTCGACGAGCTCCGTGATGGCCTGCAGGTCGGCGCGGGAGGAGTCGACGAGCATCCGCACGGCCCGGACGCCGCGCCGCTCGGCCTCCCGGAAGAGGTCCTCGGAGCCGACGGGGAGGATCGAGACGAGGGTTCCTCCCGGCCGCAGGGTGCGCAGGGACCGGGTGGAGGTCTCGCCGCCGATCGTGTCCAGCACGACGTCGACGCCGTCGACGGCCTCGGCGACGTCCTGGCTGGTGTAGTCGATCGCCTCGTCGACGCCCAGCTCGCGCAGGACGTCGTGCTTCGGGGCGCTCGCGGTGCCGATCACGTGCGCGCCGCGGGCCTTCGCGATCTGCACGGCCACGTGCCCGACCCCGCCGGCGGCGGCGTGGATCAGCACGCGCTGCCCGGGCCCCAGATCGGCGTTCTCGACCAGGGCCTGCCAGGCCGTCAGCGACACCAGGGGCAGCGCCGCCGCCTGGATGTGGTCCAGGGCGGCGGGCTTCGTCGCGAAGACCCGGGCGGGGGCGGCGACGTACTCGGCGTGCGCTCCGTGGCCGTACGGGTAGGGGAGCATCCCGAACACCTCGTCCCCCGGCCGGAAGCGGGCCACCCCGATGCCGACGGCCTCCACGACGCCGGAGAGGTCCCAGCCCAGGACGAAGGGCGGGTCCCCGAGGAAGCCGCCGCCGACGCGGTGCTTCCAGTCGGTGGGGTTCAGGCTCGCCGCGCGCACGCGGACGAGGATCTCGTTGGGACGGGGCTCCGGGCGGGAGACCTCGGCGATCTCGAGGACCTCGGGGCCTCCGAGGGAGTGCTGCGTGACGGCTCGCATGGTGTGTGACGTGGTCATGTCCTCCACGATGCCGTCTCCGGAGCGCCGCCGACATGGCAAGAAGGTCATCCTTCGATATGATCGTGCCATGGTCGCTCCGGGGCAGGTCCAGCAGGTGGCGGTGCTCGCGCTCGACGGGGTCTACCCCTTCGAGCTCGGCATCCCCAGCCGCATCCTCGAGGCCGCCCCGGGGCTGTACGAGGTCTCGACGTGCAGCGCCGACGGCGGGCCCGTCCGCACCGCCTCGGACTTCGTCATCGACGTCCCGCACGGGCCCGAGCTCCTGGACAGCGCGGACATCGTGGTCATCGCCTCGATCACGCCGGCGGAGATCCCCGCCGAGCTGCCCGGGGCGCTCACCGGCGCCCTGGCACGCATCCGCGCCGAGGCGCGGATCGTCTCGATCTGCACGGGCGCGTTCATCCTGGCCGCGGCGGGGATGCTGGACGGCCGCCGGGCGACCACGCACTGGAACCTGGCCGACCTCTTCCGCCGCCGGTTCCCGCGGGTCAACCTCGACCCCGACGTGCTCTTCGTCGACGAGGGGCGGATCCTCACCTCCGCCGGGGCGGCCTCCGGTGTGGACGCGTGCCTCCATCTCGTGCGCACGGACCACGGCAGCGAGATCGCCGCCGCGGTCGCACGCCGCTGCGTCGTCCCGCCCTACCGCGACGGCGGGCAGGCGCAGTACATCGAGCAGCCGGTCCCGGATCCCGGGAGCGCCGGCACCGCCCCCGCGCGCAGCTGGGCCCTCGAGCACCTGCGCGAGCCCCTCGACCTGGCCGCCCTCGCCCGCCGGGCGGGGATGAGCCCGCGGACCTTCTCGCGCCGCTTCACCGCCGAGGTCGGCGTGAGCCCCGGGGCGTGGATCATCGGCCAGCGGGTGGCCCGTGCCCGGCATCTGCTCGAGAGCAGCGACCTGCAGATCGACCGGGTCGCCGAGGAGGTCGGCTTCGCCACCGGCACCTCGCTGCGCCGGCACTTCCATGCCGCGATGGCCGTCACGCCCTCGGCGTACCGCCGGACGTTCCAGCGCTCCCGATAGGGTCTTCCGGTGCCCCCTTCTCGCCGCTCCAGCACCCGCCGTCGCCGCAGGTCCTCGCCCCGCACCGGGGCCGGCGGCACGCAGCGGCCGCTGCCGTTCGTCGGCCCCGGCGAGCGCCTGTGGGTGCTCGACGTCCCCTACGGGACCCAGGTCGAGGGGGCGTCCTGGCATCCGGCGGTCTCGATGCACGTGTTCGTCGGCCGCGCGCTGCCCGCGCATCTGGCGCCCTACGCTCCCGGACCGCACACCCTGGGCCGGTTCCTCGAGAACACCCTCAACCCCGACAGCCCCGCCCCGACCCCGGAGCCGGCCGAGGATCTCGAGCCCCGGCAGAACCAGTTCGAGGCGGCCGATGCGATCGCCGCGCACGCCCAGGCCGGCGGGCGGCAGTTCCTGCTGGCCGATGAGCCCGGCGTCGGCAAGACGATCTCCGCCGTGCTCGGGGCCACGGCCGTCGGCTCCCTCCGCGCGGCGCAGCGGGTGCTGGTCGTCGCCGACCGGCCCGCGGCGATCACCATCGGGCACTGGTGCCGCACCATCACGGCGCTGGGCGACGGCGGCCTGACCTGGGTGGTGATCACCTGGGACCGTCTGAAGAAGGTCGTCGAGCACGACTGGGACGTGATCATCGCCGATGAGGCGCATGCGCTGCGCCGCACCACCACGAAACGGTGGAAGCTCTGGGCGACGGTCTCCGGCCATGGTCGCCCGCACGAGGAGGCGCCGTTCGTCATCGCGACGACCGCGACGCCCGGTCATACGCCGCTCGAGCTGCCCTACCTCGCCCCCGCCTACGCGCAGGCCCACGGGGAGCCGATGGCGCGCTGGACCTCCACGAAGCAGCCCGGGGCCGATTTCGCCTCCGCGCTGGAGCGCCACGGGATCTCGCTGGAACGGGGCCGGTACGGCGCGACGTGGACCACCGATGCGACCCGCCGGGCGGAGGATCTCGCGCGGGTGCGCGGCTGGCTCGAGGACCAGCGGCCGACGGCGATGCTGCACCGCGCGGCGCCGTGGGGGCCGGTGCCGATCTCGGGGATGCCGGTGACGCTGACGCCGTCCGAGCGTGCGGCGTACGAGGCGGAATGGGGCGAGTTCTGCCGTGACATGGACATCGCCCGGCGCGGCCGGAGCACTGCCAAGGGCCGGGCGGCGCTGCTGCGCTTCCGCCAGAAGGCCGGGCTGATCCGCGTGGACTCCACCGTCGCCTGGATCGCCCAGCAGGTCGAGGCCGAACGGCAGGTGGCGTGCTCGGTCGAGTTCGTCGCCACCGCCGCCGACCCCATCGCCGAGCGGCTGCGCGACCTGGGCCTCGAGGTCGCCACCATCTACGGTCAGGACCGCTTCGACGTCGAGGCCGAGCGGCTGCGGTTCCAGACCGGGCAGGCGAAGGTCTGCGTGTTCACCACGGTCGCCTCGATCAGCCTGCACGCCGGCGAGACCCTTCCCGGCGGACGGCAGGCCAGCACCGAGCCGCGGGTGGGCCTGTTCCATCAGGCCCGCTTCTCCGGTATCGCGGGCCGGCAGGTCACCGGGCGCACCCACCGCGACCATCAGGTCTCCCCCTGGCACATCGCCTATGCCGAGGGCACCGTCGAGGAGCAGGTCTCCAAGGCGATGGTGGAGCGGATCGCCGCGGCCTCCGACACCGTCGGCGGCGACACCGCCGGCCTCACCGACCTGGCCCGGCTGCTCGGGGCCGACTGGCTTCCGCCCGCCTCGCTGACCGAGGGCGGCGGGTGAAACGAGGCATCTGTGCCTCGGCTCTGCCGGGCCGGCCGTCGAGTCCCCTCGACCGCTCACGGGGCGCGCGCCCGCTATCGTGAAGCCGCCCGGCCCGCGACATGCCCATCTCCTGGAAGCAGGGAAACCCATGGCCCGTCAGACGCCCGTCCCGTATCTCGACCGCGACGACGACGGGCTGTCGCCCGCCACCAGCCACCCGGCCTATGTCGCCGTCGCCCCGGACTGGTTCTGGAGCGAGGACGATCCCCGCGCCCCGTTCGGCACCGACGACGGCCACGACACGCTGAGCACCCTGCACGAGCACTTCGCGCAGGGAGGGACGGACGCGCACGTGCCCGGCTGCATCGCGGCCCTCATCGTCGACTGGGGCCTGGTGCCCGAGGCCGTCTGGGACAGCTCGCAGGAGGAGATCGTCGCCTGGCTCGATGCCCACGCCGACAACGCCCGGTTCCTGCACGGCGAGATCGACGCCTACATCGCGGCCGCGTGCGGGCAGTTCAAGATCTCCGGCTGGATCCACCCGACGCTGCGCTTCTGGGCAGAACGCGCCCTCATGATGCTCGAGCACGTCCTGGCCCCCTGGGAGCTCGCCGCCTCCGCGGTCGATGAGGAGCAGCTCGCCGTCACGCGCGCGGTGATCGCCGCGGCCCCCGAGCCACCGAAGGCGATGCAGCTGGCCCAGTACCGCCTGTGAGGGCCCGGACGAGTTCGCGGCCGCTCCGGGGACGAATCCTCCCCCGCGGAACGCGCCGCGTCCTCGGCAGCAGCACCGGCTGGCGGCCCATGTCCGGGCCGCGCGGCCCGGTCCCGACCGGTGCCGTCCTGCCGGCGCCGGACCGACCGTACCCCTGCTGACGCCCGGGCCCCGCAGACTCACGCGAGTACCGTAGGCTCACCGCCCTCCCGTCGGCGGGGGGCGAACCGAACATGGGAGCCGCCATGCGTCCGCTGATCCTCCGACACAGCCTGTCCCTCGACGGGTACTCCGCGCCGCCCCCGGGGATGCGCGAGGACCTCTTCCCGGAGTACGACGAGGACGAGGAGTTCATCGCCCACATGGCCGCCCTCCTGGGCTCGGCCGGCGTCCACGCGATGGGCGCCCGCACCTACCGCGACATGGCCGGGCACTGGCCCTTCCAGGAAGGGCCCGAGGCCGAGGCGATGAACTCGATCCCCAAGGTCGTCTTCTCGCGCTCGCCCCTCGACACCCCGTGGGAGAGGACCACCGTCTGCTCCGGGGACCTGGCCACCGAGGTCGCCCGGCTGAAGGCCGAGGACGGCGGACCGATCCTCGCGCACGGCGGCGTGCGGCTCGCCCAGGCCCTGGTCCGCGCGGACCTCGTCGACGAGTACCACCTGCTGGTGGGCCCCTTCGCCTACGGCGGCGGCAGCCCGCTGTTCCGCGAGGTCACGCGGCTGAAGCTGATCGACGTGCGGACGTTCCCGAAGGGCAATCTCGCGCTGACGTACTCGCGTCCGGACGCGGCCTCGTCCTGAGGCGGCGCGCCCTGCGGACGGCCGCCTCAGGCCCAGGAGTCGATCTCGGCGTCAAGACGGGGCTCCCTCGCCACCCAGAAGGCACAGTTCGGAGCGTTTACGTCGAAGCTCCACGCCCGTGACCGTGCTCAGCTCGTCATCGCAGCCTACGAGAACGACGACGCCGCCCATCGATAGCAGCTCGCATCTCCGAAGACGACGATGGCGGGGTGGACCTCGACAGACTTTCGTCGTAGACCGTTGCACCCATGGTGGGGCTCCCACTAGGACCGGGGTCCCAGGCCTCGGGGGGCCGCGGTACATGAGGACTTCGGGCGAGGCCCGAAGACGGGACCCAAGTACATGTCGGACCCGGACACCTCGTTTATAGGTTGACGTCGGGGGCGCTGACCAACGCGCCTCCTCCAGATGAGAACAGGGGTATTCAATGTCGAAGAAGTCGATGCTCGGACGGCGCGCGCTTATCGCAGCGTGCATTACGGTGCCTGCAGTGGCAGCCACCGGCGGAGCAGCTCTCGCGGATCCGGCGAAGTCGACGCTTCCCGCGGGGCAGCGGCGTGGGGCGGTCGTCGACACAGACGATGACGGCACGAAGGTCTATGAGGTGCTCGATCAGAAGGGGGAAGTGGTCGGATACACGCTCGACGACGACAAGCTCCGAGAGCTGTCGGCAGCGGGGGCTGCGCTCGATAAGCAGACATCGTCCGGCGCGGATGGTGCGCTCCAGGCCCAGGCCGCATCAGTCTCGGAGGTCGCGCTGTGCGCGGCGGCGATCTCAGGGTTCGTCGTGATGACCGTCTTTCCGGCCGCACGCGTCGCGAAGCTGGCATGGCGGCTCGGCAAGCTCACGGCGAAGTATGGGCCGAAGCTGGTCGCGCGAATCTTCAAAGGGGCGCGCGGCATCGCTGGCCGGACCGTCGAGAAGGAGATCATCGAGATCGGCAAGGAGCTGACGGGGGTCGCGGCGCTGCAGGCCTGCGGCCTGTGAGTCTCAGTGCTCTACGCTGGTTTCGTCGTTCATGAAAGGAGATCCCCGTGAGCTCTCGTGGCAGCCAGCCGCGTCGCTTCCTCGATGAGGCTTCGGACGTGATCTTCCTCGGCTTCGTCATGTTCATCCTGGGCACTTGGGTGCTCGCTGGCGACGTGACGCTGGGATCCATCACCCTCGAGCAGAGCAACTTCTTCGGCGGCGTCGCCCTGGCTGCGGGACTCCTGCTCCTCGTCGGCGGCTCGATGAAGGCTGTTCGATCCCGCAGGAAGAAGCTGCAGCGACGGCAGTGAGCCAGGCGCGTGAGAGGCCCTTCGGAGCATCAGCACCGAAGGGCCTCTTGGTTCGCATCAACCAGGGCGACCCGCCGTTCACCTGATTTGAAGGCTGGTCTTGTCAAGCAGGCAGGGTAAAGCGGGGCATCCGTCCGTCGGCGGCGTTCCCATGACCGTCCTGGGCGTGTGGATGCTCGTCGGCGGGGTGAGCGTCGGCGCGATCGTCATCGAGCGCGACCTGTTCTTCGGAGGCGTCACCCTCGCCGCCGGCGCGCTGAACCTTCTCGCCGCCGTCATGATCACCGTCCGCGAGGTCACGCGAAGGCGGCAATAGCGCCAGCCCCCCGGGGCCCTGCGAAGCATCAACGGCGAAGAGCTCCTACAGGTGCGACAGCCGGCCGCGGGACAGCCGGATTCCCACGGCGACGAGGACAGCGGCGGCTGCGGCCAGGGCGAGGCCCGCCGCGGTGATCGCCGCGTCGAAAGCTCCATGCTGGCGCGCGCCCCAGTCCCCGGCGGTCAGGGCGCCGGTGAACAGCGCGTTCAGGAGGGGGCCCGCGAGGGCGAGTCCGACCGAGGCGCCGACCTGTCCCGCAGTGTCGGCGAGGGCCGCGCCGATGGTGGTGCGGTCCTCGGGGAGGCCGCGCATGACATTCGTGCCGGCAACGACGCTGACGATCCGCATGCCGGCGGCGACGAGCGCGAGGGAGAGGGCGATCCAGACGTAGCCGTGCGTGCCGAGCACCCCGTACAGGGCGAGGCCCACGACGATCCCGGCCGAGGAGTACCGGGCGGCCCTCGTCATCCCGGTGCGGGCGATCAGGGGGCGGATCAGCGTGCCGCCGGCGATGAGCACGATGACCTGCGGCAGCATGCCCAGGGCGGCCTGCCCGGGCGTCCACCCGTAAGCGAGCTGCAGATGCAGCGTGACCAGGTAGCCCAGCGCCCCGATCGCCAGGGACCCGGCCGCCTTGAACAGGAGTCCGCTCGCGACCAGCGGGCGGGCGATGAGGTGCAGGTCGATCATCGGATGCCGGGCGCGGCGCTCGCGGATCACGAACAGCGCTGCGGCGATCGCGGCACAGGCCAGGGCCGCCCACGGCCCGACGGACGCGGCGCCGGTCCCGGCGAACAGCGTCGGGACGAGCAGCACGGCGAGGACGGCGATCGTTCCCAGCAGGGCTCCGGCGACATCGATCGGAGCACGGCGGAGGTCCTCCGGAGCGTCGGCGGGGATCCCGCCGAGGATGCCGATGGCGGCGACGAGCGCGATGGGCACGTTGATCGCCAGCAGCGCCTGCCAGGGGGCGACGGCGAGGAGGAAGCCGCCGGCGATCGGGCCGACGGCCATGCCGACCAGCCCGACCGTGGCGATGACGTTCATCGCCCTCACGCGCTGCTCGTCGGTGCCGTAGCGGCGGAAGGCCAGCGCCATGGAGCCCGGCGCGGTCATCGCCGCGGCGAAGCCGGTGATGGCACGGATCGCGATCAGCTGCCAGACCGCGGTGACCAGCACTGCCGCCAGGCCGGCCACGGCCAGGATCCCCAGGCCGAGGACCATGGTGCGGCGCCTGCCGACGCGGTCGGCCAGCGCGCCGAGCGGGATCATGAACCCGCCGAGGACCAGCGCGTACGAGAGCGTGATCCACTGCAGGGCGATACCCGAGGCATGCAGGTCGCGGCCGATGGTCGGCAGGGCCACGGTGAGGATCGAGGTGTCGAGCATCTCGATCAGGAACACGGCCGACAGACCGGCCAACGGCAGCCAGGACGCGCGCACGGGCGTCCGCCGCGACGACGGGGAGGACAGGATGGGACGGGGCGAGGACATGACACTCCTTCAGTCCGATGAAGGAGTGACGGCACCCTGCGTGTCGTGTCTGCGCGGTGCACGGTGCCGAGCGACTAACTCGCACGACCCGGTGCACTTTTCTACCCCGATGCTCGCAGTCTAGGCCGCGCGGAGACGGACCGCCACGGCGATCCGGTCACACCATCGGGCTGCACGGGCGGCGAGATCCGTTGCCCCGCCGGCCGTGCGCGAAACACCGGATCCCGCTCACGACGTGAGCCGGATCAGCCCCGCCGTCGTCGACCGGAACCCGCATGCCCCCAGGGAGAAGTCGGCGAGGTGTCGATGATCTGCTCGTCATGCAGATGCGCGGAGTCCGGCGACACCGTGCCTCCGTTCGCGACGAGATGGATCTGCACTGGCGCAGCTCCGAGCAGGAGTGGAGGTCTCTCTTTCCGTGCCGTGATCAGGTGACACCGGCGATCAGCTGCGGCAGGAGGGCGCGGGTGGCCTCATCTGCGGGGAAGAATGACTCGATCGCGAGTTCGTCCATGGTGATGTCGCGTGGTGCCCCGAAGACGGTCACTGCATAGAAGAGGGACAGCTCGCCGAGCGGGGTACGCAGCCGCATGGGCACGACCAGTTCGTCAGCCTCGATGTCCTGGTCGGCGGCGGGCGGGATCGGATAGTGCTCGATCTCGGCGATCAGAGCCTTCAGGCCGGAATCGGCGGTGTGTTCGTACTGTCGCCTGGCTCGACGCAGAGCGTTGTCGCGCCAGCGTCCCGGGTCATCCAGCTGGCCGAGCATTCCGTCGGGGTGGAGCGTGGCGCGAAGCATATTCACCGGCGGGCCGGCGACGGTCGCGGGAAGGCTCGACAGCATGGAGGACATGGCCCGGTTCGAGGCCAGGACGTCCCAACGGGCATTGACCGCTACCGCCGGGTTCGGATCATGCCCATCGAGAACCGCCTGGATCGCAGCGCGTGCGAGCCCCAGCTCCGACCAGGGGTGTTCGGTGTGCTCGGGGGCAAGCCCTGCTGCGAGCAGCAGCGTGTTCCGATCGCGGAGCGGGACGTCCAGTTCATCGCAGAGCCGGGCGATCATGGCGCGGCTGGGAGCTGCCTTCCCCGTCTCGAGGTAGCTCAGATGCCGGGTGGACACGTCCGCAGCGACAGCGAGGTCGAGCTGCGAGCGGCGTCGCCGCATCCTCCATCGCCGAAGGAGTGCGCCGACAGGAGCATGGACAGTACTCATGCGGGCAGTCTCGCAGCACCTGGGTGGCCGATCCATGACCTCGGAGGTCATCGACACCGCGCAGCATCTCCAGCGACTCTGGGGGCATCCGAGCCGAAGGAGAAGACAATGATCCTGATCGAGATCTCGTGCCCTGCCGGGCACTTCAGCGAAGCGGACCGCAGCAGGATCGTCGAGCACATCTGGACCATCGCGCTCAGCGATGACCACGCGCCCGCCGAGACGATGCGCCGGGCCCGGCAGATGGCCCATCTGGGTTTTCGGGAGCTTACCGATTGGCACACCGGTGATGGTCCGGTCGACAGCAAGGTTGCGCCGCCCGTGATCGCCTCCGTGTCCGTGCCTCAGGCCTGGCAGGACGAGACCGCTCGCCACATGATCGGAGTGATCAAGGCCGCCGTCCGTCGCGTCGACAACGAGCACGGCTGGTCACGTGCACCCGGCTCTCTGTGGGTGCTGATCAACGGCATCGTCGACGGCAGCATCGGCATGGACGGAAAGTCGTCGACCGCCGACGAGGTCCTGCAAGCAATGGTCGCCGACTATCAGGAAGCCGTGAAAGAAGGCCGCAGCGAACCGGTTCCCGACGGGATGTTGGTCGACCCCATGTGCGGCATGCTGGTCCGTCCAGGACCACGCGCGATCACGCTCGAACACGACGGCGAGACCATCGGATTCTGCGCCGTCGCCTGCCGCGATGCCTACCGGGCCCAGCACGCGCTGGTCTGACCTGACCGGTTCCCCGGCACATAACGCCTCCACGTTGAAGCGGAACTCCACCGAGTTCCCGCGCGGAGAACCATCACTCGGGCCGACGAGATCGACCCGTCATCGCGCACTGCGGAAGTCACGAAACGGCCGATTCCGGAAACGGCGTGCGGCGGCGTCAGAGCTGCGGCTCGCCGCTCACTGATCGCGCCATCTCGAGCAGCTCGAACAGGTCGACATGGGTGCCGACGATCTGCTCGTCAAACAGATGTGCGTTGTCCGGCGGCACCGTGACTCCGCTCGCGATGAGGTGGATCTGCTCTGCCGGATCCGGCAGGTGGCGCAGCCCCGACACGATGAGGCGGGTGACGTTCGCCTGGTCGCGGCCGAGATACGCATACCCCCACGCGCGAGTCCCCACGACCTCGGAAGCCTCGGGCCGACGAGCGAAGGTGCGCTCGTACAGCTCGATATGCGGATACGCGTTCGGACCATCGACGACGTGGACATGCCCGACCACCCAGCGCCTGCGCACCCGGATCGCGAGGAGATCGCCACCGCGGGTGAACGTGATGGTCTCCCGCGTGGTCGGCTTCCTGGTGAGCGGGGCCGGTGAGGACCGCAGCAGCGCGATCATGTCGTCGGTTCGGCGCAGGAAGTCCTCCCCCAGCCACACAGCGTCGTTCAGCTCGTGGATTCCGTCGACGGCCAGCTCCGTGAGCTCAGGATCGGTCAATCCGACCTCGTGCAATGCCGTGGCCAGGGCGATCGCGACCTTGTAGGCATTCATCCGCTCGCTCTCGGAGGCATCCACGCCCGGGCGGGCCGCGTCGAGCGCGAAGTGCCACCGCTCCTTGATAGCGGGCACGACGTCAGCGTGCTGAGCGCCTTCCAGCCCCTGGTGCCGTGCCGAGTAGAAGCTCTTCTGCGCCAGGATCCGCACTTCGTCCCTCGCGGTCGGAGCCACCGCTCCCACCGCGAGCTTGTCGAGGATCTGCTGGTGGCGCACCCGGACAGCCTAGCCAGGGCCGTCGACGTGCACGCCGATCACGGCGCTCCTCCGACCGGACGACGGTGCACGTCTGCGCACCGCTGCCAGGCCGGCCTGAGAACCGACACGTCGTCTCCGTCACTCAGCGCACGGAGACATCGCACCTCCACGACCGGTTGGGCATGGACATCGTCGTCGTCCCAGCGAGAGGAGAACCAGATCTCACTGCTCGGGCTATTGTTGTCCCCGCAGACTGCTGGAATACGTTAGAGCGCGAACCTCCACTCGACCACGTCACGTAGCAGATGAGCATTTCACGGAATTGATCGTCCATGATCGTCGTTGGGGCTTGGAAGTCCTCGACAGCGCAAGTTTGACCGGCGCTGAAGCTCAGTGTGAATGTGCGGCCGCTCGGCGTCCAGGGCGGTACGCTGAGCGTCGTTGACGGGGCGAGGCATCCATCGGACCAGACTGCCGCCCGGAGACGCGTCAGGCCGTTGCGAGGCGCGCCAAGGCCCGAACCCCTGCCGTGAACTGGTCCAGCTGGAGACGAACATGGCCGTTCTGAAGTCCCTGGCCACTCACTCCCAGTTCGTGCAACTTAAGCCCCATGAGCTCGTCTGGCACGAGCCGCGGCCTGGTCCGGTTGATCCACGGCCAGCGGTCAGCAGCCTCCGGGTCATGCTCAGTCGTCCAGACGAGGTAGTCCTCAGGCCGGTACTCGGGGTCGTAGGCGACTTCGACGACCGCGTAGCAGTCGTGGGTGTCCTTGGCGCAGACTACGACCAGGTCTCCCGCGCGGAAGCCCGGC
The DNA here is from genome assembly GCF_039530785.1 of Brachybacterium phenoliresistens. Classification (NCBI taxonomy): domain Bacteria; kingdom Bacillati; phylum Actinomycetota; class Actinomycetes; order Micrococcales; family Dermabacteraceae; genus Brachybacterium; species Brachybacterium phenoliresistens. Next base: position 95,614 of record NZ_BAAAOW010000003.1, read on the forward strand.
CTGCCCTTCTTGGGACTGGCGAACCATGAGTCTTCTCGCCATCCGTCCAGCGCCGGCTCGCCGTACTCCAACTTCAACCAGAGTCCACGGCCAGGGTCACGCGCGTCGGCAAGCAGCTGCTCGGCAAGCTGAAGAGCCGTCGTCGCGTCGAGGTCGTCGTGCTGCCCGGCGGGCTGCCGCGTGAGTCTCTCGGACTTCGCTAGGAGGCCGACCAGGTCGGATTCGGTGACGACGCAGGCGGGCCACGCCTCGATGGCGTGCCTCGCGTCCTGCGCGTCGTCGGGTGAGAGCTCGACGCCGAGTTCCCTATTCGGGGACGCTGAGCTGCCCAGGCCCGCGCCAGTCAGGTTCGCGGATCCGAGCATGGCACGCGTGCCGACCAAGAAGCACTTTGCGTGGACTCTCTCGGCGTGGAGTACTTCGACGCCGGCTTCGAGTAGTCGTCCGAGGCCCTTGACGGACAGGTAGCCGTTGGCGACGGCACTCGGGTCCAGGGTGGTCAGCAGCACGAACGAGTGCGGGCTGCCCTGGGCCGCAGCCGCGACCTGCGCGCACACGTCGTAGGCCAGGTAGGGACTGGTCAGCAGCACCGGTCCGTCGACACTCGCCAGGGCGGTGCGAAACCAGTCTCGAGCGCTCTCGATAACGCCCTGCGAATCAAGCATGGACCAATAGTAACCAAGAGTGACCCAGTCGCCCCTGCGACAGTCCGGACCGCGCAACCCGCACAAATCCGCGTGGCATTGTCTCAGGCCCCCCTGCGCACGAGGCGCCACTGAGCCGCGCCTCCAAGGTGCGATTCAACACTCTTCGCTCTGTTCAAACGCTGGAGGTGGTCCGGCCGATCTGGCCAAAGTGGGATAGCGGCAGTGGATAGTAGAAGCATGGAGGAACAGCACACAGCCACTGGTAGGCCCCCACGGCAGCCGAAGCCGGTGCCGCCCGATAGCTCGGCGACGACCTTTCCGGACCTGTTGCCATCGCGGGAGCGACTGGACGCGCTCCGGAGGCAGCACCCCGACGTCGCCAACCTGGCTCTCTCCGTGGCAGAGGGCCAGGTGTTTCCGACCGACCTTCTGGTCATTGCGATGATCCAGCGCAGCTACGGCGTCGTCGATGCCTTGATCGACGCGGTCGACTCCTACAACATCCACGCCGCTGCTCCGCTGCTCCGACTCCAACTCGACACACTCTTTCGCGCACACTACGCCGCCAGCGGCAACTCCGACGAGCTAGCCATGAGGTTACTGGAGGGAAAGGAGTTCCGGCGGATGAAGGACTCCGAGGGCAAGACCCTCAACGACGGACGACTGAAGGATCTAGCAGCGGCAGCGCATCCTTGGGCCCCGGAGGTCTATGACAAGACCTCTGGGTGGGTCCACTTCTCCCTCAGCCACATGCTCGCGACCGTGCAGGTCTCCGGCAAGTCCGAGCTCTTCATGGGCGTGCCCCTGCAACCTCACGTCATCCCAGAGTCACTCTGGCAAGAAGTCTACGGGGCTTCGATCCGGGCCACTGAGGAGCTCTTCTTGTACGTGCGCGGATGGGCGGAGCGCAAGGGAATGCCACCGGGAGAGTTTCGAGAGTTGCCGGACTGACGACCAGGGACATGCGACGGCGCTCCGGATACGTCGTCGAGGCGGACCCGCGAAGAACGCGCAAGAACTAAGTGCGGGCAGATGCCCCCGGCGGGCCCTATCCGTCGAAGACGGCACAGCACATGCCGTAGAACGGACGCAACGCCTCTTCCCCGTCCTTCGCGGCGAACGAGTGGACGGCGAAGCGGATGACGCCGCCCAACGGTGGCCGAAGCTGGCTTGGAACCGCTCGGTGAGGACGAGGCTCGGAAAATAATCAACAGCGAGCTCAAGAACCGCGTGGTGTTCCTCTTGACATCTACGGCGAAGGATTCGTGAGGGAAGGCGGAGTGGTCCGATCTCAGAAGGGTACAGGCTGACGCGCCCCCGTAGGCAATCTCGTGCTTTCATGCGTCTTCTGCACGGACGAATTCTGCTACCTCGTCGCGCATTCCCTACAGCGCCTCAGAGGTGTGCAGCATGACCTCGGCGTCGCGGGAGAAGCTCGCCCGGAACCGCGACATCCGCTCAAGGACCTCTTCTTCAGACAGCTGCGCGAGCCACGCCGCGATCTGATCAGCCCCCGGGGACCTGTCCATCTGGTCGAGCGTCTCGACGAACTCGATTCGGACGTACGCCACGCCGAGCCGCTGCAGGTGGCGCCACTTGTCGCGACAACCGATCGAGACAGCTCGAGCGTCAGACCCTTGTGCGACACTCGGCCCATGCAAATGAAGCGACTCGAGTTTGGTGACAGCCTCAGCGGCTTGCTGATCGACGGTGTCGATGGAACTCCCTACGTTGGGGCCACCATTCTGATGACGGAGGAGCGAGGGATAACGGTCGAGGTCCCCTACCTGCCTGATCCGAGCATCGAGCAGTTCAACCACGTGCTCACGTGGTTCCGGGACCAATCGCCGCCGCGCAACATGCTCTTCGCCACCCGAGATGGGACCATTTCGCTCTTTGACATCGCGTGGAGTGGGCAAACTGAGACGTGGGGCGGAAGTCGAACATCCGTTGGCACCCTACGGCCGATGGTCACAGCATTCGGCGTGCGTCCTGGTCCTCTCGAACCTCCGCTGGTCATAGAGGAACTTCGTAGCCGACTGGATGGCTTGAATGAGTGGTCGAGGCTGTCGTGTGTAGAGCAGAAGAACGGTCTCAATGAGGCCAACAAGGTCCGCACTGTCGAAATGCACATCCAGCAAAACGATGGACTGACATGGCGACAGGGCGAAGTGACGATGGCCATCCGAGCAGGATGGCGCTACGCGACCAACGAGGACGGCTACAACCGCCACATTTCCCTGCAGGACTACGCATTTGTTGAGAGTTCTTTTAACTCAGGCCCAATGTCCTTCTTGGATCATTTCGCCGAGCAGCGCAAGGTCGCAAACCTGATGGTCTTCCTGTTCGGCCTACCACTGTCTTTCCGGGAACACAACCTGCGCGATGAACTCTTCGCAACAAGCGCCAGTAAGCGCCCGGAGATCGAAGTTGTAAGCAGTTACAGCTACCGAGAGCGCCGCAATGAGGTCCCCACTACGAAGAAGCTCGGGCACCCCCTTGCACACATGACCCAGATTGGGTCTGAGGGACTCGAGACCTGGTCGGAGAACTACGAGACCTGGAAGCGATTCATCCTGCCTAGCGCCGGCGCTCTGGGAAATCCTGCGAACTTTATTGAGGATCTCATCGTCTCGACGTCGATGAGCATCGAGGCCGCCGGTGGAATTATCGGGGAGCGACCAGGGGAGCGAGAAACATGGAGCAGGGCCCGAAATCCGAAGCCGACTACGGCTACGCATGCCTTCCGTTGCCTTGACGTGCTCGACGCCCGTTGGCCGGATCCCATTGCTGACCGGGTCAGCCTCGCTCGGGCCGTAGCCAACAACTACAACGACGTGAAGCACTTCGATCGCGGCGACTTCCCCCAGCACGACGAGTCTCATGTGGTGAGCGAGGTAAATCAGATGATCGTTCGTCTCCTCGCTATCCGTCTGACGGGCAAGGAGAAAGAACTCCTCGCCCCCTACCGACGAGACGGCGGCTTCCACGAGATTCAGCAGATGCTGGACGCATACACACTCTCCCTGGATAAAGGCGGGAAGTGGAAGCGCAGCTCTGACAAGCAACTCTGAATTGCCCTCCATGCGGACCCAGCCCTTGGCCTTGGCCTCGGCCATGGAGCCGGCCTCGAGGAGCTGGTCGAAGGAGACGATCTCGGCCTTGATGAAGCCGCGCTCGAAGTCGGTGTGGATGACGCCTGCGGCCTGCGGGATGGTCCAGGCGCGGGACTCCTTGGGGCCGGCGGTGAGGTAGGTCTGCAGGCTCAGGGTGTCGAAGCCGACGCGGGCCAGCTTGTCCAGGCCGGACCCCTCCTGGCCGGTCGACTCGAGCATCTCCTTGGCCTCGTCCTCGTCGAGCTCGACGAGCTCGGACTCGAACTTGGCGTCCAGGAAGATCGCCTCGGCCGGGGCACCGGCCTCCCGCAGCTGCTGCTGCATGGCGGTATCGGCCAGGCCGTCTCAGATTGCTCAACTCCAGTCCGGTTAAGCCCCTATCGAGCATGCGGATCGACAAGCAAAGCTTTCGTCTCCCGCTGAGTGAGCTTCGCCCGCCGCTCAGCTTGCGTTAGCGCTTCGCGGAGCTCTCCGACACTTTCGATGGGCAAGTCCCAGCGCTCCTTATCGAGCACCCGCCCAATTCTTTCGTCGAACCGACGCACCGAACCGAGGGCCGCCTTTGCTTCGTACGTTGCTTGAAAATGCCGAGAAAAGAACTCTTCCCGAGACCGCTTTTCGATTGGAGCCATGTCGTCCGGAGATATTCCTGGATACCCCAGACCGAGAGGGCCAGTACGGGTCGCGACCCAGCGCTCTAAAGCCGCACGTGCCTCTCTTAGAAGTCGACGATCTTCACGTCGCTCCGCGACCCAACCTCCAGTAAGTTGCGTAAGGTATCCGCCGAGCAAAGCTCCGGCAAGTGCCGACACGGGTACTACAAGGCTTATCCAGTCCATGCCGCGATCATATCGGCCCGAACGCTTCTCAAGCCATCGAGTGGTCCACCACCTGCCACCCAGTCGAGCTCGCTGAACATCTATCGATGACGTCACCTAGGCTAGACCGACGGACGAGTGCATCTATACGTTGAATCGGAACTCCACCACGTCGCCATCGACCATGACGTACTCCTTGCCCTCCATGCGGACCCAGCCCTTGGCCTTGGCCTCGGCCATGGAGCTGGCCTCGAGGAGCTGGTCGAAGGAGACGATCTCGGCCTTGATGAAGCCGCGCTCGAAGTCGGTGTGGATGACGCCGGCGGCCTGCGGGGCGGTCGCGCCCTGCGGGATGGTCCAGGCGCGGGACTCCTTGGGGCCGGCGGTGAGGTAGGTCTGCAGGCCCAGGGTGTCGAAGCCGACGCGGGCCAGCTTGTCCAGACCCGACTCCTCCTGGCCGGTCGACTCGAGCATCTCCTTGGCCTCGTCCTCGTCGAGCTCGACGAGCTCGGACTCGAACTTGGCGTCCAGGAAGATCGCCTCGGCCGGGGCGACGGCCTCGCGCAGCTGCTGCTGCATGGCGGCGTCGGCCAGGCCGTCCTCGTCGGTGTTGAAGACGTAGATGAACTGCTTCGCGGTCATGAGCTGCAGCTCGCGCAGCTCGGCGACGTCGATGCCGGCGGCCTTCGCGCCCTGGAACAGGGTCTTCCCGGTCTCCAGCAGGGCGGTCGCGGCGTCCATGGCCTCGAGCACGGAAGCCTCGGTGAGCTTGCGCTTGACCTCCTTCTCCACGCGCGGGCGCGCGTTCTCGAGGGTCTGGAGGTCGGCGAGGATCAGCTCGGTGGCGATGGTGTCCATGTCCCCGGCGGGATCCTCGCTGCCGGCCACGCGCATCACGTCGGGGTCGGAGAAGGCGCGGGTGACCTGGCAGATCGCATCGGCCTCGCGGATGTTGGCGAGGAACTTGTTGCCCAGGCCCTCGCCCTCGCTGGCGCCCTTGACGATGCCGGCGATGTCCACGAAGGACACGGTCGCCGGGACCAGGCGCTCACTGCCGAAGATCTCCGCCAGCTGCCCCAGGCGCGCGTCCGGCAGCGGGACGACCCCCACGTTGGGGTCGATGGTCGCGAACGGGTAGTTCGCCGCGAGGACCTCGGCGCGGGTCAGGGCGTTGAAGAGGGTGGACTTGCCGACGTTGGGCAGTCCGACGATTCCGATAGTAAGAGCCACGGGACGCGATTCTACGGGGCCGATGCTCCCGCCGTCCCCCATGGACGGGGAGGCACTGCGCACGTTCCCCTAGGCTGGACGCCATGGTCACGACATCCCCGTCCTCGCCGGGCCGCCGATCGCTGCCGTGGATCATCGGCGGATGCTCCTGCGCCCTCGTGCTCGTCCTCCTGATCGGGGCGGGCATCGGGGTCGCCGTGTTCTTCTCGACGCGCGCCGACCCGGAGGAGACGGCCGCCGACTACTACCTGGCGTGGGTCGAGGAGGACTGCGAGACCTTCCAGGCCGTGACCACCGAGGAGTTCCGGGCCGACGGCCTCGCGACCTGCGAGGACTTCATCGAGAGCGCGCAGAACGTCGATCTCCGCGCCGACGGCTTCACGATCACCGGGTCATGGGTGGACGGCGGCACCGCGATCGTCGCGCTGGAGGAGACCTACGGCGTCGACGGCGAGACGTGGGAAGGGGCCTTCGAGATACAGATGGTCCGCGACGGCGGCCGCTGGAAGGTCGATGCGGTCCAGGAGACCGAGGAGTACCAGCCCGTCTGAACGACGCTCCCCCCGGCGCTCGTCCCGCCGAGCTCTCCGCAGGCCGTCCCGGTCCTTCCCTCCGACCGGCCCGGTGAGCCCTGCCTGCGCTCGTCCGTCCCACCCCCGTGATGTGCTGGGCCCATGGATCCCACCGTGTCGCTCCTGATCGGCCTCCTCCTCGGCGCCGTGCTCGGCGCCGCGCTGACCGTCCTGCTGCTGCGGCGCCGCCCCGAGACTCCATCGGCGGCGCAGCCGCGGGCCTCGGAGGAGCTGCTCGACCTCGCCGATGAGCGCTTCGCGCGGGACGCCGCCCGGCGCGATGCCGCCGAGGCCGCGCGCGAGGCGGAGCTGCAGCGCACCCTCTCCCCCATCGTCGAGTCCCTCGGCCAGCTCGAGCGTGCCATGCACCGCACCGAGCACGCCCGGGTGCAGGCGGACGGCGCGCTGCAGCAGCACCTGCAGGACCTGGCCCGGCGGGCCCACGAGCTCGATCAGGGCACCAGCGCGCTCACCGCCGCGCTGCGCGCCCCCACGTCCCGCGGCCGATGGGGCGAGGTCCAGCTGCGGCGCATCGTCGAGGCCGCCGGAATGGTGGAGCACGTCGACTTCAGCGAGCAGCTCGCCGGCCAGCGCGTCTCCGGCGACGCCGCCCAGCGCCCGGACCTGGTGGTGCACCTGGCCGGGGACCGGCACGTGGTGATCGACGCGAAGGCGCCGATGGACGCCTACCTCGACGCCGTCGAGGAGACCGACCAGCGCCGCGCCCGCACCCGGCGACAGGCGCATGCCAAGGCCCTGCGTCATCACGTGGACCGTCTGGGCCAGAAGGCCTACTGGGCGGGGCTCGGCGACACTCCCGAGTTCACCGTGCTGTTCGTGCCGAGCGACGGCGTCCTCGCCGCGGCGCTCGAATCCGATCCGGGCCTGCTCGAGCACGCCTTCTCCCAGGAGGTCGTCGTCGCCTCCCCGGCGACGCTGGTGGCGCTGCTGCGCACCGTCGCCCACACCTGGCGCACCGACGCCCTGAACCGCGACGCCCGCGCGGTGCTGGACACGGGCCGGGAGCTGCATCACCGGCTGGGGACGATGACCTCGCACCTGGCGAAGCTGGGCCGCTCCCTCGACGGCGCCGTGGCCTCGTTCAACGAGACCGTCGGCTCCCTCCAGTCGCGGGTGATGGTCACCGCCCGCCGCTTCGAGGAGATGGAGCTGACGGCGGGCCGCATCGAGGACGTGGAGCAGCTCACCCGTCGCTCGCGGGCGCTGGACGAGGCGGAGATCGCCGAGCTCGCCCGCGGGCGCTCCGCGGGCGACGGAGAGGCGGGGCGCGGCGACGCGCAGGACGACCGGCAGGGACGCGCGGCCGGCTGAGAGGTCCGGCGCCCGCCGCGGCTATGGCGCCCGCCGGAGCTCCCGCGGCCGCCGGAGCTTCCGCTTCCGCCGCAGTTCCAGCGTCTACCGGCGGCGGATCACCGCGACGATCGCGATGACGACCCCCGCGAGCACGGCTCCGCCCGCCAGCCCGGCGGCGACGGGGAGCAGCATCCGCAGCAGCCCCGGCTGATCCTCCGGGCGCGGCTCGAGGTCCGCTCCGGGCGTCCCGGCGGCATCGCTGCGCCCGCCCTCGTCGCTCGCCCCGGCTCCGCCGGCGGTCCCGCCGGAGCCGCCAGCGGCAGCATCCGCCGGCACCTGCCCCGGGTCCTCGGCGAGCTGGTCCTCGCGCTCCGCCTCGCCCTGCCCGTCCAGCTCCGGTCCCTCGTCGACCTCGCCCACGACGTCCGCGTCCAGCACGAAGGGGACCTCGAACAGCCGGGCGGTGTCGTACGCATCGGGGATCAGCGCGAGCTGGATGTAGTAGTCGCCGGCGAGGAAGGAGGAGCGCGCCTCGGTCCCGCCCTCCTCCCGGTTGCGGAACTGGACCGGGACGGCCTGGTTCAGGTGCATCTGCAACCCGGACCGCGCCGGCGCCGAGGCACCGGACGGTGAGGCGTCCGTGGACGGCGGCGTGGCCGTGTACACCGGCTGACGCAGGGGCGAGATCATCGTGATCCGCGTGGTCAGGGACATGCCCTCGGGCACGGTGACGTCGCCGAGGCCCAGCGAGACCCGGGCCTGCTGGCCGTACTGGACCGGGATGCGGAAGAACTGCACCTCCCCCGGGATGATCGTCCCGCGGATCGGCCCGTCGCCCACCTCCGTGGCCGCCGCGAAGGCGAAGGCGGGAGTCGCGACCTCCCCATCGGCCGCCACCGGCAGCGGCTCCCGCTCGAGCATCCACGGCATGGCCGGCGGGAGGCCCTCCGTGTCGGTCTCCTGCTCGATGAAGATCTGCAGCTCCAGCGGCACCGACTCCTCCTGCGAGGGGGTGCCCGTGCGCTCGACGACGATGACCACCTCGCCGGCGGCATCGGCCCCGAAGCATGCGAGGTTCTGCGTCCGTCCCATCCGCGGCGTCGAGACCATCGCGGTCAGCGGGCCGTCGCCGAGCGCCGCCTCGGTGCGCGCGTTGGTGTCCCCGACCCGGCAGTCGGCCCCCTCGGGGTCCAGGACCCGCAGGGACAGCTGGGCCAGCTTGTTGTCCGCGCCGCCGGCCGCGGGGATCACCATCGTCGCCGCGACGTGCGCGATCTCCCCCTCCGCCAGCCGCAGGCGGTAGTAGCGCTCGGCGCCGTCGCCGTCGTCCGCGGCGGGGCTGCCGTGCTCGAGCACGTCGAGGTAGCTGCCGGGAGCGATCGGCACGGCCGTGGCCGCGTCGTCGCCGCCGGTGATCGCCTGCCCGCTGTCGTCGTAGCCCTGCAGGGCGCGGGTCATGCGCAGCAGCAGCTCCTCGCGGAGCATCTCGGCATCGGTCGCATCGGCGTAGGTGCCTCCGGTCGCCCGGGCGATGCATGCGAGCTCCTCGCGGGCGGCCTCGTCGGTGCGGAAGCCGATGGTGTGGATGCGCACCTCGGGGTGGGCGGCGGCGAGCTCCCCGGCGACCTGGCAGGGCGGGGTGGGGTCGCACTCCTCGATCCCGTCGGAGACCAGCACCACCGAGCGCATCTCCGCCTCCGGCAGGGCGTCCACGGCCACGCGCAGGGAGGCGCCGATCGGGGTGTAGCCGCGGGCGCTCACGCCGTCGACGCCGGCGGCGAGCGCGGCCCGGTCCAGTCCCGTCGGCTCGACCAGCACCGTGATGTCCTGGCAGGCGGCGGCCTTGGCCGCGGCGACCTGCTCGGTGCTGTTGCCGTAGGTCATGAGGCCGACCTGGGCGTCCTCGGGCAGCAGCGGGATCAGGGAGCCCACGGCCTCCTTCGCGACATCCATGCGGGCGCGGCCGTCCACATCGGTCTCCCGCATGGAGCCGCTGGCATCCAGCACCAGCATGGACGGCGCGGTGCGGCCCGTGTTCGTGTCCCCCGGCTCCGCGGCGGCCCGCGGCGCGGCCCACAGCCCGGCCACGACGAACCCGCTGAGGAGGGCGAACGTCGCGAGCAGGGTGAGGGGAGCTGCGATCGGTCGGGGGCGCACGGCCCCATCATGCCGCGTGAGTTCCAGCGGTCGTCGCATCATCCGAGGTGTGGGGATGCGATGCGCGGGAACATGGCGGTGCCGGCACCGCAGGCGGGAAGAAGCAGTCGCGGAGACGCGAGGCATGCTTCCAGCTCCTGAAGCAGGGGTGTAGCAGCCTCAGGTCCTGCCGGATGCTCGGGGTCGGTCACTCGGCGGTGACGGCGCTGATCGCGCCTGTCCGAGCCTCGGCCTCATGGTCGACGGGCTTCCGTGGACCCTTCCGGCGTCCGACGAGCACGAGCAGTGCGAGGAACGAGAGGACGACGCAGGAGACGGTGACGATGCCCAATGGCAGGACTGCCGTCGCGCCGCCGAGGCCGACCAGGGGTGCGGCGATGCCGCCGAGGCCGAAGCGGGCGAAGCCGAGGACCGACGAGGCAGTGCCAGCAAGCTCTGGGTAGTCGGCCAGCGCCAGGGAAGCAGCCGGGGGCGCGGCGAAGGCGACGCCGGAGGCGAGGACGAACAGGGAGACCAGCACGACCGGCAACGGTGCGCCCATCAGCCCGGTGTAGACCAGGCCGAGGGAGCCGAGGCCCGTGATGAGGACGCCGAGGCCGAGAGTTCCGCGCTCGGACCAGCGGTCAGCGGTGCGGCCGCCGATCCAGCCGAAGATCATGTAGCCGGCGGAGTTCGCGCCGAAGGCCATCGCGTACCCCTGCGGGGACAGTCCGTAGCCGTCCTGGAGGATGTAGGTCGCGCCCGCGAGGTAGGCGAACAGCGCCGCATGGGTGAGGCCGCAGATCAGCACCGCGCCGACGAAGAGCTTGTCGGAGAAGAGCGTGCGGAAGTCGCGCATCGACTGGGTCATGCCGGTGGTGCGCATCTCCTTCGGGAGCGTCTCCCGGTAGATTGCGAGGGTGGCGGCCATGATGAGCGCGCCCAGCAGCGCCAGGAAGATGCCGCGCCAGTCGGTGAAGCGTGCGAGCTGTCCGCCGAGGAAGGGACCGATGATCGCTGCGAGGCCGCCGAGGACGGTGACCTTGCCGTAGAAGCGGATCAGCGCGCTGCCGGAGTAGACGTCCCGTCCAGCGGCCTGCGAGATGACGATGCCCACCGCCCCGGCCAGACCTTGGATGAGGCGGGCAGCGATCAAGGTCTCGATCGACGGGCTGACCGCGCACAGCACCGAGGCTGCGATGTAGGCGACGAGACCGACCATGAGCGGGATCTTTCGCCCGAACCGGTCAGACAGCGGCCCCGCGATCATCTGGCCGACGGCCAGGCCGATCAGGCAGGCCGTCAGGGTGAACTGGGCCGCCGAGGTCGCTGTTCCGAGCTCGGCGGTCAGCGCCGGGAGGACGGGGAGGTAGAGGTCCATCGAGATGGGACCGAAGACGGTCAGCAGGAGCAGCAGCGTCGCGAGGGCGGGACCTGCCGTGCGGGCGGTGGTTGTGCCGGTCATGCGGAGGCTCTCCTGAGCATCGGGATCGGAATGGGGACAGGTGCGGGAAGGCAGGCGGGACCGGCCCCCCGGCGATGCGGCCGGGGGCCCGGTGCCAGCCGGGTCAGAGGGTGAGGAGGACCTTGGTGGCGCGGCGCTCGTCCATCGCCCGGTAGCCCTCAGCGGCCCGCTCGAGGGGCAGTTCGAGGTCGAAGACGATGCCCGGATCGATCTGGTCGGTCATGATGAGGTCGATCAGCTCGGGCAGGAACCGGCGCACGGGGGCGGGGCCGCCGAGCAGGCTGACGGTCGCGAAGAACAGGTCGAGCCCGTCGAGGGAGACCCCGTGGGACACGCCCACGTAGCCGACATGCCCGCCGGGGCGGGTGGAGCCGATCGCCTGGAGCATCGACTCCTGGGTGCCGACCGCTTCGATTGTCGAGTGCGCGCCGTAGCCGCCGGTGAGCTCCTTGACCTTCGCGATGCCCGCCTCGCCGCGCTCCTCGACGATGTCGGTCGCCCCGAACTGCTTCGCCAGGGCCTGGCGATCGGCGTGGCGGGAGAAGGCGATGATGCGTTCCGCTCCGAGGCGCTTGGCGGCGAGGATCCCGAGCAGACCGACGGCTCCGTCGCCGACGACGGCGACGGTCTTGCCCGGCCCGGCCTCAGCAGCAACAGCTGCGAACCAGCCGGTGCCGAGCACGTCAGATGCCGCGAGCAGGCTCTTGGCCTGTGCCACGGTGGGCTCGCCGGGGACCGTGACCAGAGTGCCGTCAGCCAGGGGGATGCGGGCCTTCTCGGCCTGGGTACCGATCGCTCCCATCATCACCTGGTCGCGACAGCGGGACTGGAAGCCGGCTTCGCAGATCTCGCAGGTGTTGTCGGATGCGACGAAGGATCCAACGACGTAGTCGCCGACCTGGATCTCCCGGACGTCGGGGCCGATCTGCTCGACGATCCCGACGTACTCGTGGCCCATCGGCGCGTCCTGGACAGGCTCCGCACCGCGATAGGGCCACAGGTCGGAACCGCAGATGCACGCAGCGGTGACGCGAATGATCGCATCCGTCGGCTCCTCGATGACCGGGTCCGGGCGTTCCTGGACGCGGACGTCTCCGGGGGCGTGCATGACGACTCCACGCATAGCTGCGTTCTCCTTCGTGCTGGTACGGGGCGATCTCGAGGATCGGACCGCCGGGCGGGTCGTGCGGCAGCAGCTGCACCGCCGCCGTACGCCGATGCTTCCTGCCTCGTCTCGCGCGCGGGAGCCCCTCTCGAGGGAGGTACCGCGAGGGCCTCCTTCGGCGCGCGCGGTTCGCCTAGCGTGGGCGCATGGACAATCGAGCAGAGGTGCGCGAGTTCCTCACATCCCGGCGCGCTCGGATAAGCCCGGACGAGGTGGGCCTGCCCGCTGGTGCGAACCGACGGGTCGAAGGGCTGCGCCGTACCGAGGTGGCGATCCTGGCCGGGGTGAGCGTGGAGTACTACACCAAGCTCGAGCGCGGCGCGATCAGCGGTGCGTCCCCGGAGGTCCTCGAGGCGATCTCGAAGGCCCTGCGGCTGGACGACGCCGAACGTGCGCACCTGTTCGACCTCGCGCACGCGGCCAGTCCCGTCGCGCGTCCGCGACGACGCCGCAGCGCGAAGTGCTGGCAGCCGCACGAGAGCCTGCAGTGGATGCTCGACGCCGTGACCGCAGGCCCGGCATTCGTGCGCAACGGCCGGATGGACATCCTGGCGGGCAACAGACTGGCGCGGGCGTTCTACAAGGACGTCCACGACATGCCGGGCCGGATCCCGGGCCAGCCGCCGAACATCGCCCGATTCACCTTCCTCGACGAGCGGGCCTCCGCGTTCTACCCGGACTACGACATGTTCGCCGATGTGACGGTGGCGATCCTGCGCACCGAGGCCGGCCGGGACCCGCACAACAAGGAGCTGCACGACCTCATCGGGGAGCTGTCCACCCTCAGCCCCGACTTCCGGACCCGGTGGGGTGCGCACGACGTCCGCCACCACGGCGCGGGCTTCAAGACCTTCCGCCACTCCGTCGTCGGGGAGATGACCCTGGCGTACGAGGGCATGGAGCTGGAGTCCGAGCCCGGCCTGACGATCACCCTCTACGCCGCCGAGCCCGGCTCGGACTCGGAGGAGAAGATGCAGCTGCTCGCCTCCTGGGCTGCCAGCGAATTCTCGACGACGGAGCACGAGCCGGCGCACGAGGAGACCCCAGGGCGCTGAGCGTGCGGTGCGCGGCGAGGAACCGCCCGCGAGCAGGGTCTGTGCCCCTCCTCCCCACCGCGAGGCTCTCCACACTCGGCCGGTCCGTGACCTCGCCTGTCCGCCGCGCATGCCACAGTGGTGCCATGACCGAGCAGACCCGAGCGCCGCTGGCCGCGACAGCCGCGCAGACCACGCCGGAGAACCCGTGGCCGCTGCGGCAGCTGTCGGTGAAGGTCGGGGAGTACGTGGCGCGCATGTCGCCGCTGTGGGTCGAGGGCGAGATGGTCCAGCTCAACCGCCGCCCCGGCAGCGGCCTGGCCTTCATGACCCTGCGCGACGTCGACGTGGACATGTCCTTCTCGGTGCCGATCCGCGAGCACGTGCTGCGTGCCCTCACCGTCGAGCTGGTGCCCGGGGCCCGGGTGGTCATCCACGCCAAGCCGACGTTCTGGACCAAGCGCGGCAGCCTGCAGCTCGAGGCCGACGAGATCCGCCCGGTGGGCCTGGGCGAGCTGCTGGCCCGGCTCGAGCATCTCAAGCGGGTCCTCGCCGCGGAGGGCCTGTTCGACTCCCGGCGCAAGAAGCCGCTGCCGTTCCTGCCGCGCCGCGTCGGGCTGATCTGCGGGCGGCAGTCCGCCGCGGAGCGCGACGTCGTCGTCAACGCCACCCGCCGCTGGCCCGCCGTCGTGTTCGACATCCGGGAGGTCGCCGTGCAGGGCGACAAGGCCGTGCGCGAGGTCTCCGCCGCGCTGCGCGAGCTCGATGCCGCCGAGGAGGTCGACGTCATCATCGTCTCCCGCGGCGGCGGCTCCCTCGAGGACCTCCTGCCGTTCTCCGACGAGCAGCTGGTGCGCCTGGTCGCCGCGGCGAGCACGCCGATCGTCTCCGCGATCGGGCACGAGGTCGACACCCCGCTGATGGACCTCGTGGCCGACGTCCGCGCCTCCACCCCGACCGATGCGGCCAAGCGCGTGGTCCCGGACATCCAGGCGGAGTCGGAGCAGCTCGCCCTGAACCGGTCCCGGCTGCGCACGGCCGTGCGCGGGCGGATCGAGCGCGAGCAGGCCGCCCTGGACGCCACCCGCTCCCGGCCGGTGCTCGACCAGCCGGCGACCATCCTCACCGGCCGCCGCGACGAGATCCGCTCGCGCGTCGCCCTCGCGCGGACCATCATCGGGTCCCGCCTGGACCGCGGCCAGGACGGCATCGACCACCTCGCACGGCAGGTGCGGGCGCTCAGCCCCCTGGCCACCCTCGAGCGCGGGTACGCGGTCGTCCAGACCGCGGACGGCGAGGTCGTCCGCTCCCCCGCGGCGACGCAGGCGGGCGATGCGCTGTCGATCCGCGTCGCCGGTGGCCGCTTCGGCGCCCGGCGCTGCGACGAGGACCCCTACACCCCACCCGCCCTGCAGGACATCCCCGATGCCCCGCACCGCACCGAGGAGGACGCATGACCGACCAGTCCCAGGACCAGCTCCAGGACGCCCGGACCGCTGCGGCGGCCGATGCTCCGCTCCAGCCCGCCGCCGAGGCCGACGAGCAGCCCCTGCCCGAGGACATCGCCGCCCTCAGCTACGAGGCCGCGCGCGACCAGCTCGTCGAGGTGGTGCGGCGGCTGGAGTCCGGGCAGGGCGGGCTCGAGGAGTCCATCTCCCTGTGGGAGCGCGGCGAGATGCTGGCGCGGCGCTGCCAGCAGTGGCTGGACGGCGCCCGGGAGCGCCTGGACCACGCGATGGCCGCCCGCGGCGAGCAGTAGCGCTGCGGCGGGGCCGGAGCGGCTCAGGCCTGGGCGTCGGCGATCGACGCCTCGGCGACCAGGCGCAGCTGGTCGAGGTCCTCGTCGCCGTGGACGAGGATCCCCCATCCTTCGCCCTGGCAGCTCAGCGCGCGCGTGCCCTCGGCCTCGCCGGAGCTGCGCAGCTGCTGGCACGGCACCCCGGAGACGGTGTACTCGTCCTCGACCGTCGGGCCGGGCACGGCCGAGGCGAGCAGGGCCGCATCCACGGTCTCCTGCTCGATCACCGTGACCAGCGCGCCCGAGGGGGCGGTGTACCGCAGCTCCCAGCGCGGGTCCGCGCCGCCGGTGTACTCCGCCAGCCGCGGCGTCCACTGCGCGCTCAGCTCCGGGACGATGACCGGGAACGGGGCGACCCCGGCGGCGCGCTCCGCGCTCGCGGTCACGTCCAGCCGCGAGCTCTCCGGGATCGACCGGTCGGGATCGTTGCCCACCCCGAAGAACAGCATCGCGAGCACGACGACGAACGCCATGATCACTGCGAGCGCCCACACGATGTTGCGCACCGAGGAGTTCTTCTTCGTCATCGCGTAGTGCGACGCCTGCGCCGGACGCTCCGCGTCCGTGCCGTCCGCGCCCTCGACCTCCGGCGAGGGGACGGCCGCCGCAGGGGCGTCGGGCTCCGCAGGGGACGGGGAGGCGGGGGTCGGGCTCATGACGCCCATTGTCGCGTCTGTTCGCCCCTCGACGCGAAAACTGCGATGATCGACGGGTGACCGCGACATACCTCACCGTCGGAGAAGCGCTGACGGACATCGTGACCCGTGCCGAGGACGGCACGTCCGTGGAGTACCCGGGCGGCTCGCCGCTCAACGTGGCCGTGGCCCTCGGCCGCCTGGGGCACACCTCCCACCTCCTCACCCAGATCGGCGGCGATGCCCGGGGTGAGCAGATCCGCCGCCACCTGGAGGAGTCGCATGTGCTCCTGACCGGCGGCAGCATCGGCTCCCATCGGACCTCGAGCGCTCTCGCGCAGCTCGATGCCGAGGGCACCGCCACCTACCAGTTCGACATCACCTGGGATCCCCGCGCCACCGATCTGCCCGAGCCCGTGGACGCCGTGCACACCTCCTCGATCGCCGCCGTCCTCGCACCGGGCGCGGCGACCGTGGTCGACGTGCTCGAGCGCTACCGTCCCACCACCACGATCAGCTACGACCCCAACGCCCGCCCCACCCTCATGGGCTCGGCCGAGGCCACCCGGGCGGCGGTCGAGGCGATCATCGCCCGCTCCGACCTGGTGAAGACCTCCGACGAGGACGTCGCCTGGATGTACGGCACCGACGACGTCGAGGACGTCGTCGCGTCCTGGCGCGAGCTCGGGCCGGCCTTCACCGTGATCACCCGCGGCGGCGAGGGCGCCATCGGCTTCGCCGCGTGCGGCCGCGTCGCCGTCCCGCCGGTGAAGGTCGAGGTCGCCGACACCGTGGGCGCCGGCGACACCTTCTCCGCCGGGCTGCTGGACGCGCTGGACTCCGCCGGCATGCTGCGCGCCGAGAACCGCGAGGCGCTGCGCGCGATCGACGAGGACCAGCTCGAGGCGGTGCTCTCCCGCGCCGCCGGGCTCGCGGCGATCACCGTGTCGCGGCCCGGCGCGAACCCGCCCTGGGCGCACGAGGCCACCGGCATCTGAGGTCCGGGGCGCGGGCGCTCCGCTCCCACGGCCCGACGCTCCCCGCGCTCCGCACCGACAGGTGCCGCCCGCCCCTCACGGCCGGTGCACCTCCGGCTCGCGCCACCACCAGCTCCCCCATCGCAGCGACGCACAGGAAGAGAATCCATGACTGAGACGAACCCCCAGGTCGAGTACCGCATCGAGCACGACACGATGGGCGAGGTCCGCGTCCCCGCGACCGCCCTGTACCGCGCCCAGACCCAGCGCGCCGTGGAGAACTTCCCGATCTCCGGCCAGGGCCTCGAGCCCGCCCACATCCATGCCCTCGCCGAGGTGAAGAAGGCCGCCGCCCGCGCCAACAAGGACCTCGGCGTGCTGGACGCGGCGATCGCCGACGCGATCGTCGCCGCGGCGGACGAGGTCATCTCCGGCGCGCACGACGCCCACTTCCCCGTGGACACGTACCAGACCGGCTCCGGCACCAGCTCGAACATGAACATGAACGAGGTGCTGGCCACCCTCGCCTCGAACGCATCGGGCCTGGACGTCCACCCCAACGACCACGTCAACGCCTCCCAGTCCTCCAACGACGTGTTCCCCACCTCCGTGCATGTCGCCGTGACCGGCGGGGTCGTCGGCCAGCTGCTGCCGGCGCTGGATCACCTGGCCGTCTCCCTCGAGAAGAAGGCCGAGCAGTGGAAGGGCGTCGTGAAGTCCGGGCGCACCCACCTCATGGATGCCACGCCCGTGACGCTGGGCCAGGAGTTCGGCGGCTACGCCGCGGCGATCCGCTACGGCATCGAGCGCGTCGAGTCGGCGCTGCCGCGCACCGCCGAGGTCCCCCAGGGCGGCACCGCCGTCGGCACCGGAATCAACACCCCCGCCGGCTTCCCGCAGAAGGTCATCGCCAACCTCGCCGAGCAGACCGGCCTGCCCCTCACCGAGGCCCGCAACCACTTCGAGGCGCAGTCCGCCCGCGACGGCCTGGTGGAGATGTCCGGCGCGCTGCGCACCATCGCCGTGTCGCTGACCAAGATCAACAACGACCTGCGCTGGATGGGCTCGGGCCCCAACACGGGCCTGGGCGAGATCGCGATCCCCGACCTGCAGCCCGGCTCGTCGATCATGCCCGGCAAGGTCAACCCCGTCATCCCGGAGGCCGTGCTCATGGTGTGCGCGCGGATCATCGGCAACGACGCCGCGATCGCCTGGGGCGGAGCGCAGGGCTCCTTCGAGCTGAACGTGCAGATCCCGCTGATGGGCACCAGCCTGCTCGAGTCGATCCGCCTGCTCGCCAACGCCTCGACCGTGCTCGCGGACAAGACCGTCGACGGCCTGGTCGCCAACGAGGAGAAGGCCCGCTTCTACGCCGAGGCCTCCCCCTCGATCGTCACCCCGCTGAACAAGATCATCGGCTACGAGTCCGCCGCCAAGATCGCCAAGCACGCCGTGGCCGAGCGCATCTCCGTGCGCGAGGCCGTGATCGCCCTCGGCTTCGTCGAGCGCGGCGAGCTGACCGAGGCCCAGCTGGACGAGGCCCTCGACGTCCTGTCGATGACCGCGCCGAAGGCCTGACAGATGCCCGGGACGCCGCCGCATCCCCTCGGACCGCGGCGTCCCGGGTGATGAGCCGATCCGCCGGTGCCCCGCCGTCCGGCGCTCCCGTGCATCCGCTGCCGATGCCGGCGGGGCTCGCGCTGCTGCGCGGGGCCTTCACCGTCTCCGGATGGACGATCCTGACCCTGCCGCTGCTGTCCCTCGCCATGCTCACCCTGACGGCGGTGGAGGCGCTGGCGGCCGTGCTCGACAGGACCGCGTTCTCGGAGACCGAGCGCGGGGACGCCCTCCTCTTCTCGCTGCTGGGCTCAGCGGCGCTCGTCTCCGCCGGTGCCCTCGTCCTGACCTGTGCCCTCTGGGTGGCGATCTCGGCCGCCGAGCTGCGCATCGCCGAGTCCGTCGCCGGCGGTGAGATGCTCTCCGCGCAGGACGCCCGGCGCCTCGGCCCGCCTTCGGGGCGCGTCTGCGTGCTCCTGTCCATCGCGGGCATCCCTGCGCTTCTGCTCGGCGGGATCGTCGCCCTGATCATGGTCATCGAGGACGATCCCGAGTTCGGAGGGTGGCAGGCGGCCCCCTGGATGCTGCTGCCCGGGGTGGTCCTCCTGGCTCTCGCGCTGACGCTGCGCCTCACCGCAGTCCCGGCCGAGATGGACCGTCTCGACGCGCTCCGGGACCGGTGGCCGCCCGCCGCATCCCGCCCCGAGCCGCTGGAGCGTATCGCGGTCCTCCGGCCGGAGGGAACGCCGCAGAAGGCGGACACGCCGCGTCGCGGTCGGCGCCGCGCCGAGTCACGTCGGCCGTTCCGCCTTCCCGCACGGAAGCAGATCCTCGTGGCGACCTTCGGCGCCGCGCTGGTCACGGCGATTCTCGTCGACGTCTTCCCTCTCGGCGAGACCTGGCTGGCGATCCCCCTGCTGCTGTTCGCCCTCGGCGGTCTCACGGCGACGGCCATGCTGCTCGAGGCGGCGGTGCGCGGGGCGCGCGCGTGGACTGCGCTCCAGGCGCTCGGAGTCCACGCGGCGATCCCTCGTGACTACGCCCGTCGCCATCCGGCCCGTGCGCTCGTCGCACTCACGGCGCTCGCGGCGGGAGCTGTCACGACCGCCATGCTGGTGCTGAGAGGGAGCTCGGAGCTCGTCGCCCCGTCCATCTCATCGGACGCCCCCTCCTGCTCGGTGGCCTCGGTGCCACGCTGTTCGTCGCGGCGACGATCCTGGGCGCGTACGAGCACCG
Organism: Brachybacterium phenoliresistens; assembly: GCF_039530785.1. Classification (NCBI taxonomy): domain Bacteria; kingdom Bacillati; phylum Actinomycetota; class Actinomycetes; order Micrococcales; family Dermabacteraceae; genus Brachybacterium; species Brachybacterium phenoliresistens. The sequence goes on from NZ_BAAAOW010000003.1 coordinate 115,314, forward strand.
GGCCACTCGTCGTTGGCGCGATCGCTACCTCACCGCGCACCCCGCACACGATCCGTGGTGGGAGATCGATCTGCACCACGACGGATTCGAGGAGATCCGCGGCTGGCTGAAAGGCTGAGTCACGGAACGAAACCTGGCATGCACCGATCTCGCCACCCCCCTCCGCCGTGGCCGAGCGCATCTCCGTGCGCGAGACCTTCATCGCCCTCGGCTTCGTCGAGCGCGGCGAGCTGACGGAGGCCCAGCTGGACGAGGCCCTCGACGTGCTGTCGATGACCGCGCCGAAGGCCTGAGGGCCGGCTCCGCATCGAGGGACGCCCCGGACCTGCGAGGGACGGGGCGTTCTCCTGCGTTCGGCGCCTGTGCCGCCCCTGCGCGCACTGCGGTTCTCCGCACCTGGTCGGGTGGCCGGCCGGAGTGGATCGCGCTGCCTGAAGCCCTAGCGTCGATGGCATGACACCGACACCCCCTCCTCTCAATTCCGTCGCGTCCTGGGCGGTCGATCTCATGGAGTCCCTCGGCGCGCCCGGCGCCGGGATCGCCATCGCCCTGGAGAACCTCTTCCCGCCCCTGCCCAGCGAGATCATCCTCCCGCTGGCGGGCTTCACCGCCAGCCGCGGCAGCTTCAGCCTGCTCGAGGCGCTGGTGTGGACCACCGCCGGATCCCTGGTCGGCGCGCTCGTGCTGTACGGGCTCGGCGCCTGGTTCGGCGCGGAGCGTCTCAAGCGCATCGCCGATCGGCTGCCGCTGGTCCGCGTCGCCGATGTCGAGCGGGCCGAGGCATGGTTCGCCCGCCACGGCGGGAAGGCGGTCCTCCTGGGGCGGATGATCCCGCTCTTCCGCAGCCTCATCTCGATCCCCGCGGGGGTGGAGCGGATGCCGCTGGGCCGGTTCACGCTGCTCACCGCCCTCGGCAGCGGCCTGTGGAACACGGTGTTCGTGCTGGCCGGCTATGGGCTCGGCGAGAACTGGCATCTGGTCGAGCAGTACGCTGACATCCTGCAGAAGCTGGTCATCCTCGCCTGCGCGGCCGCTCTCGCCGTGTTCCTCACGATCCGGATCCGTCAGGGCCTGCGGGCGCGGCCAGCACGATGAGCATGTCGACCACGAGGAGGGCCGGGCCGGTCATGGCTGCACCCCGGGTCGCGCATGCGGCACTGCGCCGTGCCGTCGAAGCGGTCGCGATCGTGGCCATGGTCCCTCTCCTGGTCGTCGCTCTGCTGGCACTGCCCGCGAGCTCCCGTCCCTCCCGCGGCGCGCTCGAGGCCGTGGACCGCCTCCATGCCTGGGCCGATGGACGCACCGTGACCGATGGGCTCCCCACGGAGCCGCCGCGACCGCTGCGACGGCCTACCGCGTTCCTCGGGGTGCAGCTCGGGCTCGGCCTCCTCGCTGCGACGATCTGGGCGCTGATCCTCCTGGGTCTGATCACCGGCGCGAGCATGGTGGTCGGCGCCGCGACCGGCGGGCCGGTGGCCGTGTTCGAGGCCCCTGCAGGCGCCGTGACCTGGGAGTCCGTCCTCTGGTTCGGGCCGCCCGGGCTGGTGCTGCTGTTCCTCGCGCTGTGCGGGCTCGCCGGGGCCTGCTGGCTGTCCCGACGCGCACGCACGGCCTTCTCCCGGCCGGCCGCCGAGGACCTGGAGCAGCAGGTCCGCTCGCTGTCCACCACGCTGGAGGACGTGGTCGCGGCGGTGGACGGCGAGCGCCGACGCATCGAACGCGATATCCACGACGGCGTCCAGCAGCGGGTCGTCGCCCTGTCCCTGCTCCTCGCACGAGCAGAACGCACCGTGCCCGGGCAGGATCAGGACATCCTCCTGGGCCGCGCCCGGGACGAGGTCCAGGCGATCCTCGACGATCTGCGGGAGGTGTCCTGGCGCCTGCACCCGGCGATGCTCGCGCGCGACGGCCTCGATGCCGCTCTCGAGGCGCTGCGGGATCGCACCACCCTGCCGGCCGTCCTCCACCTCGATCCCCGGCCGCGGTCCGCCTGTCCCACCGATCTCGCCACGGAGACCGCCGCCTTCTACGTCGCGAGCGAGGCCGTCTCCAACGCGCTCAAGCACTCCGACGCCGCGCGACTGGAGATCCGGCTGACCCGCGGGGTCGACATGCTGTCCGTGCGCGTTGTCGACGACGGCCGTGGGGGCGCGGATCCGAGCGGACCCGGGCTGAGCGGGATCCGCTCCCGCGTCGCAGCGCAGCGTGGAACCATGCAGGTGATCAGCCCTGACGGGGGCCCGACGATCGTGGAGGCACGCTTTCCATGCGCATAGTGCTCGCCGAGGACTCCCTCCTTCTCCGGGAAGGGGTCGCCCAGCTGCTCGCCCTCGAGGGGCATGAGATCGTCGCCGGCACGTCGAACGCCACCGAGCTGCTGCACGCCGTCGTCCGGCACGCACCGGATCTTGCGATCGTCGATGTGCGCATGCCGCCCGACTTCGTGGACGAAGGTGTGCATGCGGCCCTGCGGATCCGCCGCGAGAACCCCGGGACCGCCGTCCTGCTGCTGTCCCAGGTCGTCGAACGGCGCTACGCCCGCGAGCTGCTGGACGGCTCCGGCGGCGTCGGCTACCTGCTCAAGGAGAGGGTCTCCGACATCCGCCGGTTCCTCGACGCGATCGAGGAGGTAGCCAGCGGCGGCACGGCCTTCGATCCCGAGGTCATCCGACAGCTCCTCGCTGCGGGCTCCGGCCCCGATCCTCGGCTCGCCCGGCTGACGGATCGAGAACGGGACGTCCTGGCCCATCTGGCGCAGGGGTTGTCCAACACGTCGATCGCCCAGCGCCTCTACATCAGCCGCAGCGGCGTCGAGAAGCACATCAACACGATCTTCTCGAAGCTGGCCATACCCGTCGGCGGCGACGTGAACCGCCGCGTCCTCGCGGTGCTGCTCTACCTCGGCGCCGCCCCGGGGTGAGGCCGCTCCCGATCCCCCTGGCGGCTCTCAGGTCCGTTCCCGCGCTCCCGCGAGCGCCTCGAGGTCGCGGACGGCGTAGCGGTGGTGCTCCCATCCCTCGTTGAGGATCACGTGGAGGCAGGACCGCACCGTGACCTCGCGTCCGGGGTCCCAGGGACAGTTCCGCGGGGCGTCGAGCAGCTCCGCGGTCGCCTCGGCGAGGAAGGACCGGACCATCGCGAACCTCTCCGCGAGGACGGCGAGGACGTCGTCGAACGCGGGGATCCCGGGAGCGAACGCCGCCATGTCGTGTCCATCGGCCTCGTAGTCCGCATGCGGCTGGCCGATGGGGTGGAGGGCGTCCTCGCGGTGCAGGATCGCGCGGCCCAGCCAGATGTCGATCGCCATGACGAGGTGGCGGAGCGTCTGGGAGAAGGACCATTCTCCGTCGACCTTCGCGTCGACGCTCCCCTCCGGCATGGCCGCCGCCTGGTCGATCGTCCGCCGCCACGTCGTCTCGAGCGCGGTCCACGCCTCCCGCAGGCCATCCGGGTCCTCGGCACGGCGCAGCGCCCGTCCCGGCCATCTGCGGTCGAGCTCCGCCTGCAGATAGGGGACGACGTCCACGCCGTTGATCAGGAGGGTCCCGCCCTCGTCCTCGAGCAGCCACGGCGAGTCGATCTCCGCGCCGGTGACGTCGGCGCCCCGCATCGTGGCGCCGGCGAGGCTGGTGCGTATCAGCCGTGCTCCGGAGAGGTCCACGTCCATGAGCACGGCGCGTCGCAGGTCCTGGGGACCGTCGTAGATGACCATGCGCGGAAGCATGCCACGGGGGTCCCCCGCTCCCCCGCTATCTCGCGGCGCTCGCCGGGGCGGATTCCGACGCCGATTTCCTCGAGCCGGCCGCGCCCTGGCTGGGCATCGCGGAACCCCGGCCCACGACGCTGCGCTCTGCGATCGGGCACCAGATCGAGGAGCTCGCGCGTCATGCCGGGCACATCGACATCATCAGAGAGCAGATCGACGGGCTCAGCGTGCAGGCGCTCGTCCTCACCCGCGCCGGAGTGCCGGCGAACCCCTTCTTCGAGCCCTTCGAGCCCGCACCGGGGACGATCGACGCCTGATCAGGTCCTACGGCAGCGGCTCGTCCAGGACGTGGGTGACGAGCTCGGCGACCTTGGAGCGCTCGGAGCGCTGCAGGGTGATGTGGGCGAACAGCTCGTGGACCTTGAGCGCCTCGACGACGGAGGCGATGCCGTCGTAGCGGCCGATCCGCAGGTTGTCGCGCTGGGCGATGTCGTGGGTGAGGACCACGCGCGAGTTCTGCCCGATCCGCGAGAGCATGGTCAGCAGCACGTTGCGCTCGAGGGACTGCGCCTCGTCGACGATCACGAAGGCGTCGTGCAGGGAGCGCCCGCGGATGTGCGTCAGGGGCAGGACCTCGAGCATGCCGCGGGAGAGGACCTCGTCGATGATGTTCTGGGAGACCATCGAGCCGAGCGTGTCGAACACCGCCTGGCCCCAGGGGCCCATCTTCTCCTGCTGGTCCCCGGGGAGGTAGCCGAGCTCCTGGCCGCCCACCGCGTAGAGCGGGCGGAACACCATGATCTTGCGCTGGGTGCGACGTTCGAGCACGGCCTCCAGACCGGTACACAGGGCCAGGGCGCTCTTGCCGGTGCCGGCGCGCCCGCCCAGGGACACGATGCCGATCGAGTCGTCCAGGAGCAGGTCGATGGCGATCCGCTGCTCGGCGCTGCGCCCGGCGACGCCGAAGACGGTCTGGTCCCCGGGGACCAGCCGCACGGTGCCGTCGCGCGTGACCCGGCCCAGGGCCGATCCGCGGGCGCTGGTGATGGTCACGCCGGTGTGCACGGGCTGGTGCGCGACCTCGGGGATGTCGATGAGCTGGCCGTCGTACAGCGCGGACATCGTCTCGTCGTCCACGGCGGCCGTCACCAGGCCCGTGTAGCCGCGGTCGCGGGCGAGCTCGGCGCGGTACTCCTCGGCATGGATGCCGGAGGCGGAGGCCTTGATGCGCATCGGCAGGTCCTTGGAGACCAGCACCACGTTCTTGCCCTCGAGCTGCAGGTTCTTGGCGACCGCGAGGATGCGCGTGTCGTTGTCGCCCAGGCGGAAGCCGTCGGGCAGGGAGGCGACCGAGCCGTGGTTCAGCTCGACGTGCACATGGCCGCCGGAGCTGCCGATGGGCAGGGGCACGGAGAGGTTGCCGTGGCGGTCGCGCAGGTCGTCGAGGATGCGCAGCGCCTGCCGGGCGAAGTAGCCGAGGTCCGGGTGGTGCCGCTTGGCCTCCAGCTCGGTGACCACGACGATCGGCAGCACGATGTCGTGCTCGGCGAACCGGGTCAGGGACAGCGGGTCCGACAGCAGCACCGAGGTGTCCAGCACGTAGGTGATCAGACCGGTCTCGAGGTCCGGCAGGACGGTCTGCGCCGTGCCGGCTCGCAGGGAGGGGACCACGGGCACCTCCTGTCCGGATCCGATGCCTGCGCCGTCGAGGGCGCTGCGGTCGGTGGTGGTCTCATCCATGGGAGCCTCCGGTTCTCGCGCGGTTGACAGGGACGATATCCCGCCCCGCCAGGTGATCCCGACCACTCCGGCCCGCGCGCCGTGCGCGTTCACCGGATCGTCACCCGGATTTCGCGGTCCGGATCAGGCCCCGAAGCGGCGCTCGCGCTTGCAGAAGTCCCGCAGGGCGCGCAGGAAGTCGACCCGCCGGAAGCCGGGCCAGTAGGTCTCGCAGAACCAGAACTCGCTGTGCACGCTCTGCCACAGCAGGAAGCCGGACAGGCGCTGCTCGCCGGAGGTGCGGATGATCAGGTCCGGGTCGGGCTGGCCGCGCGTGTACAGGTGCTCGCCGATCGCCTCGATGGTGATCCCGTCGGCGATCTGCTCCGCGTCCAGACCGCGCTGGCCCATCTCCCGCACGAGCTCCTGGACGGCGACGACGATCTCCTCGCGGCCGCCGTAGCCGATCGCGAGGTTCACCGCGAGCTCGCGGGTGACCTGGGCGGTCTCCTGCCTGCGGCGGATCCGCTCCCGGACCTCGGCCGGGAGCACGTCGTCGTTCCCCGTCAGGCGGACCTCGTAGCCGGCGTCGGTGAGCTCCTCGAGGGTGTCGGTGATGATCCCGAACAGCGCCTCGAGCTCCTCGGCGGGGCGGCGCAGGTTGTCGTGGGAGAGCATCCACACGGTGACCAGGGGGATGGAGAGCTCCTCGCACCAGGTGAGGAACTCTGCGATCTTGGCCGCACCTTGACGGTGCCCCTCCTCGGTGCTCGCCCCGGAGGCCTTCGCCCAGCGGCGGTTGCCGTCGACGATCACCCCGAGGTGCTGCGGCAGCGGCACCGAGGCCAGCTCCCGCGCCAGGCGCCGCTCGTACACGCGGTAGAGCACACCATCGTCCGCCATGCGCGCCTCCCGAGCGTCCCGTTCCGTGTCGCTGCACCCCGCCCGATCCTCCGGCAACGCCGGCGCCGCGGGCAGGGCGACCTCCCCATTATCGGGCACGGGTCCCGATCGCGCGCACCGATCGGCCGCCCGCCCCGGGGATCCACACCGGATCGTCACAGGTGCCGCACCCGTAAGTTACGGCTTCGTAGGTTACGCTCGGCCGATGAGCTCCACGTCCTCCCCGACGGGCCCGCGGCCCGCAGCGCACGGCCCCCGGCCCGCTCCCCCGGGCCGGCATGTCACGCCCAGCGCCCGGCTGCACCCCTCGCTGGCCCTGCCCAAGCCGCGCCTGCGCGGGATGATCCACCTGATCACCTTCCCCACGGCCCTCATCGCCGGGCTGACCCTCGTCGCCCTCGGCGAGGACCTGGCCAGCCGCCTGGCGTGCATGGTCTTCATCGCCACGGCCGGGCTGCTGTTCGGCATCAGCGCGACCTACCATCGCGGAACCTGGAGCCCCGAGCACGCGATCATGCTGCGCCGCTTCGACCACGCGAACATCTTCCTCATCATCGCGGGGACGTACACGCCCATCGCCGTCGCGACCCTGCAGCCGCGCAGCGCCCTGACCCTGCTGGTCATCGCCTGGGCCGGGGCGATCATCGGGGTCGGATTCCGGGTCTTCTGGACCGGCGCCCCGCGCTGGCTGTACGTGCCGGCCTACGTCGCGCTCGGCTGGGTCGCGGTGTTCTACATGCCGCAGATCATCGCCGGCGGCGGCTGGGCCGTGGCCTGGCTGATCATCGCGGGCGGGCTCAGCTACACGGCCGGAGCCGTCGTCTACGGGATCAAGCGCCCGGATCCGTCCCCGGCCTGGTTCGGCTTCCACGAGATCTTCCACGCCTGCACGGTCGTGGGCTTCGCCTGCCACTTCATCGCGGTGGCGCTCGCCGTCATCTGACGGACGTCATCACAACCGTCCCCGGAGAGCCCGCCGACCCGCCATCGGGAGATCCACGGGACCAATACGGGGACACAGGCCCCAATACGGCCTGTGTCCCCGTATTAGTCCCGTGGTTCCGTGATCCCGTGGGCAGCCTGGGACGGGCGGCATGCCGGGCACGAACCCCCGGCACGGGCACGAGCGCGGGCTGGCGTAGTTCGAGACGCTCGGCGCCGATTCGCGCCTCGGCGCCGCGCTCAGTCCCGTCGATCCCCTGGATGTCCGGGGGCGGCATCGCCGTCATCTCCGTGGTGGCCAGCACGACCGCCGTCCGCCTCCAGGTCGACCTCTCCCCCGGGCCCTTCATGGTCGGGCACCTCGCCCGGCTCGTGGTCGGGCACCTCGCCCGGCTTCGCGGTGCCGGGCTCCTCCCCGTCGGACTCCGCGGCAACATCGTGCTCGGCCTGCGCGGCCTCCTCCTCCAGCCGATGGCGCTCGGCGACGCGCTCGCGCGCCTGGAGGCGACGGATCCGGCGGGTCATGTCGATCGCGAGCAGCACCACCACGGCGGCCAGCAGGAACATGGCGATGAAGCCGGGCAGGCCCGGGGAGACCGTGACGATGTTGAGCTCCCCTCCGTCGGAGGGCTCGGCCCAGATGATGCCGAAGGCGCTGCTGGTCGGATCCGTCACGGTGCTCCCTGGAGGTGGTGGTGGTGCGTTCTGCGGTGCGTGCGCGGCTGCCGACGCCGCGGGGCGGCCGATGCCGCCGCGGTCATCGGATGCCGGCGAACAGGTCGTGCTCGGGCAGCGTGACGCCCACGCGGCTAGTCCTCAGCTCGTAGTCGTCCGTCGGCCAGGCGGCGCGGAGGATCTCGTTGTCGATCGAGAAGAACAGGCCCTCGGGGTCGACCTGCGTCGCATGCGCGCGCAGCGCCTCGTCGCGCAGCTCCATGAAGTCCGCGATGTCGATGAACGTGGTGAGCATGCGGTCGCGCGTCTCGTCGAAGCGCAGGAGCATCTGCTCGATGTCCTCGCTGGGCTGATGGTGGGCGCGCAGATGCCGGGCGACGGCCGCGAACTTCTGCCGGGAGAAGCCGTTGATGTAGTACACCTTCAGCACCTCCCACGGCTCGCCGAGCTCCGGCGCGAACTGCGGGTCCGCGGCCAGCTCGTAGGCGGCCATCGAGACCCGATGGGTCTGGATGTGGTCGGGGTGCGGGTAGCCGCCGTTCTCGTCGTACGTCGTCATGACGTGCGGGCGCAGCCGCCGCAGGGCCTCGACGAGGGGCCGCGCGGCCGTCTCCACGTCGAGGGTCGCGAAGCTGCCCTCCGGCAGCGCCGGCAGCGGATCCCCCTCCGGCAGCCCGGAGTCCTCGAACCCCAGCCACTCGTGGTCCACGCCGAGGATCTCCTGGGCGCGGGCCATCTCGCGGCGCCGCACCGCGGGCAGGTCCCGCAGGGCCTCCTCGTCCTGGAGCATGCGGGGGTTGAGGATGTCGCCGCGCTCCCCGCCCGTGCAGGTGATGACGGTGACGCGCACGCCCTCGCGGACGTAGCGGGCCATGGTCGCCGCCCCCTTGCTCGACTCGTCGTCCGGGTGGGCGTGCACGGCGACCATGCGCAGGCCGTCGGCAGGGCGGGACTCGGGCTCGGTCACGACGCACCTTCCACAGGGTTCGGGCAGGGACCAGGCCCTGCGAGACGGGACCGGACCTGCTCTCGCCGATCCGGGACGCTTCTCGGGCGCGCTCGGCCCGGCGGGACCGGGTCCCGCGCTCGGGCGGGCGCACGCACGGCCGCCCGCGAGCGGCCGCGAAGGAAGCGTACGCCACCGGCCTGGGCACGGGCCCGCGCCGATCGGTCCGATCGGGATCCGCGGCGGATGATCTGCGTCCCACCCCGCGCCGCGCGGGCCCGAGCTCCCAGGCGGCGCCGCGCGCGCCCTGAGACACTGGGTGGCATGAACGAGGTCCCCGAGCATCTGCACGCCCGGTACGGCGGCCCCGTGGTGCCGCCCCGCACGGCCCGGATCCTGCTGATCGCGGCGATCGTCGTCTTCGGGGCCGTCGTGGTGTTCCTGGGCCTGCGCTTCGCCGATCAGCCCGTGCGGGTCGAGACGGTCTCCTACGACCATCTCGACGCCGAGCACACGCAGGTCACGTTCATCGTCACCAAGGACCCGGGCACCCGGGCCACGTGCACCGTGCAGGCGATGAACGCGGGCCGCGCCCAGGTGGGGTTCGTCGAGGTGGAGATCCCCGCCTCCGACGCCCGGCGCACCAGCCACACCGTCGAGATCGCGACGCAGGGGGATGCGGTCTCCGCCGAGGTCCTGGGGTGCGAGGAGGTCTGAGCCGCTGCCGGGGTACTCGGACGCCTCCGTGTACGATGGCTCGATACCGGCCGATCGGCCGGTCGATTTTTTTACCCGCACACGGGGCGCATGCGCACATGTGCCCCGTGTTCCTGTGTCGAGGCCGCCACCGGCGTCCTCGGCCCGATGAGACCGAGGAGTGACACCATGAGCAGCCAGCCGAATGGCGCCTGGCTCACCCAGGAAGCCTACGACCGCCTCACCCATGAGCTCGAGCAGCTCGAGGGCCCGGGCCGCTCGGAGATCGCCGAGCGCATCGCCGCCGCACGCGATGAGGGCGATCTCAAGGAGAACGGGGGCTACCACGCCGCCCGTGAGGAGCAGGGGAAGATGGAGGCGCGCATCAACGAGCTGAAGGTGCTCCTCAAGACGGCCGTCGTCGGCGCCTCGCCGAAGGACGACGGCGTCGTCGAGCCGGGGATGGTCGTGACCATCTCCATGGCCGGCCGGGAGCGCACCTTCCTGCTGGGCAATCGCGAGATCGCGGAGGACGGCGAGGAGCTCGAGGTCTACTCGACCGAGTCGCCGCTGGGGGCCGCGATCCACGGGTCGACCGTGGGACAGACCATCGACTACACCGCACCCAACGGGACGTCGCTCGCGATCGAGATCCTCAAGGCCACGCCCTACAAGGCCTGAGACCCGACCGCAGCCGAAGGGCCCCGCACCAGCCGGTGCGGGGCCCTTCGTCGATCGCGGCGGCGTCGCGGCGCGTCCTGCATGCGGCGCTCCGCCCGCGAGCAGCGCGCCGACGCTCCGCCCGCGAGCAGCGCGCCGACGCTCCGCCCGCGAGCGGCGCGCCGCTCGCGGAGCCGGTCAGCGCAGCGCGGCGCGCCGCTGGGCCTTGGCCTTCGCGACCTTCCGTCGGATCTCGGCGAAGTGCTCGCGGGCCAGGGCGTCGTGCCCCAGGTCGGGTGAGGGGTCCCGGCCGGTGACGTACAGCAGGGTCGCGTTGACGAAGGCGAGCAGCGGGATCGCGAACAGGGCGCCGGGGATGCCGGCGAGGGTCGCACCGGCCGCGACGCCGAGGAACACGGCCAGCGGGTGCAGCTCGACGGCCTTGCCCATCAGGAAGGGCTGCAGGAGGTTGCCCTCGATCTGCTGCACAGCCAGCACGATGCCCAGCATGATCAGGGCGAACACCCAGCTCTTGAGCACCAGCACCAGCAGCACCGCGATCGCCCCGGAGAGGATCGCGCCGACCAGCGGGATGAACGAGAACAGGAACACCAGCAGCCAGATCGGCACCGCGTAGGAGCCCAGGCCCAGGGCGATCATGCCGATGGAGATGCCGATCGCGTCGACCGCGGCGACGAGGATCTGCGTGCGCACGTAGGCCGACAGCGCCTTCCAACCGCGGCGGAACGCCTCATGGGTGGGGATCCGGGACTCCGGCGGCAGCAGGCCCACCACCCAGCGCCAGATCTCCGGCCCGCCGGCCAGCAGGAAGAACAGGGTGAACAGGGCGATGACCAGGCCCGTGAGGATCGACCCGACGACGGCCGCGGTGGACAGCGCGCCGCTGAGCAGCGACTCCGCGTTCTCCTGGATCTTCACCAGCAGCTCGTCCAGCGCCGAGTCGATCATCGGGCTGTCGATGTTGAAGGTCTGCGTCGCCCAGGTCATGACCGTCTGGAAGCCGGTGACGGCCTGCGCCTGGATGTCCACCCACTGCGAGATCAGCTGCCGCCCGGCGAGGGTGAACATGCCGATCACCACCACGACCAGACCGATCATCGCGACCGCGCTCGCGGCGGCCCGGCCCAGGAAGGTGTAGCGGGTCAGCAGGCGCACCAGCGGGGACAGCATCGCGGCCAGCAGGATCGCCACCAGCACCGCGATCACCAGATCGGACACGTAGGACAGCCCGCGCATCAGGATCAGCGCGGCGGCGACGATCACGATCAGCCGCCACGACCAGGCGGAGGCGCGGCGGATCCCGATGGGGATCTCCTCGACCTCCTGGGGCTGCGGAGCATGCCGTTCGCGGGCACGGGGCGTGATCATCTGATCTCCTCACATCGGCCGGATCGGGATGGTCGGCCGAACGTCACGAGCATGACTCTAGACCGACCGGGCCGAGGACGTCAGGTCGCGCCGCCGCAGGCGGGAAGCACCGACCAAAGTCGCATCCCGGGTGATCCCGGGGCGGGAGACCGCGCCGCGCCCCGGCCGATAGCCTCGCAGCATGTCGACCCACGATCAGCCCCCGCAGCCCCCGCAGACCGGCCCCGAGGCGGCCGGGGCCGCCACGCCGGTCCAGGTCCTCTCCCCCGCGGGCGAGGGCCTCACCCGCGACGCCGCCGCAGGCCGCGAGCCGGGCGCGCCCGGCACCGCCTCCGGCGAGGCCGGGGCGCGCACCTCCTCGGCGCCGCTCCCGGCCGATGCCCCCGTCCCCGCCGCGGAGGAGGCCGCCCTGTCGATCCGGGACCTCGCCAAGTCCTTCGACGGCGCCGAGGTCGTGCACGGCATCTCGATGGACGTGCCGCGCGGCTCCTTCTACGGCATCGTCGGCCCCAACGGCGCCGGCAAGACCACGACCCTGTCGATGGCGACCGGGCTGCTGCGCCCGGACCGCGGCACCTCCCACGTCCTCGGCGTGGACATGTGGGCCGCCCCCGAGGAGGCCAAGGCCCGCCTCGGCGTGCTCGCCGACGGGCTGCGCACCTTCGACCGGCTCACCGGCCGGGAGCTGCTGTCCTACGTCGGGCTGATCCGCGGGATGGACGCCGACGTCCTCGAGGACCGCATCGACTCGCTGCTGTCGGCGCTGGACCTCGCCGGGGAGGACGGCAAGCTCGTCGTCGACTACTCCGCCGGGATGACCAAGAAGATCCTCCTGGCCTGCGCCCTCATCCACGCGCCGAAGCTGCTGGTGCTCGACGAGCCGCTCGAGGCCGTCGATCCCGTCTCCGGCCAGGTGATCCGCCAGATCCTGCGCGCCTACGTCGCCGGCGGCGGCACGGTCGTCCTGTCCAGCCATGTCATGGAGCTGGTCGAGGAGCTGTGCTCGCACGTCGCGGTGATCGCCCAGGGGCGGATCCTCGCCGAGGGCACGCTGGACGAGGTCCGCGCCGGCGGCAGCCTGGTCCAGCGGTTCCTGGACCTCGTCGGGGGCGGCCACGTCGCCGAGGGGAGCCTGTCGTGGCTGCAGTCCTGAGCGGAGACCAGCGCCAGGCCGCGCGCATCGGCCACGTCGAGGCCGGGAGCATCGGCCCGCGGCGGCTCGCCGCCGGCCTGGTGCGCTTGAAGTGGACGCTGTGGAAGCGGTCCTACCGCAAGAACGTCGGCAAGCTCGTCGGAACCATCTTCGGCTCGCTCTACGGCGTGGGCGGGCTCGTGGGGGCGACCTTCGCGCTGATCGCGCTCGTGATCGCCGACGGCGACGGCACCTTCCTGGGCCCCTTCGTGCGCGGCGTCGGCATCGCCGCGACCCTGCTGTGGCTGATCCTGCCGGTCTTCGCCTTCGGGATCGACGACACGCTGGATCCACGAGCCTTCGCCCTGTACCCGCGCTCCCCGCGCGAGCTGCAGCCCGGCCTGTTCGCGGCGGCGGCGCTGAGCCTGCCCACCGTCTTCACCGTGGTCGCGATGCTGCTGTTCTCCGTCTTCGAGGGCATCTGGCTGGTCCTGCACGGGGCGGGGCCCGTCGCCGCGGGCCTGGGGCTGCTGCTCCTGCTGCCGGCGAACGTGGCCGGGGTGGCGCTGTGCGTGCTGCTGCCCCGCGCGATCCTCGCCCACGGGGCCGGTCGCTCGAGCTCCCGCCGCGGCCGCGAGCTCGGCTCCATCCTGGGGATGGTCGCGCTGATCGGCGGCATCTATGCCTTCTCCCTGGTGGCGCAGTCCATCGACGGCAGCACCGTCGAGCAGACCGCGGCCGCCCTGCGGCAGGCCGTCGCGATCCTCGCCTGGACGCCGCTGGGCGCCCTGTTCTCGGTCCCCCTGGACCTCGGGGCGGGCGCCTATCTCCCGGCCCTGGTGCGCGCGGTGATCGGGGCGGCGAGCATCGCCGCCCTCTGGCTCTGGTGGCGCCGATCCCTCGGGGCGGCGCTGACCTCCGCGCTGGTCGGCGACTCCTCCTCCGGCACCACCACCGAGAAGCCGCTGGTCCCCCGCCTGGCGCCGCGCACCGCGCTCGGCGCGTCGATGGGCCGGTCCCTGCGCTACTGGCGGCGCGACGCCCGCTACCTGGCGGCGATCGCGATCATGCCGCTCATGCTGGTCTTCTTCGTGGCCATGGGCATGCTGGGGCCCTCCGGCCCGATGATGGGGATCTTCGGCCTGGTCCTCGTCGCCGGGATGGGCGGGATCTCGCTGATGAACGAGATCGGCTTCGACGGGCCGGCCGGCTGGGTGAACATCACCGCCGGGCTGCCCTCGCGCCCCAACCTCACCGGCCGGGTGCTGGCGCTGGCCCTGCTCATGGCGCCGTTCATGGTGGTCGCCTCGCTGCTCGTGCCCGTCCTGCTGGGGCTGCCCGGCCTGATCCCGATGCTCGTCACCGGCACCCTGGGACTGCTGATGAGCAGCCTCGGCGTGTCCGCGATCATCACGGTGCTGCTGCCCTACCCGACCTCCGCCCCGGGCACCAACCCGATGAAGGACAAGTCCGCCTCGTCCTCCAACGCCATGATCGCCATGGCCGTCGCGATGGTCGTCATCTGGATCCCGCAGCTGCCCGCCTTCGGCGTCGCGATCTGGGGCAGCGTCACCGGTTCGGCGCTGCTGCAGACCCTGGGCGGCGTGATCGCCCTGGTCGTCGGGGCCGTCGTGGTCGTGGTCGGCCTCCGCGTCGCCGCGGGGATCCTGGACCGCCGCGCCGTGGACCTGTTCCAGAAGGTCCGCCACCACGTCTGAGCCGGCCGCGGCCGCGGTCAGGGCGCCAGGGCGCGCTCCATGACGATCGCGTCGATCCGGCGGGGGCCGATGCGGTAGTAGCCGCGGCGGCGGTCGATCGCGGTGTATCCCGCCTCCTCGTAGACGCGGCGGGCGCGGGTGTTGTCCTCGCGCACCTCGAGCAGCATGCGCTGGGCGCCGCCGGCCAGGGCCTGCGCCTCGCACCAGGCCAGCAGGGCCCGTCCGATGCCGCGGCCCGGCCGGGTGGTGCCGATGGTGTGCAGGTCCGCCGCGTCGCCCGCGATCATGATCCCGGCGTAGCCGATGATGGTGCGCTCGTCCCCGGCCAGCGCCACGACGTAGCGCCGCGAGGGGTGGGCGATCTCCTCGGCGAGCTGCCACGGCGTCCACGCCTCGTCGGGGAACAGGACGAGCTCCGCCGCCGCGATCTGCTCGACATCGGCCAGGGTCGCCGGGCGCAGGCGCGGTGCGGCGGCGGGATCGCCGTCGGGCGCCCGGGGATCCTGCCCGGGGATCACGGCGCGGAGGGACGGTCGCCCAGGCCGAGCGCGCTCTTGCGCACGGACGGCTTCGCGGCGTCGGGCTCGCGAAGGTACATCGGCTCCGTGTCGGAGAGGTCCTCGCCCTGCGCGGCCAGGCGCGCGGCGACGGCGACCAACGCGCCGGCATCGACGTGCGGGATCCGCGCCGTGGCCGGCAGCAGGTCCGGGTACAGCTCGGTGCCGGATCCGACGAGGAGATCCGCGGAGAACAGCGCCTCGCAGACCTCTGCGGGGGCGGAGACGGCAGGTCCCTCGACGCGGACCACGGCGCCCTCGGCATCGGCCCGGTACCGCGCCCAGTAGACCTCCCGGCGCCGCGCGTCCAGCGCCACGGCGATGCTGCGCCCCTCCGGCGCGGGGCCTGCGGCGGTGAGGGCCTGCAGCGCGAGCGCGTCCAGGGAGCACACGCCGTACAGGGGGATGTCGAGCGCGGCGGCGATGGTGCGGGCGACGACCAGGCCCACGCGCAGGCCGGTGAAGGGTCCGGGGCCGCGGCCGGCGACCACTCCGGTGAGATCGGTGCGGGCGGCGCCCGCCTCGGCGAGCACCTCGTCGACCAGGGTCAGCAGGACCTCGTCGTGGTGGCGGGCGCGCGCGTCGGAGCGGACCGCGAGCACCTCGGGCCCGGGGCTTCCGGCAACGGCCCCGGCGGCGGCCCCGGCGGCGGCCGCTGCCGCGGTCCCGAGGCCGGTGCCCTCGGCGCGCACCAGCGCCACGCTCACGGCGCCGGACGTGTCGATCCCCAGCAGCATCAGCTCTCCTCCTCGGTGCGGTCGCGGTCGGCGGGCGCCGCACCGGCACCGCTCCGGACTTCGGTTCCTGCGCGGGCCTGCAGGTCGGCATCGGCCGCGACGGCCGCGAGCTCCTGCGCGAGAGCGGCCACGGCGGCCTCGTCCCAGCGCGGCCCGGTCGCGGTCAGGGTGAGGGTGCGCGGCTCCTCGGGGTTCTCCGGATCCTCCGCGTCGCCCTCGTCGGGGCGCTGCAGCACCACGCGCAGATGCGAGTCGACCAGGTGCTCGACCCGGTCACGGCCCCATTCGACGACGGTGACGGCGTCGTCCATCTCGGTCTCGAGGTCGAGGTCGTCGATGTCGAACGCGCCGGCCAGACGGTACGCGTCCACGTGCACCAGCTGCGGGCCGCCCACCAGGCTCGGGTGGACGCGGGCGATGACGAAGGTCGGGGAGGCGACGGGACCGCGCACGCCCAGGCCCTCGCCGAGCCCCTGGGTGAAGGTCGTCTTCCCGGCGCCGAGCGGCCCGTCCAGCACCAGCAGGTCGCCGCGGCGCAGGTGCCCGGCGAGGGCGAGCGCGGCGCGGCGGGTCCCCTGGGCGGTGCCGGTGCGCACGACGATCTCGTGACCGGCGCTCATCCCTTCACCTGCCGCGGCACGGAGGCGGAGACGGAGGTGAGGACCTCGTAGGGGATCGTCCCGCCGGCCTCGGCCCAGTCCGCCGCGGTGGGGACGGTCAGGGCGCGCCCCTCCTCGTCGGGCAGCAGCCCGTCGAGCACCTCGCCGAACAGGACCACCTCGTCGCCGGCCTGGGCACGGGACTCGGGGCCGAGGTCGACCACGATCTGGTCCATGCTGATGCGGCCCACCTGCCGGGCGGCCTGGTAGCCGCTGCGGGTCCGCACGAGCACCTCGACCTTCCCGGAGGCGGCGCGGTGCAGGCCGTCGGCGTAGCCGATCGGCAGCAGGCCCAGCCGGGTGGGCTGGTCGGTGGTGTGGATGTGCCCGTAGCCGACGGTCGACCTGGCCGGGACCTCCTTGACCATCGCCACCCGCGTGGTGAGCGTGAGGGCGGGCCGCAGCCGCACCGGCGAGGGCACCGGCGGGTACCCGTACAGGCCGATCCCGATGCGCACCAGGTCGCGGTGCAGCTCGGGGCGGGTCAGGGTGGCCGCGGTCGCGGAGATGTGCTGCAGCGGGACCGGGCCGACCTCCTCGCACAGCTGCGCGAAGGCGGCGTCGAAGGTCTCGACCTGCTGATCGGTCATCGGATCGGAGGGGTCATCGGCCGCGGACAGGTGCGTCCACGCGGCGGCGATGGAGAGGTAGTCGTCGGAGGTCGCGGCGTGGCCCAGCTCGCGCACGCGGGAGGGGACCACTCCCCCGCGGCCCATGCCGGTGTCGATCTTGATGTGCACGCGGGCGCGGCGGTCCGCGGCGCGGGCGGCATCGGCCACCATGCGGAGCATCAGCTCGCTGCCCACCGACACGTCCACGCCCGCCTTGATCACCTCGGGCAGCACGACCTGCGCCGTGGAGGGCTCGAACAGCCAGGTCAGGATCGGCACGTCCAGCCCGGCGCGGCTCAGGGCCAGGGCCGATGCGGGATGCGCCGCCCCCAGCCAGGTCGCTCCCCCCTCCAGGGCCGCGCGGGCCGCGGTGAGCATGCCGTGCCCGTAGCCGTCGGCCTTGACGATCGCCATCAGGGCGGTCTGCTCCTCGAGCACACCGGTGATCTGACGGGTGTTGTAGGTGATGGCGGACGGATCGATCACGGCCCGGTTGGGCACGTGGCGCGGATCCTCCGCAGGAATCGGGACGGTCATCGTTCTCCTCGATCGGTGCCGGCCACGTCAGCGGGCCGTGCTCCCCGCTCGGCGACGACGATCGCCGTGGCGATGTCCCCGTCGTGCGAGAGCGAGAGGTGCAGGTGGGTCACGTCGAGCTGCTCGGCGGCGGCGAGCGCGGCGCCGCTGAGGACGAGATACGGACGCCGGTCGGGGGTCCGCTGCACCGTCACATCCTGCCAGGAGTAGTCGCCGGGTGCTCCCAGAGCCTTGCCGACGGCCTCCTTCGCGGCGACGCGGGCGGCGCGCGAGGCGGCCGGCAGATGCCGCTCGGACGGGGTGAGCAGGCGGTCCCGCAGCGCCGGGGTGCGCTCGAACATGGCGCTCAGGCGCGCCACCGAGACCACGTCGATCCCGACGCCCGCCAGGAGCGCCGAGCTCGCGGGCGGGAAGGCCCGGGCCGCGGGGTCGACGACGGCACGGGGCGCCGGCTCCTGTCCGTGCGCCCCGTGCTCGTCGATCTGTGTCACGCCGTTCACCCCGGCAGTATCACATCATTCGACGGTGACCGACTTCGCGAGGTTGCGCGGCTGGTCCACGTCCAGCCCCTTCGCGGTCGCCAGCTCGCAGGAGAAGATCTGCAGCGGGATGACCGTCAGCAGCGGGGCGAACAGCGCCCGCGTGCGGGGGTAGCGGATGACCTCGTCGGCGTACGGCAGGACCGCCTCGTCGCCCTCCTCCGCGATCACCAGGGTGCGGGCGCCCCGGGCCCTGACCTCCTGGATGTTCGAGACGACCTTCGAGTGCAGCGAGTCGCGCCCGCCCGGCGAGGGGACGATGACGAACACCGGCTGGCCCTCGTCCACGAGGGCGATCGGGCCGTGCTTGAGCTCGCCCGCGGCGAAGCCCTCGGCGTGGATGTAGGCGATCTCCTTGAGCTTGAGCGCGCCCTCCATGGCCGTGGGGTATCCCACGTGCCGGCCGAGGAACAGGACGCTGGTGGCGTCCTTCATCTCCAGCGCGAGGCGCTCGACCTGATCGGAGTTGTCGAGCACCTCCTGGATCTTCTCGGGGATGGCGGAGAGGTCCTCCATCTGCTGGGCGATCTCGTCGGGGTAGAGGTTCCCGCGCACCTGCGCGAGGAACAGCCCCAGCAGGAAGCAGGCGGCGATCTGGCCGAGGTACGCCTTGGTGGAGGCGACCGCGATCTCCGGGCCGACGTGCAGGTACAGCGCGGCGTCGGCCTCGCGCGGGATGGTCGAGCCGCGGGTGTTGCAGATCGCGACGACCTTCGCGCCCTGCTCCTGGGCGTGGCGCACGGCCATCAGGGTGTCCATGGTCTCGCCGGACTGCGAGATCGCCACGACCAGCGTCTTCTCGGTGACGACGGGGTCGCGGTAGCGGAACTCGTGGGCGAGCTCGACCTCGACGGGGATGCGGCACCAGTGCTCGATGGCGTACTTCACCACGGCGCCGGCGTTCGCGGCGGTGCCGCAGGCGACCACGACGATCTTGTCGATCGTGCGCAGCACGGCCTCGTCGATCTTCATCTCGTCCAGCTGCAGCTTGCCGTCCTCGATGCGGCCGCGCAGCGTATCGGCCACGGCCGATGCCTGCTCGTGGATCTCCTTGGCCATGAAGGAGGCGTAGCCGCCCTTCTGCGCGCCCTGGGCGTCCCACTCGATGGTGTAGCGCTTGGCGTCGGTGACCGGGGTCCCCTCGAAGTCGATGATGTCCACGCTGTCGGCGGTGACCGTGACGACCTGGTCCTGGCCCACTTCGAGCGCCTCCTTGGTGGCGTCGACGAAGGCGGCGACGTCCGAGCCCAGGAAGTTCTCCCCCTCGCCCAGGCCCACCACGAGCGGCGAGTTGCGGCGGGCGGCGACGACGGTGCCCGGCGCGGTGCGGTGCACGGCCAGCAGGGTGAAGGCACCCTCGAGGCGACCGGCGGTGCGGCGCATGGCCTCGGTGAGGTCGCCGGCGGTCTCCATCTCGCGGGCGACCAGGTGGGCGGCGACCTCGGAGTCAGTCTCGGACAGGAAGGGGTAGCCATCGGCCTCGAGCTCGGCGCGCAGCGCGGCGAAGTTCTCGATGATGCCGTTGTGGACGAGGGCCAGCTCCTGCTCGCGGCCGCCCAGATGGGGGTGGGCGTTGCCGTCGGTGGGGGCGCCGTGGGTCGCCCACCGGGTGTGGCCGATGGCCACCGCGGAGGGAGTCTCGCGCCGACTCTCGAGGGCCTCGCGGAGGTTGGCGAGCTTGCCGGCGCGCTTGTCGACGCGCACCTGGTCGCCGTCCAGCACGGCGACGCCCGCGGAGTCGTAGCCGCGGTACTCGAGTCGGGCGAGGCCCTGGAGGGCCACGTCGACGGGACGGGGGGACGGGGCGCCGCTGACGGGGCCTGCATATCCGACGATTCCACACATGGTGCTCACCGTAGCGGCGCGGACCCGGATTCCCATGCCTCTCCCGCCACGCGGTGAGAGGTCCTGCTCACTCTTGCCGGGGTCGCTGCGCGCCGCTGGCGGAGCTGTGCGCGGACCTGTCACAAACGCTCAGGGGCGCTCGGGGGCGGGCCCCGCGGCGACCGGCCGCAGCGGCGTGCCGCGACCCTTCCCCGAACCTGCAAGAATGTCGCCCCATGAAGCCTGCTTCGTCATCGGGGACGCCCTCTCCCTTCGACGAGATCCCCCGAGCCGACTGGGCCGGGCTGTCGGACCGCACCCCGCTGCCGCTGTCCGCCGCCGATGTCGATCATCTGCGCGGCCTCGGCGACCGGATCGACCTGCACGAGGTCGACGCCGTCTACCGCCCGATCTCCCGCCTGCTGAACATCCACGTCGCCGCCGCCCAGAACCTGCGCCGCTCCCGCAGCGCGTTCCTCTCCCAGAGCCAGGAGCGCACCCCGTACATCATCGGCGTGGCCGGGTCGGTCGCCGTCGGCAAGTCGACCACGGCCCGCCTGCTGCGGGAGCTGATGGCGCGCTGGCCCGACACCCCGCGCGTGCAGCTGGTGACGACCGACGGCTTCCTCCACCCCAACGCCGTGCTCGAGGAGCGCGGCATCATGCACCGCAAGGGCTTCCCCGAGAGCTTCGACCGGCGCGCCCTGCTGCGCTTCGTCGCCGATGTGAAGGCCGGCATGGAGCGGGTCGAGGCCCCCGTGTACTCCCACCTCGTCTACGACATCGTCCGCGACGAGCGCGTGGTCGTGGAGCGGCCGGACGTGCTGATCCTCGAGGGCCTCAACGTGCTGCAGCCCGCGCGCCCGCGCCTGGACGGACGGCTGGGCCTGGCGGTCTCGGACTACTTCGACTTCTCGGTCTACGTCGACGCCAAGCCAGAGGACGTGCGCCGCTGGTACATCGAGCGCTTCCTGCAGCTGCGCGAGACGGCCTTCACCGACCCGCGCTCCTACTTCCGCCGCTACGCCGAGCTCACCGACGAGCAGGCCCGCGCCACGGCGCAGCGCATCTGGCGCACCATCAACGGCCCCAACCTCGTCGAGAACGTCCTGCCGACCCGCGGCCGCGCCGACCTCGTCCTGCGCAAGGCCCCCGACCACCGCGTCCACAGCGTCCTCCTGCGCAAGGTCTGAGCCGGGCCCTCCTTCTGTCCCCCTCCCCCTTTCTCCTTCCCGACGCCCCGAGCCCGGCCCCGTCCCCTCCCCCTCCCGCGCGCCCCGAGCCCGCCCCAGTCCCCTCCCCCTTTCTCCTTCCCGACGCCCCGAGCCCGGCCCCGTCCCCTCCCCCTTCCCGACGCCCCGAGCCCGGCCCCGCATCCTCTCCCCGCCGGCTCGAGCCGCTCCAGATCCTCCTCCTGGGCGGCTGCCCCCGTACCTCGCCATCGAGCGGATTGACTCCGTCGCATCCCGACGAGGTAGCGACGGATTCACTCCGACCGTTCCCGTAGCGACGGATTCACTCCGATCGTTGTCGCCACGACGGACCTCCTCCGATCGTTCTCGTCGCGACCGACTTCCTCCGATCGGTGTCGCCACGACCGCTTCGCTCCGATCGGAGTCGCCGATCAGACGACTCGTCGATCGTTCCCGGTTGCGAGGCCTCCCCTGTCGATCGTTCCCCCCGAACGCGCCCCGAGTCCCCCGGTCGAGCGGGTCGGCTGCTGGTGTGGATATCGCTGTGACCTGCCCGGTGTGGATGACTTCAGGCCGGTCCGGCACGGGGATGGCACGGTCGTCCCATGCCGCGGCGTCCGAAGCCCCTCCCTCCTGGTCTCCGTCCGGGCGCCTTCACCGTCGCGCAGGCTGCCCGGCTCGGAGCGGGGCCCGAGCGCCTCCGGCGGGCCGATGCGGAGCGCATCGGCTACGGGGTCTATCGCCTCCGCGGCGCGACTACGACGGAGCTCGACCTCGCCGCCGCGCTGCTGGACGATCTGCCGGGCGCCGTCCTCTCCGGCCGCAGCGCGGCGCGGGCGCGGGGCTTCCCTCTGCCCCAGGACCTGCAGGGCTGGTCCGTGGGCGATCCGATCGAGGTGACCATCCCGCCCTGGTGCTCCCCGACGCACCGTGCCGACATCGTGACCCGTCGCGCCGAGATCCCGGAGGCGCATCGGCGGCGATTCCAGGGCGTCCCGATCACCTCGTGCGAGCGCACGTGGCTGGACCTGGCGGCCGATCTGGACCTGCCGGACCTGGTGAGCATCGGCGATCATCTGGTGCGCGTCCCCCGACCCGAGCTCGAAGGGCGGATCGAGCCCTTCAGCACCCCGGACCTCCTCGCCGCCGTCGTCGAGGACGGCGCCGGCCGGCCCGGCGTCCGTTCCGCCCGCGCTGCGCTCGGCCTCGTCCGCATCGGCGCCGACTCACCGCGGGAGACCGAGCTGCGCCTGGCCCTCGGCGAGGCGGGCGTCCCGGAGCCGCTGCTGAACGTGCCGATCGTCGGCCCCGGCGGCCGCCTGCTGCACGAGCCGGACCTCCAGTGGCCGCGGTTCCGCGTCGCCGCGGAGTACGAGGGCGAGCACCATCGCACCCCGGAGCAGATCGCCCGGGACATCGACCGTGCGGAGACCATCCGACGGATCGAGTGGCGCGAGGTCCGCATCGTCGCCCCGCACATGTCCCGGGGCGCCGACGAGGCCGTGCATCGGATCGTCGACGCCCTGGTCGACGGGGGCTGGCACGGACGCCCGTGACCTCGGCCCCAGGGCGCCCGCCGCGGCTGCGCCGGCGCGGTCGAGGTTTCCCCCTGGGCCGCGCTCAGCCTCTTGGGTGCATCTCGGAACGGATGGGAAGGAGTGACGCCCCAGGGCCACGAACGATCGGAGTGATTCCGTCGCTACGCGAACGACCGGAATGAAACCGTCGCTACCTCGTCAGGATGCGACGACTTCAGTCCGCTCGATGCACGGGGCAAGCGACGGGCCGGCGCCGCGGGTGCAGTGGACCCCCGCGACGTCGGCCCATGGAGCATCGGCGCGCCACCGCGGGGGCAGAGGGCCCCTGCGGCGCCGGCCCGTGGAGGATCGGCGCGCCAACCCGGGTGCAGAGAACCCCGCGACGCCGGCCCGTGGAGCATCGGCGCGGCATCGCGAGGGCAGAGAGCCCCCGATGCCCGCCCGTCGGCGGGCGATCGGCCATCGGCCGTGTCAGAGGGCGAGGCGCTCCTCGACGACGGCGGCGAGCCGGTCGGCGATGCGCTGGGCCTGCTCGGCGGTGCCGGCCTCGACCATCACGCGCACCACGGGCTCGGTGCCGGAGGGGCGCAGGAGCACGCGGCCGGACTCGCCGAGCTCGGCCTCCGCGGCCTCGACGGCGTCCCGGACTCCGTGGTCCACGCCGGCACGGGCCTTGTCGACGCCTTTGACGTTGATCATGACCTGCGGGAGGCGCTCGACGACGCTCGCGAGCTCCTGCAGGGTGCTGCCGGTGTCGATCATGCGCTGGAGGAGGTGGAGGGCCGTCAGCTCGCCGTCGCCGGTGGTGGCGTGACGGCTCATGACCACGTGCCCGGACTGCTCGCCGCCCAGCGGGTGGTCGCCGCGGTTCATCTCCTCGAGGACGTACCGGTCGCCCACGGCGGTCTGGATGAGGGCGATCCCGGCGTTGCGCATCGCGATCTTCAGGCCCAGGTTCGACATGACGGTCGCGACGAGGGTGCGGTCGGGCAGCTCGCCGCGGGCGTCGAGGGCGAGGGCGAGGATGCCCATGATCTGGTCTCCGTCCACGACGTTGCCCTCGTGGTCCACGGCCAGGCAACGGTCGGCGTCGCCGTCGAAGGCGACGCCGCAGTCCGCGCCCAGGCGCACGACGGCCTCGGCGAGGCCCTCGAGGTGGGTGGAGCCGCAGCCCTCGTTGATCTGGCGCCCGTCGGTGCGGTCGCCGATCACGTGCACGGTGGCGCCGGCGGCGCGCAGGGCGGCGGGGCCGGTGAGGTAGGCGGCGCCGTTGGCACAGTCGGCGACGACGGTCAGGCCGTCCAGCGGCCGCTCGAGGGTGCCGGTGAGGTGGCCGACGTACTGGTCCACGGCGTGGGGGTACTGCGTGATGGTGCCGACCCGGTCCCCCTGGGGGCGGTCCCACTGCTCGTGCATGCGCGCCTCGATGGCGTCCTCGACCTCGTCGGGGAGCTTGCTGCCGCCGCGGGCGAAGAACTTGATGCCGTTGTCGGGGGCGGGGTTGTGGGAGGCGGAGATCATCACGCCGAGATCCGCGCCGGTGGACTGGACCAGGTAGGCCAGGCCCGGGGTGGGCAGCACGCCCGCGTCCTCGACGTCGATCCCGGCGGAGGCGAGGCCTGCGCTCACGGCGGCGGAGAGGAAGTCGCCCGAGGGGCGGGTGTCGCGGGCGACGATCGCGCGGGCGCGCGGGCCGTCGAAGGCGCCGAAGGAGCCCAGGACGTGGGCCGCGGCCACGGACAGCTCGACGGCCAGCTCCGCGGTGATGTCGTCGTTGGCCCTGCCGCGCACACCGTCGGTGCCGAAGAGTCGTGCCATGGGTCGTTGCCTCCAGTGGATCCTGGGGCGCGCTGCGTCCTGCCTGCCCTCCGCCGGAGGGTCCCCGGCGCAGCGCGTCCCTGTGCTCGTGCGTGCCGCGGCGGGAGACCGGGGGCCTCCCGCGCAGCGGCGTATCGACATGAGCGTAGCGTCCCGGGGCCGGAGCGCCCGTGCACGGCACGGGGCAGGCGGCGCACCGCACACGCGGCAGCCGTCTCAGCCCTGCGCGCTGACCCAGTCGTAGGGCAGGAACTTCCCGTCGATGGTCAGGACGACGCGGTCCCCGCCGGGGTGCTCGGCGCGCCGCAGGTCGATGCTGCAGTTGATGGCGCTCATGATCCCGTCGCCGAACTCCTCGTGGATGAGGGCCTTCAGCGCGGGACCGTACACCTGGATCAGCTCCTGGAACCGGTAGATCGTCGGGTCGCCCGCCGCGGCGGGATCGGCGGTGCGGGTGGGCTGGCGGGTGAGGGCGTCCACCAGCTCCGGGTCCAGGCAGAGGGCCTCGCGGAGCATCTCCGCCTCGGCCGCGGGCACCGGGTGCGATCCGAGCACGGCCGATGCGGTCCACACCGGCGGGCGGCCGATGCGCCCGGCGAGGTCCTCCCAGCTGATCCCGGCCTTCCGGCGGATCTCGTCGATCTGCTCCCCTGCCTCGCGCTTGCCGATCATGTCGCTCCTCCGGCTCTCGGGACGCATCGGCGGGGGCCGATGCGGGACGGGCGTGCGTCCCGGCCCATCCCAGCAGGGCGCACGAGGGCCGACTGTGGCGTCCGGGGGTCGGGCCGTCCGGTCACGATCGGGTCTCGCGCCGGCGGCCGCGCCGTACCGGGGCGCCGACGGGCCGCGCCGTGCCGGAGCGCCGGCGGGCCGCGCCGTGCCGGAGCGCCGCCGTCCGGGCGCTCCGCCGCCTCCGCGCTCCGCCGCCTGCGCGCTCCGCCGCCTGCGGGCCCCCGCCGCGCACGGGAACGGTCCCCGAACGCGCCGGACCCCGGCACCACGAGGGTGCCGGGGTCCGGGGCGTGCGCGGGATCGAGGGTGTCGATCAGCGCTTCGAGTACTGCGGGGCCTTGCGGGCCTTCTTGAGGCCGGCCTTCTTGCGCTCGATGACGCGGGGATCGCGGGTGAGGAAGCCGGCCTTCTTGAGGGTCGGACGGTTGTTGTCCTCGTCGATCTGGTTCAGCGCGCGCGCGACGCCGAGGCGCAGCGCACCGGCCTGCCCCGAGGGGCCGCCGCCGTGGATGCGGGCGATGACGTCGAAGCGGCCCTGGAGGTCGAGCACGCGGAACGGCTCGTTGACCTCCTGCTGGTGCACCTTGTTCGGGAAGTAGTTCTCGAGGGCGCGGCCGTTGATGGTCCACTGGCCGGAGCCGGGCACGAGGCGGACGCGGGCGACGGCCTCCTTGCGACGGCCGGTCCCGTAGCCGGGGGCGGTCACGGACTGGCCGCGGCCGACAGCGGCCTCCTCGGTGGACTCGGTGGTGAAGCTGGAGGGAGCCGACTCGTCGGTGATCTCCTCGAGGGCCTCAGGGGCGGTGGTCTCAGTCACGGGTCTCCTTGAATGTTCCGTGTGGCAGGGCGCGGGCGGGGGGCCCCGCTTACTGCGCCACCTGATCGATGGTGAACGGGACGGGCTGCTGCGCCGTGTGAGGGTGCTCCGCGCCGCGGTACACCTTCAGCTTCTTGATCTGCTGGGCAGCCAGGGAGTTCTTGGGGAGCATGCCACGGATGGCCTTCTCGACCGCGCGCTCGGGCTTGGTCTCGAGCAGCTCCGAGTAGGGGATGCCGCGCAGGCCGCCCGGGTAGCCGGAGTGGCGGTAGGCCAGCTTGGTCTCGCGCTTGTTGCCGGTCAGGGCAACCTTGTCAGCGTTGATGATGATGACGTAGTCGCCTGCATCCACGTGGGGTGCGAAGACCGGCTTGTGCTTTCCCCGCAGCAGCTGAGCAGCCTGGGAAGCGAGCCGGCCGAGGACGACATCCGTTGCGTCGATGACGTACCAGGAACGCTCGACATCGCCGGGCTTCGGGGTGAACGTACGCACTCGTGCCTTCTTCTCTCGTCGTGGTGCCCCGGGCGGTCGCCCGGCGGCACGTTTCGATGGACCGTGGACACGCTTCCTTTGGCATAAAGCATGACCGAGACGTCGCGCCCGCCACCGGCCCTGCGTACCTGGAGGGACGGCCGAGGATGCGAGTGAGGACCTCGTGTCGCGCCGGGTGTGAGGTCCCGGCTGCGGATGAGAGGTGCGCATCGAGGCACGACGACACCCCAGCTTAGGGGCAGCCGTTCGGGACGGTCAATCGAGGAGGGGGCCTGCGGGGTGGGTCTTCGCTCACATCCGCCGTGTCCGCATCGGCCGGGACCGCGCCGGCCGCGCCCCGTCGGCCGCGCTCCCGTCGACCATGCCCGCATCGGCGCGCTCCCGTCGACCGTGCCCGCATCGGCGCGCTCCCCTCGCCCGCAGCCCGACCGGGCCTGCGCGGCTCAGCCGCGGAAGACCCGCGAACGCTCGGACTGCGCGGCGAGCTCGGCGTCCGGCGGGTACGCGACGTGCTCGAGGGTGAGCCCCTGCGGCGGGGACATCGGCGCGGCGCCCACCCCGTCGCGCCCGCCGGAGTCGCGGGTCGCCGCCGCCAGCACCCGGGCGGGCCAGGAGATCTCCCGCCGCCCCTCCCCCACCTGGAGCATCGCCCCGACCAGCGAGCGGACCATGTGATGACAGAAGGCATCGGCCTCGACCGTGGCGACCACGAGGCCGGCATCGGCCCGCCCCGACGCCGGGCGGATCCAGCTGAGCTCCCGCAGGGTCCGCACGGTGCTCGCCCCCTCGCGCGGGCGGCAGAAGGAGAGGAAGTCGTGCTCGCCGTGGAGGGCGGCGCTGGCGGCGGCCATCGCGTCCACATCCAGCTCCCGCCGATGCCGCAGCACGTCGCGGCGCAGCGGATCGTGCCCGCGCGGCGAGTCGGAGATGCGGTAGCGGTAGCGGCGCCACAGCGCCCCGAACCGGGCATCGAACGCCGCTGGGACCGGGCGCGCCTCGTGGACGACGAGATCCGCCGGCAGCACGCCGCCGAGGCGGGTGACGAGCGCCTGGGCGGGGCTGCGGTCGGACCGGCCGGGCAGCGCCGCGAGCGACTCGGGCGGCAGGTCCAGGTGGACCACCTGGCCGCGGGCGTGGACCCCGGCGTCGGTGCGGCCGGCGACGGTGACGCTCACGGGCACCCGCGCCACCCGCGCGAGGGCCTCCTCGAGGACGCCCTGCACGGTGCGCTGGCCGGGCTGCGTCGCCCAGCCGTGGAAGTCGGTGCCGTCGTAGGAGAGATCCAGGCGCAGACGCCGCGGCGCGGCGGCCGCGCCGGGGCGGGGCTCGGGGCGGACCTCGGGATGGGGCATGGCCCGGGACTGTACCGGGCCGGCATGGAGGCCGACCGGCCTCCCCCCGCTGACCAGGGGTTTCGTCCGCCATGTGGACCATGCGGACGGGACGGTCCGATACGCGCACGAATCGGTACAGTGGGCCCGGTGAAGATCCTCGTCATCGGTTCGGGCGGCCGCGAGCACGCCATCGTGCGCCGGCTCGCCCGCGACACCCCTGCTCCTGACCTGCACGCCGCCCCCGGCAATCCCGGCATCGCCGAGCTCGCCGCCTGCCACGACGTCGCCCTCGGCGACCTCGAGGGCCTGGCCGCCCTCGCCGACGAGCTGCGGCCCGACCTCGTCGTCGTCGGCCCGGAGGCCCCGCTCGTCGCGGGCCTGGCCGACCTCCTGCGCGAGCACGGCCACACCGTCTTCGGCCCCAGCGCCGAGGCCGCCCGCCTGGAGGGATCCAAAACCTTCGCCAAGGAGGTCATGGTCGCCGCCGGCGTGCCGACCGCGCGCAGCGTGAGCGTCCAGGACGCCGCCGAGCTCGCCGCGGGCCTCGAGCGCGTCAACCCGCTGGGCGACGTCCCCTTCGTCGTCAAGGCCGACGGCCTCGCCGCGGGAAAGGGCGTCGTGGTCACCGAGGATCGCGCCGAGGCGCTCGCCCACGGCGAGTCCGTCATCGCCGCCGGCGGCAGCGTGGTCCTCGAGGAGTACCTCGACGGCCCCGAGGTCTCCCTGTTCGTGGTCTGCGACGGGCAGCGCGTGGTCCCGCTGGCCCCGGCCCAGGACTTCAAGCGCGCCCTGGACGGCGACGCGGGCCCCAACACCGGCGGGATGGGCGCGTACTCGCCGCTGCCGTGGGCGCCGCCGCGCCTGGTCGAGGACGTGGTGCGCACCGTCGCCCAGCCCACCGTCGACGAGATGGCCCGCCGGGGCACGCCCTTCGTCGGCATCCTCTACTGCGGCCTCGCCCTCACCGCGCGGGGTCTGCGCGTGGTCGAGTTCAACGCCCGCTTCGGCGATCCGGAGACCCAGGTCGTCCTGGAGCGCCTGTCCACCCCGCTGGCCCCGCTGCTGCTGGCCGCCGCCCGCGGCGACCTCTCCGCGCAGGAGGCGCCGCAGTGGTCCGAGGAGTCCGCGGTGACCGTGGTCATCGCGGCCATGGGCTACCCGGCCGCCCCGCGCACCGGCGATCCCATCGGCGGCCTGGACGCCGTCGCCGAGCTCGGCGCCAGCGCGATCCACGCCGGCACCGCCCGGGACGCGGCGGGCACGCTGGTCAGCGCCGGCGGCCGTGTGCTGTCCGTCGTCGCCACCGGCGCGGATCTCGCCTCCGCCCGTGACCTCGCCGGACGGGCGGCCGATGCGGTCGACCTCGCCGGCGCCCACCATCGCACCGATATCGCCCTCGCGGCGGCCGAGGGGACCCTCCACGCATGACCACCGACACCGCCCGCACCGCGCTCGTGGATGCCCCGCAGCTGCCCGGCTGGGACCTCGCCGTCTCCGGCAAGGTCCGCGAGCTGTACGTTCCCGCGGGAACCCCGGTCCAGGAGGCGCAGGAGGTGCTGGTGGTCGCCACCGACCGCATCAGCGCCTACGACTTCTCCCTGCAGCCCGGCATCCCCGACAAGGGCCGGGTGCTCACCGCCATCAGCATGTTCTGGTTCGAGCAGCTCGGGGACCTGGTGCCCCACCACGTCATCTCGGACACCGACGTGCCCGAGCAGGTCGCCGGCCGCGCCATGCGCTGCACCGGCCTGGACATGGTGCCGCTGGAGTGCGTGGCCCGCGGCTATCTCACGGGATCGGGCCTGAAGGACTACCGCGCCGGCGGCGCGGTGGGCGGCCACGTCCTGTCCCCGGGTCTGACCGAGTCCTCGCGCCTGCCGGAGCCGATCTTCACCCCGGCGACCAAGGCCGAGCAGGGCGATCACGACGAGAACATCACCGTGGCCGAGGCCCGCTCCCGCCTGGGCGACGAGCTCGTGGCGGAGCTCGAGGAGCTCACGCTGGCGATCTACCGGCGCGCCCAGGACGTGGCCGCCAAGCAGGGCCTGATCATCGCGGACACCAAGCTCGAGTTCGGGCACGACCGCAGCAGCGGCGCCCTGACCCTCGGCGACGAGGTCCTCACCCCGGACTCCTCGCGGTTCTGGTTCGCCGACCGCTACCGCGAGGGCGTCGTCCAGCAGAGCCTGGACAAGCAGTTCGTGCGCGACTGGCTGACCTCGGCCGCCTCCGGCTGGGACCGCGGCGGCGCCGGCGCCCCGCCGGTGCTGCCCGAGGAGATCGTCGCCGCCACCCGCGACCGCTACATCGAGGCCTTCGAGCGGCTCACCGGTCGCCGCTTCGCCTGACCGCCGACGGGCCGGGGCCGGCCGCTCAGCCGACCTCGACCTGTCGCGTCTCGTCCCAGTCGCGCACCTCGGTGCCCTCGGGGGCGAGCGCCGTCGCCTGGCGGATGTAGATCGCCCGGCCCGCGGCGCTGGCCACGGCGTCGTGCACCGGCAGCGCCAGGCGCGGGGCGACCTCGCGGAGGAAGTCGATGGTCTCGCGCATCTTCGACCACGGCGCGACCAGCGCGAAGGCGAGCACGTCGATGCCCCGCAGCTCCGGCAGCGGCTCGAGGCTGTCCCCGGTCACGCCCAGGCGCGGCTCGCCGGGCCCGGTGAGCACCAGGCCGATGTTGCCGACGCGCGGGATGTCCGGGTGGATCACGGCGTGGTCGCCGCCGATGGCCGACAGCGTGGTCTGGCCGATGGCGAGCTCCTGACCGGCGGCCAGCGAGATGACCTCGGTGCCCGCCTGCCGGGCGGCGGCCAGCTCCTCGGCCCCTTCGAGGTTCTGCGCGGTCTGCGGCTCGGCGATCACGGGGATGCCCGGGTTCGCCGCGAGCACCCGGGCCAGCAGCCCCGGGTCCACGTGATCGGGGTGCTGGTGCGTGATGGCGACGGCGTCCACCCCGGTGGCCTCGCCGGCCGACGGGTCGCTGAAGCCGCCCGGATCGATGAGGAGGGTGCTCCCTGCCGCCTGCACCAGCAGGCACGAATGGCCGAGATGTCGGATCTTCATGGCGTGCTCCTCGATTCCTCCGCGGTCTGGTCCTCCGCGGTCCTCGTCCTGCGCGGTCCCGTGCCCCGCAGCTGTGGTCCTCCGCGACCCCGTCCCCTGCGGTCCGGGCGTGCCGCGGTCCGGCTGTTCCGCGCTCCGGGGTCGCCGCCCCGGACCGATGCGGGCGCACGTCCCCCGCGCTCTGCCTTGCACCGTAGCCCAGTCGTGACCTTCGTGGGGAGCGCACGGCCCGTCGATCCCGGCCGATGCTCCCTGCCGCGTCCGCCGGGACCGCCGGACGCCGACGGGAGCACCGGACGCCGACGGGAGCACCGGACGCCGACGGGCGCGCCGCCGTCCGGACGTCGCCGCGAGCAGTGCCGGCCACCGCCTAGAATGACGGAGCCGCACCTACGAAATCGGCCGAGGCACCCCTGTGCCCTCAGCCCGTCCCCCAGGGAGAATCCATGCCGCGCGTCGTCGTGCACGTGATGCCGAAGCCAGAGATCCTCGACCCCCAGGGCAAGGCCGTCGCCGGCGCCCTGCCCCGCCTCGGCTTCGAGGGCATCGCCTCGGTGCGCCAGGGCAAGCGTTTCGAGCTCGAGGTCGAGGGCGCCGTGACCGACGAGGTCCTCGCCACCATCCGCGAGGCCGCCGCCACCCTCCTGTCCAACCCCGTGATCGAGGACGTCGTCCAGGTCGAGGTCGAGGGCGAGGCGGCGCACTGATGCGCATCGGCGTGGTCACCTTCCCCGGGACGCTCGACGACCGGGATGCGCTGCGCGCCGTGCGGATCGCCGGCGCCGAGGCCGTGCCGCTGTGGCACGGGGATGACGACCTCCAGGAGGTCGACGCCGTGGTCCTGCCCGGCGGGTTCTCCTACGGCGACTACCTGCGCGCGGGAGCGATCAGCCGCTTCGCGCCGGTGATGGAGAAGGTCGTCGACGCCGCCAAGGGCGGCATCCCGGTGCTGGGCATCTGCAACGGCTTCCAGATCCTGTGCGAGACGCATCTGCTGCCGGGCTCGATGATCAAGAACGCGCACCGCTCCTTCATCTGCCGCGACCAGCCGCTGCGGGTCGAGAACAACCGCACCGCCTGGACCACGGCGTACGAGAAGGACCAGGTCATCCGCATCCCCCTGAAGAACCAGGACGGCCAGTTCGTGGCCGATGCGAAGACCCTGGACGAGCTCGAGGGCGAGGGCCGCGTGGTCTTCCGCTACACCGAGGGCGCGACCCACGGTCCGGTCGGCTTCGAGGAGAACCCCAACGGCTCCTGGAACGGCATCGCCGGCATCACCAACGAGTACGGCAACGTGGTCGGCCTCATGCCGCATCCCGAGCATGCCGTGGAGTCCGGCTTCGGCCCCGACGAGCCGGGCCGCGGCACCCGCACCGGCACCGACGGCCTGGGATTCTTCACCTCGGTCCTCACCGCGCTCACCGCCTGAGGCCCTCGACGACTGAGGTCCCCGACGCCGGCTACGACCCGGTCCCGCGACCCGGTCCCACGACCGAGTCCTCCGGTCCGGAACGCCACCGCCGGAATCTCAGGGTCCTGACGCCGACCCGCGCTCGTGTCGGAATCGAGCGGAGTGATGTCGTCGCAACGCCATCGAGCGGAGTGAACCCGTCGCTTCCTGTCCGGGAAGCGACGGGTTCACTCCGCTCGTTCTCGATGCGACGTCTTTACTCCGCTCGTTGCTCCACCCGTGCGCAGTCCCCCGTGCTCGTGGCGCAGCGAGTCCTCCACCTTCCCGTGGCGACGCGGGATGAGAGATCTCCCGACACGGCTGCCGTGCCCCGCTCCGGGACGGCCGACGGAAACGGCCTACGAGCCGGTCCCGGTCGACAGGTCACCCGGATCTGGCTTGCCCGACGGGAACAGCTGGACCGACCCCGCCCGACGAAATAGCCCCGGTCAGGCGCGGGTGGCGACGAGGACCGTGAATCGGCGGTCCCGGGATGCCTGCTGGACCCGGCCCACGCGTCGCTCGAGCTCGGGGCGGTAGCGCAGGTGGGAGTTGTGGACCATCCAGAGCTGGCCGCCGCGGCGCAGCACGCGGGCGGCGGCGTCGAGGAGCTCCTGGACGAGCGTGGCGTCCACCGCGGTGCCGTCGTGGAAGGGCGGGTTGAGCACGAGGAGGTCCGCGCTGGCCGGCTCCTCCTGGGAGAGGGCGTCGTCCCAGCGCACGCTCACGCCGTCCCGGGCGAGGCCGGCCGCGGCGAGGGTGAGCCGGGCCGAGGCGACCGCATCGGCGTCGTCATCGCTGGAGAGCACCTGCGCGTCGGGGAGGGCCGCGGCGAGATAGGCGGTCATCAGCCCGTTGCCGCCGCCGAGGTCGATCGCCCGCTCGACGCCCTCGAGCGAGGCGATGCCGGCGTCGAGGGTCTCCAGCAGCAGCACGCTTCCGGCATCGGCCGAGGCCGATCCGAACACGCCGCCGACGCCGCGCAGCGGGATCTCCCGCTGCTGGCCGCGCACGCGCAGCCGGGCGGCGCCGCGCGCGGGCTCGAGCAGGCGCGTGCCCGGGCGGGGCCCGCAGGCCGCCAGCGCCCGGGACTTGCCGATCCCGCGGGAGGCCGCGACCTCCGCGAAGGTCCTGGCGAGGGTCTCGTTCTGCGAGCGGGACATGTGCTTGACGCGCCCGCCGGCGACCAGCTCGAGCTCGGCGCCGGTGGCGAGGGCGTGGACGGCGAGCTCGCGGGCCCGGGCATCGAGCTCGCGCAGGGCCTTGGGCAGGCGCATCAAGGCGAGGAGGTCGCCGCCAGCGGAGGTCGCCGCGCCGCCATCCGGTGAGGTCGTCGCGTCCGCAGCCGCGTCCGCCGCCGCGGCCGGAGCGCCCGCAGCGGGGACAGATGCGCCAGACGTCGCAGCCGCGAGGTGGTCGACGAGCGGGGTCGGCTCGCCATCGACCGCAGGGAGGATCAGCGACCCCGCGGCGATCTGGGCGGAGAAGCGCTCGCGCAGCGCTGCGGTGAGGCGGCGGGAGGCGCTCCAGCCGAGGACGCGGGCGCCGGGCCGGGCCGCGGCGGCGTCGAGGGCCCGGGCGGTGAGCTCGCCCGAGGCGTCCTCGAGGACGATCAGGTCGCGGCCGGCGCCGCCCTCCGGCTCCGCGAGGGCGTGCTCGAGGATCACGCGATCGCTCTGGTGCAGGGTGGTCTCGGCGGGCTCGGGGGTGCTCATCCCGGGAGTCTATGAGGTCGGCGGGACCATCGGGCCACCACCAGGTGCAGGGCGAGCGTGGCCGTGAGCAGGGTCGCGGCGATCCACGGCAGGTGGACGGCCTCCATGCCCAGGGCGAGGCCCAGGCCCCCGGCTCCGCCGCCGAGGGCGACGCCCAGGGAGATCGCGCTCGCGTTCAGCGCCATCACGACGCTCGCTGAGGCCGGGGCCATCGCGGCCAGGCGCGCCTGCTGCGGGACCGCGTGGGCGCCGTTGCCGATCCCGGCGAGGAGGAACCATGCCAGGGTCGCCGCGGCCATCGCCCCCGCGCCGAGCACCGAGAAGGCGGTGCCGGCGAGGACGGCATCGGCCAGCAGGACGAGGAGGATCGCGGTGAGCACCCGCACCGGGTCGAAGCGGTCCACCAGGCGGCCGCTGACGGCGTTGCCGAGCATGCTGGCCAGCCCGTAGCCGAGCATGATGAGGATGATCGCCCCGGCCTGCGGGTGGACCGGTCCGAGGATCAGCACCGCATAGGTGAAGCAGGTGTAGCTGGCGCAGAGCACGCCGGTGGAGACCAGCAGTCCGGCGACCAGGCGTGGTCGCAGGAGCGGCTGCAGGCGTTCGCGCAGGCGGGTCGGCGGGTAGCGCAGGGCCGGCAGCCGCGCGGCGATCCCGATGAGGGCGAGGGTGCCGACGGCCGCGACCATGAGCAGGGGGACGCGCCAGCTGCTCTGGCCCAGCAGCAGGCCGACGGGCACGCCGAGCGCGGTGGCGGTCATCCAGCCGCCGAGGACGAAGGACAGGGCGCGGCCCCGGGAGCGCTCGGGGACGAGGTGGACGACGTAGCCGGTGACGGCCGCTCCGAGGATGCAGGCGCCGAGGGCCGCGATGATCCGGCCGCCGAGGGCGACCGCGTAGGTCGGGGCGAGGGCGCTGACGACGTTGCCGGCGATGAAGGCCGCGAGGGCCGCCATGATGGTGGCGCGCTGCTCGCGGCCGCTCGTGAGGGCGCCGAGCAGCGGGCCGGCGAGCGCGGCGGTGAGCGCGAAGGCGGTCACCAGCTGCCCGGCGACGGCCTCGCTCACGGAGAGGTCCCGGGCGATGTCCGGGAGCAGGCCCGCCAGCACGTACCCGTCGATGCCGGTGCTGAAGGTGGCCACGGCCAGCCAGATCAGGGCGTGGTACGGGAGCCGGGCGGGCTCGCCGACCGCGAGGTGCGCCGGCGCGTCCCGGCCGGCGTCGGAGCGCGATGCGCTCCCGGGAGGCGGGCCGGCGGAGGGAGGCTCTGCACGGGGTGTCCGATGAGACATCCGATGACTCTACCGGCGCTCGGGTGCTGCGGCGAGGCCTCCGCGGCGCCGGAGCGCCGCGTCGGCAGGGCGCGCAGACCCTCGGGCGATCCGTACCATCGGAGCATGACGATCCCCCTCCTCGTGGACTGCGACACCGGCATCGACGACGCCCTGGCCCTGACCTACCTCGCCTGCCGCGAGGACGTCGAGCTCGCGGGGATCGTCTCGACCGCGGGCAACGTCGACGTGGACGCCGTGACCCGCAACAACCTGATCCTGGCCGAGATGCTGCGCATCCCGGCCCCGGTCGCGCGCGGCAGCGCCGCTCCCCTGGTGGCGGAGCTGATGACGGCCGATGACACCCACGGCCCGCAGGGCCTCGGGCACGCGGTGACGGCGGATCCGAGCCGCCGGGAGGATCCGCGCAGCGGTGCCCGGCTGTGGGTGGACGCCGCCCGCGAGCATCCCGGGGAGCTGGTCGGGCTCGTGCTGGGCCCGCACACCAATCTGGCCCTGGCCCTCGAGATCGAGCCGGAGCTGCCGCGGCTGCTGCGCCGCCTGCACATCATGGGAGGGGCGATCAACCACCGCGGCAACACGGCCCCGACCACCGAGTGGAACGTGGCGGTGGATCCCGATGCGGCCCAGCGCACCCTCGCGGCCTTCTCCGCCGCCGAGCGGCCGCCCGTGCTCGCGCCGCTGGATGCGACGGAGTCCGTCGAGTTCCACCAGGACACCCTCGATGCCCTGGCCGGCACCGCCGACCATCCGGTGATCCCGCTGCTGCTGGAGGCGTTCCGGTGGTACTTCGAGTTCCATCGGGCCGACGGCTTCGGCTGGATGGCCCATGTGCACGACCCGCTGGTGGCGGCCCATGCCCTGGAGCCGCAGCTGGCCCGCACGGTGCCTCTCGCCGTCGACGTGGAGCTGGCCGGCACGCTCACGCGC
The DNA here is from genome assembly GCF_039530785.1 of Brachybacterium phenoliresistens. Taxonomy (NCBI): domain Bacteria; kingdom Bacillati; phylum Actinomycetota; class Actinomycetes; order Micrococcales; family Dermabacteraceae; genus Brachybacterium; species Brachybacterium phenoliresistens. Next base: position 151,642 of record NZ_BAAAOW010000003.1, read on the forward strand.
GGCCAGACCGTCGGCGACCGTCTGGGCCGATGGGGCCGGCCCCCGAACGTGGCCCTGATGGAGGATCCCGACGCCCCTGCGGTGATCGCCCATCTGCTCGAGACCCTGCGGGAGGGCCTGCCGCGCCTGCGGTGACCGCGGCCCGAGGCGCCCCGAGGCACCGCCCGAGGCAGCCTGCTGCGGGGCGCCGCGGCTTACGCTGCGGGCTCTCAGCCGGCGGCGACGATCTCCTCGAGGATGCGCACGCCCTCCCCCAGCCCGTCCTCGGCGCGCAGGCGCTGCCCGACCTCGTCGGCGCGCCGGGCGTAGGCGGGCGTGCCGACCAGCTCGCCGAGGCGGGCGGCCAGGTCCTGTCCCAGGCGGCGCGGCGGCAGCGGCCGCGGGGACACGCCGAGCTCGCGCAGGCGCGCGCCCCAGAACGGCTGGTCGCCGAGGAACGGCACGATGAGGGTGGGCCGGCCGGCGCGCAGGCCGGCGGCGGTGGAGCCGGCGCCGCCGTGATGGACGACGGCGGCGCAGCGCGGGAACAGCGCACCGTGCGGGGCGCCCTCGACGACGAGCACGTCCTCGCGGTCCGAGGCGCCGGGGGTCATGCCGCCCCAGCCGGTGGCCACGATGCCGCGCAGCCCCGTCGCGGCGAGGGCCCCGAGGACGGCGTCGCGCCGCTCCTGGGCTCCCTTGCCGAAGCCCATGGACCCGAACCCGATGTAGACCGGCGCCTCCCCGGCGGCGAGGAACTCCTCGACCTCGGGGGCGAGGGCCTCCTCCTGCTCGGGCAGGAACCAGTAGCCGGGCACGTGCGCCGTGCTCGGATAGTCCGGCGGGACGGGCAGGACGTGCCGGCTGTAGGGATACAGCACGTGCCCGGCGGAGCCGTCGGGGGTGCGCAGGGGGTCCTCCAGCCGCCCCACGCGGCCCGGCAGGCCGATCCGGGCGCGGAACGCCGAGAGCATCGGCGCGTACAGCGCGTTCCCGGCGCGGCCCATCGCGTAGCTGGCGCGGTTGCCGCGAGCCCCCAGGTCCGCTCCGCCGAAGAAGGGCACCGGGTACGCCGAGGTGGGGGTGTAGAACGGCAGCGGCAGGGTGAGCACCGCGGGGATGCCGAGCTTCTCGGCGATGTGGGGGCCGCCGAGGCATTTGGCGTGGTGGACGACGACATCGACGCCGCCGTCCTCGGCCTGCTGCTGCAGCGCGGCCTGCCAGGTCTCCTCGAGGTGCTCGCGCATGGCGCTCTTCATCGCGCGGAAGCTCCGGAGCCCGTCGGCCGCCCCGGACATCTGCGGCATGACGTCGCGGATCATGCGCAGCATCTCGTCACCGGCGGGGCGGACGGTGACGCGGCCCGCCGGGCCGGCCCCGCCGCCGCCTCGCCCCGCAGCGGGGACGAGGTCGGCGAGGGCGGAGGGGACGGCGAGGGTGACCTGGTGGCCGGCATCGGCGAGGGCCGCGGCGAAGGCGGCGTAGGGCTGGACGTCGCCGCGGGTCCCGAAGCTCGTGAGGAGGATGCGCATGCCGCGACCTTCTCACCTCAGCGCGGTGACGTCCACGGTGAAGCAGCGTCGCGCCGGACGGTCGCCCGTCGCGGGGCGCCAGCCGATGCCGCGCGTGCTGCCGGCCTCCCGGTCCTCCTCGTAGCGCACCAGGACGGTCCCGGGCAGGGTGACGGGGGCGCCGAACTCGACGTCCCACCGCAGCGGCCGGGTCAGGTCGGCGCGGGACTCGGTGAAGGCCCGCGAGGCGGTGTACATCCCGTGGGCGATCGCGCGGGGGAAGCCGAACGCCCGGGCGCTGAGCGCGGACATGTGGATGGGGTTGGCGTCCCCGGAGACCTCGGCGTAGCGCCGTCCCGTGTCCGCGCCCAGGCGCCATCGGCCCGTGGGGATCGGGGCGGTGAAGGGGGCGCGCTCCCCCGGCTCCTCCCCGGGGCCCGCGGCGGGCGAGGTCCCGGAGGGGCGCGCCGCTCCCGGTCCGGCGGCGGCCGATGCCGCATCGCCGCCGGGCGTCCCGGACCGTCGGCCCTTGGCGAGATAGGTGGACACGTCGGTCGCGATGATCTCCCCGCCGGAGCTGATGGTGGAGACGGCCTCGAAGGTGCTGCCGCGACGATGGGGGCGCAGGCCGCGGGTGCGGCATTCGACGTCGACCAGCTCCCCCACCCGCACGGGGCGGTGCTGGAGCATCTGGTTGGCGGTGTGCACCAGCCCCAGCAGGGGGAAAGGGAAGTCCCCGCGCGCCATCAGCGCCAGGGAGACGGGGAAGGCGAGCACGTGCAGCACCCCGGGATGGACCAGCTCGGTGGCCGGGCCGCCCATGAGGTGGTCGAAGGCGGCGGCGCGCTGCGCGTCGATCCGCACGGAGGAGACGCCGAGGGCCGTGCCGGGCAGCTCGGTGCTGCGACGCATGCCGGGGCGGGGCCGCAGCGCCGCGGCGTAGATGGCGGGGAAGGACGGCACCTCACGCAGCATGCGGGCCCGCTCCGGGCCCGGCGCGGCGGAGGTCCGGCGGCGGTTCAGCTCGACCACGCCGTCACCGTCCCACCATGTGCTGGCCGCACACGCGCAGCGTCTGCCCGCGCACGCCGCCGGCCGGGCCGGAGGCGAGGAAGGCGACGGCCTCGGCCACGTCGACGGGCAGCCCGCCCTGCTGGAGGGAGCTGATGCGCCGGGCGACCTCGCGCTGCAGCGGCGGGATCTTCCGGGTCATCTCGGTCTCGATGAAGCCGGGGGCGACGGCGTTGGCGGTGCCGCCGCGCTCCTCGAGCTGCCCGGCGAGCGCCTCGACGAAGGCCATCACCCCGGCCTTGGAGGCGGCGTAGTTGGACTGCCCGCGGTTGCCGGCGATGCCGCTGGTGGAGGCCAGGGACACCACGCGCAGCTCGTCCCCGAGCACCGGGGCCGCCGCGGACCGACCCGCCGCGGAGGCATCGGCCGCCGCAGGGGCATCGGCCGACCCGGAGGCCTCGGCGGCCGGGGCATCGGCGGCCAGCAGGTCGCGCATGAGGCTGATCTGGCTGGCGATGTTCACCGCGATCACCGGGTCCCAGCGGTCCGGCGCCATGTTCGCGAACATGCGGTCGCGGGTGATGCCCGCGTTGAGCACCACGATGTCCAGGCGGAGGCCGCGCTCGCGCAGGAAGGCGGCCAGGCGGTCCCCGGCATCGGCCGCGGTGACGTCCAGCTGCACGGGCACGCCGCGCAGCTCGTTGGCCAGGCGCGCGAGCTCGGTGCCCGCCGCGGTCACGTCCAGCAGCACCACCCGGGCGCCGTCGGCGGCGAGGGTGCGGGCGATCGCCGCGCCGATGCCGCGGGCGGCGCCGGTGACCAGGGCCGTGCGCCCGGCCAGCGGCGCCTCCCAGCTCTCCGGGAGCGCGGCGCCGGCGGCGTCGATCCGCAGCAGCTGGCCGTCGACGAAGGCGCTGCGCGCCGAGAGGAGGAAGCGCAGGGCTCCGGTCACCGACGGGGCGTCCAGCGCGACGCCGTCGGCGACCAGCAGGCCGTTGGCGGTGGATCCCCGGCGCATCTCGTGCCCCAGGCTGCGCACGAACCCCTCGACCCCGCCGCGGGCCGCGTCCCGGGCCGGGTCCTGGCCCGCGGCGGGGCGGGAGACGGTCACCACCCGGGCTCCGGCGGCCAGGCCGCGCATGGCCTCGGCCAGGGGCAGCACGAGGGGGCCGATGTCCTCGGGGCGCTCGATCGCGTCCAGCACGATCACGACGCTGCCGGGGTGCTCGGTCTCGGCGAAGCGGCGGCGGACATCGGCGCCCCAGCCGAGCAGGGTGCCGGTGATCTGCTCGGCCCCCTCCCCGGAGCCCAGCACGACGACGGGGTCGAGCACGGGCTGGGGCCGCTCCGCGCGGCGCGGGAGGTGCGGCGGGCGGGGCAGGCCGGTACGGGCGGCGAGGGCGCGCCCGGGGGCGGTGCGGACCAGACGGGTATAGGCGTCGACCACGGTCGTTCTCCTGTTCGGGTGGGGGCTCAGGCGGGGTCGGCTTCGAGCAGGGCGACGGTCCCCTGGCCGGCGGCCGCGCAGATCGAGACGAGGCCGCGCTGGCTGCGCCCGGTCTCGCGGGCGCGCTGGTGCAGCAGCTTGGCGAGGGTGGCGACGATGCGCCCGCCGGTGGCGGCGAAGGGGTGCCCCGCCGCGAGGGAGGAGCCGGTGACGTTCAGCCGCGAGCGGTCGATCGATCCCAGCGGCGCCGTGCGGCCCAGGCGGTCGCGGCAGAAGTCCTCGGACTCCCAGGCGGCGAGGGTCGAGAGCACGGTCGCGGCGAAGGCCTCGTGGATCTCGTACAGGTCGATGTCGGCGAGCGCGAGGCCGTGGGCGTCCAGCAGCTCCGGCACGGCGTACGCCGGGGCCATCAGCAGGCCCTCCTCGCCGTGGGCGAAGTCCACGGCGGCGCTGCGGGCGTCGACCACCCGCGCCAGGGGCGTCAGGCCGCGGGCCGCGGCCCAGTCCCGGCTGCCGAGCAGCACGGCGGAGGCCCCGTCGGTCAGCGGCGTCGAGTTGCCGGCGGTCATGGTCGGCTCGGCGACGGCCGGGCTGCCCAGGCCGAACACGGGCTTGAGCGAGGCCAGCTTCTCCAGGCTCGAGTCGGGGCGCAGGTTCGTGTCCCGGCCGATGCCCCGGTACCCGGTGACGAGGTCGTCGAGGAAGCCGGAGTCGTAGGCGGCGGCCAGGGCGCGGTGCGAGGCGAGGGCCAGCTCGTCCTGCGCCTGGCGGCTGATGCCCCACTGCGCGGTGGTGACGGCCTGGTGCTCGCCCATGGACAGGCCCGTGCGCGGCTCGGAGTTGCGCGGCGGCACGGGCGCCAGGTCCCCGGGGCGCGCGCCCGCGAGCACGGAGAGGCGCTGCGGGAGGCTGCGTGCGGCGTTCAGGCGGTGCAGGAGGCGGCGCAGGCGCGGGGTGACCTCGATCGGCGAGTCCGAGGCGGAGTCCACGCCGCAGGCGATCGCCGAGTCGATCTGCCCCAGGCGGATCCGGTTGCTCACGTGCATGACCGTCTCCAGCCCCGTCGCGCAGGCCTTGGACAGGTCCAGGGTCGGGGTGCGCGGGTCCAGCGGCGTGCCCAGCGCGCTCTCGCGGGTGAGGTTGAGGTCCCCGGCGAGCTTGAGGACGGCGCCGCCGGCGACCTCGCCCAGCATCTCGCCCTGCAGGCCGAAGCGGGCGACGAGGCCGTCGAGGGCAGCGGTCAGCAGGTCCTGGTTGGACACGCCCGCGTAGGCGCCGCCCGCGCGGGCGAAGGGGATGCGGTTCCCGCCGAGGACGTAGGCATCGCGCACCTCGGGGGTGCGCCGCAGGTCCAGGGCGCTGCGGCCCTCGTCGGGGCCGATGCCGCCGGCGGGCTCCGCCGGGCGGCCGGGGGATGCGGGACGGGAGGGCTCGCCCGGCCCGGCGGGCTCGGCGGGGGCGCCGAGGGGCTCGATGGGATCGGCGGAGGAGCTGGCGGGGCTGGTCACGGAACGGGACACCTCTTCGGATCGGACGGCGGATCGGCACCGGCACGTCTGCTGCCGCACCGGATCGGGCGTGACAGAGACTACCTGGAACCGACGGTACTTGATACCCTTGGTCCCGTGAAACCTTCTCCGCCCTCCGGGTCCTCCGCGCCGTCCGCCTCGACGGCGTCCTCCGCGGCGCCCGCGGATCCCCCTCCCGGCATCGCGCCCGGGGATCCCGCCGCGCCGCGCGACGAGGGGCCCGGGCCGCTGGACGGCCTCGCCGCCCCCGGCGAGGGCGCCTCCCCCGCCGCCCCCGCGGTCGACGGCCGCTCTGCCCGCTGGGCGGCGCACCGCGAGACGCGCCGGGCCGAGATGCTGCGCGTGGCCCGCAAGCTCATCCACGCCCAGGGCCCCGACGTCACCATGGAGGACATCGCCGTCGCCTCGGGGACGTCGAAGTCCATCGTCTACCGGTACTTCACCGACAAGGCGCAGCTGCAGCGGGCGATCGGCATGCACATCCTCTCCGACATGCACCGCCAGCTGGTCGAGGGCATCGCCCGCCTCGAGCAGGAGGCCGGCGGCGCCGTCGACGCGGAGGCCCGGATCCGCGTGATGATCTCCGCCTACGTCTCCACGGCGGAGAGCTCCCCGAACGTCTACCGCTTCGTCACCCGGCCCAGCGACGGCCTGAACCACTTCCTGTCCTCCACCGCGCGCCTGGTCGCGGCGGCGGTCCCCGATAGCTCCCCCTCCCCCGAGGTGTGGGCGGCGGGAGCGGTCGGCTTCGTGCGCGGAGCCGTGGACCGCTGGATGACCGACCGGACCTCCGGCCCGGCCGGCGGCACCATCACCGACGACCAGCTCATCGATCACCTCGTCACCTGGCTCATGAAGGGAATGCGACATTGACGTCCACGACCACCTCCACCGCATCCGACCCCCGCGGCATCCCGCGCGGCACCGCTGACCCCACCGGCCCGATCCCCGTCCCCGCGGCCGGCGCGCCGCGCCTGGACGTCGACGCGGTCGCCGAGGCCCTGCTCGGCGACTGGGCCGAGCTGCGCCGGGCGGCGCGCGAGCGGGCCCGCAGCAGCGCCCTGCATCGGCCGCTGGACGCGACCGTGGCCGAGCACCGCGCCCGCGTCTTCGAGCAGCTGCAGACCCTGGCCGACGCCCGGGTCTCCCTGCCCATGCTGCCCGAGTCCCTGGGCGGGCCCAACGACAACGGCGGCAACGTGGCCTCCTTCGAGGAGCTGGTCCTCGCCGACCCGTCCCTGCAGATCAAGGCCGGGGTGCAGTGGGGCCTGTTCACCTCGGCGATCCTGCAGCTGGGCACCGAGGAGCACCACCGGGCGTGGATCCCGGACGCGATGAGCCTCGCGCTGCCCGGCGCCTTCGCGATGACGGAGATCGGGCACGGCTCGGACGTCCAGTCCCTGGCCACCACGGCGACCTTCGACGAGGCGACCGAGGAATGGGTGATCCACACGCCCTTCCGCGCCGCCTGGAAGGACTACCTGGGCAACGCGGCGATCCACGCGCGCGCCGCCACGGTGTTCGCGCGCCTGATCACCCGCGGCGTGGACCACGGCGTGCACTGCTTCTTCGTGCCCGTCCGCGATGCCGACGGGGAGCTGCTCCCGGGAGTGCGCAGCGAGGACGACGGCCCCAAGGGCGGCCTGAACGGGATCGACAACGGCCGCCTGGCCTTCGACCGCGTCCGCGTGCCGCGCACGAACCTGCTCAACCGCTACGGCGACGTCGCGCCCGACGGCACCTACTCCTCGCCGATCGACTCCCCCGGGCGGCGCTTCTTCACCATGATCGGCACCCTCGTCCAGGGCCGCGTGTCCCTGGACGGCTCGGCGATCCGCGCCTCGCAGCTCGCGCTGCACATCGCGATCACCTATGCCTCCCAGCGCCGCCAGTTCACCGCCGCCTCCCCCACCGAGGAGACGGTGCTGCTGGACTACCAGTCCCACCTGGCCCGCCTGCTGCCCAAGCTCGCCGCGACCTACGCCGGCGCCTTCGCGCACGAGGAGCTGCTGCACGCCTTCGACGACGTCTTCTCCGGCCGCGGGGACACCCCCGAGGCCCGGGAGGACCTCGAGACGCTCGCCGCCGCGCTCAAGCCCACCTCCACGCGCCTGGCCCTGGACACCATCCAGGAATGCCGCGAGGCCTGCGGCGGCGCCGGCTTCATGGCGGAGAACCGCCTCGTGGGCCTGCACCAGGACCTCGACGTCTACGCCACCTTCGAGGGCGACAACACGATCCTGCTGCAGCTGGTGGCCAAGCGTCTGCTCACCGACTACCGCCAGGAGCTGCGCAGCATCGACCGGGCGGGGATCGGCCGGTTCATCGCGCAGCGCGCCGACACCCTCGCCCGGCGCCACACCCCCTGGCACCGCCTGGTGCAGACCGCCACCGACGCCGGCCGGGCCGAGCGCTCCTCCCAGAGCCTGCGCGACGCCGAGTTCCAGGAGGCCCTGCTCGCCGACCGCGCGCGCGTGAAGGTCGAGGAGGTCGCCCTGGCGCTGCGCCCGGCGGGCCGCCAGAGCCCGGCCGATGCCGCCGCGCTCGTGAACAAGCACCAGATCGAGATGCTGGACGCCGCCCGCGCCCACGCGGACCTGCTGCGCTGGCGCGCCTTCACCGCCGCGATCGAGCGCTTCGAGGACGAGGGCACGCGCGCCGTGCTCACCGACCTGCGCGACCTCTTCGGGCTCTCCCTCGTCCAGGCCGATCTCGCATGGTTCCTGCTGGACGGGATGCTCTCGGCCCAGCGCGGCCGGCAGGTCGCGGCCGAGGTGCGTCGCCTGCTGTGGCGGCTGCGACCGCACGCCCTGGACCTCGTCGCCGCCTTCGACCTGGCCCCGGAGCACGTGCGCGCCCCGATCGCCCTCGGCGGCGAGGCGCGGCGGCAGGAGGAGGCGGCCGCCTACTTCCGCGCCCAGCGGGCCAGCACCGACTCCCCGCTCAGCGAGAAGGTGCTGCGGGACGCCGCGAAGGAGGCGGCCCGCGAGGAGGCCCGCCGCGCCGCCAAGCGCTGACGCGGCGACCCGATCCGGACGCCGGGGACGGGCACGGGTCGGGGCCGAATAGACTGGCCCCGACCCAGCCCCAGCGTGAATGGACCGAGCGTACCGATGACCGGATCTGATCCCCGCGTGCCCACCGCCTCCCCGCAGGCGACCGCCGGCGACGTCGACACCGTCGAGCATGCCGCAGGCACCCCCGACCAGCAGCAGCCGTACGCGGAGCTGGGCCTGAAGGACGACGAGTACCAGCAGATCCGCGAGATCCTGGGACGCCGCCCCACCAACGCCGAGCTCGCCATGTACTCGGTGATGTGGTCCGAGCACTGCTCCTACAAGTCCTCCAAGAAGCACCTGCGGGTGTTCGGGGAGCGCACCACCGAGCAGATGCGCGAGAAGCTCCTGGTGGGCATGGGCGAGAACGCCGGCGTCGTGGACATCGGCGACGGCTGGGCGGTGACCTTCAAGGTCGAGTCGCACAACCACCCCAGCTACGTCGAGCCCTACCAGGGGGCCGCGACCGGCGTGGGCGGCATCGTCCGCGACATCATCTCCATGGGCGCACGGCCCGTCGCCGTGATGGACCAGCTGCGCTTCGGCGCGATCGACGCCCCCGACACCGCGCGCGTCGTGCACGGCGTGGTGGCCGGCGTGGGCGGCTACGGCAACTCGCTGGGCCTGCCCAACATCGGCGGGGAGACCGTCTTCGACGCCTCCTACCAGACCAACCCGCTGGTCAACGCCCTGTGCGTGGGCGTCCTGCGCCACGAGGACATCCACCTCGCCTCCGCCACCGGACCGGGCAACAAGGTGGTCCTTTTCGGCGCCCGCACCGGCGGCGACGGCATCGGCGGAGCCTCGATCCTCGCCTCGGAGACCTTCGAGGAGGGCGGGCCCGTCAAGCGCCCCAGCGTCCAGGTGGGCGACCCCTTCATGGAGAAGGTCCTCATCGAGTGCTGCCTCGAGCTGTACGCCGCAGGCACCGTCGAGGGCATCCAGGACCTCGGCGCCGCCGGCATCTCCTGCGCGACCAGCGAGCTGGCCGCCAACGGCGGCTCGGGCATGCACATCGACCTCGAGAACGTGCTGCTGCGCGACCCCACCCTCACCGCCGGCGAGATCCTCATGAGCGAGTCGCAGGAGCGCATGATGGCCGTGGTCAGCCCCGAGAAGCTGGCCGAGTTCGAGGCGATCACCGCCAAGTGGGACGTCGAGGCCGCCGTGATCGGCACGGTCACCGGCGACGGCCGCCTGACCATCGACCACTTCGGGCGCCGCATCGTGGACGTGGACCCCTCCACGGTCGCCGTCGACGGGCCGGTCTACGACCGCCCCTTCGCCCGCCCCGCTTGGCAGGACGCTCTCCAGGCCGACCGCGCGGAGGAGCTGGCGCGCCCCTCCTCCCCCGAGGACATCGCCCAGACCCTGCGCACCCTCATCGCCTCGCCCAACCTGGCCTCCGCCGGCTGGGTCACCGATCAGTACGACCGCTACGTCGGCGGGAACACGGCGCTGGCCATGCCCGATGACGCCGGCGTGATCCGCGTGGACGAGGAGACCGGCCGCGGCGTCGCCCTGGCCACCGACGCCAACGGCCGGTACACCAAGCTCGACCCCCGCACCGGCGCGCAGCTGGCCCTGGCCGAGGCGTACCGCAACGTCGCCACCTCCGGCGCGGTGCCGCTCGCGGTGACCGACTGCCTCAACTTCGGCTCCCCGGAGGATCCGGGCCCGATGTGGCAGCTGGTCGAGGCGATCCACGGTCTCGCCGATGCCTGCCAGGAGCTGGGCGTGCCCGTCACCGGCGGCAACGTCTCCCTCTACAACTCCACCGGCGAGCCCGGCCGCATCGACTCCGCGATCCACCCGACCCCCGTGGTCGGCGTGCTCGGCGTGTTCGACGACGTCGCCCGCCGCACCCCGTCGGGCTGGCAGGACGAGGGCCTGGCGATCTTCCTGCTCGGCACGACCCGCGAAGAGCTCTCCGGCTCCGCCTGGGCCGACGTCGCCCACTCCCACCTCGGCGGCCTGCCCCCGCAGGTGGACCTCGCCGCCGAGCGGGAGCTCGCGGAGATCCTCATCGCCGCCTCCCGCGACGGCATGGTCGACTCCGCGCACGACCTCTCCCAGGGCGGTCTCGCCCAGGCCCTGGTCGAGTCCGTGACCCGCTTCGGCACGGGCGCCCGGATCGTCCTGGACGACGTCCTCCAGCGCGACGGCGTGGACCTGTTCACGGCGCTGTTCTCGGAGTCCCAGGCCCGCGCGATCGTCGGCGTGCCCCGCAGCGAGGAGGTCCGCTTCACCGACATGTGCACGGCGCGGAAGTTCCCGCTGGCCCGCATCGGCGTGACCACCGGCGCGGAGCTGGAGATCCAGGGCGTCGGCGCATTCCCCGTCGCCGAGCTGCGCACGCTGCGCGAGGCGACGCTCCCGAAGCACTTCGGCTGACCCCGCCCGTCCACGCCGGTTCCGGCCGGAAACGATCGGAGTGAATCCGTCGTTATCGCATCGATCGGAGTGAACCCGTCGCTTCCTCGGCGGGAAGCGACGGGCTCACTCCGATCGATGGGGGCTCGAGGGCGACGCCGGGCGGCGTCCGATCCATGGAGGCTCGAGGGCACCGCTGGGCGGCGTCCGATCGATGGAGGTTCGAGGGCGCCGCCGGGCGGCACCGGAGAAGCGCCCGAGGCGCCCCGAGGCGCCCCGCCTCAGCGGACGGTGATGGCTCCGGTGCGGGAGTTCCAGTGCACGGTGCCGCCCTGGAAGCGCTGCTCGACGCCGCCGGTCACCGCGACCTCCTCGCCGGCGGGGAAGCCGAGCGGTCCGGCCTCCCAGCGGGTGCGCGCCCAGTAGGCGCCGATCGCTCCCCCGGTGGCGTGGGCGCCGGTGGCCGGGCTGTAGTGGATGTCGCCGTGCTCGAAGACCTGGGTGGCCCCGCCGCTGATGTCCCGCTCGTTCACGCGCGGGAAGCCGAGCTTCCCGGCCGCGCCGCCGTTGGCGATCCAGCGGGTGCCGATGGCGCCGCGGGTGACGAACGCCCCCACGCCGTCCTTCCAGGAGATCAGGCAGTGCGCGAAGGGCTGCTGGCGGCCCCCGGCGACCGAGCGCTCCGGTCCGGTCGGCGCCCCCAGCACGTCCGCCCCGCCGCCCTCGAGCCAGGTGTTGCGGATCGCGCCGTAGACCTCGTACTCCTCGGGGCCGGTGGTGGTGCTCGGCGTGAACACGACCTCGGCGTCCTCCGAGGACCGCGAGGCCGTGCCGCCCTCGAAGCGCTGGGACACGGCCCCGGAGGACCCGGCGACCGCATCGCCCGTGGGCCGTCCCCAGGACGGGGCCCAGGACCGCACGAAGGGCGTCGCATAGGCCGTCGCGGGCTCCTCGCCCTCGGACAGGACCAGGCCGCCGGTCAGGCGGGTCACCCAGGTGTCCCCTTCCCAGTGGGCGATCTGGTAGACGGTGCCCAGCTCCGAGGAGCCGCCGGCGGCCCGGTAGGCGTCCAGGTGGGTGCGCCAGCCCTCGTCGATGGTGGTCTGCGCGATGTCCCGGATGGCGTCGAGCTGCGCGTACAGCCGGTCGCCGGGGCAGTCGGTGTAGTTCACGTCGCGGTGGGCGAAGATGCGCGGGAGCGACACGGTGCTGCCCGTGGCATGGACGACGTTCGAGGCCGTGACGGTGAAGCGGGCGCTGCCGTGGGCGTCGTCGAGGAAGGAGCCCAGCAGCTTCCATCCGGCGATCCGGCCGACGGCGGAGACGACGGCCGAGGGCACGGCGGTGCTCGAGTAGTCCCCCATCACGCTGATGCCGGCGGTGCGGGAGTTGTAGCCGCGCGCGTGGGCGCCCTCGACGACCCGGTGCAGGCCTCCGGCCCGGCCCTCGAAGATCTGGCCGTACTTGTCGATGAGGATGTTGTAGCCGACATCGGCCCAGCCCAGCGTCTGGGTGTGGTACTCGAGGATGCCGCGCAGGATCTGCGCGGACTGCGTCCTGGTGTACGAGTTCGTGCCGGCCGTGTGGTGGACGACCACGGAGCGCATCTCGTCGTGGCCGGTGGTCGCGCGGGTGAGCGTCTCGTCCGCGCCCCAGGTGGCGCGGCGGATGATCGCCGGGGCGCCCATCAGCAGCGGGGTGGTCGGGTCGGTGCTGGAGAGCGTCGAGGCGGTGGTGGCGCGGGTGCTCGACAGGGTCGCCACGGCGTCCTCGGCGTCGGGCCGCATGGAGCTGTCCGTGCTGGCCTCGGAGGTCGTGAGGACATGGGCGGTCATCGCGGCGGTGGCGTCGGAGCCGTCGAACTCGGCGCGGAACTCGAGCGCGTCGACGGGACCCAGCCAGGCGATCTCCGTCCCGGGAGCCTCGTCCCCGGTGTCGGGGTCGATGGCCGGCTCGAGGTCGTGCCAGTCCCCCCAGCCGCCCCCGACGGAGCGGCCGCGCACGCGGGCGGCGACGTCCGCTCCGGCCGCATCGTCCGCGTCCCAGGTCAGGCCGACCATCGTCGCCGGGGCGTCGGAGACCCGGCGGATCACCGCGCCGTCCGCGGTGCGGCGCTCCGCATCGGCCAGGGGGACCCGGCGCCGGCGGGTGCGGCCTCCGGTCACCTCCGGATCGGCCACGGCCGCCGGGGCGGCGAGACCGATGGTCGCCGCCGGGACGACGGCGGCGGAGGCGGCCAGCAGACCGCGCCGGCTGAGGACGGGCCCGCGGGCGCCGTGCGGCGAGGGCGCGGCGGGGCCCCGGGAGCGGTGCATCGACGGACGGGGGAAGCGTGCATCGGTCATGGCAGGATCTCCGGAGGCGAGAAATGGGGAAGACGCCGGGGCGGCTCCGGGCCGCACGCCGTCAGGGGTCACTGTACGCGAAAGGGCCACCGGAATCTCTTCCGGTGGCCCTTTCGGCGTTCTCCTCGAAGGGGTCAGGCCTTCTCGGAATCCTCCGCGGGGGTCTCCTCGGCGGCAGCCTCGGTCGCCTCGGCGGCGGTGTCCTCGGTGGTGGTCTCCTCGGCGGCGGCCTCGGACTCCTCGGCCTTGGCGGCCACCTTGGCGGCGCCCTCGGCCTCCTTCACCACGGCCTGCTTCGGCGAGTACGCCTCGCTGACCAGCTCGATGACGGCCATCGGGGCGTTGTCGCCCTTGCGGGGGCCGACCTTGGTGATGCGGGTGTAGCCGCCCGGACGCTCGGAGAACGTCGGGGCGATCTCCTCGAAGAGGGCGTGGACCACGCCGCGGTCGCGGACCGTGCGCATGACACGGCGGCGCGAGGCGAGGTCGCCCTTCTTGGCCTGGGTGACCAGGCGCTCCGCGAGGGGACGCAGGCGCTTGGCCTTGGTCTCCGTCGTGGTGATGGACTTGTGACGGAACAGCTCGGTGGCGAGGTTCGCGAGGATCATCCGCTCGTGGGCGGGGGAACCTCCCAGGCGCGCGCCCTTGGTGGGTGCAGGCATTGTCGTTCTCCTAGTTCAAGAAATGTCAGTACTGATCGCCGAAGTCGTCGGAGTAGGAGTCCAGAGCGGCCGACGGGTCGAACCCGGCCGGGGAATCCTTCAGCGACAGTCCGAGGTCGGCCAGCTTCGCCTTGACCTCGTCGATGGACTTCTGCCCGAAGTTGCGGATGTCCAGCAGGTCCGCCTCGCTGCGCGCAGTCAGCTCGCCGACGGTGTGGACGCCCTCGCGCATGAGGCAGTTGTACGAGCGCACGGTGAGGTTGAGGTCGTTGATCGGCAGCGCCAGATCCGCGGCCATCGCCTGGTCCGTGGGCGAGGGGCCGATGTCGATGCCCTCGGCCTCCTCGTTCAGCTCGTGCGCCAGGCCGAACAGCTCGACCAGCGTCTTGCCCGCGGAGGCGACGGCGTCGCGCGGGGAGATCGCCGGCTTGGTCTCGACGTCCACGATCAGACGGTCGAAGTCGGTGCGCTGCTCGACACGGGTCGCCTCGACCTTGTAGGTCACCTTGAGCACGGGCGAGTAGATCGAGTCGACCGGGACGCGCCCGATCTCCCCGTCGATGCCCTTGTTCTGCGCGGCGGACACGTAGCCGCGCCCGCGCTCGACGATCAGCTCGATCTCGAGCCGGCCCTTGTCGTTCAGCGTGGCGATGTGCAGGTCGGGGTTGTGGACCTCGACGCCCGCCGGCGGGGTGATGTCCGCGGCGGTCACCTTGCCCTCGCCCTCCTTGCGGAGGTACATCACGACCGGCTCGTCGTTCTCCGAGGAGACGACGAGGTTCTTGATGTTGAGGATGATCTCGGTGACGTCCTCGCGGACCCCGGGGACGGTGCTGAACTCGTGCAGCACGCCGTCGATGCGGATCGAGGTGACCGCGGCGCCGGGGATGGAGGACAGGAGGGTGCGGCGCAGGGAGTTACCCAGCGTGTAGCCGAACCCGGGCTCGAGCGGCTCGATGACGAACCGGGAGCGGTACTCCGACACGACCTCTTCGGTCAGCGTGGGGCGCTGTGCAATGAGCACGATGTGTCCTTTCTGCGAGCGTCCGCCATATGACGCTCTGGAGGGGGCTCAAGAGGGGTGGGGTCGAGACGTGCCGGGGCCGGTCCGCCGCAGCGGCCCGGGTCCCGGGACGGCCTCAGACGCGCCGACGCTTCGGGGGACGGGTGCCGTTGTGCGGCTGCGGGGTGACGTCCTGGATGGAGCCGACCTCGAGGCCCGTCGCGGTGAGCGAGCGGATCGCGGTCTCGCGACCCGAGCCCGGGCCCTTGACGAACACGTCGACCTTCTTCATGCCGTGCTCCTGCGCGCGGCGGGCAGCGGCCTCGGCGGCCATCTGCGCGGCGTAGGGCGTGGACTTGCGCGAGCCCTTGAAGCCCACCTGGCCGGCGGAGGCCCAGGAGATGACGGCGCCAGTCGGGTCGGTGATGGAGACGATGGTGTTGTTGAACGTGCTCTTGATGTGAGCCTGTCCGTTGACGACGTTCTTCTTGTCCTTGCGGCGCGGCTTGCGCGTCGCGGACTGGCGAGTCTTGGTTGCCATGTGGCGGAACTCCTCGGAAAAGTTCAGATGATCGGTGCGCCGTGCTCAGCGGCGCGGAGTGACTGCGATACGGCGCGGACGCCTCTCGCGCGGCACGGGGAGCGCGTCAGCGCGCCTTCTTCTTGCCGGCGACGGTGCGCTTGGGGCCCTTGCGGGTACGCGCGTTCGTCTTGGTCCGCTGGCCGCGCACGGGCAGGCCGCGGCGGTGACGCAGGCCCTCGTAGCTGCCGATCTCGACCTTGCGGCGGATGTCCGCGGCGACCTCGCGGCGAAGATCGCCCTCGATCCGGTAGTTCGCCTCGATGTGGTCGCGCAGCTGGACGAGCTCCTCGTCGGTCAGCTCGCGCACGCGCTTGTCGCCCGAGATCCCGGTCGATGCCAGGGTCTCGAGGGCGCGGGTGCGACCCACGCCGAAGATGTACGTCAGGGCGACCTCGAGGCGCTTTTCGCGCGGGAGGTCGACGCCCACCAGACGTGCCATAGTGCAGTTCTCCTACTTGTTCTCGGAGGCCTGATCCGACTCCTCGCGTTCCACGGATCCGGGGATCCGCCGCGCCGCAGCCTCCGCACTGCGGGTGTCCGATCGGCGGGGCCGATCGGCGGTGTCGTCTCTTCTGTTGTGTGTCCGCGGTGCGGACGGGTGGCCCGGGGGCCGTGTCGCCGTGGCGACGGATGGCGCAGGTGCGACCGGGTCGGGGGACCCGATCAGCCCTGGCGCTGCTTGTGACGCGGGTTGGAGCAGATGACCATGACGCGCGAGTGGCGACGGATCACCTTGCACTTGTCGCAGATCGGCTTGACGCTCGGCTTGACCTTCATTTCTTCCTTCTCACGAGAGGGAGGACGCCCGCTGGGCGCCCCCGATCTTCACCGCCGGGCGGCGTCGATCACTTGTAGCGGTATACGATGCGGCCCTTGTCGAGGTCGTAGGGGCTCAGCTCGACGACCACCCGGTCCTCGGGGAGGATGCGGATGTAGTGCTGCCGCATCTTCCCGGAGATGTGCGCCAGCACCTTGTGCCCGTTGTCCAGCTCGACGCGGAAGCGCGCGTTCGCGAGCGCCTCCGTGACCGTGCCCTCGACCTCGATCACGCCGTCCTTCTTGGCCATGCCTCTCCGATCTCCTCGCCCGTGCCTCGCGGGGCGGGGTCGCTTCGTCTCCGAGCGCGGTCCTGCTCCCCCGGGATCTCCGGGGGGTCTGGGGAACGCGCCGGGGTGGCACCCAGCAGCCCGGACGCTTCACACGCGCAGACAGGACGGAGCACACCCGATCGACCATCCTACACGTGACCGGCCGGAAGGCCGAGAGCAGGAGCGGATGACCCCCATCACTCCTGCAGCGGGTCCGGGGCGATGCGCACGCCGAGCTCGGCGAGCTGCGCGGCCCCGGCATCGGCCGCGGTGAGCACGAGGATCCCCTGCTCGGTCACGGCCACGGAATGCTCCCAGTGCGCGGCCCGGCCGCCGCCGGTGGCCACGACCGTCCAGTCGTCCTCGAGCATCCGCCAGTCGCCGGGGCCCTGGATCAGCATCGGCTCGATCGCCAGGCACATGCCGGCGCGCAGGGCCGGTCCGCGGTCGCGGGTGCGGTAGTTCATGACGTCGGGCGGCTGGTGCATGGCGGTGCCGATGCCGTGCCCGCCGAAGTCCTCGAGATGGGAGAGCTCCTCCCCCGCCGCCGCCTCGACATGGTCCTCGATCGCGGCGCCGATCTCGCCCACGCGCCGGGCTCCCGCGAGGGCGGCGATGCCGGCCCAGAGGGCCCCGCGGGTGACTTCGACCAGGCGGACGTCGGCCTCCGAGCGCGGCGCGCCCACGATGTGGGTGCGGGCGGCGTCGGAGTGCCAGCCCTCGACGATGCAGCCGCCGTCGATGGAGACGACGTCGCCCTCTTCGATCACCCGGGATCCCGGGATCCCGTGGACGACCTCCTCGTTGACGCTGATGCACAGCGTCGCGGGGAAGCCCTGGTACCCCAGGAAGTTCGGCGTCGCGCCCTCGTCGCGGATCATCGTCTCGGCCAGCCGGTCGAGATCCGCCGTGGTCATGCCCGGCCGCAGCTCGGCGGCGAGCATGTCGTGCACGCGGGCGAGCAGCGCTCCGCTGCGGCGCATGATCGAGATCTGCTCCGGGGTCTTCAGCTCGACCTTCGGGCGGCCGCGCAGGGCCATCAGGCGCCGAGCTCCGCCAGCAGCGCCGCGGTGACCTCGTCGATCGATGCCATGCCGTCCACGCGCCGCAGCAGCGAGCGCTCCTCGTACACGGCGATCAGCGGGGCGGTCTGCTCGGAGTACACCTCGATGCGACGACGGATCGTCTCCTCGGTGTCGTCGCTGCGCCCCTGCTCGGCGCCGCGGGCGACCAGGCGCTCCACGACGGCCTCGAGATCGACCTCGAGCAGCAGCACGGCGTCCAGGGACTGCCCGGCGTCCGCGAGGATCGCGTCCAGCGCGCCGACCTGGTCCAGGGTGCGCGGGTAGCCGTCCAGCAGGAAGCCGCCCTGGGCGTCGTCCTGGGCGAGCCGGTCGCGGACCATGTCGTTGGTGACGGAGTCGGGGACGTACTCGCCCTTGTCCATGTAGGACTTCGCGAGCACGCCGAGCTCGGTCTCCTGGGAGACGTTGGCGCGGAAGATGTCGCCGGTGGAGATCGCGGGGATCGACAGGGCCGCGGCGATGCGCTCCGCCTGGGTGCCCTTGCCGGCGCCGGGAGGGCCGACGATCAGCAGCCGGCGCGCCGGGGCGGAGGAGGTGGGGGTGGTCATCGCAGGATCCCTTCGTAGTGGTGCTGCTGGAGCTTCGCATCGATCTGCTTCACGGTGTCGAGGCCGACGCCGATGATGATCAGCAGGGACGCGCCGCCCAGCGGGAAGTTCTGCGAGGCCCCGAGGAACACGAGGGCGAACAGCGGGATCAGCGAGATCACCGCGAGGTAGATCGCGCCGGGCGTCTGGATGCGGTTGATGACGTACTGCAGGTAGCGCTCCGTGGGGCGGCCCGCGCGCACGCCGGGGACGAATCCCCCGTACTTCTTCATGTTGTCGGCGATCTCCTCCGCGTTGAAGGTGATCGAGACGTAGAAGAACGCGAAGAAGATGATGAGGCCGACGTACACCAGCGCGTAGATCCAGGAGAACGACGCCCCCATCACGAGGTGCGTGTTCACCCACTGCACCCACGGGGCGGCCTGGTCGTCGGCGAAGGAGGTGGCCAGCTGCGGCAGGGCGAGGATCGAGGACGCGAAGATCACGGGGATCACGCCGGCCTGGTTGATCTTCACCGGGATGTAGGTGGAGGTGCCGCCGTACATGCGGCGGCCCACCATGCGCTTGGCGTACTGCACCGGGATGCGGCGCTGCGCCTGCTCGACGAACACCATGCCGACCATGACCACGAGGGCCACCAGCACCACGAGGGAGAAGATCATCCAGCCCTGCAGCTGGAAGATCTGGCCC
Source organism: Brachybacterium phenoliresistens (assembly GCF_039530785.1). Lineage (NCBI taxonomy): Bacteria > Bacillati > Actinomycetota > Actinomycetes > Micrococcales > Dermabacteraceae > Brachybacterium > Brachybacterium phenoliresistens. The sequence goes on from NZ_BAAAOW010000003.1 coordinate 170,552, forward strand.
AGGGCGCTGGGGAACGAGGCCGCGATCGAGGTGAAGATCAGCAGGGACATGCCGTTGCCGATGCCGCGCTCGGTGATGAGCTCGCCCATCCACATGATGATCACGGTGCCGACGGTCATGGTCATCACCATGAGCAGCAGGACCGGGATGGACTGGTCGGGGATCACCTCGAGGGCGCAGCCGACGAAGAAGTTGCCCGAGCGCACGAGCGTGATGATGGTGGTGGCCTGCAGGATCGCCAGGCCGATGGTGAGGTACCGGGTGTACTGCGTGAGCTTGGCGGTGCCCGACTGCCCTTCCTTGTGGAGGGCCTCGAACCGCGGGATCACCACGCGCAGCAGCTGCACGATGATGGAGGCGGTGATGTAGGGCATCACGCCGAGCGAGAAGATCGACAGCTGCAGCAGGGCCCCGCCCGAGAAGACGTTCACCATGCCCAGCACGCTGGTGCCGCCCGAGAGCGTCGGCTCCGCGCAGATCATGACGTTCGTGTAGTCGAAGCCGGGGGTCGGGATGAAGACGCCGAGCCGGTAGACGGCGAGAAGGCCGAGGGTGAAGAAGATCTTCGCCCGGAGCTCCGGGGTGCGGAACGCTCTGATGAACGCGTTCACTGGCTAAGTCCCTCCTGGGGTCCGATGGCGGACGAAAGGTCAGTGTGACCGGTCCAGCTGTGGGGCACCGGTGTCGCGCGCGTGCGGCGGCGCTGACCGGCCCCGACCATGACGAAGGGGCACCGCGGCACAGGCTATTCTGCGCCGCGGTGCCCCGTCAAAAGACACTCACGCGGTGGTGACGGACCCGCCCGCCGCGGTGATCTTCGCCTCGGCCGAGGCCGAGAACTTCTGCGCCGTGACGTCGAGCTTGACGCTCACGTCGCCGGTGCCCAGCACCTTGACGGGCTGGTTCTTGCGCACGGCGCCCTTGGCGACGAGCTCCTCGACCGTGACGGTGCCGCCCTCGGGGAACAGCTCCTGCAGGGTCGCCAGGTTCACGACCTGGTACTCGACGCGGAAGGGGTTGGTGAAGCCGCGCAGCTTGGGCAGGCGCATGTGCAGCGGCATCTGGCCGCCCTCGAAGCCGGCCTTCACCTGGTAGCGCGCCTTGGTGCCCTTGGTACCACGGCCCGCGGTCTTGCCCTTGGATGCCTCACCACGGCCGACGCGGGTGCGCGCGGTCTTGGAACCGGGCGCGGGGCGCAGCTCGTGGAGCTTCAGGGGGCTCTGGGAATTGTTCTCAGTCATGGGATTCAGTCCACCTCTTCGACCGTCACCAGGTGGGTGACGGCGCGGATCATGCCGCGGATCTCGGGACGGTCCTCCTTCACCACCACGTCGCCGATGCGCTTGAGGCCGAGGCCGCGCAGGGTCGCACGCTGGGGCTCAGTCCCACCGATGGTGGAACGGACCTGGGTCACCTTCAGCTGCATCACGCACCCACCTTCTCGGCACGAGCGGCGGCACGACCGGCGGCCTGCGCACGCAGCAGGGCGGCGGGGACGACGTCCTCGACCGGGAGGCCACGACGGGCGGCCACGGCCTCCGGCTCCTCCAGCTGCTTGAGCGCCGCGATGGTCGCACGCACGATGTTGATGGAGTTGGTCGAGCCGAGCGACTTGGAGAGCACGTCGTGCACTCCGGCGCACTCGAGCACGGCGCGGACCGGACCGCCGGCGATCACACCGGTACCCGGAGCGGCCGGACGCAGCAGGACGACGCCCGCCGCATCCTCACCCTGGACGGGGTGCACGACGGTGCCCTGGATGCGCGGGACGCGGAAGAAGTTCTTCTTCGCCTCCTCGACACCCTTGGAGATCGCAGCCGGGACCTCCTTGGCCTTGCCGTAGCCGACACCGACGGTGCCGTCGCCGTCGCCCACGACCACGAGGGCCGTGAAGCTGAAGCGGCGGCCGCCCTTGACGACCTTCGACACGCGGTTGATGTTCACCACGCGCTCGAGGAAGGCGGACTTCTCCGCTTCCTGGTTGCGGCCGCCGCGGCCCTCGCCACGACGCCCGCCGCGCTCGCGACCGCCGCCGCTGCGCTCCTCGGTGCTGCTGCTGTTCTCGCCCCGTCGGCCGGTGGCCGCGGGACCGTTGCTTCGCTGCTGTGCAGCCATGTTCAGATCCTCTTCTCGTCCTGGTTCCGGAGGGCGGTCACAGTGCCAGGCCGGCTTCGCGGGCGCCGTCGGCGACGGCGGCCACGCGGCCGTGGTACTTGTTGCCGCCGCGGTCGAAGACGACGGCCTCGATGCCGGCGGCCTTGGCGCGCTCGGCGACCAGGGTGCCGACGGTGCGGGCCTTGTCCGACTTCGTGGCGGACGCGGCGCGCAGGTCCGCCTCCATGGTGGAGGCCGAGGCCAGCGTGACGCCCTGGGAGTCATCGACGACCTGGACGAACACGTGGCGCTGCGAGCGGGTGACGACCAGGCGCGGACGCGCCGGGGTGCCGACCACACGACGACGCACGCGCAGGTGACGACGGCCGCGAGCACGCAGCTTGCTGCCGACGCGACCCTTGGTGTGCTTGAGTGCGTAACCCATGATCACTTACCAGCCTTTCCGGCCTTGCGCAGGACCGTCTCGTCCGCGTAGCGCACGCCCTTGCCCTTGTAGGGCTCCGGCTTGCGCAGCTTGCGGATGTTGGCCGCGACCTCGCCCACCAGCTGCTTGTCGATGCCGCTCACCGAGAACTTGGTGGGGGTCTCGACCGCGAAGGTGATGCCCTGGGGCGCCTTCACCACGACGGGGTGGGAGAAGCCGAGGGCGAACTCGAGGTCCGTGCCCTTCGCCGTCACGCGGTACCCGGTGCCGACGATCTCCAGCTTCTTCGTGTAGCCCTCGGTGACCCCGAGGACGATGTTGTTGATGAGCGTGCGCGTCAGGCCGTGCAGGGCCTTGTTGCGGCGCTCCTCGTCGGGACGGGAGACGACGATGGAGCCGTCCTCCGCACGCTCGACGGTGAGGGGCTCGGGGACCTGGTGGGTCAGCTCGCCCTTGGGGCCGCTGACCGTGACCGTGCGGTCCTCGATCTTGACGTTCTGGACAGAGGCCGGCACTGCGACCGGCAGGCGTCCGATGCGGGACATTTCGCCTCTCCTCTTCCGCTCACCAGATGTAGGCGAGGACTTCCCCACCCACACCCTTCTTGGCTGCCTGCTTGTCGGTCAGGAGACCGCTGGACGTGGACAGGATCGCCACGCCCAGGCCGCCGAGGACCTTGGGCAGATTGGTGGACTTGGCGTACACGCGAAGGCCGGGCTTCGAGATGCGGCGGATGCCGGAGATGGCGCGCTCGCGGCTCTGGCCGTACTTCAGCTCGAGGACGAGGGTCTTGCCGACCTCGGCCTCCTCCTCGTGCCAGCCGAGGATGTAGCCCTCGGCCTTGAGGATGTCCGCGATTCGGCTCTTCAACTTCGAATACGGCATGGACGCGGTCTCGTGGTACGCCCCGGAGGCGTTCCGGATCCGCGTGAGCATGTCCGCGATCGGGTCGGTCATGGTCATGTCTGTAGCTTCTTCCTCACCTGGTTTCCTTCACCGACGTGCGGCTCGGGACCTATGGTGATAGTCCTTACCAGCTGCTCTTCGTGACGCCGGGGAGCTCACCGCGGTGAGCCATCTCCCTCAGGCACACGCGGCACAGCCCGAACTTGCGATACACCGAGTGCGGACGGCCGCACCGCTGGCACCGGGTGTAGGCGCGCACCGCGAACTTGGGCTTGCGCTCCTGCTTCTTGATCAGGGCGGTCTTTGCCATGTCAGTTCTCCTTGAAGGGGAAGCCGAGCAGCTTGAGCAGCGCGCGTCCCTCGTCGTCGGTCTTCGCCGTGGTCACGACCGTGATGTCCATACCGCGGACCCGGTCGATCTTGTCCTGGTCGATCTCGTGGAACATGACCTGCTCCGTGAGACCGAAGGTGTAGTTGCCGTTGCCGTCGAAGTGCTTGGGCGACAGTCCGCGGAAGTCGCGGATGCGCGGAAGCGCGGTCGAGAGCAGACGGTCCAGGAACTCCCACATGCGGTCGCCGCGCAGCGTGACGTGCGCGCCGATCGGCATGCCCTCACGCAGCTTGAACTGGGCGATGGACTTGCGGGCCTTGGTGACCTGCGGCTTCTGGCCGGTGATCTGGGCGAGATCGCGGATCGCGCCGTCGATGACCTTGGAGTCGCGCGCGGCGTCGCCGACGCCCATGTTCACGACGATCTTCGTCAGGCCCGGGACGAGCATGACGTTCTCGTAGCCGAACTGCTCGGTGAGCTGGCCCTTGATCGTCTCGCGGTAGGTGGTCTTCAGACGCGGGGTGGGCGCCTGGGTGGCGGTCTCGGTCATCAGATGTCCTTCCCGGAACGCTTGGCGAAGCGGACGCGCACCTGCTTGGTGCGGCCGTTCTCGAGCTCCACGGTCTCCACGCGGTAGCCGACCTTGGTGGGCTTGTTGTCCTCCGGGTCGACCAGCGCCACGTTCGAGACGTGGATCGGGGCCTCGCGCTGCTCGATGCCACCGGCGCCGCCGGCCTGCGTCGGCTTCAGGTGGTGGGTGCGGCGGTTGACGCCCTCGACCAGCACGCGCTGGCTCTCGGGGAAGACCTGCAGGACCTTGCCCTGCTTGCCCTTGTCGCCCGCCTTCAGGCCGCGCTTGGCGGCCTTGTCCTCGTCGCTGGTGCGACCGGTGATGACCTGGACCAGGTCACCCTTCTTGATCTTGATCTTCGACATGATCAGATCACCTCCGGGGCGAGCGAGACGATCTTCATGAACCGCTTGTCACGCAGCTCGCGGCCCACGGGGCCGAAGATGCGCGTGCCGCGAGGCTCGCCGTCGTTCTTGAGGATCACCGCTGCGTTCTCGTCGAAGCGGATGTAGGAACCGTCGGCACGACGGCGCTCCTTGCTGACGCGGACGACGACGGCCTTGACCACATCGCCCTTCTTGACGTTGCCACCGGGGATCGCGTCCTTGACGGTGGCCACGATGGTGTCGCCGATGCTGGCGTAACGGCGACCGGAGCCACCGAGAACGCGGATGCAGAGGATCTCCTTGGCACCCGTGTTGTCGGCGACCTTGAGTCGCGACTCCTGCTGAATCACTCCGTACTCCTGTCGTCTCGCCGGTTCTCTCACCGGCGTTAATGGGCGGTGCGAGCCTGGCGGAACGGATGGTGGACCGTTGCCCGGCACCCGCCCCGGCGGGGCGGTGGTCGGTGCGGTCGGCCTCGGGCATCAAAAAACCCTCCGGCGGACTCAGGCACACGCCGCAGCATCGGCCGGATGGCCGGTGCAGCACGGGCGGTGCGAGGTCTCCGTCGGGGGATGGACGCTGCCGTCCGCGAGAGCCATGGCACGATACGCCCGCCGCGGACCGGGGTCCGCGCCCGATGGGCACGACGCGTCACGACATCGCAACCGTTCCAGCATACGGGAGGCGGGCGGCAGGCGATAGGGCGGGTGCCGGGAGGGACATGTGTCCTTGCTCATGAACGGCCGAATCGTGCCGATCCCGGTTCCCTCGGCCCCTCCCGATGGGGTAGGGCCTCGCGGGGCTCCGAGGGGCCGGCCCCGAGCGCTGCGGAGGGCACCGGCCCGAGGGGTGGCCCCTCGGGTCTAGGCGCCGGGGGCGACGTACCAGTACGACGTCGCGCCGTCGCAGGCCTCGGGGATGTCCAGGCCCGCGGACGCCTTCCCGGAGCCGGAGCCGCCGAGCCGGACGGCGTCGCCCCCGGCGTAGGTCTCCGGCCGGGGATCGGTGACCTCGAAGATGAGATGGGATCGGGAGCCTCCGTGATCCAGCACCATGCAGCCGTCCTGCTCCGCGATCGTCCCTTCGACGAGCGCGGAATCGCCCATCCCCGTGGCCGGCATCGTGATCCAGGTCAGGCCCGACTCCCCCACCGGGTCCCCCGAGCCGGCGCATCCCATGGCGCCCGCAGCGAGCGCCACCGACAGGACGGCCGAGGCCGCGGCCGCCGCCGGACGCCGCGGCCCTCGCGCTCCGAGCCGCCCCGCCGTGCGGATCGCCGCTCCACGGGCCTCCCGCTCTCGTCTCGCCATCGGCCCAGAGTTCTGGTAGCCGCTGCCGGAGCGGCCTCCCCGCCGCGTCCCGGGGCATCCTCTCCTCCCGGCGGGCGCGTGCCCGCTCCCCCGGCGTCCCCCTCCGTCGGCGCGCCGCCCGGGATTCCCGCCGCCCCACGGCGCTCTCGCGCCTCCTACACTCGACGGATGATCGACATCGACGTCGCACGACGACTCCGAGATGCCGGGCTCTCGTGGGAGCCCTCCGACGGCGACCTGTTCGCCATCGACACCGAGCTGCTGCGGGACGACGCCTTCATGCTGTCCTCCATGGTGATCGAACGGGGCCTGGGCCGACACGGCGAACGGATCTTCAAGTTCAACGGCACCACCGAGTGGGCGCTGGACTCCATCGAGCAGCACGAGGCGATCTGGATCCCCCGCGAGGAGCAGCTGCGCGAGGCGCTCGGCCCCGCGTTCCGGAGCCTCGAGCTGCGCGAGGACGGCCATCACACCGTGCGCTTCCGCGCGGGCCCCGACGGTGCGCAGCAGGAGGTCAGCGCCCCCAGCGCGGAGGACGCCTACGCCGGCGCCCTGCTGGTCGCCCTCACCGCCGCCTGATCGATCCGGCCGTCCGGGTCCGCCGCCCCGGCGGGCACGCCGGGGCGGCCCGCGGCCGCCGGGGACGACGAGACGGGCCGGACCCCCGAAGGGATCCGGCCCGTCTCATGCATCGGGTGCGGTCACGAGGACCGTCCGATCACTTGGCCTTCTCGACGACCTCGACCAGGCGCCACCGCTTGGAGGCGGACAGCGGTCGGGTCTCCATGATGAGGACGCGGTCGCCGATGCCGGCGACGTTCTCCTCGTCATGGGCCTTGAACTTCTGCGTCTTCTTCATGACCTTGCCGTACAGAGCGTGCTTCACGCGCTCCTCGACCTCGACGACGATGGTCTTGTCCATCTTGTCGGAGACGACGAACCCGTTCAGGGTCTTGCGGTACGGACGCTCGTGCGAGGAGGCGTGCGTGCCCTCCTTGGCGAGGCCCTCGGTGGAGTTCTCGTTCATGGTTTCTCAGTTCCTCGCTTCGCGGTCACTCGGCGGAGCCGGGAGCCTGACGGATCCCCAGCTCGCGCTCGCGCAGGATCGTGTAGATCCGCGCGATGTCCTTCTTGACGGACCGCAGTCGTCCGGTGCTCTCGAGCTGCCCGGTGGCGGACTGGAAACGAAGCTTGAACAGCTCGTCCTTGGCCTTCGCCAGCTCGTCGGCCAGCTTGGCGTCGTCGAGCTTGTCGAGCGCTTCAGCGGTGAGCTTGGTCGCTGCCATCAGATGTCACCACCCTCTCGGCTCAGAATGCGGCACTTCATGGGGAGCTTGTGGATCGCGAGGCGGAGAGCCTCCCGAGCCACATCCTCCGGGACGCCCGCGACCTCGAACATGACGCGGCCGGGCTTGATGTTGGCGATCCACCACTCGACCGAACCCTTACCGGAGCCCATGCGGACCTCGGCAGGCTTCTTGGTGAGCGGACGATCGGGGTAGATGTTGATGAACACCTTGCCGCCACGCTTCATGTAGCGCGTCATGGCGATTCGAGCGGCCTCGATCTGACGGTTGGTGACGTAGGCCGGCGCGAGCGCCTGGATGCCGTAGTCGCCGAACGCCAGCTCGGTGCCACCCTTGGCCATGCCGCTGCGGGTGGGGTGGTGCTGCTTGCGATGCTTGGTCCTGCGCGGGATCAGCATGTCGCTCAGGCCTCCGTTCCGGACTCAGCGGGCGCGGACGCCTGCTCGGCAGGGGCGGAGGTCTGCGGGGCAGACTCGGTGCCCTGACGCGCGGCGGCGTTGCGCTCGTTGCGACGACCACGGGGACGCTCGGCACGCGGGCCGCGTCCGCCGGAGCGGGGGGCCTGCGTCGCGGCCTGGGCCGCGAGCTCCTTGGCGGTGACGTCGCCCTTGTAGATCCACACCTTCACGCCGATGCGGCCGAAGGGGGTGCGGGCCTCGTAGAAGCCGTAGTCGATGTTCGCGCGGAGCGTGTGCAGCGGCACACGGCCCTCGCGGTAGAACTCGCTGCGGCTCATCTCGGCGCCGCCGAGGCGGCCGGAGACCGCCACGCGGATGCCCTTGGCACCGGCGCGCTGCGCGGACTGGATGCCCTTGCGCATGGCGCGACGGAAGGACACACGAGCAGCGAGCTGCTCGGCGATGCCCTGCGCCACCAGCTGGGAATCGGCCTCGGGGTTCTTGACCTCGAGGATGTTCAGCTGGATCTGCTTGCCGGTGAGCTTCTCGAGCTCGCCGCGCAGACGCTCGGCCTCCGCACCACGACGCCCGATGACGATGCCCGGGCGGGCGGTGTGCAGGTCGACGCGGACGCGGTCACGGGTTCGCTCGATCTCGACCTTGGAGATGCCGGCGCGCTCGAGCCCCTCGGACATGAGCTTGCGAATCGCGACGTCTTCCTTCACGTAGTCGCGGTAGCGCTGCCCCTCCTTGGTGGAGTCGGCGAACCATCGGCTGGTGTGCTCCGTGGTGATCCCGAGGCGGAACCCATTGGGATTGACCTTCTGGCCCATTCGGGACTCCTTACTTGTTCGCGGGAGCGACCACCACGGTGACGTGGCTGGTGCGCTTCTTGATCTGGAAGGCACGACCCTGAGCACGCGGCTGGAACCGCTTCATGGTCGGACCCTCATCGACGTACGCGGCGGAGACGACGAGCTCGCGCTCGTCGAACCGCTCCCCCGCCTGATCGGCCTTCACGCGGGCGTTGGCGATCGCGGACTGGACGAGCTTGAGGACGGGCTCGCTGGCGGCCTGCGGTGCGAACCGCAGGGTGTCCAGGGCCTCGGCCGTGCTCTTGCCACGAATCAGGTCGACAACGCGCCGGGCCTTCATGGGCGTCATGCGGAGATACCGCACCTGCGCCTTGGCTTCCATTGCTTCCTGCTTTCTCTTCGAGTTCGAGAAGTGCAGTCGCTGCTGACCGGGGTCAGCGACGACGGCCCTTCTTGTCGTCCTTCTCGTGGCCCTTGAAAGTCCGCGTCGGGGCGAACTCGCCGAGCTTGTGGCCGACCATCGACTCGGTGACGAACACCGTGACGTGCTTGCGACCGTCATGCACTGCGAAGGTGTGGCCGAGGAAGTCCGGGGTGATGACCGAACGGCGCGACCAGGTCTTGATGACGTTCTTGGTGCCCTTCTCGTTCTGCACGTCCACCTTCTTCTGAAGGTGGTCGTCGACGAACGGGCCCTTGGAAATGCTGCGTGGCATGTTTCTGACTCCCTATCAGCGCTTCTTGCCCGTGCGACGACGGCGCACGATGAGCTTGTCGCTTTCCTTGCCCGGACGGCGCGTGCGGCCCTCCGGCTGGCCCCAGGGCGACACGGGGTGACGACCACCGGAGGTGCGACCCTCGCCACCACCGTGCGGGTGGTCGACCGGGTTCATCACGACACCGCGGACGTGCGGGCGCTTGCCCTTCCAGCGCATGCGGCCGGCCTTGCCCCAGTTGATGTTCGACTGCTCGGCGTTGCCGACCTCGCCGATGGTGGCGCGGCAGCGGGCGTCCACGTTGCGGATCTCGCCGGAGGGCATGCGCAGCTGCGCGAAGCGGCCCTCCTTGGCGACCAGCTGCACGGAGGCGCCGGCGGAACGGGCGATCTTCGCGCCGCCGCCGGGGCGGAGCTCGATCGCGTGGATGACCGTACCCAGCGGGATGTTCCGCAGGGGCAGGTTGTTGCCGGGCTTGATGTCGGCCTCGGGGCCGTTCTCGATCCAGTCGCCCTGACGCAGCTTCGCCGGCGCGAGGATGTAGCGCTTCTCGCCGTCCGCGTAGTGCAGCAGCGCGATGCGCGCGGTGCGGTTCGGGTCGTACTCGATGTGCGCGACCTTGGCGTTCACGCCGTCCTTGTCGTGACGACGGAAGTCGATCACGCGGTACGCGCGCTTGTGGCCACCGCCGCGATGACGGGAGGTCACACGGCCGTTGTTGTTGCGGCCGCCCGACTTCGACAGGGGGCGCACCAGCGACTTCTCCGGCGTGGAACGGGTGATCTCGACGAAGTCGGCGACGCTCGAGCCGCGACGGCCCGGCGTAGTCGGCTTGTGCTTACGAATTCCCATGGTGGGTTTCCCTCAGACTCTCTACGGCTCTTCGGTGATCAGTCGCCTCAGGCGACCGATCCTCCGAAGATGTCGATGGTTCCGTCGGTCAGGGTCACGATGGCGCGCTTGGTGTCCTTGCGCTTGCCCATCCCGAAGCGCGTGCGGCGCGTCTTGCCCTGGCGGTTGATCGTGTTCACCGAGGCCACCTTGACGTCGAAGATCTTCTCGACGGCGATCTTGATCTCGGTCTTGTTGGCGCGCGGGTCCACCAGGAAGGTGTACTTGCCCTCGTCCATCAGCCCGTAGCTCTTCTCAGAGACGACCGGGGCGAGCAGGATGTCGCGCGGGTCCTTGTTCAGCGAGGTCACTTCGAATCCTCCTCAGCGGATGCCCGGACGGCGGGCACGAAACCGGCGGCCTCAGCGGCCTCCGGGGTCGCGAACCAGACCTCGGCCTTGGTGCGGCCGTACCACGGGGAATCCTGGGTGTGGTACTTCTTCGAGTCCTTGTTGCCCTTGATGGTGAAGCCCTCGGGGGCGGAGCCATCGGCCAGCGGGGACGCGGAGCCCTCACCGAAGGGACCCTCGACCGCAGCGGCCGGAGCGGCCTCGGCGGCGGGAGCCGCCTGCGCGGCGGGGGCGGCCTCGGCGGCCGGGGCGGCGGCCGGAGCAGCCTTCGCGGTGCCGAAGGTGGGCAGGGACAGGGTGGCCTGGGCCACGAAGTCCTCGAGCGCGCCGGAGGTGAACACGACGTCGTCGGAGAGCATGACGTCGTAGGTGTTCAGCTGATCGGCGTACAGGACGTGCGCGGTGGGCAGGTTGCGCGAGCTGAGCGCACCGAGCTCGTCGTCACGACGCACGACCACCAGCAGGTGCTTGCGGTCGGAGACGGCGGCCAGGGTCTTCAGCGCGGCCTTGGTGGACGGGGCGTCCCCCTCGAGGAGGGCGGACACGACGTGCACGCGGCCGTTGCGGGCCCGATCCGAGAGGGCACCGCGCAGGGCGGCGGCCTTCATCTTCTTCGGGGTGCGCTGGGAGTAGTCGCGCGGCACCGGGCCGTGCACGACGCCACCGCCGGCGAACTGCGGAGCGCGGGTCGAGCCCTGGCGGGCGCGACCGGTGCCCTTCTGCTTGTAGGGCTTGCGACCGCCGCCGGAGACCTCGCCACGGTTCTTCGCCTTGTGCGTGCCCTGGCGGGCAGCGGCCTGCTGGGCGACGACGACCTGGTGGATCAGCGGGATGTTGGTCTGCACGTCGAAGATCGACGCGGGCAGCTCGGCCGTGCCGGACTTCTCACCGGCCGGCGAGAGCACGTCAATGGTCAGATTCTCTGCCATCGGTCTCAGGCCTCCTTCACGGGGCTCTTGGCAGCCGAGCGGACCAGCACGAGACCGCCCTTGGGGCCGGGGACGGCACCCTTGACGAGCACGAGGCCCTTCTCGACGTCGACCGCGTGGACGGTCAGGTTCTGGACACTGGTGCGGACGTTGCCCATGCGGCCGGCCATGCGCAGGCCCTTGAACACGCGTCCGGGGGTGGAGGCGCCGCCGATCGAACCGGCCTTGCGGTGGTTGCGGTGCGCACCGTGGGAGGCGCCGACGCCCGAGAAGCCGTGACGCTTCATGACACCGGCGGTGCCCTTGCCCTTGGTGGTGCCGACGACGTCGACCTTCTGGCCGGCGGCGAAGACCGACGCATCGATCTCCTGGCCGACGGTGTACTCGGCGGCGTCGAGGGTGCGCAGCTCGGCGAGGTGACGGCGCGGGGTCACGCCGGCCTTCTCGAAGTGGCCCTTCAGCGGCTTGGTCACCTTGCGGGGGTCGATCTGCCCGAAGGCGATCTGGATGGCGTCGTAGCCGTCGGTCTCGACGGAGCGGACCTGGGTCACGACGTTCGAGCCCGTCTGGACGACGGTCACGGGGACGAGCTTGCCGTTCTCGTCCCACACCTGGGTCATCCCGAGCTTCGTGCCCAGGACGCCGGCGACGGCGCGGGCGCGCTGGCCTGTCAGTTCGTTGCTCATCTCGACCTACCTCAGAGCTTGATCTCGATGTTGACGTCCGCCGGCAGATCGAGGCGCATCAGCGAGTCCACGGCCTTGGGCGTGGGATCGACGATGTCGATCAGTCGCTTGTGCGTGCGCATCTCGAAGTGCTCACGGGAGTCCTTGTACTTGTGCGGCGACCGGATGACCACGAAGACGTTCTTCTCGGTCGGCAGCGGCACCGGGCCCACAACCGTCGCGCCGGCGCTGCTGACCGTGTCGACGATCTTGCGCGCCGAACTGTCGATCACCTCGTGGTCGTACGACTTGAGCCGAATGCGGATCTTCTGTCCCGCCATGGCGTCCTGTCTCTCTCTCGTCTGGACATTCGCGCAGCTCCCTCCCGGTACCCGAGGACGGGCGTGTCGGCCTCGCCGGGGCGATGAAGCCCATGGCGGAGCCGCCGAGGATCGGCTGCGGCTGTGCTGATCTCCCTCATGACGACGCGCATTCGACGCGGGGGCGCCGTTCGCGTCCTGGGGCTGGGCCTCATCCGGTGATCATTCGCCGCGCCGCGAGGCGTGGAGAACGGAACCGGGCATGTCGGCCCGCACAGACAACTCGTCCAGTCTGCCAGAGACCTGGGCGCATTCCAAGGTCGAGGGCTCGTGCACCGGCTCACACCGACGCGGATCACACCCCGGCCCCCGTGGTGACGCGGGGGCCGGGGCGGGGGCTCACTTGCTCGTGCTCGGCCCGACGCCGCCCTGCAGCTGACGCTGGAAGATCACGTAGACGATGAGCACGGGGATGATCGTGATGGTCACCGAGGCGAACATCCCCGACCAGTCCGTCTGGTACCCCTGCTGGGCCTGCATGTTGGCCAGTCCCTGCGCGAGGACGTACTTGTCCTTGTCGGTGTTCAGCACGACCGGGATCAGGTACTGGTTCCACAGGCCCAGGAAGTTGAAGATCGCGACCGAGACCATGCCGGGCTTCGCCATCGGCAGCATGATCTGGAAGAAGGTGCGGAAGTCCCCCGCGCCGTCGATGGCCGCGGCCTCCCCGATCTCGTCCGGGAGCTGGCGGAAGAACGCGAACAGGAAGAACACCGTGAACGGCAGCGCGAACGCCACGTAGCTGAGGATCAGCCCCGTGTACGTCCCCAGCAGGGACATCGACTGCAGGATGAAGAACAGCGGCACGATCGCGAGGAACAGCGGGAAGGTCAGCCCCGCCACCAGGGCGAAGTAGATGATGCTGCGCCCCGGGAAGGAGAACCGCGCCAGCACGTAGGCGCACATCGCGCCCAGCAGCATGACCAGCACCAGCGCGCCGCCCACGACGATCACCGTGTTCAGGAAGTACCTACCGATGCCGGCCGTCGTCCACGCCCGCGCGAAGTTCTCGACATGCCAGGTGGTCGGCAGGGCGAAGGGATCGGCGAGGATGCCCAGGGAGTCCTTGAAGGAGCTGATCACGGTCCACAGCAGGGGCAGGACGACGATCAGCGCCCAGATCACCAGGACAACGTGGCTGACGCCGGCGAAGATGCGGTCCGAGGCCGGCACGGTCGCGCCCCGGGACGGGCTCGGCCCCTCCGGCACGGCGCGGGGATCCTGCTCGCCGCGGAGGTCCGATGCGGCACGGGGACCCGTGGCCCCGTCACGGGAGACGGCGCTCATGCGTCCTCCTTCTTCCGGGTGACGACCTGGACGAGGATCGCCATCATCAGGGTGATCACCGCGAGCACGACGCCCATGGCGGAGGCCCGCCCGAAGTCGGACTTCTGGAACGCGGTCTCGTACAGGTAGCGGGCCACGACCTCGGTGCTCTTGGACGTGCCGCCGCCGGGGGTCATGACGTTGATGAACACGAACATGTCCAGCGCCATGATCCCCATGTAGGTCATCGCGGTGGAGACGTTGTCCTTGATGATCGGCAGAACCACCTGCACGGCCAGGCGCAGGCGGCCCGCGCCGTCCAGTCGCGCGGCTTCGATCACCTCGGAGGGGACCGCCTTGATCGCCGCGACGAACAGCACCATGTAGAAGCCGACCATGTTCCAGACGACGGCGAGCACCACGGCCGCCATGGCGAAGCGGGGGTCGCCCAGCCAGGCGATCTGCGACTCGATGCCCACCAGGCCCAGCAGGCCGTTGAGCAGGCCGCCGCCCGGTGCGTAGATGAAGGCGAACAGGATGCCGATGACCACCGAGGGGATCACGTACGGGAAGAAGCTGATCACCCGGTAGATGTTCGCGCCGCGGATCCCGCGGATCTCCCCGCGCGAGCTGCCGCCGATGGTCACGAGGGTCGCCAGGGCGAACCCGAGGGAGATGACCACGACCGGCAGCACGATCATCAGGACGAGGTTGTTGCGCAGCGCCAGATGGAACGTGCGGTCCTCGAGCAGGGCCCGATAGTTCCCCAGGCCGATGAACTCCTGGTGCGAGGAGACTCCGCGCCAGTCCGTGAAGGAGTAGTAGATGGCCTGCGCGAAGGGGCTCACCACGAACACCACGTAGACGAGCAGGGGGAGCCCCAGGAACAGGGCGAAGAAGAGGACCCTGCCGGGTGTCAGCCGACGGCCCGCCCCGCGGGGGCGCCGGGGCGCCCCCGCGCGGGCATCGGCCGGTGCGCCGCTGGTGGGGACGGCCGTCACGGGACGTCGAACTTCGTGACGGTGTCGTCCTCGCGGACGGCGTCGATCAGCGCCTGCTGCTTCTCGCGGAGCTGATCGGCCGTGGTCCTCCCGTCCAGGAACTCGGTCCACAGGGTCACGTTGTCCGCGCCGAGCCCGTACCACTCCGAGAAGTTGTAGTTGAACGTGTCGGCACCGGCGGCCTCGATCATCGCCAGCGTCGAGGTGAGCGCCGTGGAGGCGTCCGCCGGATCCGGGGCGGCGCCCTGGACCACGGTCGGCGAGCCGGTGAGCGCGGTGAACTGGGTGGCCTGCTCCTGGGAGAGCATGACGCGCAGGAACTCGAGCCCGCCCGCGGCGTTCTTCCCCTGGGACGGGACCATGAAGGGCTCCCCCGCCGTGCCGTGGATCGCGGCCAGGGGCAGCGCGGCCCCCTCGCCCAGGAGCGGGACGGGCGCGCCGGTGAGCGCATAGTCCTCCGGCGTGACGTCCCGCTGCTCGTTCTCGATCCACGATCCGGAGGGGTACATGACCGACTTGCCGGTGACCCAGTCCGTCTGCGCCTGCGTGTGCTTGACGCCGGCCCCGCCGGGCACGAAGAATCCGGCCTTCACCGCCTCCTCGAGAGCGGCGTAGGCCTGCACCACGGCATCCTGCGCGAAGGCGTCCGGCTCGAGGCGGTCGATGTTCTTGGCCACCTCCACACCGCCCTGCTTGACCGCCATCGACAGCGCGAGCTCCTGGTAGTACGTCGAGGCGTTCTGCCCGCCGT
Organism: Brachybacterium phenoliresistens; assembly: GCF_039530785.1. Classification (NCBI taxonomy): domain Bacteria; kingdom Bacillati; phylum Actinomycetota; class Actinomycetes; order Micrococcales; family Dermabacteraceae; genus Brachybacterium; species Brachybacterium phenoliresistens. Next base: position 186,067 of record NZ_BAAAOW010000003.1, read on the forward strand.
AGGAGAACAGGTGGCTGCCGGCCGCCTTCACGGTCTCGCCGAGCGCCATCAGCTCGTCCCAGGTGGTGGGGACGCTCCACCCGTTGTCGTCGAACTGCTTCTGGGAGTACCAGAGGGCGTAGACGGTGTACACGTAGTTCATGGCCAGGAAAGACCCCGAGTACGTCCCCGGATCCGTGGCGCCGGGCAGCAGGCTCTCCCCCACGGTGCCGCCGTCGATGCTGGGCGCCTCGAGCAGCGCGTCGAGCTCGGCCAGCTGCCCCTCGCTGATGAGGGCCTCGGTGTCCATGCTCTGCGCGCCGGAGTTGTCGAAGACATCCGGCGGGTTTCCCCCGACGAAGCGCGGCTGCAGCTCCGGCCCGATGTTGACGGTGGAGTTGACCTCGACCGTCACCCCGGGATGGAGCTCCTCCATGGCCTTGCCGGCCGCGATCGCATACTCGTCGCCGTACCCGCCGTCGAAGATGACCACGTCGACCGTGGATCCCTCGGCCACGCCGAAGGGATTGTCGTCGCTCTTCTCCCCGCCGCCGTCGGCAGGCGCGTCAGGGGCGCCGCCGCCTCCGCCGCCCGCGCAGGCGGAGAGCGCGGCGACCCCGGCCGTCGCGCTCGCGGCGGTCATGAACCGGCGTCGCGACAGCGCCAGACGGTCTGCCGGGGTGAGGAGGGCGTCATCGTGTGCGTGTTCCATGGCTCCTGCTTTCGTCGTTGAACCGGATCCTCCGGGACGGGGCGGGACTGCAAGCACCTCGTGAGCACCCCGTGGCCGCGCCGTCGGCCCAGCGTACCCCCGCCTGGTGACTGTATGTGCTCGCATCGGCCACCTTTCGGTCACAATACGACATTCCGCCGGCCTCCGGTGCGAGGACCGGGCCCTGCCCATGCACGCACTGCCCAGGAGACTGCCGGAAGACATGCGGCCTGCTGATCTACCCTGAGGCCCATGAGCAATCCCCAGACCTCCCCGCTGACCGCGCGGCTGTACGACCTCGAGTACCCCCGCTCGCTCGGCGTCTACAGCACCTACGCCGAGGTGCAGACCGTGGTGGACACCCTCGCCGATGCCGAGTTCCCCGTCCAGCACACCATGATCGTGGGCACGGACCTCAAGCTCATCGAGCGCGTGACGGGCCGGAAGACCTGGGGCCGCACGATCCGCAACGGGGTGCTGTCGGGTCTGTGGATGGGACTGTTCATGGGCCTCCTGTTCGTCCTGCTCACCGGACAGCCGCTCGTCATGCTGCTGACCACGGTGATCATGGGCATCATCTTCTTCACCGTGTGGTCGGCGGTGGGCTATGCGGCCAGCGGCGGGAAGCGGGACTTCACCTCGATGACCGCCACCATCCCGATGCAGTACGAGCTGATGGTCGAGCACACCCACGCCGGCACCGCCCGGGAGATCCTCGCCGCCCACGGCACCGCCGTCCCCGCGGCGCCGCCGCGCCGGCCCCAGACGTCCTCCCCCGGCAGCCCGCCGGTCCCGCCCTCCGCGTCCGTGCCTCCCCCGGCTCCGGGCAGCGGTCCCGGGACGGGAACGGGTCCGGGGGCGTCGCCCCATCGCCCCACCTACGGCCGTCCGGCCGCGCCGCCGGCGGCGACGCCCGCAGCCGCTCCGTCCTCGCCGCGGCCCAGCTACGGCCGCCCCGCCCAGAGCGCGCCGTCCGCCCCTGTCGCTCCGGCGCCCGCCCCGGGAGCGCCCTCCTCGGCGGCCCCCGGACCCTCGGCGCCGATGCCGCCCGCCTCCCCGACGGCGACGCCCGCGCCCCCGGCGCCCTCCGGCGGCCGCAGCTACGGCTACTCCGCCCCTGGACCGTCCGCCTCCGAGGACTCGGAGCAGCCCGCGCGCCCGGCTGCCGAGCAGAGCGAGGACCAGCACCGCTCCTGAGACGCCCTCGCGCGGGGCCGCGCGGGCCGCGGTCACGCAGGACCCGAAGACGCCGTTCCGGATCTCCCGGGACGGCGTCTTCTGCGTCTGCGCAGAGGCGACCGGTCGCCCGATCGCCCGTCCCCCGATCCCGTCCCGGCCGCCTGGTCCCGGTCGCCTCGGCGTGCGTCCGGACCGGTCCTCGCCCCGCGGCGACGGCCCCGGTGGAGCACGCACGCCACCGGGCATGGCAGAAGCCCCGGACCGTTCCCGGTCCGGGGCTTCTGTGCTCAGCATCCGCAGGGCGGACGCGTCACGGCTGCGGGGTCGCCCCCGCGGTGATCACTTGGTGATCTTGGTGACGCGGCCGGAGCCCACGGTGCGGCCACCCTCACGGATGGCGAAGCCGAGGCCCTCCTCCATGGCGATCGGCTGGATCAGCTCGACCGTCATCTCGGTGGAGTCGCCGGGCATGACCATGTCGGTGCCCTCGGGGAGGGTGATCACGCCGGTGACGTCCGTGGTGCGGAAGTAGAACTGCGGGCGGTAGTTCGAGTAGAACGGGTTGTGACGGCCGCCCTCGTCCTTGGACAGGATGTAGACCTGCGCCTCGAAGTCGGTGTGCGGGGTGATCGAACCCGGCTTCACGACGACCTGGCCGCGCTCGACGTCCTCGCGCTTGGTGCCGCGCAGGAGCAGACCGCAGTTCTCGCCGGCCCACGCCTCGTCCATCTGCTTGTGGAACATCTCGATACCGGTGACCGTGGTCTTCTGCGGCTCGCGGATGCCGACGATCTCGACCTCGGAGTTGATGGCGAGCTTGCCGCGCTCCACCTTGCCGGTGACGACGGTGCCACGACCGGTGATCGTGAAGACGTCCTCGACGGGCATGAGGAAGGGCTTGTCCATGTCACGGACCGGGTCCGGGACGGACTCGTCGACGGCGGCCATCAGGTCCTGGACGGACTTGACCCACTGCTCGTCGCCCTCGAGGGCCTTCAGAGCGGAGACGCGGACGACGGGGGCGTCCTCGTCGAACTCCTGCGAGCCCAGCAGCTCACGGACCTCCATCTCGACGAGCTCGAGGATCTCCTCGTCGTCGACCATGTCGGACTTGTTCAGCGCGACCAGCAGGTAGGGGACGCCCACCTGGCGGGCGAGCAGAACGTGCTCGCGGGTCTGGGCCATCGGGCCGTCGGTGGCGGCGACCACGAGGATCGCGCCGTCCATCTGCGCCGCGCCGGTGATCATGTTCTTGATGTAGTCGGCGTGACCCGGAGCGTCGACGTGAGCGTAGTGACGCTTCTCCGTCTGGTACTCGATGTGCGAGATGTTGATCGTGATGCCGCGCTGCTTCTCCTCGGGCGCGTTATCGATCTGATCGAAGTCCCGCTTCTCGTTGAGGTCCGGGTACTGGTCGTACAGGACCTTGGAGATCGCAGCGGTCAGCGTGGTCTTGCCGTGGTCGACGTGACCGATGGTGCCGATGTTGACGTGCGGCTTGTTCCGCTCGAACTTGGCCTTCGCCATGGTGGTGTCCTCCTAGGACTTCTAATCTGGGTACTTCGTGTGGATCGGGATCGGAGACCGCCCGCCGCAGCGAGGGCTCCGCGCGATGCCGGGGAAGCGGGCCGGATGAATCCTACCGGCTTCCCCGGCTTCTCACTCGCCCCGGGTCTTCGCGATGATCTCGTCCGAAATGGTCTTCGGGACCTCCGCGTAGCTGTCGAACTGCATCGTGTACATCGCGCGACCCTGGGTCTTGGACCGCAGGTCGCCGACGTACCCGAACATCTCCGACAGCGGGACGAGAGCACGGACGATCTTGACCCCGCTCGCGTCCTCCATCGACTGGACCTGCCCGCGACGCGAGTTCAGGTCGCCGATGACATCTCCCATGTACTCCTCCGGAGTACGGACCTCGACGCTCATGACGGGCTCGAGCAGCACCGGCGACGCCTTGCGCAGCGCCTCCTTGGTGGCCATCGAGCCGGCGATCTTGAACGCCATCTCCGACGAGTCCACGTCGTGGTAGGCGCCGTCGATGAGGTCGGCCTTCACGTTCACGACCGGGTAGCCGGCCAGCACGCCCGAGGCGAGGGCATCCTTGACGCCGGCGTCGACGCTCGGGATGTACTCGCGCGGGATGCGGCCGCCCGTGACGGAGTTGGCGAACTCGTAGAACACGCCCTCCTCCGCGTCCTCGAGAGGACCGAAGGTGATCTGGACCTTGGCGAACTGGCCGGAGCCGCCGGTCTGCTTCTTGTGCGTGTAGTCGAACTTCTCGACGGTCCGCTTGATGGTCTCGCGGTACGCGACCTGCGGCTTGCCGATGTTCGCCTCGACCTTGAACTCGCGGCGCATGCGATCGACCAGGATGTCCAGGTGCAGCTCGCCCATGCCCTTGATGACCGTCTGCCCGGTCTCCTCGTCGAGCTCGACCTGGAAGGTCGGGTCCTCCTTGGCGAGCTTCTGGATCGCGACCGAGAGCTTCTCCTGGTCGCCCTTGGTCTTGGGCTCGATGGCCACCGAGATCACGGGCTCCGGGAAGCTCATGGACTCCAGCTGGATCGGGTTCTGCAGATCGCAGAGCGTGTCACCGGTGTTGGTGTCCTTGAGGCCGATGAAGGCGTAGATGTGGCCCGCGAAGGCCTCCTCCACCGGGTTCTCCTGGTTGGCGTGCATCTGGAACAGCTTCCCGATGCGCTCCTTCTTGCCCGAGGTGGCGTTGAGCACCGCGTCGCCGGAGGCGACGTGGCCGGAGTAGACGCGCACGTAGGTCAGCGCACCGAAGAACGGGTGCGAGGCGACCTTGAAGGCCAGCGCGGAGAAGGGCTCCTCCGTGGAGGGCTTGCGGGTCAGCTCCTTCTCCTCGTCCTTGACGTCGTGGCCGATCATCGGTGGCACGTCCAGGGGCGAGGGGAGGTAGTCGATGACCGCGTCGAGCATGGGCTGGACGCCCTTGTTCTTGAACGCGGAGCCCGCGAAGACCGGGTAGGCCTCGGAGTTGATCGTCAGGTGGCGGATGCCGGCCTTGAGCTGCTCCTCGGTGAGGTCGCCCTCCTCGAGGTAGGCCTCCATGAGCTCCTCGGTGGACTCGGCGACGTCCTCGACCAGCTTGGCGCGGTACTCGTCGACGGTGTCCTGGAGATCGGCGGGGACGGGGATCTCGACCTGGTACTGGCCGAGCGTCGCGTCGCCCTTCTTCTTGCCGAAGGGGGCGGCGGACTCGTCGTCCGGGAAGACCTCGGGCCACTCGAAGGCGGCCTGCTTGACGAGGTCGACGACGCCGCGGAACTCGTTCTCCGCGCCGATCGGGACCTGCATGACCAGCGGCTTGGCGCCGAGGCGCTCGATGATGGTGCGCACGGTGAAGAAGAAGTCCGCACCGAGCTTGTCCATCTTGTTCACGAAGCAGATGCGCGGCACGACGTACTTGTCGGCCTGGCGCCACACGGTCTCCGACTGGGGCTCCACGCCCTCCTTGCCGTCGAACACGGCGACCGCTCCGTCGAGCACGCGCAGCGAGCGCTCCACCTCGACCGTGAAGTCCACGTGGCCGGGCGTGTCGATGATGTTGATCTGGCTGTCGTTCCAGTAGCAGGTCGTCGCGGCGGACGTGATGGTGATGCCGCGCTCCTTCTCCTGCTCCATCCAGTCCATCGTGCCGGCGCCGTCGTGGGTCTCGCCGATCTTGTAGTTCACGCCGGTGTAGTACAGGATGCGCTCGGTGGTGGTGGTCTTGCCGGCATCGATGTGGGCCATGATGCCGATGTTGCGGACCTTCTTGAGGTCCTTGAGCACTGCGAGTGCCACGGGCTTGTGCCTTTCTGGAGGGCTGCTGGTCAGCTGTGCCGGATGAGGTGAGGTGGGGCCCGCCCGGAGGCGGACCCCACCGGAGCTCACCAGCGGTAGTGGGCGAAGGCCTTGTTGGACTCGGCCATCTTGTGCGTGTCCTCGCGACGCTTGACCGCGGCACCGAGGCCGTTGGACGCGTCGAGGATCTCGTTCATCAGCCGCTCGGTCATCGTGTGCTCACGACGAGCGCGCGAGTAGCCGACCAGCCAGCGCAGAGCCAGGGTGGTGGAGCGGCCGGGCTTCACGTCGACCGGGACCTGGTAGGTCGCGCCGCCGACTCGGCGGGAGCGGACCTCGAGGCTCGGACGGATGTTGTCCAGGGCCTTCTTCAGGGTGACGACGGGATCCTGGCCGTTCTTCTCGCGGCAGCCCTCGAGGGCGCCGTAGACGATCGACTCGGCGACGGTCTTCTTGCCGTCGAGGAGGATCTTGTTGATGAGCTGGGTGACCAGCGGCGAGCCGTAGACGGGGTCGACGACGAGCTGGCGCTTGGGAGCTGCTCCCTTACGAGGCATTACTTCTTCTCCTTCTTGGCGCCGTAGCGGGAGCGCGCCTGCTGGCGGCCCTTCACGCCCTGCGTGTCGAGGGACCCGCGGACGATCTTGTAGCGGACACCCGGGAGGTCCTTCACTCGGCCGCCGCGCACGAGCACGATGGAGTGCTCCTGCAGGTTGTGGCCGACGCCGGGGATGTAGGCGGTGACCTCGATGCCGGTCGACAGGCGCACGCGGGCGATCTTGCGCAGCGCCGAGTTCGGCTTCTTCGGGGTCGTGGTGTACACGCGCGTGCACACGCCGCGACGCTGGGGCGAGCCCTTCAGCGCCGGCGTCTTCGAGGCGGAAGTCTTGGGGTTCCGCCCCTTGCGCACCAGCTGTTGGATAGTAGGCACTTCGTCTCTTCCTCTTCAGCCCCCGGAACTGTTCGCACCGGAGGATCGACTTCTTGCGGCCGCTCGCGCGGCCCGCGACCCCATGCATCCGATCCCACGTCAGGGAACGACAGCGATGCGCAGACCCGCCCGACCGGCGGTGCCGGTCGCGCGTCCGAGAACCGTGAGCGCGGCCCGTCCGGCCGGGGCGTGACGCCGCCTCGGTCGGGTCCGTGGGCCAAGGGCTCCCCGGATTCGGGCACACTGCGAGGATCCGCTCCTCGCGGGGGATTCCTCCGGCTGCTGCTCACGGTCCGGCCGGCCGATGGGCCGTCCTCCCCGCGAGCGCGGGCCGGGACTCATCCCGGTTCACGACCAGAGGGCGCTCCGGACGCTCTGACCAGTCTAGTGACGCACTGTGACTCGGTCAAAGCTCCGGAGGGCATCCGTCGCACATCACACCCTGTGGTAGTCGCGCGCGGGCGAGGGCCGCGCGGGCCGGTTCCTGCGCCCCGCGCGGGAGCAGCGCGGCACGCCGGAGCCCCGCACCTGCGGATCTGCAGGTGCGGGGCTCCGGGCGTGCGGGGGACGGGACGGTCAGGAGATCTTCTGGTACTGGACCGTGATGTGGCCCTGGCCGAGGTCGGCGATCTGGCTGAACGCGCCGGAGGACAGGTCCAGGCAGCGGCCGCCGATGTACGGGCCGCGGTCGTTGATCCGGACCACGACGCTCTTGCCGTTGGAGGGGTTGGTGACCCGGAGCTTCGTGCCCAGCGGGAGGGTCTTGTGGGCCGCGGTCATCGCGTTGCGGTCGAAGGTCTCGCCGCTCGCGGTCGGGCCGCCGTGGGTGCCGTCGCCGTCTCCGTAGTGGGAGGCGCCGCAGGTGCTCACGTTGCCCGACGGGGTGCCGGACTCCTCGGACTGCGAGGACGACTTCCGCGAGGAGGAGCTCGAGGACGACCCGGAGCTCGAGGAGGAGTCGTCGGAGGAGGAGTCGTCGTCCGAGGAGGAGTCGGAGGACGAGCTCGAGCTGCTCTCCTGGGTCTCCTCGGGCTCGGGGGCCTCCTCCTTGGTGCCCTTGAGGACGACCTCGGTGGTGGGCTCGACGGTGACCTTCTCGGAGACGGTCTCGGTGGCGGTGACCTCGCCGTCCTCCTTCGTCTCCTTGATGACCTTCTCGCGGGTGCCGTTCTTGCCCTCGGTCTTGACCTTCGTGGTGCCGGCGGGGAGCGTGTCGTCCTCGACGGTCTTGGTCTCGAAGGGGATCTCCTCGGTGACCGTGCGCTCGCCCTCGCGCAGACGCTGCACGTGGACGACCATGCCGTCCTCGACGGCGCTCTCGCGGGGCACGTCGGTGACGTCGGTGGGCTCGATGTCGGTGAGGACCTGGTCCATAGCATCGCCGACGGTCAGGGCGTTGACGCCGAAGGTGACCTCGCCGTACTGGCCGACGAAGGTGATGTTCTTGCGGGTGATGACCTCGACGGTGTTCGCGTCGTCGGAGAGCTCGGTGTCGGGGGCGGGGGTGACCTTCGCGCCCTCGGCCCGGAACTCCATCCCGGACAGCGCGTCGGAGACGGTGGTCCCCGTGGTCAGCACCTCGGTCGGCTTCCCGTCGATGGTGACGGTGACGGGGCGGCGGGCCTCGATCGTGATCTCGGTGCCGTCGCTCACGGTGCTGTCCAGCGAGGGGGTCACCAGGTCGGTGTCCTTCACGGTGATGCCCTGCGCCTCGAGGACCTCGGCCACGGTCGGGCTGAAGGTGCGCACGGTGCTCTGCTCGCCGTAGGCGTCGACCGCGACCTCGTTGGACATCGCGAACGCGGTGCCTCCGCCGCCTGCGGCGAGGACGCAGACCGTCGCTGCGGAAATGATCCAGGGGGCCTTCTTCGCCATCGTTCACCTTTTCGTATCAGGCGCCGTGGCGCCGCACTCTCACTGCGGACCGTTGCGGCCTCGCGTCGTCTCGAAATGTCGGCCGCCCGGCCGGAGGGGGTCCGAGGATCCTGGCCGGGGCCGGGCGGGAGCACGTGCGCTGCGGACGCACCGCGCGGAGGAAGGGACGCGCTCGATCGAACCGCTGTCCATCGTGCCCGGGCGCGCGCGGGGGCGAAAGGGCGGGGACCAGGCTTTGAGGTTCCCGCTGGCGATCCTTTACCAGTCCGTGACGGTCCTGGTCGCCCAGGTCACGCGGTGAGGGGGCGAGGGGCGCAGAGCGGTGGTGTGGACCTCACCGGTCGGCGGGCGCGGCGGCTCCAGGCCGTTACGAGCGCTCCCGCTCCCGGGCGCGGGCTCGTGGCCTGCGCGCTCCGGGAGCGGGATCGGCGCTCCCCGCATACGCCGGGGAACCTGGTCCTCCCGGCGCCCAACCCCTGGGCACCTGCCATGCTTCCGTGCCGGACCCGCCCGGCGCCTCGCACGATCGGAGGAGATCAGGACTCATTCCGGTAACGGCCGCGGGGTGCGCGCTCCCCGCCGGGGCCCCGGCGCTGCGGCGAGCGGGCTCAGCTCGGCGAGTACAGCCGGTACTGCACGGCCCGCACCACCAGCTGGGCCAGGCTCTGCGCGCCCAGCTTGTCGCGCAGGCTGCGGGCGTGGGTCTTGACGGTGGTCTCGGCGACGTGCTGCCGAGCGGCGATGGTCTGGTAGTCCATCCCCTCGCAGATCAGCTGCAGGGTGGCGTGCTCGCGCTCGGTGAGCGCCGGGAACCGTGCCGGGCTGTCGGGCTGGAGGTCGCCGCTGATGGCGATGTCCGCGGCGAGGTTCTTCAGCAGCGAGGGCGACTCCCCCGCCGCGGCGAGCCGCACGGCGGCCACGAGCGCCTCGGGCGGCGCCGTCTTGGTCACGACCGCCATCGCCCCGGCCTCCAGGGCGCGGGCGATGCCGGGCCCCGGCGAGATGGTCGTGAGGATCAGCACCGTGGCGCGCGGGTCCTCCTGGAGGATCTTCGCCGTGGCGTCGATGCCGCTCATCCCCGGGGCCATGTTCACGTCCATGAGCACGATCTGCGGCCGCAGGGCGCGGAACGCGTCGACCGCGTCCTCGCCGCTGTGCTCGACGCCGAGGACCTGCAGGGACGGATCGGCCTCGAGCACGGCCGCGATCGCGCGCGTCGTCCACCGGTCGTCGTCGACCACGAGCACGGTGATGGGCGGATCGGACGGCGGGGGTGCCTGCGCGCTCACACGCACTCCCGCCGGTAGCGCTCGGGGTCGGTGTACTTCCAGAGCGCGCACCGCCAGTCGCCGAGCGTCTCCTCGGACACGATCCCGGAGATGATCCCGGGGACGGCCCGCCGCTCCCCCGCCTCCCGGTCGGCCGGGGCCCCGCGGGAGGGCGCGTCGGGGCGCGCGGTCCCCGCCGCCCGCATCAGCAGGACCAGCAGCAGCGTGATCATGGTCGGTCTCCCCCTGTCGTCAGGACGATTCCACGGCATGCGCCAGGGGCGGTGCCTCATCCGCGCGGAGGAGATCCTCCGCGGAGATCCCCGGCGGGACCGCGGGGACCGGGGCGCCATCGGCGGGCAGGGGGATGCGCACGAGGACCTCGGCGCTGTCCCCATCCGGGCGGCGCACCTCGCAGCTGCCGCCCAGGAGCTCCGCGCGCCGCGTCAGCGTGCGCGGGGTGAAGCCCGACGGCGAGGCGACGGCGTTGTGCGAGGCCAGCTGCAGGGCGCTCCCGCCCTCCCCCGGGATCACCTCGACCGTGATCACGCAGGGAGCATCGGTGCGGGCATGCTTGAAGACGTTCGTGGCGAGCTCGGTGAGCAGCTTCTGCGCCGCATCCACCACCGGCGCCGGGACCGCGGGCGGCAGCGCACCGAACCGGACGTCCAGGGCGAACCCTCCGGCCACGGCGCCGGCCGTGATCGCCCCGGTGACGGACTTCAGCGCCTCCGAGAGGTCGGTGCTGCGGTCCTGCTCGTCGTCCCCGCGCAGCCGGGACAGCAGCTGGCGCAGCTGGCGCTGGGAGCGGTCGTTGACCATGCCGAGCTCGGAGAGGGTGCGCACATCGGGGCCGCGCCCGGCGGCCGCCTCCTGCCCGAGGACCCGGATGATCGCGGCCTGGGTCGCCAGGCCGTGGGAGACCGTGTCGTGGGTGTCGATGGCGACCTGGATGCGCAGGCGCGACAGCTCGTGCTCGTGGCGGCGCACCGCATCCTCGCGCCGGGCGATCTCCGCCTGGATGCGGGCCTCCCCCAGCCCGGCGCCGAGGCCCAGCACGGAGACGAGCACGGCGACCAGCAGGGTGACCTGCGCATCGCTGGCGGATCCGGAGCTCGCTCCGACCATCCTCCCGACCAGGACCTCCAGGGCGAGGCCCGCCACAGCCACGGCCCAGAGCCGATACCGGCGGTACGTGAGCAGCACCCCGGCGGCGACCAGGACGTCCAGGTTGAACGGGTTGACCAGATCGGGGTCGACCCCCATGAACGCGAAGGTCCCCAGGATGCCCGCGACCAGCGTGAGCCGCGGGAGGAACGCGGAGACGATCACCAGCAGCCCGGCGATCACGCTCAGGGCCACGTAGCCGGGACCGCCGGCGGGATCGAAGCCGGTGGGGAGGATCGTCATCGTCCCGAAGAACACCGTCACGAAGCGCAGCGGCGGGTCGATGAACCGCGGGCCGATGAGGAAGGCGAGCAGGCGCCGCCACCACGGCGCGGAGTCCTGCGGGCGGAGGGAGGGGATCACCGCAGCCATTGTGCCAAGTCGCGGGGCCGGCGCCCAGCTCCCCGTTTCCGGAGGGGCCCGGGAGCGCCGCAGGGGCGGCCCCACCCGGAGGTGGGACCGCCCCTGCGGACGGGGGCCGGACGGGCCGGGGTCTCCCCCGCGCCCGCCCGGTCCGGATCAGCGGAAGTCGCTGCGGAACGGATCGGCGTAGTCGATGTCGTCCAGCGAGACCGAGCCGCCGCCGAAGCCGGAGAAGTCCAGCTCGTCGTAGCCGGGCACCTGGTACATCTGGGCCTTCGCCTCGTCGGTCGGCTCCACCGCGATGCGGCGGAAGCGGGACAGGCCCGTGCCGGCCGGGATCAGCTTGCCGATGATCACGTTCTCCTTGAGGCCCATCAGCGAATCGCTCTTGCGGTTCAGGGCGGCCTCGGTGAGCACGCGGGTCGTCTCCTGGAAGGAGGCGGCCGAGAGCCAGGAGTCCGTGGCCAGGGAGGCCTTGGTGATGCCCATGAGCTCGGGACGGCCGGAGGCCGGCTGCCCGCCCTCGGAGAGGATCTTGCGGTTCTGGCGCTCGAAGTGGACGCGCTCGGAGAAGTCGCCCGGCAGCAGATCGGTGTCCCCGGACTCGATGACCGTCACGCGACGGAGCATCTGGCGCACGATGACCTCGATGTGCTTGGCGTGGATGTCCACGCCCTGCGAGGTGTAGACCTTCTGGACCTCGTCCACGAGGTGCTTCTGCACCGCGCGGGGGCCGAGGATCCGCAGCACCTGCTTCGGGTCCACCGAGCCCTGCGAGAGCTGCTGGCCGACCTCGACGTGATCGCCGTCGAAGACCAGCATGGACACGCGCTTGGAGACCGTGTAGGTCACCGGGTCCGAGCCGTCGTCCGGGGTGATGGTGACCCGACGCTGCTTGTCGTTCTCCTCCACCTCGACGCGACCGGCGGTCTCGGTGATCGGCGCGAAGCCGGCCGGGGTGCGGGCCTCGAACAGCTCCTGCACACGCGGCAGACCGTGCGTGATGTCGCCGTCGGCGCTGGCCACACCACCGGTGTGGAAGGTACGCATGGTCAGCTGGGTGCCGGGCTCGCCGATGGACTGCGCGGCGATGATGCCGACGGCCTCGCCGATGTCCACCAGCTGGCCGGTCGCGAGCGAGCGGCCGTAGCAGGCGGCGCAGGTGCCCACGGCCGAGTCGCAGGTCAGCACGGAGCGGATCTTCACCTCGGTGGTGCCCGCAGCGACCAGCTTCTCGATGAGCACGTCGCCGACATCGGCGCCCGCCGGGGCGAGCTCGTTGCCGTCGGCGTCCAGCACCGCGGTCGCCAGGGTGCGGCCGTAGACCGTGGTCTCCGCGTGGTCGTGCACGCGCAGCGCCCCGGCCTCCTCGACCGCGATCGGCAGGACCAGGCCCTTGGAGGTGCCGCAGTCGGCCTCGCGGACGATGACGTCCTGCGAGACGTCGACCAGACGACGGGTCAGGTAGCCGGACTGGGCGGTCTTCAGCGCCGTGTCCGCCAGGCCCTTGCGGGAGCCGTGCGAGGCGATGAAGTACTCCAGCACCGACAGGCCCTCGCGGTAGTTCGAGAGGATCGGACGCGGGATGATCTCACCCTTCGGGTTCGTCACCAGCCCGCGCATGCCCGCGATCTGACGGATCTGCATCCAGTTGCCTCGGGCGCCCGAGTGCACCATGCGGAAGATCGCGTTGGTGGACTCGAAGTTCTCCCGCATCGCGTTGTCGACCTCGTTGGTCGCTTCGGTCCAGATGTCGATCAGCTCGGAGTTGCGCTCGACCTCGGACACGAGGCCCAGGTCGCGGTTCTCCTGCACCTGCGCGGCCTTCGCCTCGTACTTGGCGAGGATCTCCGGCTTCGACGGCGGGGCGACGACGTCGGAGAACGCGAAGGACACGCCCGAGCGGGTGGACCACGAGAAGCCGTAGGACTTCAGGGCGTCCAGCGACGCGGCCACCTGGCCCTTGTCGTAGCGCTCGGCCAGCTGGTTCACGATCGAGCCCAGGCGCTTCTTGGCGACCTGGCCCTCGACGTAGGGGAAGTCCACCGGCAGCGTCTCGTTGAAGAAGACGGTGCCCAGCGTGGTCGACAGGGTGATCGGGTCACCCTCCTCCCAGCCCTCGGGGGCCTCCCAGTCCGCCGGCGGCACGATCTCCGGGAACCGGATCGACACCGGGGCGTTGAGGTCCAGCTGCCCCATGTCGAAGGCCATGATGGCCTCCGCCACGGAGGAGAAGGAGCGCCCGGCGCCCAGGCCGTCCTCGTGGACCGTCGTCAGGTGGTAGAGGCCGATGATCATGTCCTGCGCGGGCATGGTCACGGGCCGGCCGTCCGACGGCTTGAGGATGTTGTTGCTGGAGAGCATGAGGATGCGGGCCTCGGCCTGCGCCTCGGCGCTCAGCGGCAGGTGCACGGCCATCTGGTCGCCGTCGAAGTCCGCGTTGAAGGCGGCGCACACCAGCGGGTGCAAGTGGATCGCCTTGCCCTCGACCAGCTGCGGCTCGAAGGCCTGGATGCCCAGGCGGTGCAGCGTCGGCGCACGGTTCAGCAGGACCGGGTGCTCGGTGATGACCTCCTCGAGCACGTCCCAGACCTCGGGACGGGCGCGCTCGACCATGCGCTTGGCGGCCTTCACGTTCTGCGCGTGGGAGAGATCCACCAGGCGCTTCATCACGAAGGGCTTGAACAGCTCCAGCGCCATGCCCTTGGGCAGGCCGCACTGGTGCAGCTTCAGCTGCGGGCCGTTCACGATGACCGATCGGCCCGAGTAGTCCACGCGCTTGCCCAGCAGGTTCTGGCGGAAGCGCCCCTGCTTGCCCTTGAGCATGTCGGAGATCGACTTCAGCGGGCGGTTGCCCGGGCCCGTGACGGGACGGCCGCGGCGGCCGTTGTCGAACAGGTTGTCCACCGACTCCTGCAGCATGCGCTTCTCGTTGTTCACGATGATCTCGGGGGCCCCGAGATCCAGCAGGCGCTTGAGGCGGTTGTTGCGGTTGATCACGCGACGGTACAGGTCGTTGAGGTCGGAGGTCGCGAAGCGGCCGCCGTCCAGCTGCACCATCGGACGCAGGTCCGGCGGGATGACCGGCACGCAGTCCAGCACCATGCCCTCGGGCGAGTTGGTGGTGGAGCGGAACGCGGAGACGACCTTGAGGCGCTTGAGCGCGCGGGCCTTCTTCTGTCCCTTGCCGTTGGCGATGATGTCGCGGAGGATCACGGCCTCGGCGTCCAGGTCGAAGTCCTGGAGCCGCTTCTGGATGGCCTCGGCGCCCATGCCGCCCTCGAAGTACGTGCCGTAGCGCAGCTTCATGGCGCGGTAGAGCTGCTCGTCGCCCTCGAGGTCGGCGACCTTGAGGTTCTTGAAGCGGTCCCACACGGCCTGCACGCGGGCGATCTCCGCGTCGTACTTCTTGCGGATCTGGGCCTGCTCGCGGGCCGCGGAGTCGCGGACCTTGCGCAGGGCATCGGCCTTCGCGCCCTCGGCCTCGAGCTTGGAGAGGTCCTGCTCGGCGGAGACGGCGCGATCGTTGATCGCGGCCTCGCGCTCGTTCTCGAGCTCCTTGATCTCCAGGTCGTGACGGGCCTGGAGGTCCGGGAGGTCCTCGTGGCGGGCGTCGACGTCCACGTCGGTGATCATGTACGCGGCGAAGTAGATGACCTTCTCGAGGTCCTTCGGCGCGAGGTCCAGCAGGTAGCCCAGGCGGCTGGGCACGCCCTTGAAGTACCAGATGTGGGTGACGGGGGCGGCCAGCTCCACGTGGCCCATGCGCTCACGGCGGACGGCCGACTTGGTGACCTCCACGCCGCAGCGCTCGCAGACGATGCCCTTGAAGCGCACGCGCTTGTACTTGCCGCAGTAGCACTCCCAGTCCCGGGTGGGACCGAAGATCTTCTCGCAGAACAGGCCGTCCATCTCGGGCTTGAGCGTGCGGTAGTTGATGGTCTCCGGCTTCTTGACCTCGCCGAACGACCAGGTGCGAATGTCATCGGCGGTGGCCAGGCCGATGCGGAGCTCGTCGAAGGTGTTGACGTCGAGCACAGGTGTCCTTCTCTCGAATCGAAAATCGTGGGGTCTGAGGGATCAGGGTCGAGGGAGGGTCCCCGGGGCGGCCGCAGCCGCCCCGGGGACGATCGCTCAGACCTCTTCGATGGAGCCGACGCCCTCGTGAGGACGGCGGGACAGGTCGATGCCGAGCTCCTCCGCCGCGCGGAAGACCTCCTCGTCGCTCTCGCGCACGTCCATGCTGGTGCCGTCCGAGGAGAGCACCTCGACGTTCAGGCACAGCGACTGCATCTCCTTGAGGAGAACGCGGAACGACTCGGGGATCCCGGGCTCCGGGATGTTCTCTCCCTTGACGATGGCCTCGTAGACCTTCACGCGGCCGGAGACGTCGTCCGACTTGATGGTGAGCAGCTCCTGCAGGGCGTAGGCGGCGCCGTAGGCCTCCAGGGCCCACACCTCCATCTCGCCGAAGCGCTGGCCGCCGAACTGGGCCTTACCGCCCAGCGGCTGCTGCGTGATCATCGAGTACGGACCCGTCGACCGGGCGTGCAGCTTGTCGTCGACCAGGTGGTGGAGCTTCAGGATGTACATGTAGCCCACCGAGATCGGCGCCGGGAACGGCTCGCCGGAGCGGCCGTCGAACAGCTGCGCCTTGCCGTTCTCGCGGACCATGCGCACCCCGTCACGGTTGGGGGTGTGGTTCGCGATGAGGGCGTCGAGCTCGTCGGCGCTGAGGCCGTCGAACACCGGGACGGCCACGGGCGTGTTCGGCTCGCCGTGCAGGGCGGCCTCGGGCAGCTCGCGGGCGGCGTCGGAGGCGGGGTCGATGTCCCAGCCGTTCTTGGCCACGTACCCCAGGTGCGTCTCCATCACCTGGCCGATGTTCATACGGCCGGGCACGCCCATCGGGTTGAGGATGATGTCCACGGGGGTGCCGTCCTCGAGGAACGGCATGTCCTCCACGGGCAGGATCTTCGCGATGACGCCCTTGTTGCCGTGGCGGCCGGCGAGCTTGTCGCCGTCGGTGATCTTGCGCTTCTGGGCCACGTAGACGCGGACCATCTCGTTCACGCCGGTGGGGAGGATGTCGGACTCGTCCTCCTCGGTGAACACCTGCACGCCGATCACGGTGCCGGACTCGCCGTGGGGCACGCGCAGCGAGGTGTCGCGCACCTCGCGGGCCTTCTCGCCGAAGATGGCGCGCAGCAGGCGCTCCTCGGGGGTCAGCTCGGTCTCGCCCTTCGGGGTGACCTTGCCGACCAGCACGTCGCCGGGCTCGACCTCGGCGCCGATGCGGATGATGCCGCGCTCGTCGAGGTCGGCGAGGACGTCGTCGCCCACGTTGGGGATGTCGCGGGTGATCTCCTCCTTGCCGAGCTTCGTGTCGCGGGCGTCGACCTCGTGCTCCTCGATGTGGATCGAGGTGAGGACGTCGTCCTGGACCATCCGCGAGGACAGGATGATGCCGTCCTCGTAGTTGTGGCCCTCCCACGACATGAACGCGACCAGCAGGTTCTTGCCGAGCGCGAGCTCGCCCTCCTCCGTGGAGGGGCCGTCGGCCAGGATCGAGCCGGCCTCGACGCGGTCGCCCTCGGAGAACAGGACGCGCTGGTTGTAGCAGTTGCCGGCGTTGGAGCGCTGGAACTTGCCGATCGGGTACGTCTGACGGGTGCCGTCATCGGCCATCACGGAGATGAGGTCCGCGGACAGCGTCTCGATGACGCCGGCCTTCTGCGCGACGACCACGTCGCCGGCGTCGACGGCCGCACGACGCTCCATGCCGGTGCCGACCAGCGGCATCTCGGTCTTCAGCAGCGGCACGGCCTGGCGCTGCATGTTCGAGCCCATCAGCGCACGGTTGGCGTCGTCGTGCTCGAGGAACGGGATCATCGCGGTCGCGACGGAGACCATCTGGCGGGCCGAGACGTCCATGTAGGAGACGTCCGACGGCGGGACCAGCTCGGGCTCGCCGCCGGGCATGCGCGAGAGCACGGCCTCGTCGAGGAAGGTGCCGTTCTCGTCGATCTTCGCGTTCGCCTGGGCGATCACGTGACGGTCCTCGTCGTCCGCGGTGAGGAAGACGATCTCGTCGGTGACGACGCCGTTCACGACCTTCCGGTACGGCGTCTCGACGAAGCCGAACGGGTTGATGCGCGCGAACGTCGCCAGCGAGCCGATGAGGCCGATGTTGGGACCCTCAGGGGTCTCGATCGGGCACATGCGACCGTAGTGCGAGGGGTGGACGTCACGGACCTCCATGCCCGCGCGGTCGCGGGAGAGGCCGCCCGGGCCCAGCGCCGAGAGGCGACGCTTGTGCGTCAGGCCCGACAGCGGGTTGTTCTGGTCCATGAACTGCGAGAGCTGGGAGGTTCCGAAGAACTCCTTGATCGCCGCGGTCACGGGGCGGATGTTGATCAGGGTCAGCGGCGTGATCGCCTCGACGTCCTGGGTCGTCATGCGCTCGCGGACCACGCGCTCCATGCGCGACAGGCCGGTGCGGACCTGGTTCTGGATCAGCTCGCCGACCGCGCGGATGCGACGGTTGCCGAAGTGGTCGATGTCATCGGTCTCGACCCGCAGCTCCTTGCCGCCCTCGGTCGTGTAGCCCTCGACGCCCGCGTGCAGCGACACGAGGTACTTGATGGTCTGGACGACGTCCTCGAGGGACAGCGTGGACTGCGACAGCGGCGACTCGATCCCGAGCTTCTTGCCGATCTTGTAGCGGCCGACCTTCGCGAGGTCGTAGCGCTTGTCGTTGAAGTAGAGGTTGTTCAGCATGGCCTCGCCCGCATCGCGCGACGGGGGCTCGCCCGGGCGCTGCTTGCGGTAGATGTCCATGAGGGCCTCGTCCTGCGAGGTGATGCGGTCCTTCTCCAGGGTGGAGCGGATCGACTCGAACTCGCCGAACTCCTCGAGGATGTCCGAGGGGGACATGCCCAGGGCCTGCAGCAGCGTGGTGACGGACTGCTTGCGCTTGCGGTCGATGCGCACGCCGACCTGGTCGCGCTTGTCGACCTCGAACTCGAGCCACGCACCGCGGGAGGGGATGACCTTCGCGGAGAAGACGTGCTTGTCCGAGGTCTTGTCGATCGACTCCTCGAAGTACACGCCCGGGGAGCGGACGAGCTGGGAGACGACGACGCGCTCGGTGCCGTTGATGATGAAGGTGCCCTTGTCGGTCATGAGCGGGAAGTCGCCCATGAAGACCGTCTGGGTCTTGATCTCGCCGGTCTCGTTGTTCATGAACTCCGCGATGACGTACAGCGGAGCCGAGTAGGTGAGGTCCTTCTCCTTGCACTCCTCGACCGTGTGCTTCGGCTCGTCGAAGGTGTGATCGCGGAAGGAGAGCGCCATGTTGCCGGCGAAGTCCTCGATCGGGGAGATCTCCTCGAAGATGTCGGCGAGACCCGAGGTCTGGGGGACGTCCTCGCGACCGACGGCAGCGGCCTCCGCGGCACGCTCCTGCCAGCGCTCGTTGCCCAGCAGCCAGTCGAAGGACGTGGTCTGCAGGCTCAGGAGGTCCGGGACGTCGAGAGGGTCGCCCAGCTTCGCGAAGGTGACGCGCGGCGAGGCCGTGCGCAGGGCAATATCGGTGGTGATATCGGTGCTCGAGGCAGCCAAGGGGTGGTCCTTCCACAGGCCGATGACAGTGGTGGGGGCGCACGGATCCGGAGGACGGACACAGCGCAAGGACCGAGCATACAAGAATACACGGATGGACACAAGGGGCGCGCGAACGCCCGGGTCCATCCGCGTCGACCGCCATATGCCTGGCGCGGAAGGCGGAGCCTCCTGTCTGACTGTCTCGTCACTCCCGGCGGGACCGCGCCCGCAGTGCGGGGGTCCGGCTCGGGTGATGCGTTCGACAGGAACAGCTCACGTTCAGGATACAGGATGCGCGCCCGGAGCGCCGGAGTCAAGCAGGCGCGCCTCCGCGGGCGTCGGCCGGCCGGCCTTCGAGCACGTCAGGACGGGACCCGCCGCAGCACGTGACCTCCGCACGGAGCGGGAGCACGGAGCAGGGAGCGACCGCACGGAGCAGGGCGCGGCAGCACGGCGCGGAACGCACGGCCGAGCGCCGCGGCGAGGCGTACGCCTCCGCCGCGGCGCCGACAGTCCGATGCCCCTCTCAGCGGCGACGCCCGCGCAGGACGAGAGCAGCGCCCGCACCCAGCAGGAGCAGGGCGAGGATCACGACGCCGGCGACCTCGACGCCGGTGGTCACCAGGGACCCGGAGCCCTTCGCCCCGGCCGGCTCGCCGGCACCGCCCTGGCCGTTCCCAGCGCCGTTGCCGGCTCCGTTCCCGCTCCCGTGGCCGGATCCGTTCCCGTTGCCGTTCCCCGATCCGTTGCCGCTGCCGGCTCCGTCGCCGTTGCCGCCTCCGTTGCCGTTGCCGGATCCGTTCCCGCTGCCGTTCCCCGATCCGTTGCCGTGGCCCGGGCCGTTGCCGTTCCCGTTGCCATTCCCGGGGCCGCCGTCGCCGTCGTCCTCGGGCGGGGAGAGCACCAGATAGGTGGCACGGGAGGTGCCCGGGAAGGTCACCGTCCCGTCGGCCCAGGTCGCGTCGATCGTGACGCGGGTGCCGTCCTCGAGGACGCGCACGACGCGGGAGCCCTCCTGCGCCGGGAGCACGATCACGGCGTCCAGCGCGGCGAACTCCTCCCGGTTGGACAGGACCCAGGACGCTCCCCCGTCCACGTCCGAGCGCACGGCCGAGAGGGCGTCGTCGGAGCGGAAGGTCCCGGTCGCCGAGGCCGGGCCGTCCCGCAGGGTGACCTGGGCCAGGGTGATCGTCACCGTGACGGTGCGCTCGGCGCGGCCGCCGCCGGGGCCTGCGGCCAGGAGCGTCGCCGTGCTCTCCCCCTCGACGAGGACCGTCCCCGGGGCGAGGACGAGGCTCGCGCCGTCGACCGCCCCGCCGTCGGAGGCGACCGTGTAGGCGGCGAGGACCTGCTCGGCCAGCGCGGCCTGGTCGCCCAGCTGCTCGCGGTGGACCTCGAGCTCCACGGCGTCCGGGCCGGTGATCTCGATGGTCTCCACGACGGCGAAGGGCACCGTGCGGGCGGTGACGTTGCCGGCGAGGTCGGTGGACTCCACCGTCAGCGTGTGCGCGCCCGGCTCGAGGGCGGAGAGGTCCACCGCGGAGCTCAGCGTGTCCTGCTGCGCCCGCGTGGAGGCCCCGGTGGCCGTGGCGGCCTCCTCCATCTCGAGGTCGCGGACGTCGATCAGGGCGTCCTCGACGGAGATCTGCTCGGTCTGCAGGTCCGTCTGCTGGGAGTCGACGACCTCGCCGTCCACGCTCACGCGCAGCGTCGCGAGGTTCTCATCGGCCGCCGAGGCGGTGACCTCCTGCTCGGCCGGGACGGACTGGTCCGCGGCGAGGCCCTCCACCGTGACCTCGGGCGCCTCCGCGTCCAGGACGACGGGGATCGCGCCCAGCAGGGTGTTGCCGTTGGCGTCGGACATCTGCACCAGGATCACGTCGCCGTCGGCCACGGAGATGTCCTCGGAGAAGTCCCGCTGGTTGGACTCGGCGCCGAGGCCGGAGTCGTAGAAGACCTCGGTGACCGTCGAGTCGTTCAGGGCGAAGGCGTATCCCCACCCGTCGTCCGAGGCGGTGCCGGCGAAGCGCACCGTCTCCGAGGCGGTGAACAGCGTCCCGCCGTGCAGCACGGGCTCGTCGACCTGCAGGGTCGGGGCGACCACGTCGACGTACAGGGCGAGCCCCAGGTCCAGGACCGTCGTGCCCTGCTCGTCGCGGGCGGCGAGGCGCACATGGTTCTCGCCGGTGGTCACCGGGAGGTCGACGTGGAAGGTCCCGTCGGCGGCGATCGTCGCGGGACGCTCCTCGCCGCCGGTCCAGGCGCCGTCCTCGCCGACGGTGCGCGCGGTGGTGAGCACGACCTCGGTGATCCCCGGATCGACCTGGCCGCGCAGGGTGAAGGTCGTGCCGTCCTCGCTCACGTCCGGGCTGTCCCCCGCCACGAAGCAGGCTCGCTGGGCGAGCTGGCAGTCGAGGTTGGTCAGGACGAGCCCCGGCGGCTGGGGCAGGGCGCTCTCGCGCCCGGCGATCGGCAGGGCGAGCGTCCCGGTGCCTGCTCCGTCGCTCGCCGCCAGGACGATGACGGTCTGCTCCGGCGCGGGGGTGAGCGTCGCGGTGAAGGAGCCGTCGGCCTCGAGGGGCACCTCGGTGCCGTCGGCCGTGAGGCTCAGCGCAGCGCCGGCCCGCTCGTCCTGGACCGTGCCCTCGAGGACGACGTTGCCGTCCTCCCCCAGGGCGACGCGGCCCTGCGGGTCGAGGGTCCCCTCGGCGAGGGCGATCTGCGGGGGCGTCCCGTCGAAGGTGACGTCGACGGCGACCCGCGCGAGCTCGGTCCCGTCCGCGCCGCGGGCGATCGCCGCGATCTCCTGCTGGCCCTCGGCCAGCGGGACCTCGGCGACGAAGCGAGCGCCGTCCAGCGGGACATCGGCCCCGGCGACCTCGACCGTCGCGACGTCGGCGCTGACGTACCCGACCAGGGACAGGACCCCGTCGGTGACCAGATCGGACTGCTCGCCGATCACGGCGCCCTCGGCGCCGAGTGCCTGCCCGTCCGCCAGCACCAGGGCCTCGCCCGTCAGCACCGCGGTGGCGGTCCCGGTGTTCAGGCCGAGGTCCTGCGCGGTGACGGTGACGACCGCGGTCTGCTGCGGGTCCTCGACCTGGACCGTGTAGCGGCCCTCGCCCAGCTCGGTGACGGGAAGGCGGGTGCCGTCGGCGGCGGCCACCAGGGGCGCCTCGAGCAGGCCCGATCCCGCATCGGTGACCGTCAGCGGCAGGGTGGTCCCCTCGAGGCGGCCGATGGACACCTCCGGGGCGGTGGCGTCGACGCCGAAGGGCAGGTCGGTGACCTGCCAGTCCTGGTCCTCGGAGAGGCGGGCGCTGACGCGGTAGATGTACTCCCCGTCGGGGACGGGGACGAAGGTCGCCTGCTGCGGGTCCCAGACGGTGCCGTCGAAGGTCGCGCCGGTCCAGGTCAGGGCCTGCGGATCCGGCACGGCGATGTAGTCCGCCAGCAGCGTCCGGTAGACGGCCTGCTCCATGCCGAGGGTCTTCACGGGCGTGCCGTCGACGCGCAGGATCTCGTAGCGCACGTCCCCGGCGTTGCGCTGCAGGGCCAGCTGCGAGGAGATCGCGTCGAGCTGGCCGTCCCCGTTCGGGGACAGCCGCAGGCGGATGTCGCCGAGCTCCAGGGGGTAGGTCGCGCCGTCCGCGGAGCCGATGAGCTGGGTGGTCACGCCCAGGCCCTCGACGAGCTCCTCCCCGGCCGGGGTGAGGATCCGCTCGGCGTTCCAGTCCCCGACGAAGCCCAGGTAGGGGACGGCGAGATCGGGCTCGTCCGCGGTGGTCGCGGCCAGCTGCGCCCATCCGCCCACGAAGTGGTCGGCGCCGCCCTCGGGGGTGAGGGTGAAGGTGACCTCGGCGGTGCCGTGCGCGGGGACGGTGACGGCCGTGGCATCGGCCGTGAGGGTGCCGGCCGCGGCGCGCACGCCCGTCGGCGCTCCCGGCTCGTTCGTCTCCGCCAGGACCTGCTGCCCGGCGGGGATCTCGTAGGAGCGCTCGGCGTCCCCGGAGTTGGTGAGGGTGACGGTGAAGCTGCGCTCCCCCGTGATCTCGCGCAGGGCGACCGAGGGCCGGCCCTCGACCGTGCCCGTCACCTCGGTGTCCAGGGCACGGTCCACGCGGCCCAGGCCCGCGCCCACCTGGCGCGGCGAGTACGGCATGCCGTCGGCGTCCACCGGGATCTGCGCGGTGTTCATCAGCGCGGCGGTGGCGAGGTCGACCCGCTCCGGGCCCTCGGGCCCGGCCCCGCCGGCGGCCTGGTCCTCCAGCAGCAGGGCCATCATCCCGGCCACGTTCGGCGAGGCCATGGAGGTGCCGCTGCTGGTGCCGTAGGTGTCGTCGTTGTACGTCGAGTACACCGAGCCGCCGATCCCGGCGACATCGGGCTCGAAATCGAGCGTCGGCGTGGTGCCCCAGGAGGTGAAGGAGGAGGGCTGCAGCGCCGTGTCGAGCTCGGTCAGGGAGACGTCGTCGGTCACCCGCACCGTGGTCGGGCCGGCCGCGATGGCCTCCCGGATCGCCAGTCCCCCGGTCCGGGTGGTGACGACGCCCGGGATGGTGACGTCCTCGACGCCGGCCATGCCGAACAGCACGTCGCCGCCGGCGGCCGAGTTGAACACGACCACGCCCCCGGCCCCGTGCTCGATGGCCAGCTGGAACTTGGTCGAGAAGTCGATCTCGCCGCGCTCGATGAGGGCCCAGTCCCCGCCGAGGTCCTGACCGGCGGCGTAGTCCTGCTCGCGGCCGAGGCCGACGTCGACGATCGGGTGGTCGGCATCGTCGAGCGTCCCGGTCGCTGCGGCGTACGGGATCTCCTGGCCGTCGCCGGCCCCGCCGATGACGGCCACGAAGTCGGTGGCCACGGAGTTGTCGATCGACGCGACGGTCAGGGCGCTGCCCTGGCTGCCGGGGGCGCCGAGGGTGCCGTCGTCCAGGACGCCGAGGTAGTCGTCGTCCTCGCCGGTCAGCGAGAAGTTCTGCCCGTCGTTGCCGGCGGCGACGACGGTCACCACGCCCGCGTCCCGCGCGGCCTCGATCGCCCGGGCGGTGCCGTCGGAGGTGTTCTTGAACCCGTTCGGGGAGCCCAGGGACATGTTGATGACGTCCGCGTCGAGCTTCACGGAGTCCTCGATCGCGGCGATGATGTCGGAGTCGCGGGCTCCTCCCCCGCTGTTGGAGAAGACCTTCATCGCCAGCAGCTGCGCGTTGGGGGCGACGCCGTCCACGCGGCCGGTGGCCAGGACGTCGTCCGCCTCGTCGCCCTCGGAGCCGTTGGCGGCGGCGATGCCGGCCACGTGCATGCCGTGCTGGGACGAGGTCGTGTCCTTGATGACCATGTTCTCGTCGGCGTAGTTGTAGCCGGTGGGGACCTTGCAGGTGAACCCTGCCTCGGGCGCCGGGTCGATGCGCTGGATCTTCGCGGCGCCGCAGTCGTCCAGGCGCATGTCCTGGTGGCTCGGGTCGATGCCGGAGTCGATGATCGAGATGACGGTGCCGGTGCCGTCGGTGCCGTGGGCCTCGAATGCCGCCGGGACGCCCTCCAGCTGCCGGGCCGTGTGCTCGACCGGCTCGTACACCCGCTCCCTGCGCACCGAGGCCACCTGCGGCTGGGTCGACAGCGGCGCCAGCTGATCCACCGGCATCGACGCGGAGAACCCGTTGACCAGGTAGCCGAACTGGGCATCGACCTCGATGCCGTAGCGGTCCGCCCAGCTCGCCAGCAGCTCGTCCTGCACGGCGAGGTTGCTGCGCTCGGCGCTCTCGCTGGGGGTGCGGGGCTGGTCGCGGAGCATCACGACGACATCGACGCGCTCCGCGGAGGAATCGGCACCGGCGGCGCCGCCCTCGGTCCCCGGCAGGGCCGGAGCCGTCGTGCCCACGGGGTCGGGATCCTGCGGATCGGCGAGGGCGGCAGGGGCGCTGAGGCCCGTGACGGCGAGGAGGAGCGCGCTCGAGAGCACGCAGAATCTGCGGATGGAACGAGGGGTCACCGATGCTCCCGACTGGTTGTGACACGGGTCTCGGCAGACTATCGGTGATTCAGGGCCCGTACAGTCCCCGGTCAGCTCCCCTTCGGTCACGACCTGATAACACTGCCCTGCGCAGGCCCGTGATCGGATGTCTCCGCAGGCTCGCGCAGGTCCGGGAGGCTCGTCCAGGAATGCGGACGGGCCGCCCCGCAGAAGCGGGACGGCCCGTCACCGGATCGCTCCGGGAAAGCCGGGGGCGCAGGCGCCCCACGCCGCGGACCCGAGGGGCCGCGGCGGGCGGGTCACTTGATGGTGACGGTGGCGCCGGCGCCCTCGAGCTGCTCCTTGGCCTTCTCGGCCGCGTCCTTGGAGACCTTCTCGACGACGGCCTTGGGGGCGCCGTCCACGACCTCCTTGGCCTCCTTCAGACCGAGGGAGGTGAGGGCGCGCACCTCCTTGATGACGGCGATCTTGGCGCTGCCGGCGGACTCGAGGATGACGTCGAACTCATCCTTCTCCTCCTCGGCGGCAGCGGCGTCGCCGCCACCCGCGGCACCGGCCGCGGCAACCGCGACGGGAGCAGCGGCGGTCACATCGAAGACCTCCTCGAACTGCTTGATGAAGTCGGAGAGCTCGATGAGGGAGAGCTCCTTGAAAGCCTCGATCAGCTCGTCGTTGCTGAGCTTCGCCATGATGACGTTCCTTCCTGTTCAGGGCCCGATGTCCCTGGGGCTTGTGTGCGGCGCGGGCGCGCCTGGTCCTGCCGGTCCCTCCGCCGGGGCGGACGGGCCGAGTTCAGCGCTGACGCGCTGTGGGTGCGATGCGGGAGGTCCGAGCCGAGGCTCAGGCGTCCTGCTTCTCGCGCAGCGCGTCCACGGTGCGCACCGTCTTCGACAGCGGCGCCTGGAACACGGCGGCGGCCTTGGACAGGTTCGCCTTGAGGGCGCCTGCGGCCTTGGCCAGCAGCACCTCGCGGGACTCGAGGTCCGCGAGCTTCTTGACGTCGTCCTCGGTGAGGGTCTTGCCCTCGAAGAACCCGGACTTGACGACGAGCTGGTCGTTCTCCTTGGCGAAGTCACGCAGGGTCTTGGCCGGGGTGACCGGCTCGCCCTTGATGAAGGCGATGGCCGTGGGACCGGCCAGCTTGCCCTCGAACGCGTCGATGCCGGCCTCGCGGGCGGCGATCTCCGTGAGCGTGTTCTTCACCACGGCGTAGGTGGTATCGGCTCCCAGTGCACGACGCAGCGTCTTCAGCTGCTGCACGGAGAGACCGCGGTACTCGGTGAGCACCGCTGCGTCGGACTCACGGAACAGTTCCGTGAGCTCGGCAACGGCATCCACCTTCTCGGGCTTCGCCATGGCCCTCCTTCCAGAGGTCTCAGTCGCCGGCTGAGAGAAGCCCTGCGCAGAATCATGCACAACGACGAAAGAGCCCAGACGCGCAGGCGCCTGGGCTCCGATCGCAGCCGCATGGTGCCCCGGAGGGCACAGCGGACCGCGGGGGTCCTTGGGTCACCTGCGCAGGCGCTCCCGTACGGGAATCCTTCGGTCGCTCTCGGTGGCGAGGGCGACGACCGGCGGTCTTCGGTGGTTCCACAGTACCGGTCCGCGCACCCTCCGGTCCACGCGGTATCGCGCGGGATGCGTCACAGCCGGGCGGTCGGCGGCGGGCCGCGCACGGCAGCGCCCCGCCCACCGCAGGGGTGGACGGGGCGCTGCGCGGGGAACCGGCCGAGGACCGGATCGCTGACGGGGCTCAGGCCTCGTCGGTGTCCTCGGTGAGGTTGCGGGTGCGGTTGACATCGACGGGGATGCCGGGGCCCATGGTGGTGGACACCGTGATCTTGGTGATGTAGCGGCCCTTGGAGGAGGACGGCTTCAGTCGCAGGATCTCGTCGAGCGCCGCGACGTAGTTCTCCACCAGCTGCGTGTCGGTGAACGAGGTCTTGCCGACGATGTAGTGGAGGTTCGCCGCGCGATCGGTGCGGAACTCGATCTTGCCGCCCTTGATGTCGTTCACGGCCTTGGTCACGTCCATGGTGACCGTGCCGGTCTTCGGGTTCGGCATGAGGCCGCGCGGACCGAGGACTCGGCCGAGCTTGCCGACCTTGCCCATCAGGTTCGGGGTGGCCACGGCCGCGTCGAAGTCGGTCCAGCCGCCGGCGACCTTCTCGATGAGGTCGTCGTCGCCGACCTCGTCGGCGCCGGCCGCGAGGGCGGCCTCAGCCTGCGCGCCCACGGCGAAGACGATCACGCGGGCCGTCTTGCCGGTGCCGTTGGGCAGGTTGACGGTGCCGCGCACCATCTGGTCCGCCTTGCGGGGGTCGACGCCCAGGCGCATCGCGACCTCGACGGACGCGTCGAACTTCGCCGGGGAGGTCTTCTGAGCCAGACGCAGAGCGTCGAGCGGGGAGTACAGGCGGCCGTCCTCGATCTTGGCGGCGCCGTCCTTGTAAGCCTTGCTGCGGAATGCCATTGTCGTCAGTCCTCCACCGTGATGCCCATGGAACGAGCGGTGCCGGCGATGATCTTCGCCGCGGCATCCATGTCGTTCGCGTTCAGATCAGGCATCTTGGTCTCCGCGATCTCGCGGACCTGCGCCTGGGTGATCTTGCCGACCTTGTCGGTGTGCGGCGTGGCCGAGCCCTTCTGGAGGCCGGCGGCCTTCTTGATGAGCTCAGCGGCCGGCGGGGTCTTGGTGATGAACGTGAACGAGCGGTCCTCGTACACGGTGATCTCGACCGGGATGATGTTGCCGCGCTGATCCGCAGTGCGGTCGTTGTACGCCTTGACGAACTCCATCATGTTGACGCCGGCGGCGCCGAGTGCCGGACCCACGGGCGGCGCAGGGGTGGCCTGGCCGGCCTGGATCTGGAGCTTGATGATGCTCGCGATCTTCTTCTTGGGAGCCATTGCTCTTCCTCACTGTGTCGTGGTTCGGGCGGAGCTCATCAGTGCTCCTCCCACGGGTGGCGCCTCGCGGCGCCGGAGCGGGATGCTCCGATCAGATCTTGGCGACCTGGTCGAAGCCCAGCTCCACCGGGGTCTCGCGTCCGAAGATGGACACGAGGACCCGGAGCTTCTGGTGCACCGGATCGATCTCGGAGATCGACGCGGGCATGGTCTCGAACGGACCGTCCATGACGGTCACGGACTCGCCGATCTCGAACGCCGGCATCTTCTGCTCGGCCTTCTTCGCGGCGGCGGCCGACGAGGAGCGCTTCTTCTCCGGCAGCCCCACCGAGGGCGCCAGGAGCGAGTAGATCTCGTCGAAGTTCAGCGGGGTGGGGTCGGTCGCGTTGCCGACGAAGCCGGTGACGCCCGGGGTGTCCCGCACGACGCGCCAGGACTCATCGGTCAGGTCCATGCGGACCAGCACGTACCCGGGCACCCGCACGCGGCGGACGATCTTCTTCTGGCCGTTCTTGATCTCCGCGGCATCCTCCATCGGGACCTCGATCTGGAAGATGAACTCCTCCATGTTCTGGGTCTCGATGCGGGTCGTCAGCTGCGACTTCACACGGTTCTCGTGGCCGGAGTAGGAGTGCACGACGTACCACTCGCCCGGCGCGGAGCGCAGCTGGCGCTTCAGCGCGACGGTGGGGTCCTCGGGCTCGGGCTCCGCGGGGGCCTCGGCCGCGGCCTCGTCCTCGGGGGCGTCCGCCTCGTCGACGGGCAGCGCGTCGGTCTCCGAGGCGTCGGAGCCCTCGGCGGCGGGCGCCTCGGCGACGTCGGCTCCGGGCTGCTCGGAGAGCTCGGCCGTCTCGTCCTCGTCCGATGCGGACGCCTCGGCGCCGGCCTCGGTCTCGAGGTCCTCCGTCAGGAGGGACTGCTCATCGGCCGCCGGAGCGGACGACGAGAACGCAAGGGTGTCGTCGACGTCGTCGTAGGAGTCCTGGGAGTCAGTGGACTGCTCGTTCGCCACCGTGAACCTGCTTTCCTTGCGGCTGTGGATCGGAACCGGCCCCCTCGGGCCCGATCACGCCCGGCACGGAGGCGGAGGACTCAGAGTCCCTGATCCGGGACCACGAAGGTGAACCGGGCCAGCCAGCCGAAGGCGAAATCGAGGCCGAAGACCAGAAGGATCATCGCGAAGACGAAGCAGAGGACGGTGATCGAGTAGACGACCAGCTCCTTGCGCGTCGGGACGACGACCTTCTTGAGCTCGGCGATGACCTGACGGATGAACAGCCCGATCGCCAGGAAGGGATTCGAGGATCCCTCGCCCCGACCGCGCTCGGCGGTCTCAGGATGCTGCTGGCTGGCACTCACGTGTGGACTGTCCGATCTCGTCGTGGTCATCCGCATCCGGACGGGGCCACCCGACCGGACGAGCAGGGCAGACAGGGCTCGAACCTGCAACCTGCGGTTTTGGAGACCGCTGCGCTACCAATTGCGCCACTGCCCTACGCCGGACCGGAGTCCGGCACGGTCCAGGCGTCCCGGGGTCCCCGTCTCCGAGGCTCCCGACCCGCGCTGGGCCGACGACCAGCATACCCATGCCCGGCCGGGTGCGCGAATCACCCGGCCCCGGATCACGGCGCACATCACATCCGACGCCGGGCGGCGCGGCGCCCGGGAGGCCGGTCGGCGCCGGCGTGGAACGCCTGGCACGGGACCCTGTCCTCTGCGACGATAGTCCTCGTGACCGACAACGACGCATCCGCCAGCTCCCCCGCCGCCGCCCGCGTGTCCCGCCGCGTGGGCTCGATCTCCGAGTCCGCGACGCTCGCGGTCGATGCGAAGGCCAAGGCGCTCAAGGCCGCCGGCCGCCCGGTGATCGGCTTCGGCGCCGGCGAGCCGGACTTCCCCACCCCCGCTCACATCGTCGCCGCGGCGCAGGAGGCGGCGGCCGACCCCCGCAACCATCGCTACAGCCCTGCGGCGGGCCTGCCCGAGCTGCGCTCCGCGATCGCGGAGGCCACCGCGCGGATGGACGGGTACACCCCCGAGGTCTCGCAGATCCTCGTCACCAACGGCGGGAAGCAGGCCGTCTACCAGACCTTCGCGACGCTGCTGGACCCGGGCGACGAGGTCATCCTGCCGGCGCCCTACTGGACCACCTACCCCGAGGCGATCCGTCTGACCGGCGCGATCGAGGTGCCCGTGCTCGCCGGCGCGGACCAGGACTACCTGCCCACCCTGGACCAGCTCGAGGCCGCCCGCACCGATCGCACGAAGGCGATCCTGCTGTGCTCGCCCTCGAACCCGACGGGCTCGGTGATGAGCGCCGCCCAGGTCGAGGAGCTGGGCCGATGGGCCCTCGAGCACGGCATCTGGGTGATCTCGGACGAGATCTACCAGCACCTCACCTACGACGGCGTCCCCTTCACCTCGATCCTCTCCGTGGTGCCGGAGCTCGCGGACACCACGGTGCTGCTCAACGGCGTCGCCAAGACCTTCGCGATGACGGGCTGGCGGGTCGGCTGGATGATCGGCCCGAAGGACGTCGTCTCCGCGGCCGGGAACCTGCAGTCGCACCTGACCTCGAACGTCGCCAACGTCACCCAGCGCGCCGCGCTCGCGGCCCTGACCGGCCCGATGGACACGGTCGACGAGATGCGCGAGGCCTTCGACCGTCGTCGCCGCCTGATCGTCGAGAAGCTCTCCGCGATCGACGGGTTCACGGTCCCCACCCCGACGGGCGCCTTCTACGCCTTCCCGGATGTGAACGGGGTGCTGGGCCGGGAGATCCGCGGCACGCGCGTGGAGACCTCCGTCGACCTGGCGGCGGCCGTCCTCGAGCATGCCGAGGTCGCCGCGGTCCCGGGCGAGGCCTTCGGCGCTCCCGGGCACCTGCGCTTCTCCTACGCCCTGGCCGACGCGGACCTCGTCGAGGGCATCGACCGCCTGGCGGCCCTGCTGGCCGAGTGACCGGTCCCGGCCCCTCGGGCGCGCCCGCCGTCCCCGCGGGCGCCGTGCCTACGGGCGCCGTGCCTGCGGGCGACCGCCCGCAGGACGTCGCGGCGCCGGATGCGGGCCGGCGCGACGGCGGGCGGGATCTGGCCGCGCTCCCGAAGGCGCATCTGCACCTGCATTTCACGGGGTCGATGCGCATCGCGACGCTGCGCGAGCTCGCCGCCGCCCGCCGGCTGCGGCTGCCGGAGAGCCTCGTGGACGACAGGGCCCTGCACGTCGAGCCCACGCACCGGGGCTGGTTCCGCTTCCAGCGCCAGTACGACACGGCGCGCCAGGTCGTGGACTCCGAGGAGGCGATGCGCCGGATCGTGCGCGAGGCGGCCGAGGACGACGCCGCCGAGGGCTCGGGCCGTCTCGAGCTGCAGGTCGACCCGACCAGCTACGCCCCGCACGTCGGCGGGATCACCCCGGCGCTCGAGATCGTCCTGGACGAGGCGGCCGCGGCGGAGGCCGCGACCGGGGTCAGCATCGGCATCATCGTCGCGGCCTCCCGCACCCGCCATCCGCTGGACGCCCGGGCCCTGGCCCGTCTGGCCGTGCGCCATGCCGGGCCGGTGGTGGGCTTCGGCCTGTCCAACGACGAGCGCCGCGGCAGCACCGCCGACTTCGGGCCCGCCTTCCGGATCGCCCGCGACGGCGGCCTGGCCTCCTTCCCCCACGGCGGGGAGCTGCTCGGCCCCGCGCACGTGGCCGAGGCGATCACGCATCTGCGCCCGGACCGGCTGGGCCACGGCGTGCGCAGCGCGGAGGATCCGAGGGTGCTCGAGCAGGTGGTCGAGGCGGGCATCGGCCTGGAGGTGTGCCCCGCCTCCAACGCCTCGCTCGGCGTGATCCCCACCCCCGAGGACGTGCCGCTGCGGCGGCTGGTCGAGGCCGGGGCGCAGGTCGCGCTCGGCGCGGACGATCCGCTGCTGTTCGGCTCGCGGCTGCTGGACCAGTACCGCACGGCGCGGGCGATCGGCTTCGACGACGCCGAGCTGGCGGCCCTCGCCGCCAGCTCCATCCGGATCAGCCGGGCCGATGAGGCGACGAAGGCCCGCCTCCTCGCCGGCGTGGAGGCCTGGCTCGCGTCCTGAGCGGCCCCCGCCCCTCAGGAGTCGGCCTCAGCCCCCGCACCTCAGGCGTCGGCCTCGGCCCCCGCGCCTCAGCCGTCGGCCTCAGGCGTCGATGCCCGCCCCCGCCGAGGGCAGGGCCAGGAAGAACACCGGGGCCGTGAAGCCGTGCTCGGCGAAGGCCGCGGCGATCGCGGCGGCGACGGCCTCCGCCGCATCGGCCTCGACCAGGGCGATGGTCGAGCCGCCGAATCCGCCGCCGGTCATGCGAGCCCCGTGGGCTCCGGCGGCGCGGGCGGCGTCCACGGCGACGTCGAGCTGGGGCACGGTGACCTCGTAGTCCTCGCGCAGGGAGTCGTGGGAGGCGTTCAGCAGCGCGCCGAGCTCGACGACGTTCTCGCGCACGGACCCGGAGGCCAGCACCCGGTCGAACTCCCGCACCCGCTCGATCTCGGTGATGACGTGGCGGGCGCGGCGGCGGATCACCGGGTCCTCGATCCGGGCGAGGTGGTCCTCCAGACCGGCCGCGTCCACGTCCCGCAGGGTCGGCACCTCGAGCAGGCGCGCGGCGGTCTCGCTGTCGCGGCGCCGGGCGACGTACTCCCCGTCGACATGGGAGTGCTCGGCGCGGGTGTCCGTGATGAGCAGGGCGAGACCCTGGCCGGCGAGGTCCCACGGGACCGGCCGGGTGGAGACGTCGCGGCAGTCCAGCAGCAGCGCATGCCCCTCCTCGCACAGCACCGAGGCGGACTGGTCGAGCCCTCCGGTGGAGGCGCCGGCGAACTCCGTCTCGGCGCGGATCGAGGCCTGCACGCGCTCCAGCGGGGTCGTGCCGAGCCCCAGCAGGGAGTCGACCGCCTGCGCCACGGCGCACTCGAGGGAGGCGGAGCTCGACAGTCCCGCCCCGAGGGGGACGTAGCCGTCCACGACGATGTCCAGTCCCGCCCCGCGGGCGCCGTCGGTGCGGGCGATGACGTCCCCGAGCGCCCAGACCACCCCGGCGACGTATGCGGTCCAGCCTCCGGCGGCGGAGGGGTCGAGGTCCGCGACGGCGATCTCCTCGGTCCCCTCGGCCTGCGCCGAGCGCAGGCGCAGGATGCCGGTGTCGGTGCGCGAGGCGGCGACGAAGCAGCGGTGCGGGATCGCCATCGGCAGGCAGAGGCCGTCCTGGTAGTCGACGTGCTCGCCGATGATGTTCACGCGCCCCGGGGCGGAGAACACGCCCTCGGGGGCGGCGCCGAAGGTCTCCTCGAACAGCTCGCGCACGCGCCGCACGGCGGCGGCGCGCTCGGGCGCCGCGGACAGCAGGGCGGCGGCTCCCGAGGGGGCGTCCGGGGCGGGGGTGGTCACGGCGTCGTGGGTCATCGTCGTCCTTCCGGGACGTCAGGCGGGTCCAGGGCGGGACCCAGTATCTCCCGGGCGCCCGTGCGCGCGCGCGTCCGTCCCGCCGGACTGGGTCGGTACGGCGTGCTCGGGCGCCTCGAGGTCGAGGGCGTCGGCGATCTCCGGCGGGAGGCTGGCCATCTCCCCGGTCATGGTGGAGGGCTGGACGATCGGCTCGGTGACGCCGCGGCGCCGGTGGCGGCGGGGGCCGATGGACAGCCGGCGCCGGCGCAGCGTCGTGAACGGCGCGGAGATCACCGGGGTGAAGGACACCGCGGTGCGGGTCCGCGCGACGAACAGGCGGGCCGCCAGCAGCTGCCCGAGCACCGCGCCGCCGGCGATGGCGATGGCGATCTCCGCCGCCCCGAACAGCTCCAGGGCGCCGGCGACGACGTCGTCCCCGAGCCCGAGCAGACCGCGGTAGATGCGGCTGCCGGGCACCAGCGGGATCACCCCGGCCATGACGAACAGCAGCGCGGGCGCGCGCAGGCGCCGGGCGAGGACCACGGCGATCAGGCCCACGAACAGGGAGGCGGCGGCCACGGCCCAGACGCGATCCATGTCCAGGCCCGCGAGGGAGTGGGCGATCACGGCGGAGGCCGCCGCCACGCCCGCGATCCACGCCAGGCAGCGCACCGGCACATGGGTGCCCACGCCGTACCCGAGCCCCATCACGGCCCCGGAGACGGTGAGCATGAGCGCCGAGCCGAGGGTGACCGGCAGCGACCCGGTGATCGAGATGTCCGCGCCGACCCGGTCGGCCAGGAGCATGCCTCCGCGCACCCCGGCGACGACGCCGACGGTGAGCATGATCGTCTCGAGGATCCTGGCCGAGGCGGTCACGTACCAGCCGGTCACCGCGTCCTGCATGGCGCCGATCGACGTCAGCCCCGCCAGCAGCACGATGATGCAGGCGACGACGACGATCGAGGAGTTCACCCCGGGGTGCACGAAGGACACGGCGGTGGCCACGAGCACGCCGGCGAAGCCGCCGACGGCCTGGCCGTAGAACAGCGGCAGCCGCATCCGTGCGAGCCGGTCGCCGATCACGGTGAGCAGCCCGGCGGCGAGCGTCGCGGCGAGGATCACGAGGGTGTCGGCCCCGAAGCTGAGGGCCGCTCCCCCGCCCATCACCGCGAAGCCGGCGACCACCAGCGCGAAGGAGTAGTGCGGCTTCTCCTGGCCGATGGCGGCCGCCCGGGCGCGGGCCTCCTCCAGGGCCACCTCGCCGGAGATGTACCCCTCGGTGACCTCCTCGAAAGCGGTCAGGCGGGCGAAGTCCTGCACGCGGGTGCCGGCGGCACGGATCCTCGTGAACGGCGTGGACACGTCGTCGGGGAGGTACGAGATCGAGACCTCGTCGAAGGTGACCTGCACCGCGACGCTGCGCAGGCCGGCGGAGCTCGTGATGCGCAGCACCTGCGCGGTGACCTCGGAGGCCGCCGCGCCGTTGGTCAGCATGCCCTCTCCGATCCTCATCGCGAGGTCGAAGACGGCGTGCAGGCGGGCGATGTCGGTGGACACGGCTGGAATCGTGTCACACTGGATCGGCCGTCGCGAACCTGCCGGGCATCGCGTCCGCGCGCTGCGACGACCCGCCGAGAACCCGATTCCGGTCGAGACCTGGAGGATTCGCAGAACATGTCCCACCCCGCATCGCCCACGCCCCGCGAGGCCCTCGCCCGCCTGCTGGAGGGCAACGCCCGCTTCACCACCTCGCAGCCGCAGTACCCGAACGTCTCGGCGGAGCATCGCACGCGCCTGCGCGAGGGCCAGAGCCCCTTCGCCGTCGTGGTCGGCTGCTCCGATTCGCGCGTGAGCGTCGAGCTGCTGTTCGACCAGGGCTTCGGCGACCTCTTCGTGGTCCGCAACGCCGGGCACGTGCTGGGCCGCTCCACCCAGGCCTCGGTCGAGTTCGCCGTCTCCCAGCTGGGCGTCGGCGTCGTCTTCGTGCTGGGGCACGAGTCCTGCGGCGCGGTGGCCGGGACGGTGCAGTTCC
The DNA here is from genome assembly GCF_039530785.1 of Brachybacterium phenoliresistens. Classification (NCBI taxonomy): domain Bacteria; kingdom Bacillati; phylum Actinomycetota; class Actinomycetes; order Micrococcales; family Dermabacteraceae; genus Brachybacterium; species Brachybacterium phenoliresistens. Next base: position 221,283 of record NZ_BAAAOW010000003.1, read on the forward strand.
TCGAGGAGGGCACCACGCTGCCCGGCGAGATGCCGCTGCTGGTCGAGCTGGTCCAGGAGCACCTGGACCCGAGCAGCCCGCGCCAGGACGCGGTGACCCGCCACGTCCGCGGCACCATCGAGGACCTGCTGGAGAAGTCCTCGCTCGTGCGCGAGGCGCGCGAGGCGGGCGAGATCGTCGTCGCCGGCGGCGTCTACGGGCTCGAGGACGGGCACGTCCAGCTGGTCTGGGAGGACACCTCGGCCCCGTCGGAGACCGCGGCCCGCTGAGATCCGGGATGCCCCTCGGCCCGGCACGGCCGGGCCGGGGGCATCGGCCGATCAGAGGCGGGGGCCATCGGCCGATCAGGTTGCGGGCATCGGCCGATCAGAGGTTGGGAGCCCCCGAGAGCGCCGCGAGGCCGATCGCGAGCACGGCGAGGACGGCGACGTCCGTCGCCCGGCCGCGCACGGCCACGGCCCCCATCGCCGTGGTCGGCAGCAGCGCACGCAGCAGGGCCAGCGCCCCGAGCAGTCCGGCCAGCAGCAGCCCTGCCGTCGGCGCCCGCCCCATCAGGCCCAGGACCACGGCCGCGACGAGCACGCACAGGGCGAGCACCAGGACCGCCTGCCGGCGCAGGGCGGCGCGCAGGGTGAAGGGGGATCGCTCGGCAGCCACGGGGACACCCTACGGCCCGCGGCCGGGCGCGCCCGGCACCGTCCCGGCGCGGGGCGACGACGCACTAGGCTGACCGCTGTCACCAGCGTCGTCGACAATCCCCACCAGGAGCCCTTCACGATGAGCACCCCCTCGTCTCCCGTCGCCGCCGTCCGCTCCGAGCACGATCTGCTCGGCGACCGCGACGTCCCCGCCGATGCCTACTTCGGCATCCAGACCCTCCGAGCCCAGGAGAACTTCCACATCTCGGGGGTCCCCCTCTCCCACTTCCCCCGGCTCATCGAGGCGCTGGCGCACGTCAAGCAGGCCGCGGCCATCGCCAACCGGCGCCTGGGCGCGCTGGACGCCGAGCGCGCCCACGCCATCGAGCAGGCCTGCGTCGAGATCGCCGGCGGCGCCCTGCACGAGCACTTCGTGGTCGACATGATCCAGGGCGGCGCCGGGACGAGCACCAACATGAACGCGAACGAGGTGATCGCGAACCGGGCGCTGGAGATCCTGGGCCACGAGAAGGGCCGCTACGAGCACCTCCACCCCAACAACCACGTCAACCTCGGCCAGTCCACCAACGACGTCTACCCGACCGCCGTGCGCCTGGCCATGATGCTGTCCTTCCCGGCGCTGGCCGAGGCGATGGACACCCTCATCCTCGCGCTGCGGGAGAAGTCCGCCGAGTTCTCGGACGTGCTGAAGATGGGCCGCACGCAGATGCAGGACGCGGTGCCGATGACCCTGGGCCAGGAGTTCGCGGCCTGGGCCACCACCATCGCCGAGGACGTCGAGCGCCTGACCCGCACCGCCCAGCTGTTCCGGGAGATCAACCTGGGCGCCACCGCCATCGGCACCGGGATCACCGCCGATCCGCGCTACGCCCAGATGGCCACGGCCGAGCTCTCCCGCATCACCGGCATGCCGTTCGTCGTCTCGGCCGACCTCGTGGAGGCGACCAGCGACACCGGCGCCTTCGTGACCTTCTCCGGGGTGCTCAAGCGCATCGCCGTGAAGATCTCCAAGATCTGCAACGACCTGCGCCTGCTGTCCTCTGGACCGCGCGCGGGCCTGGCGGAGATCACCCTGCCGGCCGTCCAGCCGGGCAGCTCGATCATGCCCGGCAAGGTCAACCCCGTCATCCCGGAGGTCGTCAACCAGGTCGCCTTCGAGGTGATCGGCAACGACCTCACGGTGACCTTCGCGGCCGAGGCCGGTCAGCTGCAGCTGAACGCCTTCGAACCGGTGATCTGCTTCAACATCCTCGAGTCCACCCAGGTGATGACCGCGGCGATGACGACCCTCGCCGAGCGCTGCATCCGCGGCATCACCGCCAACCGCGAGGTGCTGGACGGCTACGTGCGCAGCTCCATCGGCCTGGTCACCGCCCTGGTTCCGGTGATCGGCTACGCCTCGGCGACCGAGATCGCCCGCGCGGCCCTGGAGACGGGACGCCCCGTGGCGGACCTCGTCCTCGAGGCCGGCCTGCTGGACGAGGCGCACCTGCGCACCCTGCTGTCCCCGGAGTCGATGACCACCCCGCACCGGGCCACCCCCACCGGGACCATCCCCGTGGTCCACGATCCCGCCACGGAGTCCGGGGAGATGGCGCATCTCACGATCGACGATCCGGGGTCCACCGTCTGAGGCGGCGCCCCGGGCCTCCCCCGGCCCGTCCTCCGGCATCCCCAGGCGTGGCGCCCCGTGCCCCGGCCCGCGCGCAGGAGTAGCGTGGCGCTCGCCGGATGTCGATGCCGGGAGAGAAGGGGACGATTCGTGGAGCAGAACGCAGGGGGAGGCCGTCACGAGAGGGGCCCGTCGCGGCGGGGACTCGTGATCGGAGCGACCGGAGCGCTGGTCGTCGCCGGGGCGGCCGGGGCCGTCGGGGCCGGCGCGCTCATCAGCGGCCATGATCTGGGGCTCGGCGGGCTGCTGGGCGGCTCCGGCGGCGGCCCCAGCGACGGCGGCGGAGAGGGCGACCCCACCACCCCGCCCCCGCCGGACCCGGCCGGTGACCTGCGCGCCCTCGTCGCCGAGCTGCCGGACCAGGCCGCCCACGTGCCCGAGGCCGCCACGCTGGACCTCAACGGCGTGCTGCAGCGCGACATCGTCGTGCCGCTGGCCCCGGGGGCCCGCGGGCTGAACGAGGCCGTGGACATCTGCATCAACAAGCTCCTTCGCGAGGCGCTGTACGCCGGCGATCCCGCCGCGCTGAGCGTCGCCGGGCGCGTCGTGGCGGCGGGCCCCGGGATCCTCGGCGTGCTGCTGGACGTCACCGATGGGGCCGGCTCCTCGACCGCCCTGGTCTGGTACCGCGCCGAGGGCGACCGCGCCCTCGCCTCCCCCGCCCTGATCGAGTACGCGCAGTGGCACGCCTTCACCCAGCTCGTCGCGCAGGCGGGAGCGGAGGCCGGACTCGACGCCGATCCCCTCGCCGAGCAGCTCCAGCAGCAGCCGCGCCCCTGGGGCAACGGGCCCTCCCTGCTGCCGGCCGCGGACGGCTCGCTGCACGTGCTGTTCCCCGCCGCGAGCGTCGGCGGCACCCGGCAGGAGGCGCTGCTCACGCTGCCGGCCGCGAGCGCGGAGCCGCTGTGGTCGGAGGTCGGCCTGGCCGTCGCCCAGGTCGTCGCCTCCCCTGCCGACTTCGACCCTGCCGCCGTCTCCGTGCCCGGCGGCGACGAGGTCAAGGGCTCGAAGTACTGGGACCTTCCCGACGTCGTCACCGAGGCCCAGCCTGCGCGCGAGAGCGACGGGGCCGGTCCCGTCACCCAGCTCGCCCCGCTCAGCGGCCCGGGGGTGCGCCCCTCGACCGCCGTCGCCCCCGATGCGGGCCGCCTCGACGCGGTCGCCCTGACCTTCGACGACGGTCCCGCCCCGGATCTCAACGAGACGCTGCGGGAGGCGCTGCTGTCCGCGAAGCATGCGGCGACGTTCTTCATGATCGGCCAGTCCGTCGCCGATTGGCCGGACCTGGTCACCCAGACCTCGGCCGACGGCTACGAGATCGGCTCCCACTCCTGGTCGCACCCGCAGCTGACGCGTCTGGGCGCGGAGAAGCTCGCCGGGCAGCTGAGCCGTCCCGCCGAGAAGATCGCCGAGGCCACCGGCCGCAAGCCCTACGTCATGCGGCCGCCCTACGGGGCCCGGAACACCGAGACCGACCGCGCCTGCGGCGTCGAGGGCGAGAGCGTGCACATCTGGGACGTGGACACCCTGGACTGGCAGACGAAGAACCGGCAGAAGAACATCGACGCCGTGGTCAGCGGGACGCGGCGCGGCTCGATCATCCTCATGCACGAGATCCACCAGGCCTCGGTCGACGCGGTCCCGGAGATCCTCGACTGGTTCACCGAGCGCGGCATCACCACGCTGACCTGCGCGGAGCTCGGCCAGAACCAGATGTTCGCCGGGAAGCACTACATGGCGGGGCTGGTCGACGCCGAGACCGAGGAGCGCACCCCGAAGGTCGAGCCGGATCCCTCCGACGGCGGGGGCGAGTCCGGCGACACGGCCGGCGACACGTCCGGCGGCGCCGAGGACGGCGAGGGCTGAGCCTGCTGCGCCCGGGCCGGGCGATCGTGCCCGGGCCGCGCCCGGAACGGGGCGGCCGGGGCCCGGGCCCGGAGAGCACCCGCAGACAGGACGGGGCGGGACCGCGATCGGTCCCGCCCCGTCCTGTCTGCCCGTCTCAGCGGGCGCGTCCCGAGGGGACGCTCACTCGTCGGCCTCCTCGGCCTTGCCGCGCATGACCAGCCGCGGATCCGGGGTGCCCACGACCTCGTGGTCCTTGTCCTCGTACTCGAACTGCGAGAGGAAGTAGCGCATGGCGTTGATGCGGGCGCGCTTCTTGTCGTTGGAGCGGATGATGGTCCACGGGGAGAACTTCTTGTCCGTGCGGCGGAACATCTCCTCCTTCGCCTCGGTGTAGGACTCCCAGCGGTCGAGGGACTCGAGGTCCATCGGCGAGAGCTTCCACCGGCGCACCGGGTCCAGCTGGCGGATCGCGAAGCGCGTGCGCTGCTCCTTCTGCGACACCGAGAACCAGAACTTCGTGACGTGGATGCCGGAGTCGACGAGCATGCGCTCGAAGTGCGGCACCTGCGACATGAACGTCTCGTACTGCTCCGGGCTCGCGAAGCCCATCACCCGCTCCACCCCGGCGCGGTTGTACCAGGAGCGGTCGAACAGGACCATCTCCCCCGCCGTCGGCAGGTGCTGCACGTAGCGCTGGAAGTACCACTGCCCCCGTTCGCGGTCGCTGGGCTTGTTCAGCGCGACCACGCGCGCGGTGCGCGGGTTCAGGTGCTCCGTGAAGCGCTTGATGGTGCCGCCCTTGCCCGCGGCGTCCCGCCCCTCGAAGATGATGATGGCCTTCTGGTCGTTGTCCTCGAGCCAGTACTGGAACTTCAGCAGCTCGACCTGGAGCTTGTACTTCTCGAGCTCGTACACGTCGCGGTCCATCCGCGTGTCGTACGGGTACCCCTCCTGCCAGGTGTACACGGGATTGCCCTGCGGGTCGATGAGGTCGGGGTCCGGCGTGTGGCCGTCCTGGACCGAATAGCCCTCCTCGCGCAGATGCTCGATGTACTCCCGCAGGCTCGTGTTGTCCGGGATCTTCACTGCGCACACTCCTCGCATCCGGGTCGCGGGCGGACCGCTGTGCGGACCGCCCGCGACCATGTCATCGGCGTCAGACTACGGGGCGGAGATGTCGCCGAGGTGAACTCCGCGAAGGTCCCCGCCCGCGGGGATCAGTGCGCGAAGTGGCGCGTCCCCGTGAGGTACAGCGTCACCCCCGCGGCGCGGCAGGCCTCGATGACCTCCTCGTCGCGGATCGAGCCGCCGGGCTGCACGATCGCGCGCACGCCGGCGTCGATGAGGATCTGCGCCCCGTCGGCGAAGGGGAAGAACGCATCGGACGCCGCGACGGCGCCCCGGGCGCGCTCGGGCGCCTCCTCGCCCTCGGCGTGCTCGCCCAGGGAGTTCGCGCGCGAGACGGCCAGGCGGCAGGAGTCCAGGCGGTTGACCTGCCCCATGCCGATGCCGACGGCCGCGCCGTCCTTGGCCAGGAGGATCGCGTTGGACTTCACCGCGCGCACCGCGCGCCAGGCGAAGGCGAGGTCGACGAGGGTGGCCTCATCGGCCGCCTCCCCGGCGGCGAGCGTCCAGGCGCCGGGCTCGTCGCCCTCGGCGTCGATCGCATCGGCGTCCTGGATCAGGCTGCCGCCCCAGATCTCGCGGACCTCGACGGGGCGGCGGTAGGCGCCCTGGAGGCGGAGGATCCGCAGGTTCTTCTTGCTGCGCAGCAGCTCGAGCGCCTCATCCTCGTAGCCGGGCGCCAGGATGACCTCGGTGAACACGGGCTTGACCTGCTGGGCCATCGCGAGGGTGACGGTGCGGTTGGTGGCGATCACGCCGCCGTAGGCGGAGACCGGGTCGGTGCCGTGGGCGCGGGCATGGGCCAGGGCGATGTCCTCGCCCTCGGGGGCCACGGCGATGCCGCAGGGGTTGTTGTGCTTGATCACGGCCACGCAGGGCAGCTCGTGGTCGTAGGCGGCGCGCACCGCGGCATCGGCGTCGACGTAGTTGTTGTAGCTCATGGCCTTGCCGCCGAGCTGCTCGGCGCCGGCGATGCCGGGCTCGTCCTCGTCGGAGACGGCGACGCGGGCCCGCTGGTGGGGGTTCTCGCCGTAGCGGAGGCTGCGCAGCCCGACGGACTCGGCGTCCTCGTCGCTCATGTCCAGGATGTACGTCTCCGGGTCGAGGTCCTCCTCGTCCTGGTCCTCGGCGTCGGCGACCGGCAGGTCGAGCTCCTGGAGCTGCTCGAGCATCCAGTCGCTGATCGCGGAGTCGTACTCGGCGGTGCGGGTGAACGCCACCGCGGCCAGCTCCTGGCGCTCGTCCAGGCTGAACCCGCCGGCCACCACGGCCTCGGCGGCGGTGCGGTAGTCCTCGGGATCGACCACCACGGCGACGGAGGCGAAGTTCTTCGCGGCGCCGCGCACCATCGACGGGCCGCCGATGTCGATCTTCTCGATGATCTCGGCGAAGGTGCCGCCGGCGGCGACGGTCTCCTCGAAGGGGTACAGGTTCACGACGACCAGGTCGAAGGGCGCGATGCCGTGCTGCTCGAGCTGGGCGACGTGGTCCTCCAGGCGGCGGTCGGCGAGGATGCCGCCGTGGACCTTGGGGTGCAGGGTCTTCACGCGCCCGTCGAGCATCTCCGGGAAGCCGGTCACGGCGGCGACGTCGACGACGTCGATCCCCTGCTCGCGGATGGTCGCGGCGGTGGAGCCGGTCGAGACGATCTCGACGCCGGCATCGGCCAGCGCGCGGGCCAGCTCGGGCAGTCCGGTCTTGTCGTACACGGAGACGAGGGCGCGGCGGATGGGCTGCTTGTCGGTCACGATGCTCCTTGGGTGAGGCGGTTCGGCGGGTCGGTCGGCACGGGCGGGCGGTGCGGCGGGATCGGTCAGCGGGGCCGGGTGAGATCGGCGACGACGTCGACGAGCATGCGGCGCTCGAGCACCTTGATGCGCTCGTGGAGGGAGGCCTCGTCGTCCTCGGGCAGCACCTCGAGCGCGGCCTGCGCCAGGATCCGGCCGGTGTCGACGCCGGCGTCGACCTCGATCACGGAGGCCCCGGTCACCTTCACGCCGTAGGCGAGGGCGTCGCGCACGCCATGGGCCCCGGGGAAGGACGGCAGCAGCGCGGGGTGGGTGTTGATGATGCGGCCGGGGTGCGCCTCGAGCACGGCGGGGCCCAGCAGCTTCATGAACCCGGCGAGCACCACCAGCTGCGGCGCGTACCGGGAGATCGCCGCGGCGAGAGCTCCATCCCAGGCCTCCCGGTCGGGGAAGTCGCCGAGCCGGACGATCTCGGCGGGGATGCCGGCGGAGGTCGCGTGCGCGAGGCCCGCCGCCTCCCTGTCGGCGATCACGCCGACGATCTCGAAGCTGCTGTCGCCCGTGCGGGACGCCTCCAGCAGGGCAGCGAGGTTGCTGCCGGTTCCGGAGATGAGGACGACGACGGGTACAGGTGCCACGCTCTCCACAGTAATCCAGGGCCCGGTCACCGGGCCCGGATGGCCGATGGGCGGGCGGGCCCGTCCCGAGGCGTGGATGCTGCGGCGCCGAGGCGTGGACGCCTCCGTGCGGAAGGTCGCGTCGTGGACTCGGCCCACGACCGCGCGCAGAGGGCTCAGCCGCCGACGAGGCGTCCGATCCAGCCCGAGACCGACTGCTGCGCCTGCTGCTCGCACTCCGCGCGCGCCTGCTCGGTGATCGCGCTCTGGCGGCACTCCTGCATCTCGACCATCGGCTGGTAGAAGATCGCGCTGGTCAGCGACGACAGCAGCATCATGCCGACGGCGGGCAGGCCGAAGACCAGAGCGATCACAGCGGTCGTGCGGCGGCCCTCGCGCCAGCCGCGGATCGCCACCAGCACGAGGAAGACCCCGGCCACGAGCCCGGTCACCCCGGCCAGCAGCGCGTACGGCAGCGGGGACATCATCAGCACCCAGGAGGCGAGAAGGCTGATCGTCAGCCCTCCCAGCGCGCGGCGGTACGCGGTGGCGGAGGCGGACGGTTCGGGCGCCGGTTTCGAGGAGGTCACCCGGCCATTGTGCCCTGCGCTCCTGGGGCGGACCCGGGACGGCGACCCGGCGACCGCCCGCGGCGCGGGGCCCTGCGCGGTACACCGGTCCCCCCGGCGGGGCTCCTCTCCCTGACCTCGGTACGGCCGATGGCGCCGGGGGCGGCGTTCTCCTGCACGCCTCGACTGCACCGACTGCACATTCCCGCAAGGAGAGATATGTGCAGCCCAAGACATTCTCGCAATACGGTCGATGCTTGTCACTTCTTCACAATAGATCGGGGGGATCTTCGCCGGTTCTCTGCGCGACGGAACCGGCCCCAGCATGCACGGACCGACTCCGCTTCTCCTCCCCACACCCGCCTTGTCCACAATTCCCAGGAGTTTTCCTCTGAGGCTTGTGGGCGGGCCCGGAAAGGAGGACAATGGACCCATGTACCGCTCCAGCGTCGCCGAGGTTCCGGATTCCGGGAAGACCCGCTCCGGGGATTCCTCGGCGCCCTCGGGTGCGGAGGGCGATGCCCTGCACCGGGCCGCCCAGGCTGTCGCGGCGCTGGATGCCTCCCCGGGGGCGCGGGACGTGCTCGGCGCGGTCCTGACCACCGTCCTCGCCGCCTTCGCCCGGACGCCCGGGGTGCACGATCCCCTGCCGGACACGGCGCCGGGCTCCCCGCAGGAGGCGCTCGCGGTGGTCGGGGGCCTCAGCACCCTCTCCTCGGGGCTCGCGGCGCTCGAGGCCCGGTGGCAGACCACCGCCGCCCGTCGCATCCGCGAGGCCGATGCCGAGCGCGGCGTCGCCCGTGCGCGCCAGGGCGCCGGCGCGGCCCAGGAGCTCGCGCTGGCCCGTCGGGTCTCCCCGGCGGCGTCCTCCTTCTCCCTCGCCGCCTCCCAGCGGCTCGTGACCCAGATGCCGCGGACCCTGAGCGCGCTCGCCGACGGGCGCTGCACGCAGCGGCAGGTCCGGGCGATCTGCCGCGGCGTCTCCCGTCTCGCTCCGGAGGCCTGCCAGCAGGTCGACGAGCAGATCCCGGCCCTCCTGCCCCGCCTCGACGGGATGGGCGAGGACCGGATCACCGCGCTGGTCTCCGAGCTGGTCCAGGAGCTCGCGCCCGAGGGGGCGCGGTTCCGGGCGGCGAGCGCCGCCCGAGGGCGCGGCGTGAGCATGTCACGGCGCGAGGACGGCATGGCCGCGGTGAGCGTCCGGATGCGGGCGGTGGACGCCTCCGCCGTCATGACCGCGCTGCGCGCCGAGGCCGAGTCCCGCCGCGCCGCAGGCTCCACGTACGGGGTCCGCGCCCTCGAGGCCGACGTCCTCGTCGAGTCCGTGCTGGGCCACGTCGCCTCGCTGGGCACCGGTGCCGGCTCCCATCGCCTCGACGTCGGCGTCGAGATCACCGACCGCGCCCTCTTCGATCCCCACGACATGACCTCCACCGCGCGCCTGGAGGGCTACGGAAGCATCCCGGCGCACATCATCCGCGACACCCTGCTCGGCCGGCCTCCCGGCACCTTCGACTCCGACCCGGACCGGGTGCTGGACGGACAGGCCGATGCGATCTTCCGCCGCCTGTACACGCATCCGGCCACCGGCGAGCTCATCGCCATGGAGTCCGTCGGCCGCACGTTCACCTGCGGGCTGGCGCGCATGATCCGGCGACGCGACGCCACCTGCCGGATGCCCTGGTGCAACGCGCAGGTGCAGCACCTCGACCACGTCGAGGAGCACTCCCGCGGCGGCCCCACCAGCTTCGCCAACGGCCAGGGCCTCTGCGCACGGTGCAACCTGCTCAAGGAGCAGGGGCACTGGACCGTGCGCCCTTCCGACGGCGCGATCATCCTCGGGCCGGCCGCGACTGCCGCCGCAGCGGAGGGCTCCTCGACCGCGTCCGTGTGCTCTCCCGTCCCCTCGCTGGCGCCCGGCGACCCGGCTCCGCCCTGCGGGGCTCCGCCCGACGCGGAGCGTCCCTCGGCCGATCCCCCGGCGGAGCAGATCGAGGACGGCGCCGTGCCGCAGCGGCTCTTCCTGGACCGGCGGCCGGGGACGATGATCACCTGGCAGAGCCCGCACGGGGCGATCGGGCAGTCCGCCTCACCGCGCCTGCGCCCGCCGGTGTCGCGGCCGCGGACCCCGTCCATGCGGCCGCCCGGGGAGCGATCGGATCCGGGCCCGGAGACCGGACCTCACGGGACGCAGGAGCTCCCGCCGGGAGCCGAGCCCCCGTCCTGATCGCCGCAGGCGCTGCGGGCGGGCCCTGCCTGTCCTCGGGGTCAGGAGATCACGAGGTCAGCGAGAACGGTCGTCCGACCACACGTCCACGTCCTCCTCCGCGCCGTCGCCCACGGGCGAGGCCGGCGCGGCATCAGCATCAGCATCAGCATCGGCATCGGCATCGGCATCAGCATCAGCAGGATCGTCGTCGCCCGCCGCCTCCGGTTCGGGCTCGTCCTCCGTCGTGCCTCGGCCTCCCAGCCCGATGCGGGACGCGAGGCGGGCGAGGCGGCCTCCGCCGGTCTCCGCCTCTCCGCCGGACGGCTCGCCGTCCTCCTCGGCGTCCTCCCCCGCGACGGCGGCCGCCGGAGCGGGCTCGGACGCGTCCGCATCGCCGCTCTCCTTCGCCTCGGCCGCCTCGACCCGCTCGCGCAGGCGCGCGACGCCGTCCTGCACCAGGGTGACCAGGCCGGTGGCGAGGACGCAGAGCACCAGCCCCGTCGAGGCGACCACGACGATCAGCAGCGGCAGCAGCAGGTCCTGCACCTGCGGCCCGAGATGCACGAGCCTGCCCTGACCGATCGACCCGGTGGAGAGCCCTGCCAGCAGCACCACGCCCACCATCACCACGGCCGGGTAGGCGACGTAGGCCGTGATCCGGTCGCGCAGGTCCTCGCTCTCGAGGTCGCGGACCAGCTGCACCGCACCGACGGCGACGATCGCGGCCGGCAGCACCACCAGCGCCCGGAGCGCCGGCGGCGCCGACCCCGGGTCGGGAAGCGCGCCCAGCAGCGGGAACAGCGGCATCACCCCGGTGTCGAATCCGCCCAGGTCCAGGCCGGTCCCGGTGCCCAGCGTCACCGAGCCTCCCAGCAGCACCGTCAGCGCCCACAGCGCCAGCAGCGGCAGCATCGCCAGCTGCAGCAGCGTCAGCACGAGCCCGCCCCACAGGCCCGCGTCGAGCTGCGCGAACAGGGCCGCGACGTTCCGGAACCGCAGCACCACCATGGCCATCAGGCCGAGCATGCCCAGCGCCGCGAGGCCCAGCAGCGCGATCGCGGAAGACCGGGCCACGGCATCCCAGGGGCGCGGGAACAGGTCGAGGATCCGCACGGCGGGCACGCCGTCGCGCTCCTCCCGGCGGATCGACAGGGCCAGCCCCGACAGCCCGCCGAGCACCGCGACCAGGGCGCCGGAGACCACCGCGGACGTCGCCACGGGATCCATCAGCTGGCCGCGTCCCAGCTCCGCGAGCACTCCCAGCCCGCCCGCATAGACCACGACGGCGGCGCCGAGCGCCGCCCCGGCATCGCGCAGACCGCGGGGCCGCAGCCCGCCGGTGTCCCCCACCAGCTGCAGTCGCCGGCCGGTGCGGAGCATCCCCGCAGCGCAGAGGGCCACGAACACCAGGGTCAGCCCGAGCGGCGTGAGGGTCAGCACCCCGTCGATCACGCCGGTGGACAGCACCGTCCCCCCGCCATGGCCGACGACCAGCACGTTCAGGGCGATGAGGACGGCGTCCAGCACGGTCATCGAGGAGCGCGAGGCCGCGAGCTGCGCGATCAGGGAGGGCACCAGGACGATCGCCACGGCGGAGCCGAGGGCCCCGAGCCCGGACGTCGCGCCGGCGATCATCGGGGAGACGCTGCGCTGGAGGGGATTGCTCACGGGAAGGACCGTCCTCGGGGTGGGAAGCGCTGGGACCTGGACCGCCCAGCCGGAGAGCGACCCCATCGTCGCACCCGCGACGCGCCCGGTCTGGGAGGTCCGTCTGTGTGCTGCGCCGCGACCGCCCCCGTCACGGCCCCGGCCCCAGCTCCCGGGCGCATAATGGCCAGGATGTCCACGATCCAGATCGCCACCGCCGACCAGGCGCGCGAGGTCACGCTGTCCGTGCGCACCCTCCGTCTCGAGGAGCACGTCGACCTCGGAGGCCATGTGCCCCGTGATGCCTCGGCGGCGTGGATCCACCACGGGCAGGGGATGGTCGCCCGGGGTGAGGCGGTGCGGATCGTCGCCTCGGGGCCGGGACGCTTCGCCGATGCCGGCGCGGCCTTCCGCGCGCTGGCCGACCGGGCCGTGGTCGACGACGAGGTGTCGGTGCGCGGCAGCGGTCTGGTGTCCTTCGGCACCTTCTCCTACGCCGACTCCTCCCCGCGGCCCTCGACGCTGACCATCCCCGCCGCGGTGCTGGGCAGCGTGGACGGGGAGGCGTTCCTCACGCTGATCGCAGCCTCGCGCCACCCCGACGCCCCGCCCGCGCTGCCGCCGGCCCGTGACTGGCGCGAGCTGTTCTCCGCCGTCCCCGACGGCCCGCGAGCGCGCATCGACCTGGACCCCGACCACGCCCCCGACGACTACCAGGGGCTCGTGGCACGGGCCGTCGCGCACATCCGCGCCGGGGACGCCGGGAAGATCGTCCTGTCGGAGTCCTCCACCGCCACCGCGGACGTGCCGCTGGAGCCCGCGGTGCTGCTGCGGCGCCTCACCCGGCGCTATCCCTCGACCTGGGTCTACCGGGTGGGCGATGTGATCGGCGCGAGCCCCGAGATGCTCGCGCAGACCGAGGGGGGACGGGTCTTCAGCCGGGTCCTGGCCGGGTCCCGTCCCGTCGCCGACGGCGAGGAGCTCGCCGAGCAGGACCGTCGCGCCTTCCGCTCCGACGCCAAGGAGCGCGAGGAGCACCGCTTCGCGATCGACTCCGTCACCGAGCGCCTCGCGGGCCTCGCCGAGGACGTCGCCGCCTCCCCCGAGCCGTTCGTGCTGCGCCTGCCCGGCATCGAGCATCTCGCCTCCGACGTCTCCGCGCGCCTGCGCGAGAACGTGACGAGCCTGGACGTGGCCGCCCGGCTGCACCCCTCCGCCGCGGTCTCCGGCACCCCGCGGGAGGCGGCCGATCGGATCATCGGCCAGCTCGAGCCGCGCGACCGCGGCGGCTACGCCTCCCCCGTGGGATGGATGGATGCCGCCGGCGACGGCCAGTGGGCGATCGCCCTACGCATGGCGCACCTCGTCGACGAGCGCACCGTGCGCCTGCAGGCCGGCGGCGGGCTGGTCGCCGCATCGGATCCCGTCACCGAGCACGCGGAGGTGCTCGCCAAGTACCGGCCGATGCTCTCCGCGCTGCGCGGAGCCTGAGCCCCGCAGCAGCGGCGCGCGTCCCGGTCAGTCCGCGGCGGTCAGGGTGACCTGGACCTCCCGCTCCTCGCCGTCGCGGAGGAAGCGCACCGTGTGCGTGGAGCCGACCTCGAGGCCGCGCACCACGCCGGTCAGGGCGGCGGCGCCGGTGATGGGCACGCCGTCGGCCTCGGTGATGAGATCCCCCTCGCGCAGCCCGGCCTCCTGCGCCGCCGAGCCGCGCTCGATCCCGACGATCTCCGCCCCGGTGGAGGTGACGTCCCCGGTGGTCGCGGAGCCGTCCCGGGCGGAGACGCCGAGGAAGGCGTGCCGGGCGGTGCCGGAGTCGATGAGCTGGTCGGCGATCAGGCGCACCGTGTTCGACGGGATCGCGAAGCCCAGTCCGATGCTCCCGGCCGTGCCGGACTCGTCCGTCGCCAGCCCTGCGATCGAGGAGTTGATCCCGATCACCTGGCCCTGGGCGTCCACCAGGGGGCCGCCCGAGTTGCCGGGGTTGATGGCGGCGTCGGTCTGCAGGGCGGAGGTGTAGGCGGCATCGGCCTCCGGCTGCTGAGGATCCCCGCCGGACTCGCTGGTGGTGGTCACCGGCCGGTCCACCGCCGAGATGATGCCGGTGGTCACCGTGTTCTCGAGGCCCAGCGGCGTGCCGACGGCCATCACCGCCTGGCCGACCACGACGCCGTCGGAGTCGCCGAGCTGGGCGGGCTGCAGGCCCTCGGGCGGGGAGTCCAGCCGGATCACGGCGATGTCCGTGGACGGGTCGGTGCCCACCACGCTCGCGGTGAGGATGCGGCCGTCGGTGAGGCTGACCAGGATCTGCCCGGCGCCGGCGACGACGTGGTTGTTGGTGATGATCGTGCCGTCCACGGAGTAGATCACCCCGGTGCCCTCGGCGGTTCCCGAGCCCGTGCTCACCTGGATCGCCACGGTGCTGGGCGAGACCGCGGAGGCGACGCTCTCCCAATCCGGGCCGCCCGAGGTGCTGGACACGGGCACGGAGGTCGTGGCCTGCTCGGTCGCGGCGGCGGTCGACGGCGCGGAGGCGCTCGGTCCGGCGAGCGAGGGAGAGAGGAGGGTGTCGTAGGCGACCACGCCGCCGAGCGTCGCCCCGGAGCTGAGCACGGCGCCGGCGAGCACGAGCCCGACCACGCCGCCCCACGTGGGGCCGCGTCGAGCCGGCGGCGCCGCGGCCGACGGCGCGAGCTCCGGCTGCGGGCCGAGGCCGTGCGGTCCCTCGGCCCCGAGCGGCGCGTCCGGGCCGTACCGCGACGGTGCGGCGGTGCTGTGCGGCGCGTCGGCGCCGGGGGCCCGGTCGTCGTCCGCGGAGCGCTGTCCCTGCGTGTTCGGGTTCTCGTCCCAGTTCCACATGCCTGGCATCACACCATCGCAACCCCAGCGTCCCCTTCGACGCAGCTGTGGCTCTGCTGTGCGACCAGCACCCTCCGTCCCGTCGACGCCCCGGCCGGCGCCGGGGCGGTCAGCAGCGCGGGCAGCTCCGAGGCCGCGACGGTGCGGGCCGTGACCCCGAGGGCCCGGGCGGCGGCGGCGATGTCCGTGCCATGGGGGGTGGTGAAGAACCGTCGCATCAGGTCCGCGGGGGCGGCGGCGTGCTCGAGACCGGTGAAGATCCGCCCGCCGCCGTCGTCGACGACCACCACGTCGAGATCCGGTACGGCCTCATCGGGGCCGATGACCAGCCCGGTCAGGTCGTGCAGGGCGGTGAGGTCGCCCATCAGCGCGCGCACCCGGCCCGGGGCGCCGCGGCGCGCGAGGGCGTACCCGGTGGCGGTGGAGATCATCCCGTCGATCCCGGCGAGACCGCGGTTGGCCACGACGGTGCCGCGCATCGGCCCGGCGTGCTGCTCGAGGTCGCGCACCAGGCTCGAGGAGCCCAGCACCAGCACATCCTGCGGCCCCGTCGCCTCCCAGACGGCGAGCGCCGCCCGCACCTGCCAGGGCAGCTCCACGGCGGGGGCGGCGGAGGCGGCCGATGCCTCCTGCCAGGTGGAGAGGTAGGTCTCACGGCCCTCGGGATGCGGGTCCCGGGCCTGCACCGCCGGCACGACCCGGCGGGCGCGGCGGGCGGCATCGGCCCAGCGGTCGGTGGGATCCACGACCAGGACGTCGACGTCCGCGGCGCCCAGCAGGGCGCCGAGGACGGGCCGGGACAGCGTGGGATGCCCCAGCACGATCGCCTGCCGCGGCCGCAGCGGATGGTCCGGCTCGGCCATGGCCTCGGCCAGCAGCCGCGGGTAGCCGGGGATCGCGCAGTCGCCGGAGCGGGCGCCGGAGCTGGGCTCGGCCAGCAGCGGGAGCCGATGGCGGCCGGCGAGCTCGAGGGCCGCCCCGCCGGCGCCGTCCCCGGCGACGACCACGGCGCGCTCGGCGAGCTCGACCGTCTCCGGACGGGGCGGGGCGGCCGGAGCCCTGCGGGTGAGGACGATGCGCTCGCGGGCCCCGTCGATCGGGCCGACGGCAGGGGCTGCGTCGGTGGCAGGGGCGGCGGCAGGGGCGGCGGCGGCAGGGGCGGCGGCGGAGGAGCCGGCGGCGCCGGGCACGGAGCCGCCGCGCGGGACGAGGGGGTCGCGCAGGCCGAGGTTCACGTGCACCGGCCCCGGGTCCGCGCCGGTGGCGATCGCGACCGCCCGGGCGAGGGTGCTCACGGCGGTGCGCAGCTCGACGGCGGTGGCCGCCTCCCGGGTCGGGGCAGGAAGGTCCGCCGACCAGCGCACCGCCTCGCCGTACAGGCCCGCCTGCCGGGTGGTCTGGTTCGCCCCGGTGTCGCGCAGCTCGGCCGGCCGGTCCGCGGTCAGCACGATCAGCGGCACCCGGGAGTGGTGGGCCTCGAGCACAGCGGCGTGCAGATGCGCGGTGGCGGTCCCCGAGGTCGTCGCGACCACGCCCGGATGCGCGGGATCCTGCCGCGAGATGCCCAGCGCGGTGAAGGCCGCCGCCCGCTCGTCGATGCGGACGTGCGCGCGGATCCGCGCCTGCACCTGCGGGTCGGCGAGCCCGTGGACCAGGGGCGCGGACCGCGACCCCGGGGCGAGCACCGCTTCGCGCACCCCCAGGGCCGCCAGCGCCCGCCAGATCGCGACCGCCTCGTCGACCGCCCCGGAGCCGGTGGGGGCGGGAGCATCGATCGAGGTCTCGGGCCACGGAGCGGCCCCGTCCGCGGGGTCGACGGCGTGCGGGGGCACGGAGGGCGAGGTCATAGGAGCCAGCGTAGTGCGCGCGGCGGGGCGTGCTCGGGCCGCGCGGCGCCGGCCCCGTGGGGCGCTCAGGCCGCGAGGCGGGCGGTGCACTCCTCGAGCCGGCGCTGCCACGACCGCGCCCGGACGGCCGATGCCGCGTGCCGCGCGAGCAGCTCCGGGTCGACCGCGGGCCGGGTCACGGGGATGCTGCCGGCCTCGGAGCGCAGTGTCTGCTCCGTGAGGTCCCCGGTGAGCAGGGAGGCGGTCGCCAGGCCGCAGGCCGAGGGCAGCTCGGGCAGGGCGGCGGCGAGGGCGATCCCGGCCCCGATGCCGACGCTGGACTCCAGGGCGCTGGAGACGACCACGGGGAGCCCGGCCTCCTGCGCCAGCTGCAGGCAGCGTCGCACCCCGCCGAGCGGCTGCACCTTCATCACCAGCAGGTCCGCGGCGCCGGCGCGGGCCACGCGCAGGGGGTCCTCCGCCCGGCGCACCAGCTCGTCGGCGGCCAGCGGCACGCCGACCCGGCGCCGCAGCGCGGCCATGTCCTCGAGCGAGGCGACGGGCTGCTCGACGTACTCGAGGCCGCCCGCGGCGCGGTCCAGGACGGGGATCGCGGCGAGCGCCTCCGGGAGGGTCCAGGCGGCGTTGGCGTCGATCCGGATCCGGGCGTCGGGGCCGAGCTCCTCGCGGACGGCGGCCAGCCGCTCGGCGTCCGCGTCCAGGCTCGTCCCGGGATCGGCGACCTTGACCTTGGCGGTGCGGGCGCCGAGGGAGGCGGCGATGCGGCGGGCCTGCTCCGGCGCCACCACGGGGATGGTCGCGTTGACGGGGACGCGCCCGCGCCGCGGAGCGGGCCGCTCGTGGAGGGCGTCCTCGAGGGCCGCGCGCAGCCACGCCGAGGACTCGCCGGCGTCGTAGTCGGCGAAGGGGGAGAACTCCGCCCACCCGGCCGGTCCGTGCAGCAGCACTCCCTCGCGCACCGTGATGCGCCGGAACCGCGTGGTCATGGGGATCGACCAGGCCGCCGCCCCGTCGATCCCGAGCGCGCGCAGGGCCGCGGGGACGCGCAGCCGCGAGGCCTCCGGGTCCGGGGCGGGAGCGGGGGCGGCATCGGCCGCAGCGCCGGGGCCGGGGGCTGGGACGGCACCGGGAGCGGGAGCGGGACACGGGGCGGAAGGGTCGCGATCAGGGGCGGGGTCGGTCACGACGCCACCCTACGGCCGGCCCGCCGGCCGCCGCCGGGAGAGGGCACGGAGAGGTCACGACGCCCGGGGACGCCGGCAGGTCCTCCCCGGTGCCGGGGAGGGGACGTAGTCTGGGCGCATGCGCGAGATCCAGCAGTCCATCATCGAGGAGATGGGCGTCAAGCCCGTCATCGACCCGGAGCAGGAGGTCCGCGACCGCGTCGACTTCCTCGTCCAGTACCTGCAGGCCACCGGATGCGGCGGCTTCGTCCTCGGCATCTCCGGCGGCGTCGACTCGACCCTCGCGGGTCGGCTCGCGCAGCTGGCCGTCGAGCGCCTGGCCGCCGAGGGCGTGGACAAGCAGTTCATCGCCGTGCGCCTGCCCTACGCCATCCAGCACGACGAGGCCGACGCCCAGGCCGCCATGGACTTCGTGGCCGCCAAGCGCGAGGTCACCTTCGACATCGCCCCCGCCACCGACGCCCTGGCCGAGCAGTTCCGTGCCGCGACCGGCACCGAGATCCGCGACTTCGACAAGGGCAACGTCAAGGCGCGCATGCGCATGGTCGCCCAGTACGCGCTCGCCGGCGCGCAGAACCTCCTCGTGCTCGGCACGGACCACGCCGCCGAGTCCACCACCGGCTTCTTCACCAAGTTCGGCGACGGCGGGGCGGACGTGCTGCCGCTGTTCGGCCTGGACAAGGGTCAGGTGCGCGCCCTGCTCGAGCACCTCGGCGCCCCCGAGGCCCTGTGGAAGAAAGTCCCCACGGCGGATCTGCTCGACGGCATCCCCGGCCGCACCGACGAGGACGAGCTCGGCATCACCTACGACGACATCGACGCCTACCTCCAGGGCGAGGAGATCGACGAGGAGGTCGCCGCCTCCCTCGAGCGCCGCCACCGCCTCACCCGCCACAAGCGGACCACGCCCGTGACGATCTTCGACACCTGGTGGAAGAGCTGATCCGAGCGCTCCGCGGCGCGGCGATACCCTGAGCCCATGCCCGCAGATCCGCTCCCGCTCCCCGCCCAGGTCTCCGACGTGTTCGACCCCGCCCGCTGGCGGGACATCGGCGAGCAGGAGCTGGGCGGGCCGCCGCTGCACGATGTGACCTACCACCGCGCCGTCGACCGCTCCGACCCCTCCGCCCCGCGCGACCTGCCCTGCGTGCGGATCGCCTTCGACCGGCCCGAGGTGCGCAACGCCTTCCGCCCCGGCACCGTCGACGAGCTGTACCGGGCGCTGGACCACGCCCGCCTGGACACGGGGGTCGGCGTGATCCTGCTGACCGGCAACGGCCCCTCCCCCAAGGACGGCGTGCACGCCTTCTGCTCGGGCGGCGACCAGCGCATCCGCGGCCGCGCCGGCTACGAGTACACCGAGCAGGAGGATTCCGCCGAGGCCCGCTCCGGCAGCGCGGGCCGCCTGCACATCCTCGAGGTGCAGCGCCTGATCCGCACGATGGGCAAGGTCGTCATCGCGGTCGTCAACGGCTGGGCCGCCGGCGGCGGGCACTCGCTGCACGTGGTCGCCGACCTGTCGATCGCCTCCGCCGAGCATGCGCGGTTCAAGCAGACCGATGCGAACGTCGGCTCCTTCGACGGCGGCTACGGCTCCGCCTATCTCGCCAAGCAGGTCGGGCAGAAGCGGGCCCGCGAGATCTTCTTCCTCGCCGAGGAGTACTCCGCCCAGCAGGCCTGCGACTGGGGCGCCGTGAACCGCGTGGTCCCCCACGCCCGCCTGGAGGAGGAGGCGCTGGCGATGGCCGCGACCATCGCCACCAAGTCCCCGCAGGCGATCCGCATGCTGAAGTTCGCCTTCAACCTCGCCGACGACGGGCTGATGGGCCAGCAGGTCTTCGCCGGGGAGGCGACCCGCCTGGCCTACATGACCGACGAGGCCGTCGAGGGGCGCGACGCCTTCCTCGAGCGCCGCGACCCCGACTGGTCCGCCTTCCCGCACCCCCAGGGATGAGCGGCGCCGCGACCCCTGCCGCCTGGCTGCGGCCCGCCCCGTGGGACGGCACCGCGGCATCCCTCGCCGAGCATGTGCGCGCCATCGGCGCCGTGATGGACGGCTCGGCCCGGCTGTGGCTGGGTCCCTTCGCCCCGCCCGCACGGCTGCCGGAAGGCTTCGAGGAGACGGCCCTGGTGGTGCCCACCTCCGGGTCGACCGGCACGGCCAAGGCGGTGGCCCTGAGCCGCCGGGCCCTGCTCGCCTCCCAGGATGCGACCGCCGCGCTGCTCGGCGCGACCGCGGCGCCTCCGGCCGCGGCCGAGGCGCACGGCCACGGCTTCTGGCTGCCGCTGCTGCCGCCCACCCACATCGCGGGCGTGCAGGTGATCGCCCGGGCGCATCGGACCCGACGGCTGCACGGCCTGGACCGGCCCGCCCTGCCGCAGCCGCT
Organism: Brachybacterium phenoliresistens; assembly: GCF_039530785.1. NCBI lineage: Bacteria > Bacillati > Actinomycetota > Actinomycetes > Micrococcales > Dermabacteraceae > Brachybacterium > Brachybacterium phenoliresistens. The sequence goes on from NZ_BAAAOW010000003.1 coordinate 241,654, forward strand.
GCCGGATCTGTCCGCCGGCTTCGACGCGGAGCTGTTCGCGCGGCTCGCCGCGCCCGCGCTCGCGCAGGCCGAGGAGGCCGGCCTGCCGGCCCTCACCTCGCTGGTGCCCACCCAGCTGGGACGGGTCCTCGCCGACGACCGTGCCACCGCGCTGCTGTCCCGCTTCGCCGCGGTGCTGGTCGGCGGCGCCGCGACCGCCCCGTCCCTGCTCGCCGCCGCCCGGGAGGCCGGGGTGGCGGTGCGCACCACCTACGGCTCCTCCGAGACGGCCGGGGGCTGCGTGTACGACGGCGTGCCGCTGCCGGGGGTCGAGCTCTCCCTCGCCGACGACGGCACCGGCCGCCTCCGGATCCGGGGGCCGATGCTGGCCCTGGGCTACCTGCGCCCGGACGGCACGGGCGACGGGGCCGGCGTCCTCCACGAGGACGCCCCTGCCCGCCCGGCGGCTCCCGAGGAGTCCGCCGCGTCCGCGGAGCCCCTGCCGGCGCGCCGCGTGCTCACCACGAGCGACCTCGCCCGCCTCGACGGCAGCCGCCTGCGCATCCTGGGGCGGGCCGACGACGTCATCATCACCGGGGGCCGCAAGGTGCTGCCGCAGGACGTCGAGTCCGTCGTGCTCCGCGACCCCGAGCTCGCGCCGCTCGTGCGCGCGGTGGTCGTGGTGGGCGTGGAGGATCCCGAATGGGGGCAGCGACTGGAGGCGCTCGTCGTCCCCGCGGGCGCCGAGGGCGATCCGGCCGCCCTGCCCGCCCGGATCCGCGCCGTGCTGCGCGGGGGTCCGCTGCCCGCCCATGCCGTGCCCAAGACGGTGCACCTGGTCCCGGAGCTCCCGCTGCGGGGCATCGGTAAGATCGACCGGGCCGCCGCCCGCGAGATCGCGCAGGCGTCCTCGCGGTCCTGAACCGCTTCCCCTCCATCGAAAGGTCTGCCGTGGCCACCCTCCAGCAGTGGGTGCAGGGCGCCCGTCCCCGCACCCTGCCCGCCGCCCTCTCCCCCGTCGCCGCCGGTACCGGGGCCTCGATCTGGGTGACCGGGCTGTACTGGGAGCACGTGATCCCTCGCGCCCTGCTGGCGCTGGGCGTGGCCGTGGCGCTGCAGATCGGCGTGAACTACGCCAACGACTACTCCGACGGGATCCGCGGCACGGACGACGACCGGGTGGGCCCGTTCCGCCTGGTCGGCTCCGGGGCCGCGGAGCCGGCCGCGGTGAAGCGGGCGGCGCTGCTCTCCCTCGCCGTCGGGGCCGTGCTCGGGCTGGTGCTCGTGGCGATCTCCGGCATCTGGTGGACGCTGGTCCTGGGGGCCGCGGCGATCGCCGCCGCCTGGTTCTACACCGGCGGGAAGCGGCCCTACGGGTACCTCGGCCTCGGCGAGGTGTTCGTGTTCGTGTTCTTCGGCCTGGTGGCCGTCGCCGGCACCGTCTACGCGATCACCGGCGCGGTGAGCTGGGTGGCGGTCCTGGTGGCCTGCGCGATCGGTCTGCTGGCCGTCGCGATCATGCTCACCAACAACCTCCGCGACATCCCCACCGACCGCGGATCCGGGAAGCGGACCCTCGCGGTGCGCCTCGGGGACCGCGGCACCCGGATCCTGTTCGCCGGGGTCACGCTCATGCCCTTCGTCCTGATGATCCCGGTGATGGTCGCGGTCCCGTGGACGGCGCTGGTGCTGCTCGCGCTGCCCCTGGCGATCCTGCCGGCCCGCGTGGTGCTGCGCGGCGCCGCCGGACGGGCCCTCATCCCCGTGCTCGGCGCGACCGGGCGCCTCGAGCTGGTGTTCTCAGTCCTGCTTCTGCTGGGGTTCGTCCTCTGAGCCGTCCGGGTCCCCGGTCGAGTCCAGCAGGGCGTCCTCCTCGGCGGCGTCCTCGTCCGGCGCCTCCCCGGAGCGGCGCTCCCGGCGGGCCTCATCGGCCGCCTTCCAGCGCTGGGCGGCGCCCTCGCGCGGACCGCGCAGCAGCAGGATCGACAGCAGCATCGCGATCAGCGCGGCCAGCGCGCCGGCGAGCAGATAGTGCATCCCCGCGTAGATGAGCGCGACCCACACGAGCAGGAAGATGCCCAGGCGCAGCACCGAGTAGAGCAGGACGTCTCGCATCGGGCCAGGGTAGCGGTGCCGCCTGGGACGCGCCCAGCACGCTCCCCGGCCCGGAGGGCACAATCGCCCCCATGAGTCTCGTGCCCTCGCAGCTGTCCGCCCGCGCCGTCGACGCGGTCCGTGCCCTGGCGGGCCGGGACGCCGAGGGCGAGGATCTCGACGAGATGCTCAAGCAGATCCAGCGCACCTTCGTCACCTTCCGCCTCGAGTACAAGTTCGGGCTGGACGAGATCACCACGAAGGTCGGGATCCTGCGCGAGCAGTTCGACCTGACCTACGACCACTCCCCCATCGAGCACGTCAAGACGCGACTGAAGTCGGTGGACTCGATGATCGAGAAGACCGTCCGCAAGAACTGCGAGCCGACGCTCGAGGCGATCCGCGCGAACATCCTCGACATCGCGGGGATGCGTGTGACCTGCCCGTACGTCGAGGACGTGTATCTCGTGGCCGATGCCCTGCGCCGGCAGGGCGATCTCACCCTGCTGCAGGTCAAGGACTACATCGCCGAGCCCAAGCCCAACGGCTACCGCTCGCTGCACCTCGTCGTCGAGGTGCCGGTGTTCCTGGCCGACCGCACCGTCCAGGTCCCGGTGGAGATCCAGATCCGCACCATCGCGATGGACTTCTGGGCCAGCGCCGAGCACGAGCTGCGCTACAAGTTCGCCGGGGACGTGCCGCCGGAGCTCTCGCGCACCATGAGCGAGATCGCCGGCACCGCCCGCAGCCTCGACGAGCAGATGACGGCGCTGCGCGCGGAGCTCGCCCCGCCCTCGCCGCGGCCGGGCCCCGACCAGGAGGACCGCTCCCGCGATCGCTGAGCGGACCGGGACCTCCCGCCGTCACCGACCGGTCCTGCGGCGCCTACACTCGAAGCATGCCCCGCGCGATCCTCGCCCTCGTCTCCATCGCCCTGTCGATCTTCGCCCTCGCGGACTGCATCCAGACGACGGACGATCGCGTGCGCGGCATCCCGAAATGGGCGTGGATCGTGCTGATCGTCATCATCCCGTGGATCGGTCCGATCACCTGGCTGCTGGTCGGCACGGACCGGTCCGGACCGGCCGGGGCGGGGCGTCCCGGCCGTCCGCGCCGCGAGGGGCCGATGGCCCCCGACGACGACCCGGAGTTCCTGCGCAGCCTGGACGAGCAGATCCGCCGGGAGCGCCGCGAGCGCGAGAAGGGCTCAGGAGCGGGCGAGGACGGCGACGGCGGGAGCACGCCGTCCGGCGAGGACGGCGAACCGCGCAGCACCTCCTGACCGCCGGCGGCGCGCCCGTCGGCGTCCTGCAGCGGCCCCGGGGACGGCGCCGGTCACAGACCCGAGCAGCCGGTCACGGAGTCGAGCAGCCGGTCACAGACCCGAGTACGAGTGCAGACCGTTGATGACCGTGTTGACGACGGTGTAGTTGAAGATGACGCAGACGAAGCCGGCCAGGGCGAACCAGGCGGCCTTGTTGCCGCGGAAGCCGCGGGTCGCCCGGGCGTGCAGGTAGCAGGCGTAGACGACCCAGGTGATGAAGGTCCACACCTCCTTGGGATCCCAGTTCCAGAAGCGGCCCCACGCCTGGTTGGCCCAGATCGCGCCGAAGATCAGGGTGAAGGTCCAGCCGACGAAGGCGACCGCGTGGATGCGGTAGCTGAGGGCCTCGAGGGGCTTGGCCCCGGGCAGCCGGTCCAGCACCGAGCCGACACGGCCCCAGACCGGGGCACCGGCGCCCGCGTCCTGGCCCTCGGCCTGCGCGGCCGGGGCATCGGACGCCCCCGCGGCCCCCAGCCCGGCGCGCGCCGCCTCGTAGCGGGACTGGATCAGCTGCAGCACGGCGACGAGCGCGCCGAGGCCGAACAGGCCGCTGGACAGCACCGCGATGATCACGTGGATGACCAGCCAGTGGGAGTTCTGCAGGCTCGGGGTGAGGGTGGCGGCCGGGACGATCCAGAAGGTCTGTGCGACGAGCATGACGATCAGGACCGGCAGGATCACGAAGGTACCCAGCAGGCGCAGGTCCCCGCGGCGGATCGAGAAGATGAGGAACATGAGCACGACGACCGCGGCGCCGCTCATGGAGAACTCGTACATGTTCGCCCACGGCACGCGCTGGGTGACGACCCCGCGCAGCACGATGCCGGCCAGGTGCAGCAGCACCGCGACGCCCGTCATGCCGTAGGCGAAGGTCAGCGCGCTCATCGTGCGCGGCGCCGGGGCGCCGCCCCCGTCCCCTGCTCCGGCCGACGGGAAGACCCCGCCGCCGGCCTCCGGGACCGCTGCCGACGCGGCCCCGACCAGCTGCTTCTGCGCGAGGCGCTGATCGCTGCGGCGCTGCGAGGCGGCCGCGAGATCCGCGGAGAATCCGATGAGACCGAGGATGTACACCACGATCGCGACGACGATCAGGAGGTTGGACACCTCCGCGAGCTGCTCGTTCACGATTTCCTGCTCCTTGACGTGGGCGCCGGCGGCGCGGGGGCGGCGAGGCGTGCGGCGAGTTCGCGCACGTCCTCATCCAGTCGGGGGTCCTCGCTGCGTGCGAGGCCGGCCACCTCCAGGATCGCACCATCGGCGTCCGGTCTCACCCGCACCCACACACGGCGGCGCGGCACGAACAGCGACAGGATCAGCCCGCCGGCGGCGGACAGCGCCATCACCAGCGTGAACTTCTGGAAGGGGTCGTGCTTGATGTCGAAGGCCGCGTAGCGGCGCACGCCGTCGAAGGACAGCGTCGAGCCGTCCTCGAGGGCGTACTCCTGGCCCGGGTACAGGCGGATCAGCACGGGGCTGCCGTCCTCGCCCGTCACGGGCTCGAGGCTGGAGACGTCGATCTGGTAGGCGTTCTGCGGGACCCCGGCATCCAGCCCGAGGTCGCCGGTGTACACCGTCAGCGCGAGCTGCGGGTCGATCAGGGCGGGGAACTGGGAATGGGGCCCGGACTCGTCGATCTCCCCGGTGGGCAGGAAGAACCCGACCACGGCCATCTGCTCGGGCTGGGCGTCGGGCGCCTTGAGGACGAGCTGGCTGGTGTAGCCCATGTCGCCCATCGGGATCGTGATCAGCGGCCCTTCGGCGACCACGGCGCCCTCGGCGTCGCGCAGCGTGATCTCCGGGGCGTAGCCGTTGCCCAGCAGGTACAGGCTCGCGCCGGGGACCTCGAGCGGCTGGTTCACCCGCACGGTCTGCTCCGCGGTGCCCGTGTCCGGCGTGGTCACGGTCATGTCGGCCTCGAACAGGGTGGGCTGGCCGAACTGGTGCTCGTTGGTGCTGGTGGAGTACTCGGCGCGGAACTCGTCCAGGGTGAAGCGGAACTCGGGCAGGTGCGAGGCATCGAACCAGGGCCCCGGGTCGAAGGAGTCGTACTGGGTGAGGGAGTTGGAGAACCCCTCCCCCTCGACCACGGTGATCTGCCCGCGGTACTGGGTCAGGTGCCCGCCCGCCACGCCGATCAGGACGCCCAGCAGCGCGATGTGGAAGATCAGGTTGCCGGTCTCGCGCAGGTAGCCGCGCTCCGAGCTCACCGACCGCGCGCGCTTCTCCTCCTGCACGACGGTCCGGTAGCGGCGCCCGCGCAGATCCGCCCGGGCGCGCTCGACGAGCTCGTCGGCATCGACCCCGGGCAGCTGCACCCGGGTATGGCCGACGAAGCGGCCCAGCTTCGCCGGGGTGCGCGGCGGCGCGGCGCGCAGGTGGCGCAGGTGGACCAGGGCCCGCGGGATCACGCATCCGATGAGCGAGATGAACAGCAGCAGGTAGATCGCGCTGAACCACGGCGAGGAGTACACGTCGAACAGGCCCAGGGTGTCCAGGATCTCGGCGAGCTTGCCGTTCTCGGCCAGGTAGGCCTCGGTCTCGCCGGGGTTGACGTTGCGCTGGGGGTACAGCGACCCGGGCACGGCGGCGATCGCGAGCAGCATGAGCAGCACCAGGGCCGTCTGCATGCTCGTGAGCTGCCGCCACAGGAACAGCGCCGTGCCGCGCAGGCCGAGCTTCGGCATCGCCGGCGGGGCGTCGCGGCCCGAGGTGAAGTCCTCTGCCGCTCCGGCCCGGCCGGGACCCGGGGTCCTCGCCCGGGCGGTCTGCTCGCCGCCGTCCGGGCCGCGCTCCGCGGCCGCGTCCTGGTCCTCGCTCTGCGTTCCCACCGTCGTCCCGTCCTCCTGCGCGTCCATCACACCACCGGCTCGAACCCGGCGATGGCGACCTGCAGGGTCGACATCCATGTGCTCCACTGCCCCGTCAGCAGCAGCACCCCGATCGCGATCAGCAGGGCGGCGCTGACCAGGCCGATGGACCGGCGGTGGCGCGCCAGGGCGCGGCTGGCGCCGAGCGCCCGCTGGAACAGCAGGGCGAACAGCACGAAGGGGATCCCCAGGCCCAGCGAGTACGCCAGCGCCAGCACGGCGCCGCGCAGCGCGGAGCCGCCGTCGAGGCTGAGGGCGACCACGGCCGCGTAGGTCGGGCCGATGCACGGCGTCCAGGACAGCCCGAAGACGATGCCCATCAGCGGCGCGCCCCACAGCCCCGCATCGGGCCGGCGGGAGATCCGCTTCTGCGCGGTGAGGGAGGGGAAGACGCCGAGGAAGACCAGTCCCATGAGGATCACCAGCACGCCGCTGACGCGGTTGACCCACACCTGGTGGGCCTGCAGCAGGTGGCCCAGGGCCCCGACGAAGCCGCCGAGGGCCATGAACACCGCCGCGAACCCGGCGACGAACAGGAGGCTGCCCAGGAGCATGCGGGAGGGGTCGGGGCGCGCCGTGGCGCTCGGCCCGGCGACGGCGCCGACCTTCCCGGACCCGCCGGAGCCGGCGACGCCCTGGGTGCCCAGGCCCGAGACGTAGCCCAGGTAGCCGGGGACGACGGGCAGCACGCAGGGCGAGAGGAAGGCGACCAGGCCCGCGGCGGCGGCCACGGCGATCGCCAGCCACAGCGATCCGCCGAGGACCGTCGCCCCGAAGGCCTCTCCGATGGTGTCCAGCCTCATTCGGCCAGGACCGTGTCGATCATGGTGCGCAGCACCGAGGGGTCCGCGGCTCCGGAGATGCGGGCCGCCACGCGGCCCTCGACGTCGATCACGAGGGTCGAGGGCACGGCGTTGGGGGCCACGGAGCCGCGCAGCGCGTACAGGATCGTCGCGTCGAGGTCCGGGAGGGAGGGGTAGGGGATCTGGTACTTCTCCTCGAAGGCCTGCGCGGGCCCGGCCTCGTCGCGCACGTTCACGCCGAGGAAGCGCACGCCCTGGTCGGCGTACTCCTCGGCGATGGCCTTGAGGTCGGGCGCCTCGGCGCGGCACGGAGGGCAGGAGGCGTACCAGACGTTCAGCACGAGCACCTCGCCGCGGGCGTCGACGCTGGAGAACGCCTCGCCGTCGTAGGTGGTGCCGGAGAACTCCAGGGGCTCGCCGCGCTCGTCGGCGGGGATCTCCGCGGTCACGCCGTCCCCGGCGACGTAGCCGGAGTCGTAGCGGCCGGAGGTGTCGGTGCCGCAGGCGGCCAGCAGCAGGGCCCCGCCGGCGGCGCCCGCCGCGGACAGCGCGGTGCGGCGGGTGATCGCGGGGCTGCCGGAGCGCGCGAGGCGCAGGCTGCGGGAGGGGCGCGCGCTCATGCGAGCTTCCCGCCGGTGGCGTCGACGGCCCCGTCCAGCAGCGCGGCCGCGGGCTCGGCGTAGCTCACCTCGGACAGGTGCGGGCCGACGAAGTGCAGGCTGGTCACGGAGCACAGGCTGCACTCGCGGCGGCCCGGGTGGTGCCACAGCGGCCTGCCCTCGGCGCTGCGGCGGATCAGCCAGATCGGCAGCTGGTGCAGGACGAGCACGGCCTCGCGCCCCTCGGCGCGGTCCCGGGCGTCGTGGATGCTCTCCATCACCCGGGCGACCTGGTCGCGGAAGGGCTCGCCCCAGGAAGGGCGGAAGGGGTTGGCGAAGTGGCGCCAGTTGCGGGGGTCCTGGAACCGCGCCGCGCCGTGGCCCATGCGGTGTCCCTCGAAGACGTTGCCGGACTCGATGAGGCGCTGGTCGGCCTCGACGGGGAGATCATGGGCGGCGGCGATGGGGGCGGCCGTCTGCTGCGCCCGCAGCAGCGGGGAGGCGCGCACGAGGGCGACGTCCGCCGGAGCGAGGTGCTCCCCCACGCGCTGCGCCATCTGCTGGCCGCGATCGGACAGGCGGTACCCGGGGAGCCGTCCGTACAGGACCTTCTCCGGGTTGTGCACCTCGCCGTGGCGGACCAGGTGGACGGTCGTCGTGCTCATGCGCCTGTGCTCCTCATCGGCAGGGCTCCTCGACTGCTTCGGGGCCGGCTCACGGTACCAAGCGGAGCTAGGAATTCTCTGGCGGGGTGCCGAGCCTCACGGGAGCCCCCTCCGGAAGGGTCTTGGCGAAGATCCGGCCCAGCTCGAGGAGGTCCTCGCGGCCGATGACGTCGACCAGGTGCGCGCGCACGGACGCGACGTGCACCGGGGCGGCGCTGCGCAGCAGATCCATGCCCGCGTCGGTCAGCCGCGCCTCCCGCCCGCGGCCGTCGGCCACGCAGCGCACCCGCTCGACGATGCCGCGCTTCTCGAGCCGCGCGACCGTGTGGGTGAGGCGGCTGCGGGAGTGGACGACCTGGTCGGCGAGGTCGGACATGCGGATGCGGCGCTCGGGCGCCTCGGACAGCCGGACGAGGATCTCGTACTCGCCCATCGTCAGGTCGATCCGCGGGTCCTGCTCGAGGGCGTCCCCGAGCCGCTCCCACAGGAGGTTGACGCCGTACAGGAAGCCGCGCCAGGCGACCTGCTCCTCGGCGCTGAGCCACCGGGGCTCCTGCTGCTCGCGCGCGCCCTGGCCGTCGGGGGCACCCTGCCCCTCGGCCGCGCCATGTCCTACCATCGCGTCTGTGGTCGCCATCACATCCCACCCTTCATCCCGGACCGACCGTTGCATCGGGCCGATTTATAGTTTAGCTTTCAAGCAACGGCTTGGCGAGTCCGCTGGGCCACCCGATCCGCACCATCATCGAAGGAGCATCCCATGACTGCATTCGACGGACTCACCCCCGGCACCTGGACCCTGGACCCCGCCCACACCGCGGCGGGCTTCACCGTGCGCCACGCCGGCATCTCCAAGGCCCGCGGCCAGTTCGGCGAGGTCGAGGGCACCCTCGTCGTCGGCGAGGGCGCCTCCGAGCTGCGCTTCGAGGCCGTGCTGAAGGTCGCCTCGATCACCACCGGCAACCCCGATCGCGACAACCACCTGCGCTCGGCCGACTTCTTCGACGCCGAGACCTTCCCCGAGATCCGCTTCGTCTCCACCGAGGTCCGCGGCGACTCGCTGGTGGGCGACCTGACCATCCGCGACGTGACCAAGTCCGTGACCCTGGACTTCTCCTACGAGGGCACCGCGACCGATCCCTTCGGCACCTACCGCGCGGGCTTCACCGGCGAGACCAAGATCTCCCGCAAGGAGTTCGGCCTGACCTGGAACGCCGCCCTCGAGGCCGGCGGAGTGCTGGTCTCCGACGAGGTGCGCATCTCCATCGAGTCCGAGTTCGTGGCGCCGACGGCCGCCTGAGTCCTCGCCGACCGCGCGCCCGACGGCGCGAGAAGGCCCCGGGAGCACATGCTCCCGGGGCCTTCTCGCGTCCGCGCGCCCCGCTCGCGCCGGCCGGACGCGGGTACCCTGCCGAGGTGAGCACCCCGACCCCTCCCCCTGCCCGGACCGACGCCCGCGTGCTGTACCTGACGCGCGCAGGATGCCACCTGTGCGAGGTCGCCCTGCCGCGGGTCCAGCAGGAGGCCCGCCGCGCCGGCACCACGGTCGAGGTCCGCGACATCGACGCGGAGGGCGAGCTCACGGCGGACTGGAACGATCATGTGCCGGTCGTCGTCGTCGACGGAGCCGTGCACGCGCGCTACGAGGTCGACGCCGCCGCGCTGCGCGCGGCGCTGGCCCCGCGCCCCTTCTGGAGGCGCTGGCTGGGGCGCTGAGGGCCTGCGGCGCCGCGGCCCGCCCCGGATGCACGAGGCCCCCGGTCGGCGGTGCCGTCCCGGGGGCTCGAGGTCACTTCTTGTTGCGACGCTGGTGGCGCGTCTTGCGAAGCAGCTTGCGGTGCTTCTTCTTCGCCATGCGCTTGCGACGCTTCTTGATGACAGAACCCATCGATGCCTCAGTTCTGCAGGCACGGTGCCTGCCTATGGTGCTGATCGGACGCACGCTGCCGAAGCCCGTGCCACAGTCGACCGCTCATTCTACACGGGCCGTGCTGTGCCTCTACCGGCGGGTGCCGCATGCCACGTCGAGGTCCGCACCCGTCGCGGAGGCCCGCGAGAGCAGGTCGTCCACCGGGTCGACGACGAGCTCCTGGGCGGTGGCGCGGACCCGGGCGCGCAGCACCCGGCGCGCCCTGCCCCGGTGCCAGGCGCCGACAGCGGCGGCGATCCCGGAGCCGGCCACCGCCAGCAGGATCCCCACGGCCACGCCCAGCACGATCATCGCCGTGGGCAGCGGGATCGGGATCCAGAGGTCCTCGATCATCGGCATCGGCGGCGGCGGGATGCCCAGGAAGGCCAGGCCCGCGTTCAGGGCCAGCCATCCCAGACCGATCACCCAGGTCGCCAGGGCGAGCCACTGCAGCACGCCGAGCACCGGCCACCACCACCCGGTGCTGCGGGCCCGCAGATCGGCGCCGGCGACGACCTGGTCCAGCGCATCGGGCAGATCCTCCTCGTGCGAGCGGGCCGTCCGACGTACGGCGGCCCGCCACGGATCGGTGCCGCCGCGGGAGGAGGCGTCGGCCAGGCGCCGCAGCCCGGCGGAGGCCTGGGCGCGGGCAGCGGCGTCGGCGCGGGGCAGGGACGTCCGGGCGAGCGCCTCGTCCGAGGCGTCCGCACCTCGGCCGCCGGCCCGGCCGCTGCGGGCGCCGGAGGTGCCGCCGCCGGCCCCCGCGCCCTGGCCGATCCGCAGGCGCACCAGCGGATCGGCCCGGAAGCGGCGCATCCAGCGCAGCACGGGCCAGCCCACATGCCCGGCGGCGCGATAGCGGTAGGAGGCGCCGACGGCCCGGGCGACGGGCTCGATGCGCGCGGCCACCGCCAGATCGGCGGCGAGCGCGGCCGCGTCGGCGGGTCGCACCGCGGAGGGCAGGCCTGCCGGGTCCGCGGCCTCGCGCAGACCGAGCGCGGCCTCGCGGACGTCGGCGCGGCGGCGCAGGGTGATCGCCTCGTGCCCGCGCGCGATCTCGACGAGCTGGGCGCGCAGCGTCTCCAGGCCCTCGCCGGTCTGCGCGGAGACGCCCACCACGGGGGCGCGCTCGAGCCCGTCGCGGCGCAGCAGGGAGCCCAGGCTCGCCAGCACCGCGTCCCGCTCCCCCTCCCGCACCAGGTCGATCTGGTTCAGCACCGCGAACGTCACGGCGTCGTGCCCCGCGAAGGGCGCCACGAAGTCGTGGTGGAGGACGTCGTCGGCGTACTTCTGGGGGTCGGTGACCCAGACGATGACGTCCACGAGCCCGGTCATCCGCTCGGCGATCTCGCGGTTGCCGCGCTCGACGGAGTCGAGGTCGGGCAGGTCCAGCAGGATCATGCCTCCGGCCGCGGGATCGCCGTCCGTGAGGGCGCCGCTGCCGTCCAGGACATGGCGGTCGGCGACGCCGAGCCAGTCCAGCAGGGCGTCGGATCCCTCCTCGCCGAGGACCGCGGCGACGGGGACGGCCGTGGTCGGCCGGCGCACCGCGGCCCGCGTGATCTCGCGGCCCACGAGGGCGTTGACCAGGGAGGACTTTCCGGATCCGGTGGCGCCGAAGAACCCGACGACGGTGTGCTCGGCCGAGAGCGCGCGGCGGTCCTCGAGCCGTCCGAGCACCTCGTGGGCGCGGTCCAGCACGGGATCGGGGGCGATCTGCGCGAGGCTGCGGGCGGCGCGCTCGAGGGCGGCGGCGCGCTCGGACAGGCCCACGGCATCGCGGCGGCGGCTCATGCCGGGTCCTCGGGGGTGTCGCGGACCGCCGGCGCGGCATCCGAGGGCGCGGCCTCCGAGAGGGCGGCGTCCGAGGGCGCGGCCTCCGAGGGCGCGGCATCCGAGGGCACGGTCTCCGAAGGGGCGGCGTCCGGCGGCGGCGCGGCGACCTGGGCGGCGAGGGCCGCTAGGGCCCGGGCGTCCTCGTGCAGCTGCTCCGCATCGGTGCCGGCGCCGAAGGTCTCCAGGCGCTCGTGGAACGCCTGCGCACGGGAGGCGACCAGGGCGTCGAGCCGCTCGGCGAGGCGCGCGCGAGCGATCCGGGCCAGGCGGCGCACGGCCTCGTCCCCGAAGATCGTCTCCAGCAGCTTCTGGCCGATCACCGCGGTGGCCGCGCCGGTGCCGATCTCCAGCCCGGTGGGGATGAAGGCGGTCGAGGCGAAGACCACCACCATCAGCGCGACGCCCACGGCGTTCACCCCCAGGGAGAGCACGCGGGCCTTCGTGCGGCGGTCCGCGCCCTCCTCGCGTACCAGGTCGAGCACGTCCCCCTGCCAGGCGCGCACCGCGGCGGAGGCCTCCTTCGCGAACCCCTCCGGCAGCCGGGAGAGGTCCTGGCCCTGCGTGAGCAGCCGCCCGGAGGCGCTGGTGCGCCAGGTCGCCTCGACCTGCTCGGCGGCGCGGCCGGCCTCGTCGACGACGACCTGCACGAGCCCGGTCTCCAGGGCGTTCTCGGCGGCGACGGCGGGGGCCGGCTCGCTGCGCAGCATCCGGGCCAGCCCGTCGCGCATCCGCCCCACGAAGGTCTCGACCCCGCGGAAGAACTCCCCCGTGCCGACCACGTCCTGCCAGCGGGCGAGGACCTCCCCGCGCAGCAGGGAGCCGTCGCCCATGACCTCGTCGATCCGCTCGCGGGCCTGGGCGAAGGAGCTCGCCACGTCCGCGCGCAGCCGCTCGCGCTGCTCCTCCTGCTCCCCGACGCGGCCGGCGACCGCATCGGCCGAGCGCCCCAGCGAGGCGATGGCCCCGGCGAGGGTGCGCCGGGCGATCACGGCGCGCGAGCCCGCGTCCCGCGCGAGCTCGGTGACGAAGCCGCGGATCTCGGCGATCGCCGCCGGCGGGATCATCCCCTCGGGATCCACCGCGGACTCCTCCACGAGGAACAGGCGGGAGTCCTCCAGGCCGTCGCGGGCCAGCAGGCCGCGCAGGTCCTCCGCCAGCTCCTCGGCGACCCCGGGGCGCGGGGGGATCCGGTTCATCACGACGGCGACGGTCACGTCGCGGGAGGAGGCGGTGCGCAGCACCTCCCACGGGACGGCGTCGGCGTAGCGGTTGGCGGTGGTGACGAACAGCCACAGGTCCGCGGCGCGCAGCAGCTGCCGGGCCAGCTCCCGGTTGCCGGCGGCGACCGAGTCGATGTCGGGCGCGTCCAGCAGGGCGAGCCCGCGGCCGATGGCGGTGGTCGCGTGCAGGGACAGGCTCGTCGCGGCGAGGTCGTCGGCGCCGTCCGGGGTCGCGGGGGCGGGCTCGTCGGCGCGGACGCGGGCCAGGCCCGGCAGGATGCGCGAGCCCTCGAACCAGGCGGCGTCCTCCGGATGGTGCAGCAGCACCGGCCGGCGGGTCGTGGGGCGGATCGCCCCGGCGCGGCTGACCGGGCGGCCCACCAGGGCGTTGACGAGGGTCGACTTGCCGGCGCCGGTCGAGCCGCCGATCACCACCAGCAGCGGCGCGTCCAGGGCCTCCAGGCGGGGGCGCACATGATCGGCCAGCTGGGTGAGCGCGGCGGCGACCTCCTCGCGGCCCTCCTGCGCCCCGTCCACGGGGAAGGGCAGGCGCACCCCGCGCAGGTGCTCCGCGAGGGCGTCGAGGGCGGCCGTGTCGGGTTCCGGCCCCGGGGCGTGGATCATGGCGCCATTGTGTCAGGGCCGCGCGCGGGACCGGGGCGAGTCAGTCGAGGTAGGGGTCCAGCCCCCATTCGGGGAAGGCCCCGCGGCGGGCCGCCTGCACGGCCCGGTCCACGGCGTCCTCGGGGTCGTAGCCGGCCGACCACGGCCGCCGGGCCAGCGGCACGCCGTCGCCGAAGTGCTCGCCGCGGCGCAGCTCGGCCATGCCCATCGGCCCCAGCAGCTCGCGGGATCCCTCGAGATACGCGGCCGGCAGCGGATCCTGCGGATCCAGCGGCTCGCCGGTGACCACGGCCAGCAGATGCGCCCAGGAGCGCGGCACCACGTCGATCACCGAGTAGCCGCCCCCGCCCAGGGAGAGCCACCGGCCCTGGGTGTGCTCATCGGCGAGGTCTCGCAGCAGGATCATCGCCTCGCGCTGCGCCTCGAGCGTGACCCGGAGATCCGCGAGCGGATCCACGCGGTGCGTGTCCGCCCCGTGCTGGGTGACCAGCAGCGTCGGGCGGATCGCCGCGACCAGCGGCGGCAGCACCGCCTCGATGGCGCGCAGCCAGCCGCTCGCGTCGGTGCGCGGCGGCAGGGGGACGTTGATGGCGCTGCCCGGGGCGCCGGGACCGCCGGCGTCCTGGACGAAGCCGGTGCCGGGGAAGAGATGCTCCCCGGACTCGTGGACCGAGAGGGTGACCGCCCGCGGCTCGTCCCACAGGGCCAGCTCCACCCCGTCGCCGTGGTGGACGTCGAGGTCGACGTAGAGCACCCGCTCCTCCCCCTGCGCGAGGGCATGGGCGATCGCGACCGCCGCGTCGTTGTACACGCAGAAGCCCGCGGCCCGGGAGGGCTTCGCATGGTGCATGCCGCCGGCGAAGTTCACGGCACGGCGCACCGTGCCGGCGCGGATCGCATCGACCGCGGCGAGGGTGCCGCCGACGATGCGGGCGCTCGCCTCGTGCATCCCCGCGAAGGCGGGCACGTCGTCCCCGCCGATGCCGAAGGCGATCAGCTCGTCGCGGGAGGACAGCTCCTCCGGGCGTGAGGCCCGACGCACCGCCTCGAGGTACTCCGGCTCGTGCACGAGGGCGAGCTGGGCGTCCTCGGCCACCTGCGGGGCGATCAGCTGCACCCCGGGCCGGTCCAGCAGTCCCGCGGTGCGGGCGAGCAGCGCGGTCAGGTGCAGCCGGATCGGCGCCATCGGGTGCATCGGCCCGAAGTCGTAGGCCAGGAGGGAGGGATCCCACACCACGCCCGCGGTCCCGGCGGGGGCCGGCGTCCCCCGCCCCGCGGCGTCGCCGGGTCGGTCGATCGGCTCGAGAGCACTCATGCGGTGAGCCTACCCACGTCGTGCTGCGGACCTCGCCCGCCGCGGCCCGTCCTGGACCTGCCCGCTGCCGGACCGCCGTAGACTTCGCGCGGAGCACGGAGGGAACGAGGGAAGCGAGGGACATGAGCCAGGACGATCCGGTCGTGCCGTCGCGCGCCGTGGTCCTGCGCGCCCTGGACGCCTTCCAGGACCGGGTGCGCCGGATGGTCGGCAGCGCCGCCCGATCCTCCTCCTCGCGCCTGGCCCTGCTCGTGTTCACCGCGATCATCGGCGTGTTCACCGCCCTGCTCTCCCTGCCCATCGCGACGGTCGAGGGCACCCGCACCCCCTTCGTGGACGCGCTGTTCACGGCGGTCTCCGCGACCACCGTGACCGGGCTGGTCACCCTCGACACCGGCACCCACTGGTCCACCTTCGGACTCACGGTGATCATGGTGTCGATGAAGGTCGGCGGGCTCGGCGTGCTGACCCTCGCCTCCCTGCTGGGGCTGTCCGTGATGCGGCAGATGGGCCTGGCCCAGCGCGTCATCACCGCCTCCGAGACCAAGGCCGAGAAGCTCGCCGAGGTCGGCAGCGTGCTGCGGACCATCGTGATCACCTCGACGTCCTTCGAGCTGCTGACCTTCCTGGCGCTGGCGCCGTTCATGCTCGCCACGGACCACCCGGTGGGCGAGTCGATCTTCCTGGGCATGTTCTACGCCATCAGCGCCTTCAACAACGGCGGCTTCGTGCCGGAGGCCGCCGGCACCGCCCAGTACGTCGCCGACCCGTCCTTCGGGATCCCGGTGGCCCTGGCCGTGTTCGTCGGCTCCCTGGGATTCCCCGTGATCCTGGTGCTGGTGGCGCGGTGGCGCACCCCGCGGCGCTGGTCCCTGCACGCCAAGCTGACCCTGTCGACCTCGGGCATCCTGTTCGGCGCCGGCTTCCTGGGCTACCTGGTGATGGAGTGGTCCAACCCCGCGACGCTGGGCCCGCACGACGTGGGCACGAAGATCCTCGCCTCGGTCTTCGCCGCGGTGATGCCGAGATCCGGCGGGCTGTCCACGATCGACATCGGCGCCCTGAACGACGACACGCTCCTGTTCACGGACCTGCTGATGTTCATCGGCGGCGGCTCCGGATCCACCGGCGGCGGCATCAAGGTGACCACCTTCGCCCTGCTGATCCTCGCGCTGGTGGCGGAGGCCCGCGGCGACCGCGACGTCGAGGTGTTCGGCCGCAGCATCCCGCAGGAGACCATCCGCCAGGCCATCGGCGTGCTGTTCATGAGCGCCGCGGTGGTGTTCGTGGCCACCTTCGTCATGCTGCGCCTGACCAGCTTCGAGCTGGACGAGGTGCTCTTCGAGTCCCTCTCGGCGTTCGGCACCGTCGGGCTGTCCATGGGCATCACCGCCGACCTCCCGACCTCGGCGAAGTACGTGCTCATCGTGTGCATGTACGTCGGCCGCATCGGGCCGATGTCCCTCGGCGCGGCCCTCGCGCTGCGCTCCCGGGCACGCCGCGTGCGCCTGCCCGAGGAGAGGCCGATCGTCGGCTGATCCCCTCGCCGGGCCCCGGGGCGGCGCCCGCGGCCGCCGTCCCGGCGCTGCGACGTCCCGGCGCGGTGTACGGTTCCCTGCGAGAGAGAGCCGGTCCGGCGCCCCGCAGGATGCCGGACCGGGACGCCGAACCAGGAGGAGGACGCGTGGGAGATCGCAGCGTCGGACGCAGCGGAGTGCTCGTGATCGGCCTGGGCCGCTTCGGAGCGGCCCTCGCCGAGACCCTCGAGAAGCTCGGCACGGACGTGCTGGCCATGGACACCCGCCGCGACCTCGTCCAGGAGTTCTCCGGCCGCCTCACCCACGTGGTCGAGGCCGATGCCACCCAGATGGACGCCCTGCTGCAGGTGGGCGCGGCGGACTTCGCCGTCGCCGTGGTCGGCGTGGGCTCCTCCCTCGAGGACAGCGTGCTCATCACCGCGAACCTCGTGGACCTCGGCAAGCCGGTGATCTGGGCGAAGGCCATCAGCACCGCGCACGGCAAGATCCTCGAGCGCATCGGCGCCCACCACGTCGTCTTCCCGGAGGCCGATGCCGGCCAGCGGGTCGCGCACCTGGTCAACGGGCGACTGATCGACTACATCGAGTTCGACGACGGCTTCGCGATCGTGAAGATGCACCCGCCGCGCGAGACCCAGGGCTACACCCTCGAGGAGTCCGACATCCGGGCGAAGTACGGGGTGACCGTGGTGGGCGTGAAGTCGCCGGGCCGCGACTTCACCTACGCGACCCCCAAGACGATGGTCACGCCCCACGACCTGCTCATCGTCTCGGGGCACACCGAGCTCATCGAGCGGTTCTCCAACCGGCCCTGAGCCGGTCGCCCGGGATCGCTCAGGGCAGGTCGACGACCTGTCCGGCCCAGCTGAACCCGCCGCCGAAGCCCAGCAGCAGCGCGGTGTCGCCCGAGCGCACGCGCCCCTCGGCGCGCAGCTTGGCCAGGGCCAGCGGGATGGTCGCGGCCGAGGTGTTGCCGGAGACGATCACGTCGTCGGCGACCACGGCGTCCTCGCGAAGGCCCAGCGCGGCGGCCAGCGGCTCGATCATCCGCAGGTTGGCCTGGTGCGGGACGAACGCGTCGATGTCCGACATCTCGAGACCGGCGGCGGCGACGACCTTCTTCGCGATCTGGGGCGCCTGGCGCAGCCCCCAGCCGAGGACCTTGCGCCCGTCCTGGGAGAAGTTCCCGCTGGGCGGGGAGATGCGCACCGCATCGGCGAGATCCGGCTCGGTCCCCCACAGCACGGGAGAGAGCCCGGCGGACTCCGCGGGGCGCAGCACCGCGGCGCCCGCCCCGTCCCCCACCAGGATGCAGGTGGTGCGGTCGGTGTAGTCGGTGACGCCGGAGAGCTTCTCCGCCCCGATCACGAGGCTGGTGGTGGAGCTGCCGCAGCGGATCGACTGGTCGGCCACCGCCAGGGCGTGCTCGAAGCCGGAGCAGGCGGCGTTGACCTCGAAGGCGACGGGGCCGGCCATGCCGAGGGCCTCGGCCACGCGGCCGGCGGCGCTGGGCGAGCGCTCCTCGTTCGAGCAGGTCGCCACGATCACCTGGGTGACCTCGCGCGGGTCGATGCCGGCATCGGCCAGGGCGTTGCGGCCCGCCGCGATCGCCATGCTGGCGACGGTGTCCGCCTCCCCCGCGATGCGGCGGGTGACGATGCCGGTGCGCTGACGGATCCAGGCGTCGCTGGTCTCGACCATCGCCTCGAGCTCCTCGTTGGTGAGGACGCGCTCGGGCTGGTGGAAGCCGGTGCCGACGATGCGGCTGCCGGGCTGGTCGCGGAAGGTCATGGGTCTCGGGCTCTCGCTCAGGCGCCGGTCATGGCGCGGGACTTGGCGGCCGCGGCGTCCATGGCCGCGGCGATGCCGGCGCGGACGCCGGCACGGTCGAGGGCGGCGACGCCCTCGGCGGTGGTCCCGCCGGGGCTGCACACCGCGGCCCGGGCGAGCGCCGGGTGGTCCCCGGACTCCATCACCAGCGTCGCGGCGCCGCGGACGGTCTGCTCCACCATGCGCGTGGCGAGATCGCGGGTGAGGCCCTGGCGCACCGCCTCGTCGATCATCGCCTCGAGGATGTAGAAGACGAAGGCGGGGGCGCTGCCGGCGGCGCCGATCACGGCATGCACCTGGTCCTCCCGCACCTCCTCGACGACCCCGGAGGTGGCCAGCAGGGCCCGGGCCAGCTCCCGCTGGGCCGCCGGGACCGCGTCGGCGTGCATGAGGGCGGTGACGCCCTCGCCGATGGCCATCGGCGTGTTCGGCATGGCGCGGGTCAGCCGCTCGTGGCCGGGCAGTAGCGCGGCCAGGCGCTCGAGGGAGACGCCGGCGGCCAGGGAGATCACCAGGGTGCGCGCCTCGAGGTGCTCGCGCACCCCCGGCAGCACGGCGTCGACCTGGTACGGCTTGATGCCGAGCACGAGGACGTCGGCGCGGGCCACGTCCTCGAGGGTCCCGGCGCTCGCGCCGAGCGCGGCGGCGGCGCGCTGCGAGGACTCGGGCGAGGAGTTCACGATCAGGGCGTTCTCGGCGCGGACCCCGGCGGACAGGGCGGCCGTGAGGAAGGCCCCTCCCATGTTCCCGGCGCCCACCATCACGAGGGAGAGCGCGCTGAGGTCCGGTGCTTCGGTGGTGGCTTCGTCCATGACCTCACACTACGGCCGACGGGCCCGCGGCGGCGCGCCCTGCCCGCGCCTGCGCACGAGATCACGCCCGGCCCCCGGGCGCCGGCGCGGCAGCGCGGCAGCGCGGGGCGCCTCAGGCGCCGGTGCCCCAGTGGGGCGGGACGTCCTGCGCCAGGCGCGCGTCGTTGCTCTCGTCGGTCCCGGGCTCGGGGGCGTCCTCGGCCACCCGGTCGGGGAACAGCGGGGCGCTCCGGCCCGGCGCGGAGGCGGGCTCCTCGTCCTCCCAGGGGATCGGCTTGCCGGTGACCGAGGAGATCACGACCTTGCGGCCCGTGCTCACTGGCGCTCCTGGAAGCGGCGGATCGCGCTGGAGACGGAGACGTCCAGCAGCACGGAGCGCTGCTCGAAGCCGAGGAACCCGCGCACCTCCGCGGCGAGCTGCTCCTCGAGCCGCGCCCGTCCGTCCGAGCAGATGTACTCGACGACCTGGTCGAGGTCCTCGCTCGCGTAGAACGAGAGGGGGTGGCCCGCGGGGATCTGCGGCCGCGGCAGCCGGTGCCGGATGGTCGCGGCGCCCTCCGAGGCGCTGCGCTCCCCGTCGGCGCGCAGCTGCGCGAGCGCCCGGTCCACGGCGCGGCGGATCCGCTCGGCCTCGCCGTCGGGGTCGATGAACAGCGCCCACGACCAGACGCGCTCGGTCGCCCAGCCCAGGGCCTCCAGGCGCTCCGCGCGCAGCCGGTCCCGTTCGCGCTGGCTGCGGGTGCCGACGTAGGTCTCCCCGTCGGTGTCCACCGCGACGAGGAAGCGGCCCGGCAGCTCGGGGTGGCCGAGCGCCAGCTCGATCCGGTCCTCGGTGAGCCCGAAGTCGGCCTCGACGTGCAGCCCCAGGCGCCACAGGCGGTCGGCGAGGTCGCCGAGCAGGGCGTCGGTCTCCAGGGCGCGGGCGGTCGGTGCCGACCCGGCCTCGGTCGGGAGGGCGCCGGCCTGCGCCGGCTCCGCCGCGGGGTCGGGCTGCGGATCCTCCCCGGGCTCCGGCTCGGCGTCCGCGCCGTCGGCTGCTGCGGCGTCGGCGGCCGCGTCGTCGCCCTCGCGCGCGGCGGCCTCGGCGGGGGCCTCGGCCTGCTCGGTCCCGTCGGCGGCCGCCGCCGCGGCGGGGTCGGCGTCGCCGTCCGTGGCCGCATCCGGTCCGGGCGCGGGGTCGGTGGGCTCCGCGTCCGCGGCATCGGCGGCGAGCGCGGCCTCGATCTGGGCGTCCAGCTCCTCCTCGGTGAGCTCCTGCGGCTCGTCCGCCGCGGGGTCCTCGTCGGTCTCCGCGGGGGCGGGCTGCTCGGCGGCGGCCGCCGCGTCGACGGACACGACGCCGACGGGCGCCTCGGCGCCGGACTCGGGCAGCACGAGGTCGTCGGGCAGGCCGGCGAGCACGCGCAGCAGGGAGCGGAGGTCGCGGGCTCCGTCGGTGCGCAGCCGCGACGGGTCGAGGTCCTCCGGGGTGATCGAGGAGACCACCGTCGTGCGCCCGCGGGCACGGGTGATGACGGAGGCCAGCGCCTTGCGGCCGGCGGGCTCGGAGAGCGGGCCGAAGCGGTGCAGCAGGCGGCCGTGGGGGGTCTTGCCGAAGCCGATGCTCACGATGACGTCATCGCGCACGACCCCGGTGGCCTGCGCCGCCGGCAGCACCGTGAAGTACTCGCGGGCCCCGGCGTCGAAGAAGGCCCGCAGGTCCGGCACCACGGCGACGGTGTGCATGACCCGCTCCATGACGCGGCGGGCGTGCTCGGCGGTGAGGGTGAGCACGGCCAGGGAGCGCTCGGGGCGCGTGCGGGCATGCTCGATGACGAGGTCCGTCACCCGGCGCAGCTCCGCCTCGGTGCTCTCGACGTACTCCATGCCCGCGGTCACCGGCCCGGTCCCGCCCTCGACGACGACCAGCCGGTCCGGCTCGATGCCGAAGGGGCTGGGAGCGGCGAGGATCCCGGGGACGGGGCTGCGGCGCTGGGCGAAGGCGCGCAGGCCCTCGGTCGCCGGGCGCGCGTCGCGCCGCAGCGGCCGATGCGTGGCCACGGCCAGCATGTCGTCCAGGATCACGGGCGCGGACTGGCCCGAGTACTCCAGCGGGTCGCCGACGACCACGGTCTGCTCGGCGCGGGCGATCGCGCTGAGCGCCGCGGCGGTGGGCAGGCGGCCGCCGTCGGCGATGATCACGACGTCGAAGTGCCGCCCCCGCGGGACGATCTGCGGGACGAGGTACGGGGAGGCGAGCCAGGTGGGGCGGGCCCGGAACAGGATGTCCTCGTACTTCGCGGCGAGGTCGCGCACCGAGACCGTCGCCGAGCGGGCCAGCTCCGCGATCGCGGCGCGGGAGGTGTCCGGGAAGGCCTTCATGGTCTCCACGAGGACGTCGTCGCTCGCGGCGCGCACCCGCGAGGAGGACCCGGCGAGGTGCTCGACGTCCAGCCGACGGAAGCGGTCCGCGACCTGCGACAGCGAGGTGCCGTCGTACTGGGAGATGGTGGGCTCCGCGCCCGCGATGAGCTCCAGGACGCTGCGCCACCAGGCGAGGTCCAGCTCCGCGGCCACGGCATCGGCGCCGACGCGGCGCTCGCGCAGGTCCTCGACCAGATCGCCGAGCCCGTCGAAGCGCAGCCGCCGCTCGAGGGTGGTGCGGCGCGGGAGCGGCTCGAGGTCCTCGCGGTCGGCGTGCAGGCGCTCCAGCCGCTCGGCGAGCACGTCGACGTCGGTCGCGGCGAGGTCGGCGCCCTCCGGCGTGCCCTCGAGCAGGACGTCCAGCTCGTCGACAACGGACTGCAGGGTCTCGGCCAGGTTCTCGGCGGCGGGGAGGGTCTTGGGGACCGAGGGCACGGCGGCGGGATTCGCCGCCGCGCGCCGCCAGCGATCGCGGACCACCTGGATGTCGCGCAGGGCGGTGTGGAGGTCCGGGGCGAGAGAGGCGGGGCGCTGCAGGGAGGCCGCACGGCGGCGCAGCGCACGGCGGGTGCGCCAGCGCAGCTCGATGCCGTGCTCCTGGCGCCAGGGCTTGGTGCCGGTGGCGGCGACCATGTCCTCGAGCTGCGCGTCGAACACGTCGACGTGGAACATGGCGAGCACCTCCCGGACCTGTCCGAGCAGGCGGATCCGGGCCACGAGGTCCTTCAGGGTGCGGGCGTCCTGCAGGCCGATCTGCGACCCGGTCGCGGCGATGGCGCGGCGCAGCGCCGGCACCAGGTCCTCCCGCAGCCGCGTCACCAGCGCGAGGGCGCGCTCGGACTGGGTCGAGGAGCTGATGGAGGCGCCGAACCAGGCGGTGTCCTCCGGTCCGGTGCTCAGCAGGCCGACCGCGGCCGCCTCGCGGAGGGAGTCGGCGAAGGCCTGCCGCTGCTCGCCGACCATGCGGGAGGCGACCTCGGCGTCCAGGCGCACGGCGGTCCGGGGCGCGGGCCGCAGCCGGGTGAGGGCGGCCAGCGCCGACAGCGCGTCGTGGGCGGAGACGCCCCAGGGCTCCTGCACGCGGTGCATCGCCTCGACGTGCCCGGTGAGGGTCTCCCGGGCCTGGACGAGCTCCGGCGGCTCCTCGGCGTCGATGGGCCGATGCACGGAGCCGGCGCCCCGCAGGCTCTGCAGCAGCGCCGCGGAGGCGTTGCGCTGCAGGGCCGGGTCCGGGGAGAGGTCGAACAGCAGGTCGCCGAGGCCCCGGGATCCGGCATCGGCCTTCAGCTGGGAGAGGTGGCGGCGGCGCTGGGAGACGACCAGCACGCTGCGGCCGCGGGCGTTGAGCTCGGCGGCGAGGTCGACGACGAGGTCCAGGACCTCCGCGCCGGGCGGGGTGGTCAGGGCCAGGTGCGCGCCGCCCAGGACGTGCTCGAGGGCCTCGTGGCGGTCGGGGTCGACGGCGGCGACGAGCTCGTGCTCGGGCACGGGCTGCGGGGTCGATCCCGCCTCGGCGAGCTTCCGCCGTGCGTCGGGGTCCCCCGCGAGCGCGGCGACGAGGTCGTGGTCGATCCACTCGGGGCGATCCGCGGCGAGATCATCGGCCAGGGGGCCGGCGGCGTCCATGAGGTTGCCGACGACCAGCGCGTGCGAGACGCGGAAGCCGGGCAGCGGCTGGCCGAGGGCCCGGAAGGCGTCCAGCACCGGGTTGGGGTCGAAGCCGTAGGCGCCGTCGGTCGTGCCCAGCAGCGCGCGGGCGTCCACCGCGACGCCCGCCTCGCGCAGGGCGCGCAGCAGCACCGGGTTGAGGTCCACGGTGGCGTCGAGGTCGAGGTCGACGTCCTCGCGGGCGTTGCCCCGCAGGCGCAGGGTGATGGGTCGCACCAGCACGGGGGCCTGCAGCGGCCGGCCGCCGTCCTCGGGGATCCAGGTGGCCTCGCCGATGCCCAGGTGGCAAGTGGTCAGGCCGACCTCCTCCGCCTGCCGCTGGGCGGTCTCGCGGATCGCCCGGGCGTGGGCGCGCGCGTCGGCCAGCGCCCCCACCTCCCGCACCAGGGAGGACAGCCGGGTGGGGCCGCGGCCGGCCAGCAGCTGCGCCAGGCCGGAGGGGTGGGAGTGGGTGAGGTCCAGGACGTGGTCGCCCTCGCGCATGTGGGTGAGGAAGGAGGTCGCGCGGGTGGTGCCGGCGATCTGCTGGGACCAGCGGTCCAGGGCGTCGCCCACGCGATCGGCGCGGCTCAGCGGCACCAGGTCCGATCGGCGGGGCGGGAGGTCGTCCTCGTCCTGCTCGGGGGCGACGTCGGCGTGCACGGCCCCGGTGTGGTGGCGCACCGCGAACTCGACATCGCCCTCGGGGCGCGCCTCGCCCCCGGGGCGCGCGGCCTGGTCCTCCGGCGCGGCCGGCGTCCCGGCGGGGGCTCCGGCGCCCGGGGTCTCGAGGGTCTTCGCCGGGCCGGCGCTGCGCGGACGCTCCTGGCGCACGGGCTCCGTCGCGGGCTCGGTCCGCTTCCTCGAACGCAGCTTCTTCCACATGGTCACGACGGTACCGGGCCGGGCGCCGCCGGGACCGGAGGCGTGCCGTGGCCGGCGGGAGGTGTACGGCACGCGCCGGATCAGACCTCGTGCAGGCGCACCGAGGTCTCCTGGAGGTGGCGGCGCAGCTCCTCGTCCAGCTCCCCGGCGATCACGAGGTCGGTCAGGGCGCCGATGGGGCAGATCCCGGCCATGGCCCGCTCGCCGATCTTGTCGGCGGTGGCCAGCCCCACCACGCGGCGGGAATGACCGATCATCGTCCGCGTCACCCCGGCCTCCGCATCGGAGTGGCAGGTCAGACCGGCCTGCACGTCCAGGCCGATCATGCCCACGAACATGATGTCCAGCCACAGGTCGCGCATCGTCGCGGTCGCCAGCGGCCCGGTCAGCTCGAAGGAGTGCGGCTCGGCGACCCCGCCGAGGACGACGGTGCGGATCGCGGGCCGCAGCACCGCGTCGATCGCGATGTTCAGGGCCGCGCAGACGACGGTCAGGCCCGGACGGCCGTCGCGGGAGTCCATGTCGGGGCGGGAGACGACGGTGCGGGCCGTCGCGGTCGTGGAGCGGCCGCCGTTGAAGCCGACGATCTGGCCGGGCTCGACGAGCCCGGCGGCGAAGTCCGAGACCCGCTCGCGGGCGTCGGCCGCCTGGTCCCCGGCGCGGGCGTTGATGGCCAGCGAGTAGGCGACGTCGATCGCGACGATGCCGCCGTGGGTGCGGCGGGCCAGCTGGGCGCGCTCCATCTCCACGAAGTCGCGGCGGACCGTCGACTCGCTGATCCCGAGCTCCTGGGCGACCTCGCTGACGCCGAGGCGCTTGTCCCGCGCGAGCATCGCCAGCACCTGGTCCCACCGGGAGCTCTTGTCCATCATCGTCGGGTCCTTCCGCCGTGGTCTGGGTCGATCCTCAGTATGCGGGACACGCCGGATCCGGCCCTTTCGGTTGTCCGAGACCATTTCGTGACCTACGGTGGGTGGCGTCGGCCACAGTCAGGCCGGTGCTTCGACAGGAGGAGACATCCATGAAGTTCGACGACGCGCTGAACAAGGCCAAGGATCTCGCCAGCGAGAACCCGGACCAGGTGGACGCGGTCACCGAGGCCGTGACCGACAAGATCAAGGAGAGGACGCCCGACCAGGTCGACGGCTACGTCGACCAGGGCGCCGACGCCGCTCGCGATCAGCTCGGGCTGGGTGGCGACGAGCAGCAGAACTGAGCCTTCCGGCTCTCCGAGCCTCCGGGCTCCCACTGGATAGAGGAGCGCCCGATGCCGCAGCATCGGGCGCTCCTCGTCGTCCGGAGGGCGGGGCCTCCGCTCAGCGTCGCCCGGAGCGACCCGCCCGCAGCGCGATGACCACGCCGATCACGACGATCACCCCGAGGCCCAGGAAGACCGGCAGCAGCGCGTCGTTCCCCTCCTCGACCTCGGGAGCGGCCTGGGCCGCAGGCTCGGAGCTCGGCGCCGCGGTCGTCTCGGCGGCCGGGGACTCCTCCGCGGGGCTCGCGCTCTCGGTGGGCTCCTCGGTCGCGGCGTCGTTCTGGACGGCGATCGCGAAGGTCCCCTCGATGGGGTGCCCGTCGGAGGAGACCACCCGCCACTGCACCGTGTAGTCGCCCGCGGGGAGCGGCTCGTCGAGCGCCAGGGTCGCCGTGGTCCCGTCGATGGTCGGCGTCTCCTCGAGGACGGTCTGCTCCTGCGCGTCGACGATCCGCACCACCGGGGAGACGTCCATGACGTCTGCGGAGAAGGTCAGTGTGATCGCCTCGGGACTCGCCTCCAGCTGGGCGCCGTCCTCCGGATCGGACGAGACCAGGTGGTCGTGCGCGAACGCGGGCGCCGCGGCGCCGATCACGAGCAGGACGGGCAGCAGCGCGAGGGCGAGCAGCGCCGGCAGGCGACGGAGGGAATGCGGAAGTTCGAGGATCACAGGGCCGCACCCTAGCCCTCGGGGCTGGGATCCCGGGTCAGGAATCTCGCACCGGGGACCGGTCGCGGAGGCCCGTGCCCGCCGCGCCCGGCCCGGACCTGCGGCGGGACCGCCCCGCGGGCGAGGGCGCCGGCGAGCACCGCACGGGGCGACGTGAGGACGGGCATACCCTGCGGCACCACGGCGGCGCGGTGCGGACCGTGGACTACGATGGTGCGCGGCGTGCCGCGAGAGCGGCCCCATGCCCCCGTAGCTCAGGGGATAGAGCACCGCTCTCCTAAAGCGGGTGTCGGCAGTTCGAATCTGCCCGGGGGCACTGATCTGACAACAAGCGCTGCCATTCATAGCGCCCCTTCCGCAGGCAGCCCTTTTACAGGTCCCGCTCAACACCCGCCTGACTGACGATTGCCAAGCTGGCCGACCCAGTCAACCGAGACTCGCTGCCGTTCTGACGCGCAACTCAATAATCCCACGGCTCATTTTCTGGACGAAGGTCAAATTCGTCCAGAATAGCCCTTTGCAAATACGGTCGACGAGGAAGCGATTCCACCCCGGTCAACCAATACTCCACTTCTCCGTTGTCGGCTTGATTGGCGGTAATAAGCGGCGCTGAACTCATTGCGGGACAGACAATCGATCGCGAAAGCGAGCGCTTCCCAGCACTCGATCGATCCACATAACTGATCTCCAATCTCCATTCGACCGAATCGGCTCCAGTTGTTGTGAAGAGTTGAAACGAGTACAACTCCTGCGCCTGCAGGACAACACGTTTCGGCCGGCTTTCAAAATCTAAGCCATCCCACTCTAAATCGCCGCACTCCATCCGCACTTCGCGTACAAGGTGATCGGAGCCAACAGATAGGTCCGCGCCGAGCACGTCCTCTTCTATGATCCCCGCAGGAGGAGAGCGGATCTCGGTAATGTAGTTGACCTGTCGTCGAGCTACAATTACGGCGCGCATAGAGGTGATCTCAATCTGCCGCTGACTGCGATTATACAGCTGGAAACGATCGCCACGGGTACCAAAGAGAGTGCCACCCATATCCGCAATAAGCCAGACACCTTGCTCGGACGGATCTCGGCTTGGGACGCCTTCCGCCCTCTCGGGCGTTAGCTTCCAGCGCAAACCGATATCCCACACACTCCCAGGCGGAAGCTGCTCGTGATAGACAACGACATCCGCAGCCCTCTTTCGCAAGAGCAACTGCCCCAACTGGGTCCAAATCGATTTAAACGTTGACAATGTCCAGCGGATGGCCGATATGCTTAGAATGGATTCCACAATCGCCTCATTATCCTTAGTTCGAAAGAGCAACAATAAGCAACTCGACAAAAGGCCGTCGGACGACAATGCTCATCACTAAGTGCCAGCGTCAAATGCATCCCCACCCCCTACTTCGCGCGCATAGCGCGCAATCATGGTCAGCCAGGTGGATTCCGCTCCGGCCCACATCATCGTGAGGGGCGCTCCGACACACGCCCGCTCAGAGACGCCCTCGTGACACAGATCATACAGTAGCAACGCCAGCTCGGTCTTCGCCCTGTCCACAGCGACACAGGCCCCGGGAGGCGACCAGTCCTTTCCGGGCAAAGACGAATGCAGGCCCTGACGATCCCGACCCATGTCGTGCTATGCGGAGTCTGGGCGCACAGCGGCTGCCACGCGGAAGAATCGCCTACGGAGTTACCCCTCGGGGCGAGAGCTCATCGTCCAAGCAGCCCCAGAGACGACGCTGATCGGAAGGCTCGCACTTCGCTCGACCCGCGAACGAATTAGACTACGCGCCACAAGCAGAACCGGCATCCGGGTACGTTATCCCCCTCTGGGCCTGCTCGATTTGATCTCATTTCGCCAACAACGCTGCGGGCCAGAACCGGGCACCCGGACGCCAGAGATGTACTGCACCGCCCGCGCCCGAGGACGAGAGGCTATCTCCCTCCCGAAACTCGCAATGTCCACTCCGTAACCGACGAACCCTGCAGCTGCCACGAGCGTGAGCACATATACGCAATATATCCCGGTGCCGCCGCCGAACCTCAAGACTCACCTAGATCCTTATCGAAAACGCAACGCGAATAGTCGGGAACGAACCTACTGGCCAGTCGGAACTCGATCACTAAGTTCCTCATCAATGTGCACGGTTCCGCGGCATCCTAGCAGGTGGAATCCGGAGCGGCACATGCGGGCGTGCACTAAACTGCTCGGGGCGCACCGAGGGGCCCCTCGAGCTAGCATGCGTGTTTTCTAAAGTACGGAGGGCTTCGCATCGGCTGACTACATACTTGCCGGGCCGCGCACGCAATGGCACCCCTAGTAAACTTCAAATCATGTGCAGACCTACAAGCTTCTCAATGCCGCGAAAGGAAAGTCATGCTCGAGCTAGTAAGATTCTTTCTGCCCCTTGGCTACTACCTTCCAGTGCCCGAAGATCTTAGGATAACGAACTATTTTCACGATCTCCAGGTTGGCGTATTTTCCAAGTCTCGGTACATACAGGCAACCATCGTCTTTCAACAGCTCCCCGCCGAAAATAGTGGGGGGCTAACGACACGAACTGCCGCCCAGTCGCATGCCGCGCACCGAGCCGGAATCCTGCCCGACCACAAGCTGGCTTCAAACTTCGACACAGAGAAGGAAGCAGTAGAGACGGTAGTTGACATAGTGACCGAGAAGTTGCCGCTTCGGACGCATTCGCCCAGAGAAGATCCTCGCGAATGGCACCCCCTTAGCGACCCAATAATGACTGGTCTCCATGCAGCAAATATTGTGATACGAGATGTAGTCCACTGTACAGAACGCTACTTCCCCACATTGTCGTACGAATCCCTCCCCTTCCTCCTTTTCACCTATAGTGCTCATGTGGCCCCCCTGGATCACATCGCAACTGACGCCAGGTGGGAAATGCCTTCGCCCGACGAATGGAATTCTGATGCCATCATATACCTATCTCATTCAAACCTAGATTTCCAGCTTAGAGACAGGCCCTTGGAAGATAGGGTGACTGAGCACCTCAGCGGCGCAAGGGACAACATTGCGCACCCATTTAGGCTGTATCGCGAAAGGGCAGTAATGGGTCGACATCATTTGCGGGCCGGAAAATACTCCGAGTGCTCCATCGTGTTGAGTACATCGATGGAAGCCATGCTTGTGGCGTTAATCATGCATATCCAGTGGGAAATTCACTGGCCCGCGG
The DNA here is from genome assembly GCF_039530785.1 of Brachybacterium phenoliresistens. Taxonomy (NCBI): domain Bacteria; kingdom Bacillati; phylum Actinomycetota; class Actinomycetes; order Micrococcales; family Dermabacteraceae; genus Brachybacterium; species Brachybacterium phenoliresistens. The sequence goes on from NZ_BAAAOW010000003.1 coordinate 271,126, forward strand.
TGGACACTAGTTCCGCTATCGTCGATGCGCGCAAACTATATGACACCCTAGAAAATCGTAGTACGGTTCGGGAGGTACTGTCTAAAAGCCTCGGCGGAAACTGGACAACGTCAGCCTCGGCGTGGGAGCGGTGGAATAAGGAGGGCGTCGAGCTTCGAAACAGAGTCGTGCACGGTGGGCACATCCCGAGCTACAGGGAAGCCAAATCCGCCATCGACGCCCATTCCGCGATGGTAGCGTTTCTCGCCGATCGGATCGCCCAAAAAACAAAGTTGTACCCTCGCACCGCACTCAAAGCCGTCGGCGAGGCGAATCTTCGAAAGCGTGAGCGCTGGACGAAGCATATTGCGGACTTCTCGCGAGACATTGCGCCTAGCGAGAATGACTGGGATAGCTCCTTCATTCGCTGGATGGAACACGTGACGCACCGAAATGGATGATATTGCTCGCGCTTCCCTAGGCAGATCCGCCGTTGCGATGGCGCGGCGCAGTGCACCCGCGTGTCCTAGTTCGGTTGCCTGCTGCAGTTCTTCCGTGCGGGGAAACCTTCCTGTGCGCTCCGCCAGAAGATATCCACCGAAGTCTGCCAAGGATCGCTAGGCCAGTAACAGGCTCGAGGCGCGGTAGATAAGGGGCTTCAGGAACTGACGAGCAGCGGGCAACTCGAGGATCTTCAGAAGACCTTCGGTGCTGTAGTTCCGGTCGGGAAGGTCACCCAGACGGGGCAACAGTACTGGGTCGGCGCCCCGGCAAAAGGTGCCTTTCGGATCTTGCCGCTGAGAGCCTCGGCGAGGTCCTTGCCGATGCAATTGCGAGCCGGGTGAAATAACTACCGCGCCGAGCGCCGATACGGGGTGCAGGGGCGCCCTTTCCGGCGAGTGCGCCAGTTTGTGGCTTCTCGTTATGCGGTCGGCATGTCTGCCCTGGCAGCGATGGAAACGTGCGTGTGCGCTGCTAAGTACCCAGGTCTGGTGCGCAGTCTGTTCGCAATGTCGATCATGTGACGGAGTCCGATACTGAGAGCGAATATCCGAGGACTGAGGACTGGAAGACACCCAGTCTTGAAAGACTCAGGAGATCCACAGACTCGGGGGGGGGGGGATCAGAAGTGAGGTCTGCCTGAATACACCAGGGCGCCGGCCTTGGCAACTACGTTCTGCAACGCTAGTAGGAAAGAGCCTTAATCGCTTGACACCGACCCAACCGCCTTCGGGCAACTGGGAGTTTCAGTACGTCGCTGGACTGTAGAGCATCTTGACGTAATTCTTTGGCTGGGAACTCTCGAGCCCATGGGACCAAGGATCACTCGAATCGCGCAGTTTCGTTCTTGGTTTCAAGCGCACTACTCGCATGCCGACGTAGAGCACCTGGATTCGTGCGTGGCAGTGCCGCTGTAACCGCCGCGGCCGCTCGCAGAGCTACTCAGCGCCGAGCGCGGCGACCGGGCAGAAGCGCGAGCGCCAGCGCTCCGGCGACCACCGTCGCCGCCCCGGCGCCGGCGAGGATCATCGCCTGCGGGGCGAGGTCCGCGGCCAGTCGCGCCTCGAACACCTGCAGCAGGGGGCCGATGAAGTCCGCCTGGTCCAGGCGGTCCGGGACCAGGGTCTCGACCTGCACGGTGAGCAGCCAGACCGCCGCCGCGGCGAGGATCGCCGCGACGCCGGCGCCCGCGAGGGCCGCCCGCCGGTGGCCGGCCACCAGCACGGCGAGCACGGCGCAGGCCAGCGCCGCCCAGCCCAGCCGCGGGCCCCACACGTCCAGGACGGCGAGCTTCTCCAGCACGCTGCCGCCGGGGATGGTCGCGATCGTGAACGGCAGCGACTCGGGGGCATCCAGGTCCAGCAGCGGCACCACCTCCTCGACCCGGGTCAGGAGGGCATCGGCCGCCGGGGCGAGATCGACCACCACGTCGTCCGCCCCCGGGGTCAGCAGCGCGTGGTGGACCTGCACCATCGCCGCGCGCCACATTGTGTCGTACGCCTCCGTCTCGGAGAGCCTGGCGGCCTGCTCCTGGGCGACGGGCTCGACGCGGTCCGCGATCCAGCCGGGGATCCGCCCATCGTCCAGCAGGGCCGCGACGGCCTGGTCGGTCAGGGTGGTCCGGAACTCCGGGTCATCGGCCAGCGGCTGGGTGATGGCGAGGAAGCCGTCCTGGTCCACCACATGGTCGGCGATCCAGAGGGCCGGCAGCCACAGGGCTCCCAGCACCGTGGCCGCGAGCAGGAGGAGCGAGGCCAGGGCATCGCGCAGAGAGGTCATGGACGGCACCGTAGCGGCCCCGCCTGGACGGCCCCGGCGCACCCGGCGGCTCGGCCGGGCGGCCGCCGCGACGCGCACGGCCCCGCACCGGGCAGGTGCGGGGCCGTGCGGGATGCGTCGGTGTCAGCGAGGTCCGGTTCAGCCGATCCGGTAGTAGGACCAGTCGCCGGAGTAGATGTCGCGCTCGGTGGTGTCCACGCGGGGGTTGCCCGCGTCGACGAAACGACCGTCGCCGGCGTAGATGCCGATGTGGCCGGGCTTGTACACGAGGTCGCCGGGGCGGGCCTCGGAGCGGGAGATCCTGGTGCCCTGGGCGACCTGCGAGCCGGCGGAGTGCGGCAGCGAGATGCCGTGCTGGCCGTACACCCACTGCACGAAGCCGGAGCAGTCCCAGCCGCTGGGGTCGTCGCCGCCCCACACGTAGGGGACGCCGATGCCCGAGCGGGCGGTGGCGAGGATGCTGCTGCCCTTGGCGGCGGAGGGCGCCGGGGAGGACTTCTCCTTCTCCTCGGACGTGGAGGAGGACTCGTCCTCGGAGTCGGAGGACTCCTCGGAATCGGAGCGGGAGGAGGACTCGTCGGAGTCGGACTCCTCGGAGTCGGAGCTGTCGGAGTCGCGGGAGGACTCGCCGGAATCGGAGGAGGACTCCTCGGACTCGTCGGCCCCGTCCTCGGAGGACTGCTCCTCGGAGGAGTCCTCGGCCTGCTCGGCGTCCTCCTCCGGGGCCTCGAAGACCTCGGGCTCGGGCTCGGGGACGGTCACGGTGAGCGCGGGGGCCTCGAGCGCGACCAGGCCGGTCGCCTCGGTCTCGGCGGCGGCGTCGACGGCGGGGATGTTCACGGGCTCGACGGCGGCGGGGACGATCACGGCCGGCGCGGCGGCGGCATCAGCCTGGACGTCGGCGGTGACGGCGTCGGACTCCCCGTCGGCGGTCGCGGCGGCGGCTCCGCCGAAGAGCATCCCGGCGGCCACGGCGGCACCTGCGGCGGCGCGCCCAGCGCGCACGACCGGCGTCACCGTCCGCATCGGGCGGCGATGGGTGTTCTTCGCAGTATTCGACACGATGTCGCTCCCCTGCCCCGAGCGTTCCGCTCCCGCGCACTGTGCTGATGTGGACCCCAGGCTCGGTGCGCGGTGGGCTGCCGGGCGGGGATGCCCGGACATGGTCCGGGCACGTGCTCGACCCTATGCGGCGCACCCCCGCGCGCCCCGCTCAGGTACAGGGTCTGGGGAAGAGCTTGACGCTTCCTTTACTGCCGGGTGAGCGGCGTCACAGCGAGCTGACCTGCGACGTGATCGGAGACCTCGAGGACCTCGCCGTCGGCGACCTGCAGCGCGTAACCGCGGCCCAGGCGCTCCGCGTCGACGTCCACGCCCGGCCGGAGGCCGTGACGTGCGAGCTCGTCCAGGACCTCGGACTCGCTCTGCGCCCATTCGCCGATCCGGTCGAGCCGGACGGACATGCGGGTGCCGTCGGGCGCATCGCCCAGCAGCACGCTGAGCAGCTTGGGCCGGTCTTTACCCTCGGGGGTGAGGGCCGTCTCCTGCGCCGGGAGGTCGGCCAGGCCGAGCTCCGCCAGTCCGGGGATGGGATTGCCGTAGGGATCGAGGTACGGGGCATCGATGCGCTCGGCGATGCGCTTCTCGACCTCGAGGCTCATCACGTGCTCCCAGCGGCAGGCCTCCTCGTGCACGAGCGCGTACTCCAGGCCCAGGTGGTCCAGCAGGTGGCGCTCGGCCAGACGGTGCTTGCGCATCACCGAGGTGGCGCGCGACCAGCCCAGCTCCGTGAGACGGATGTGGCGCTCCTCGTCGAGGTGCAGCAGGCCGTCGCGCTCCATGCGGGCGACGGTCTGCGAGACGGTCGGGCCGCTGTGCCCCAGACGCTCGGCGATCCGGGCGCGCATGGGCGGGATGTGCGCCTCCTCGAGCTCGAAGACCGTCTTCAGGTACATCTCGGTCGTATCGATCAGGTCGCCGCTCACGTGTGCTCCTCCGCCTGCCGTATCTCGCCGCTCCCGCCGGAGCGCATCACCGACGATCCTACGTCCCCGCGCCGACGCCCGGGCCCTCTCGCGCTCTGCCCGCCGCGAAGCGGCCCGCGGTCGGCCCCGGGGAGGCCCCGGGGAGGCCCTGGAGAGGACCGGGCGTGCACGGGAGGGCCGCTGCCTCGGCCGGCCCGGCCCGGCTCGGCCCGGCTCGGATGCGACGGGACCCCGCCGGCAGGTGCCGACGGGGTCCCGGGTGCGGCGCGCGGCCGCGGAGGATCGGGGCGGGTCAGAGGCCCGCGATGATCTCCCGCATGAGCTCCGCGGTCTCGGTGGGCGTCTTGCCGACCTTGACCCCGGCGGCCTCGAGGGCCTCCTTCTTCGCCTGCGCGGTGCCGGCCGAGCCAGAGACGATCGCGCCCGCGTGGCCCATGGTCTTGCCCTCGGGGGCGGTGAAGCCCGCGACGTAGCCGACCACCGGCTTGGACATGTTGTCCTTGATGTAGGCGGCCGCACGCTCCTCCGCGTCGCCGCCGATCTCGCCGATCATCACGACGCCGACGGTGTCGGGATCGGCCTCGAAGGCGGCCAGCGCATCGATGTGCGTGGTGCCGATGACCGGGTCGCCGCCGATGCCGATGCAGGTGGTGAAGCCGATGTCCGAGAGCTCGTACATCATCTGGTAGGTCAGGGTGCCCGACTTCGAGACCAGGCCCAGCTTGCCGGGACCGGTGATGTTCGCCGGGGTGATGCCCGCGTTTGACTTCCCGGGGCTGATGATGCCCGGGCAGTTGGGGCCGATGATGCGGGTGGCGCCCTTGGCCTGGGCGTAGTTGAAGAACTCCGCGGAGTCCTTCACCGGGATGCCCTCGGTGATCACGATCAACAGCTCGATGCCCGCGTCGATGGCCTCGATCGCGGCGGCCTTGGCGAACTTCGGCGGCACGAAGACGACCGAGACGTTCGCGCCGGTGGCCTCCATGGCCTCGGCGACCGTGCCGAAGACGGGCACGGAGACGCCGCCGTCGAACTCGACCTGCTGGCCGGCCTTGCGCGGGTTCACGCCGCCGACGATGTTCGTGCCCGAGGCGAGCATGCGCTGGGAGTGCTTCATGCCCTCCGAGCCCGTCATGCCCTGCACGATGACCTTGCTGGAGTCGTCAAGGAAGATAGACATGGTGGGAGGAGCTCACTTTCCGTTCGCGGCCAGAGCGGCGACCTGCGCGGCCCCGCCGTCCATGGTGTCGGCCAGGGTGACCAGGGGGTGGTTCGCCTTCTCGAGGATGGCGCGCCCCTCCTCGACGTTGTTGCCGTCCAGGCGGACGACCAGCGGCTTGTTCTCGCTCTCGCCGAGCTTCTCGAGGGCGCCGACGATGCCGTTGGCGACCGCGTCGCAGGCGGTGATGCCGCCGAAGACGTTCACGAAGACCGCCCGGACCTGCTCGTCGCCGAGGATCACCGAGAGGCCGTTGGCCATCACCTCGGCGCTCGCGCCGCCGCCGATGTCGAGGAAGTTCGCGGGCTTGACCCCGTGCTCCTCGCCGGCGTACGCGACGACGTCCAGGGTGGACATGACCAGCCCCGCGCCGTTGCCGATGATGCCGACCTCGCCGTCGAGCTTGACGTAGTTGAGGTCCAGCGCCTTGGCCTTGGCCTCGAGCGGATCCTCGTCCTTCGCGTCCACCAGGGCGGCGTGGTCCTCGTGGCGGAACTCGGCGTTCTCGTCCAGGGTCACCTTGCCGTCGAGCGCGACGATGTCGCCCGCACCGGTCTTGACCAGCGGGTTGACCTCGACGAGGGTGGCGTCCTCCTCGCGGTAGACGTCCCACAGCTTCTGCAGCACGGGGGCGACCTTGGCGCCGGTCTCGGCGTCGAACCGCGCCGCCTCGACGATCTCCTTCGCCTTCGCCTCGTCGATGCCGACGTTCGGGTCCACGGCCACGCGGGCCAGGGCCTCGGGGCGCTCGACGGCGAGCTGCTCGATCTCCACGCCGCCCTCGACCGAGCACATGGCCAGGTAGTTGCGGTTCGCCCGGTCCAGCAGCAGCGAGAAGTAGTACTCCTCGGCGATGTCGGCACCGGCCGCGATCATCACGCGGTGCACGGTGTGCCCCTTGATGTCCATGCCGAGGATCTCGGCGGCCTTCGCCTCCGCCTCCTCGGGGGACTTGGCGATCTTCACGCCGCCGGCCTTGCCGCGGCCGCCGGTCTTCACCTGGGCCTTGACCACCACGACGGGGGTGCCCAGCTGCTGCGCCGCAGCCTTGGCAGTTGCAGGATCCTCCGCGACGACTCCTCCGAGCACGGGCACTCCGTGCTTCTCGAAGAGATCACGGGCCTGGTATTCGAACAGGTCCACGGGATTCTCGTCCTCTCGCTGTCGACAGCGGACGGCGGGCCGTCATCGGCCGGGGAGCCGTCCCTGGGAACATCTCCACCTTAGTCGCGGCCGGCCGATGGTACGGACACGGCGGTGTGATCCGGCACCCCGTTCACCCTGTGGTCGTCTCGCGGGCACGGTCTCGTCGCCCGTCGGGCCCCGCCCAGCGGACCCGGCTACCATGCCGGGGTGCCCCGACAACCCCGCAGCTTCGTCCAGCGCATCCGCGACCAGCTCGGTGCCAGCCTTGTGATGCTGCTCGTGCTGTTCATCCTGCTGCGCGTCGTCGGCGTCCGCTCCACCGTGGCGAGCTTCGTGCTCTCCCTGGTGATCACGGTCGGCCTGAACGTGGCGCTGTCCTACTACCACGAGCACCGGGCGTCCCGTCCCTCGCCTCCGCCGCGCGGCGGGGGCGACATCCGCTGGCGCGACGACGATGACCCCCGACGCTGAGCGACGCCCTCGAGGAGGAGAGCATGGCTGACTGGAGGACCTACGCGAAGGCCGCCCGGAACACGGCGCGCAAGCAGGCCCCGGACCTCGCCCGGCAGGCGCAGGAGTCCACCCGGCGCAGCTCGCAGCGCGCCGGCGCCTATGCGCGGGCCGCGGGGAAGGCGCTGGACGAGGGCACCCGGGATTCGCGGCGCCGCGCCCGCCGGGATGCGGCCGCCTACGCCACCGTCGCCGGGCGCAGGATCCGCGAGGCGAACCTCGGGCGCCGGCTGCTCGCGGCGTTCCGCGACGCGGTGCTCATGGGTCTGTCGATCCTCATCATCTGGTTCGTCGTCACCCGCACCGGCGTGCAGATCCCGATCCAGGTCGTGCTGGTGCTGGTCCTGGGGATCATGGCGCTGCGCTTCGGCTGGGTGCTGCTGGAGTCCCTGCGCTCCGAGGACGAGGACCCGGACGACGAGGACCCGGACGGGGACGACCTGGACGGGGACGACGCCCCGCGGCGCCGCGATGTCTGAGCAGCCGCCGGCCGGGCTGCATCACCTGGAGCTGTGGACCCATGACCTCGGACCGGCCGAGGCGTCCTTCGGATGGCTGCTGACCCGCCTGGGCTGGACCGCCGAACGGGTCGAGGGCTGGGACCGGGGGCGGATCTGGCGGCATGCCTCGGGCCCCTACATCGTGCTGGAGCAGTCCGGGGACGGCCGCGGCACGCGGCACGACCGCCTCTCCCCCGGCCTGAACCATCTGGCGCTGACCTGCCCCGACGGCGAAGCCCTGGACGCCCTGCGCGACCAGGCCCCCGCGCACGGCTGGACCGAGCTGTTCGCGGACGCCTACCCGCACGCCGGCGGAGCGGACCACACCGCCTGGTACGCCGAGAACGCGGAGGGCTTCGAGGTCGAGGTCGTCGCCCCGCCGCTCAGAGCTTCGTGATCGGGGCGTAGCGCAGCAGCAGGCGCTTGCGCCCGTGCGGGGCCTTGAACTCCACCTCGACCTGCGTCTTCTCGTCCAGCCCCGAGACCTCGGTGACCGTGCCCATGCCGAAGGAGTCGTGGGTGACCCGGTCCCCCACGGCGAGGGAGGGCAGCTTGGCCGTGGGCGTCGGGGTGCGGCCCGAGCCGAAGGACGGGCGGCTGACGTCGCGCCGCCCGCCGCCCACGCCGACCCCGGTGACGGAGGGTCCGCGGCGCCCGCCGCCGTAGCCGCCCGAGCCGCCGTACCCGCCGGAGCTGCCGTAGCCGCCCGAGCCGGAGAACCCGGCGCCCGAGAGGGTCGAGCCGGCGCGCGCCACGTCCAGGGTCTCCTCGGGGATCTCGTCGAGGAAGCGGCTGCCCGGGAAGAACTGCGGGGCGCCCCAGGTCGCGCGCATCTGGGCGCGGGTGATGTACAGCTTCTCGCGGGCGCGCGTGATGCCGACGTAGGCGAGGCGGCGCTCCTCCTCGAGCTGCTCGGGGTCGGTGAGGGTGCGCTGGTGCGGGAAGGTGCCGTCCTCCAGGCCGGTGAGGAAGACGACGGGGAACTCGAGGCCCTTGGCGGTGTGCAGCGTCATCAGGGTGACGAACTGGTCCTCCTGGCCCGGGAGCTGGTCCGCGTCCGCGACGAGGGAGACCTTCTCCAGGAACTGGTCGATGAGGGTCGCCTCCGGGTCGTCCCCGGCGAGCAGGGCCGCATCGGGCGCGACGTCCTCGCCGGGAGCCGCATCCGCCCCGGCGCCGGGCGCCGCATCGGCGCCGGCGGCGCCCTCGGGCCCGGCGGTCGCGTCCTCGCCCTCGAGGTCCTCGAACTCGCTGCCGGCGGCGGCGACGGCCTCCATCTGCGCCTCGAACTCGGCGGCGACGCTGACCAGCTCGGCGAGGTTCTCCAGCCGGGACTCGTCCTGCGGGTCGTCGCTCTTCTGCAGCTCCTCGTAGTAGCCGGACTTCTGCAGGATCGCCTCGAGCACCTCGGCCGGCCCCTCGCCCCGCTCGAGCAGCTCGCCGAGCTCCTCGAGCATGGCCACGAACCGGCGCACGGCGCTGAGGGAGCGGGTCGCGATGCCCGGGGCCTCCTCCGCGCGGCGCAGAGCCTCCGCGAACCCGATCCGCTCCTGCTCGGCCAGCAGGGCGATCGCGGCCTCCGCCCGGTCGCCGATGCCGCGCTTGGGGACGTTGAGGATACGGCGCAGGTTGATCTCGTCGGCCGGGTTGGTGAGGACGCGCAGGTAGGCGATGGCGTCCTTGATCTCGCGGCGCTCGTAGAAGCGGGTCCCGCCGATGACCCGGTAGGGCAGGCCGACGCGGATCAGCTGGTCCTCGAGCGCGCGGGACTGGGCGTTGGCGCGGTAGAAGATCGCCACGTCGGAGGCCTTGCGGCCGGCATCGACGAGGGCGTCGATCTGGCGGCCGATGTACCGCGCCTCGCTCTGCTCGTCGTCCGCGACGTACAGCGTGATCTTCTCGCCGGCGCCGTGGTCGGTCCACAGGTTCTTCTTGCGCCGCCCCTGGTTCTCCTCGATGACGGCGTTGGCCGCGGTGAGGATGTTCTGCGTGGAGCGGTAGTTCTGCTCGAGCACGATGGTGCGGGCCGAGGGGAAGTCCTCCTCGAACTCGACGATGTTGCGGATCGTCGCGCCCCGGAAGGCGTAGATCGACTGGTCGGAGTCGCCCACGACGGTGAGGTCGGCGTGCGGGTCGTCCCCCACCAGCTCGCGCACCAGGGCGTACTGCGCGGGGTTGGTGTCCTGGTACTCGTCGACCATCACGTGGCGGAAGCGGCGGCGGTAGCCCTCGCGGATCGCGGGGTTCTCGCGCAGGAGGTTCACGGTGAGGCCGATGATGTCGTCGAAGTCGACGGCGTTGGCCTGGCGCAGGCGCTCGGTGTACGCGGTGTACACCTGGGCGATCGAGCGGTCCCAGGGGTTCTTGGACGCCTCGGCCTGATCGGCCCAGTCGATCGGGTCGACGAGGTCGTTCTTCAGGGTGGAGATGCGGCTGGCGATGCCCCGCGGCGGGTTCTTCTTGACGTCGAGGCCGAAATCCTTGGCGATGTTCGTGATCAGCCGCAGGGAGTCCGCGGAGTCGTAGATCGTGAAGGAGCTCTTCAGGCCGGCGGCCTGGGCGTCGCGGCGCAGGATCCGCACGCAGGCGGAGTGGAAGGTCGACACCCACATGCTGCGCGCGACGGGGCCCACCAGCTCGGCCACGCGCTCCTTCATCTCGGCGGCGGCCTTGTTGGTGAAGGTGATCGCGAGGATCTCCCCGGGCAGGGACTGCCCCGAGCGCAGCAGGTGCGCGATGCGACGGGTGAGAACGCGGGTCTTGCCCGAGCCGGCGCCGGCGACGATGAGCAGCGGGCTGCCGCGGTGCTCGACGGCCTCGCGCTGCGGCGGGTTCAGGCCCTCGACCAGCTCGGCGAGGCCGGCCCCGACCTCCTCCGGCGCGGCCCAGGGACGACGCGCAGCGCCCGCGGGGCCGTGCGGCCCCGGGCCCGTCGCGCCGTGCGCCGGGGCCCACTGCGGGTCCCGGTCCTCCGGCGGCGGCGGGACGTCCTCCGGATCCGGCGGGGCCTGGTCGTCGTCCGGCGGGGGCGGGAGCTCGTCCTCGCGCGGCGGGGCGTCGGCGTCCCTCGGCGGGGCGTCCTCGTACGGCGGGGCGGCATCGGGCGCCGCGGGGGCGTCGGCGTCCGACGCGCTCGCGGGAACCGCCCGCACCCCTTCCAGGCGTCGGAAGGCATCGGGCAGCGAGAAATCGTCGAACAGAGTCATGGCTCCCCCAGGATAGGCGCGCGCCCGGACGCACGAGCGCCCCGCGCCGTCGCTGTGGACGACCGGCGCGGGGCGGCGGGGGGCCGGGGCCGCTGGTCCTGGGGGCGCCGCGGGCCCGGCCGGGCCCGCGGGCGGCTCAGGCGCCGATGTGGAACACGGCGATGATCACGTTGATCACGATCCCGGCGGGGATCGCGAACCACACGGCGGCCGGGGTCTGCGGCCCCTGGCGCCGCGCCACGAAGGCGCTGATCGCCACGATCAGGGCGAACACGAGCTTGAGGGTGTACCAGAGGTGGCCGCCGCCCCCGGTCGCCATGCCGATCGCCATCAGCACGACGCCGAACGCGAGCGCACCGGCGGCGGCATGGAACATGCCGGGGTTCGGCTCCTTGGTGCGCGCGGCGGCGACCCAGGTGCCCAGCGCGACGGCCCAGCAGAGGAGGTGGAGGACGACGAGGATCCCGATAAGAGCTGACATGGTGTCAGCATACTCGGGGGCCGCCGCTCCGGCCCGGACGTCGCTCCCCCGCGTGCGAGAATCACAGCCATGGCCGAACTCGACCTCCCCGAGGACCTCGTCGCGGATCTCGAGCGTCGGCCGCGGGCAGGCCGGCGCCGCGTGATCACCGCCGCGGCCTCCGCCGTCCTCCTGGTCCTCGTCCTGGCCCTGGGGCTCCCCTGGCTCGCCGGCGCCTCCTGGCCGCAGATCCTCGCCGAGCTCGGGCGCCTGCCCGCCGGGGTGATCGCGGCCGCGATCGGCCTGGGGCTGCTGGCCCTGGTCCTGGAGACCCTGTCGCTGCGCGCCGTGGTCCCCGGCAGCCGCACCGCCCGCCTGCTCCCGGCGTACGCGGCGACCTCCGCGATGAGCATCGCGATCCCGGGCGGCGCCCTGCTGGGGACCGGCATGCTGGGCTGGCTGCTGCGGCGGGGCGGGCTGGGCGTGAGCACGATCGTCCTCGGACTGCTCGCCTTCTCCCTCGGCGACCTCGCCGTCACCGCCTTGCTGGTCCCCGGGGCGGGGCTGGTCGCCTACGTCGTGGCGGGCGCACAGCTGGACCTGCCGGGGACCTGGGCGGCCGCGCTGGTCGCCGCGGCCGGAGGCGTCCTGTCCCTCGCCGCGGTCGCCGTCGTCCTCTCGCGGCCGCTGGTGGCGGCCGTGGCCGAGCGCCTGTCCCCGCTGGTGCCCGCGGCCGCCGCGGCCGTGGACGTGCGCGACGCGCTGCTGGTGCTGCTGCGCCGCCGCGGCGCGGCGCTGCTGGCGGGCCAGATCGGCGCGCGCCTGGCGCACCTGCTCGTGCTGCTGCTGGCGCTGCGGGCCGTGGACGCGGATCTCTCCGTCGCTGCGGCGGTCGCGGTCTTCGCGCTGGGCCGGGTGGTGGCGATGGTGCCGCTGACCCCGGGCGGCGCCGGGGTGACCGAAGCGGTCGGCGCCGCCTCGCTGATCGCGCTGGGGGTCCCGGGGGCCGATGCGGCCGCGGCGGCCCTGGTGCTCATGGTCTCCACGGTGATCGTCCCGGTCGCGGCCGGAGCCCTGGCCGCAGCAGCCGGCGCCCTGCGGTCGGGCGGGCCGGGCTCGCAGGGGCCGCGCCCGGAGGGGCCTGGCAGGCAGGGGCCGCGCTCGGAGGGGCCGGCTCAGTCCTCGTCCTCGTAGCCCGGTGTGGCCGCGCCGAGGGTCTCGGAGGGGTGCGGCGGGACCGCCCGGCCGCGCGGGCTCAAGGGGTAGCCGCCGATGCTCGCCCCGAGGTCGTGCCCGCGGAAGGCGATCACCTGGCGCACCTGCTCGACCTGCTCGCGGGCCCGGTCGCCGCGCCCCAGGAAGCCCGCCCCCGCATAGCCGCCCATCCGGCGGCCGCTGGCACGCTCCGCGGCGGCGGCCTCCGCCTCGAGGCGGTCGTGGTCGGCGCGCAGCGCGCGGACCAGGGCGCCGATGCCCGGGTAGACCTCCTCGACCCAGGTCTCGTGCACCACTCCGCCCTCGAGGGCGGACATCCCCCGGGCCAGGCGCAGGCGCAGCAGGGTCAGCCGGTCCGCGGCGCGGCGGTGCGCCGCGGCGAGCCGGTGCAGGTCATCGGGCGCTGCGGCCACGGTCCACCTCCCCGTCGATGCGCGGCGGGAGCACCTGGCCCCGACGCGGCGTGCACGCTCACGGGCGTCCCGGCGGGACGTCCCGAGTCATCGTAGGACCGATGTCCGGGAGTTCCCTCAGCCAGTCCTCGACGCTCTCCAGGGCCCGCCTGCGCACCGCCGGGGCGGAGAGGAAGACGTCGTGGCGCGCCCCGTCGACGGGCTCGATGCGCACCGACGGCCCCAGCTGGCGGGCGGCCGCAGCGATGGTCCGCACGTTCAGCACGATGTCGGCCTCGGCCATGTCGGAGCGGAAGCGCAGCCCGAACACCGAGCGGGACGAGTGGAGCACGAGGGTGGGGACGGCGAGGGGCCCGCCGCGGCGCAGTCGCGCCTGCCCCTCGAGCACGGCGCTCAGCGTGCAGGCCGGGAAGTCGTGGCCGCCCGGCGGCTTCCAGCGCAGCGAGTAGGGCGTCTCGCCGCCGAACAGGGCATGGGTGGTGCGGGTGTAGTGCGTCGATCCGCGGGGCAGCACCCGTGCCGTCGGCGCCCGTTGCGCCAGGGCGCGCAGCGCGGGGCGGATCGCCTCCCGGGCGGCGGCGCCGGCGTGGAACTCCAGCCACGGGGAGTTCAGCACCAGCGCGCGCACCGTCCCCGGGCGGCGCTGCGCCCACAGCGCGGCCGTGAGGCCGCCGGTGGAGTGGGCGAGCAGGACCGGGGGACGGTCCCGGCCGATCAGGTCCAGCATCGCCGCGATCTCGGCGTCGTACTCGGACAGGTCCCGCACCGCGGTGGGGGTCTGCCCGGGCAGGAGGCTGCGCCCGTGCTTGCGCAGGTCCACTCCCCACACGTCGAAGCCTCGTGCATACAGATGCAGCATGAGGCGGCGGTCCAGCACGTAGTCGGACCAGCCGTGGATCAGCAGCACCGGGATGCGACGGCGCTGCGCGGCCTGCGCCGCGCCGCGCGAGGCGGCAGGTCCGGGCAGGCAGCGCACCGCCACCGCCCGCAGCGGGCCCTCCTCGTCCTCGCCGAGGTCCAGCGTCCGGCAGCGGAAGCCCGCGCCCAGGACGTCCCGGCGCCACCCGGCATCGCTCGTCCTGCGACGGGCGGCGCGCGTCACGGAGAGGGGCTCAGAGGCTCTCTGCCTGCAGGTTCTCCTGCAGGAGCTTCTCCACCTCGTCGCGGCGGTAGCGTCGATGACCGCCGAGGGTGCGCAGCGAGGACAGCTTCCCGGACTGGGCCCAGCGGGTCACCGTCTTGGGATCGACGCGGAAGAGCTTCGCGACCTCGGCCGGCGTCATGAGACTGCCGATCGACGCCGTCGCAACATCGTGGTTCTCCGCGGATGCAGCCATCGGGGGTGTCCCCTCCTCGTTCTCGGGGCGCGGCCACGCCCGCCCATCGTCACAGTCATGTCGTGAACAGCAAGCCTACGCCCTCGGATACCGCTTTCGGAGCTCTCGTCGCCTCGACGCCCCTCCCTGTCCGGCATCGGCGCCGACGTGAGCGCGACCTCACGCCGTTCGGGTTACCGCCCCACGGCGCGTTCGTTGTAAGGTTGGGTTCCGAAATCACTGCCATCTTCCGGGCCGCCTCGCCCGCACCCGACGCACAGGGGGTCAGATCCATGGGTCGTGGCCGACAGAAAGCCAAGCAGACTAAGGTGGCTCGGGACCTCAAGTACTACAGCCCGCCCACCGACCTCACCGCGCTCCAGCGCGAGCTGCAGTCGAAGGCCTCCGCGAACGAGGAGCAGGGCGACTGGGACGACGAGGGGACCGACGAGTGGGCGGATGATTCGCCCGCATCGGCGCGGCGACGCTGACGCCCCCACCCCGCGGGCTCCGCACCATCCGGAGCCCGGGAACCGCGGAACCGACCGCGGCATCGAGCACAGCATGACGAAGGCGGCCCCCCGGGGCCGCCTTCGTCGTGTGCGCGGCGGGTCCGATCACGCGCCCCAGCCCGGATGCGTGCCGGTCATGAGGACGGCGCCCCCGTCCACGCCCTTGGTCCCGGAGACGAGGACGTCGGAGGTGCTGGGACGCGGGGCCGCCAGCGCATCCTGCGGATGGATCCGTCCGATCGCCCGCGAGGGCAGGCCCGCGGACTCGAGCTGCGCGAGGACGGCATCGGCCGCATCGGCGGAGACCACGGCCACCATGCCCAGGCCCATGTTCAGGGTCGCCTCGAGATCGGCCAGCGGGACCGAGCCCCAGGTCGAGACGCGCTCGAAGATGGCTCCCGGCGTCCAGGTGGCGCGGTCCACGGCCGCGCCCAGCCCCGCGGGGACCACGCGGGCCAGGTTCGCGGCGAGCCCGCCGCCGGTGACATGGCAGAGGGCGTGCACGCCCTCCCCCGCCGGCGATTCCAGCAGGTCCAGCAGGTCGCGGGTGTAGATGCGGGTGGGCTCGAGGGCCTCCTCGCCGAGGGTGCGCCCGAGCTCCTCCACATGCGTGTCCCAGCCCAGGCCCGCCGCGTCGATCACGGCGCGCACGAGCGAGTAGCCGTTGGAGTGCAGGCCCGAGGAGTCCATCCCGATGATCACGTCGCCGGCCTCGACCCGCTCCGGCCCCAGGACCTTGGAGGCCTCCACCACGCCCACGGCCGCACCGGCCACGTCGTAGTCCTCGGGGGCCATCAGGCCGGGGTGCTCCGCGGTCTCCCCGCCGACCAGGGCGCAGCCGGCCAGGCGGCAGCCCTCGGCGATGCCGCGGACGATGTCGGCGATGCGCTCGGGCACGACCTTCCCGCAGGCGATGTAGTCGGTCATGGCCAGCGGCTTCGCGCCGAGCACGACGATGTCGTCGACGACCATCGCCACCAGGTCCTGGCCGATGGTGTCGTGGATGTCCAGGGCGCGCGCGATCGCGATCTTGGTGCCGACGCCGTCGGTGCTCGAGGCGAGCAGCGGACGCTCGTAGTCCTTGAGGGCGGAGACGTCCAGCAGGCCGGCGAAGGCGCCGACCCCGCCGAGGACCTCGGGGCCGTGGGTGGCGGCGACCGCCTCCTTCATGAGCTCGACGGCCTTGTCCCCGGCGTGGGTATCGACCCCGGCGGCGGCGTAGGTGATCGGCTGGGGGGACGCTGCGCTCACGCGGGGACCTCGTTCTTCTCGGGGGAGGCGGGATGCGGGCCGGCGCCCGGTGCGCCGGCCTTCTTCTGCTCGAGCACGCTCTTGCCGAGCGCGCGGGGATCGGGGAGCGGCACCGGATACTGCCCGGTGAAGCAGGCCGAGCACAGCTCGCCCGCCGGCTGCTCGGTGGACTCGACCATCCCGTCGAAGGAGATGTAGCCCAGCGAGTCCGCGCCGATGGAGCGGGCGATCTCGTCGGTGTCCAGGCCGTTGGCGATGAGCTCGGCCCGGCTGGCGAAGTCGATGCCGTAGTAGCAGGGCCAGCGCACCGGCGGGGAGGAGATGCGCACATGCACCTCGGCGGCCCCGGCCTCGCGCAGCATGCGCACCACGGCGCGCTGCGTGTTGCCGCGGACGATCGAGTCGTCGATGACCACCAGGCGCTTGCCGGCGATGATCTCCTTGAGCGGGTTCAGCTTCAGCCGGATGCCCAGCTGGCGGATGGTCTGGCTGGGCTGGATGAAGGTGCGCCCGACGTAGGCGTTCTTCACCATGCCCTGGCCGTAGGGGATGCCGGACTCCTGGGCGTAGCCGATGGCGGCAGGGGTGCCGGACTCCGGGGTCGGGATCACGAGATCCGCCTCGACGGGATGCTCGCGCGCCAGCTGGCGCCCCATCTCCACCCGGGAGGCGTTCACGCTGCGACCGGCGATGCGCGTGTCCGGCCGGGCGAGGTACACGTACTCGAACACGCAGCCCTTGGGGCGCGGCTCGAGGACCTGGCTGCTGCGCAGGCCCTGCTCGTCGATGACGATGAGCTCGCCGGGGGCGACCTCGCGCACGAAGCTGGCGCCGCAGATGTCCAGCGCCGCGGTCTCCGAGGCGACCACCCAGCCGCGGTCCAGGCGGCCCAGGACCAGCGGACGGATGCCCTGGGGGTCGCGCGCCGCGTACAGGGTCGTCTCGTCCATGATCGTGAAGCAGTAGGCGCCGCGCAGATGCGGCATGAGATCGGCGATCGCCCGGGCGAGGTCTCCCTCGACGTCCAGCAGCGCCGTCACCAGGGCGGTGTCCGTCGTGTTGCCGCGGGCGATCTCGCCCTTGGGGGCGCGGGCGCCGCCGCGGCGGGCCTCGAGCATGTCCACGAGCTCGCGGGTGTTGACGAGGTTGCCGTTGTGGGCGAGGGCGACGGTGCCCTCCGGGCGGGGGCCCAGCGTCGGCTGGGCGTTGGACCAGATGGACCCGCCGGTCGTCGAGTAGCGGGCGTGGCCGATGGCGATGTGACCCTGCAGGGTGCTCAGGGAGGTCTCGTCGAAGACCTGGGAGACCAGGCCCATGTCCTTGTACACGAGGATCTGCTCGCCGTCGCTGGTGGCGATCCCCGCGGACTCCTGCCCGCGGTGCTGCAGGGCGTACAGGCCGTAGTAGGTCAGCTTGGCGACGTCCTCCCCCGGGGCGAAGACGCCGAAGACGCCGCACGAGTCCTGGGGGCCCTTCTCGCCGGGGAGCAGGTCATGGGTGAGTCGTCCGTCGCCGCGTGCCACCGAATCATCATGCCACAGCCCCGATGCCCCCGAACCGTCGGGGTCACGCACCGCACAGCCCTGCGGGCTGCGGGGCGAGCGCTCAGCGGCGCCGGTCGGTGCGGCGGTGGCGGAGGGCGTCGACCAGGGCGGCGAGCGCGGCCAGCGGCAGCCCGAAGAACACGGCGCCGGTCACGGCGAAGTACACCATCCCGGCGAGGTAGCGGACCTCGACGACATAGGCCACGACGGCCCCGGCCAGGGCCGCCAGCAGCATGCAGCCCAGGACCCAGAACCCCAGGCTCGGCATGCGCCGCCGCCGGACCAGGATGACGGTGCCCTCCGGGGTGGAGGAGTCCTCGGCATCGGCGGCGTCAGCCGCGGGGCCGTCCTCCTCCGCGGACTCCGCGCCGCGAGGGCCGTCGGCCTCGGGGGCGTCGGCCGCAGGGGCATCGGCCTCGGCGGCATCGGCCTCTGGGGCGTCGACCGCGGGGCCGTCGGCCGCGGGGGCCTCGCCCGGAGCATCGGCCGGGACCGGGTGGTCCGGGGACTCGGCGGCGTCGGGAGCGGGCGCCGGGGTGCTCCCGGGCTGCGGGGAGGCGGGGTCGCTCGGGTGGGTCACAGTGCTCCTGCTGCGTCTACGGCCGCCTGGGCGATGGCGGCGTCGGTACGGGTGGGGGCGGCGGCATCCGGGGTGCGGCTGCGGGCCGAGGTGTGCACGGCGTCCACGCGGGCCCGCCGGGCGAGGTCGGGGATGTCGACGGGGCGCACCCCGCCGCCGGCCATGATCTCCACGATGCCCTCGCCGGCCTGCACCATGCGGGCGAGGTCCTCGGCGCCGTCGAGCGCACGGGCCGCGCCCCCGGAGGTGAGCACGCGGTGGAAGCCCAGCCGCAGCGCGGTGCGCACGGCCTCGGCGCGCTCCTCGGCCCCGGGCAGGGCGTCCACGGCGCGGTGGAGGGTGAGGTCCAGGCCGCGCAGGGAGCGGGAGGCGGCGCCGAGGGCGGCGTCCCGGATCTGCTCGAGGGCGGGCACGTCGAGCGCGCCCTCGGCGGTGAGCACGCCGATCACGACGCCGTCGCAGCCGGCCTCGACCATCGCCGCCGCCTGCTGCCCCATGCGCCGCACGGCCTCGCCGTCGGCGACGAACTCCTCGGGACGGCCCAGGAAGTCCCCGGTGCTGGCCTCGGGGCGCACCAGGGCGTGGACGCGGAAGTGCGGCTTCGCCTCGCGCTCGGCGACCAGCGCCGCGGCACGGGCGACGGCCTCGGCGGCGAGCTCGGGCCGCGGGGTGACGCCGCCGTGGTCGAGGTCCTCGGCCAGCTCGATGCGGTCCGCTCCCGCGCGGGCGGCGATCTCGAGGCCCGCGAGGTCCTCCACGGTGATCTCGACGGCCAGGCTCATCGGCCCTCCTCCAGGGGTGCGGTCCGCTCGGCGGCGGCAGAGGCGTCGGGCCCGGGCGCTGCGGCGCGGGCCGCGGCGACCAGCCGCCGGGGCCCGGGCAGCGGCAGCAGGGCCGAGATGTCGCTGCGCTCCCCGCTGGCGTGCAGGGCGCCGCGGGCGACGGCCTCGGCGAAGGTCAGGTCCCCGGCGGCCAGGGCCAGCCAGGTCAGCGGGTCGGTCTCCACGACCGCCGGCGGCGTGCCGCGGGTATGCCGGGTGCCGGCGATCGCCTGCACGGCGGCATAGGGCGGCACGCGCAGCTCGACGGCGCCGCCGGGGTTCTCCTCGGCGAGCAGCTCGAGGGTGTGGCGGACGGCGGGGGCGAGCACGCGCCGACCGCCCGCCGCGGCGGCGTCGGGGTCGCGCGCCCACAGCTCGAGGGCGGCGCGGCCCTGCTCGGGATCGGTGCGCCGGGCGGGGGACACGGTCAGGCGGACTGCGGGAGCAGGTCGTGCACGGCGACGGTGGCCTCGCGGTCCGGTCCCACGCCGATCGCGCTGATGCGGCAGCCGGCGAGCTCCTCGAGCCGCGCGACGTAGCGCCGCGCGTTCTCGGGCAGGTCCTCCAGGGTGCGGCAGGAGGAGATGTCCTCCGTCCAGCCCGGCAGCGTCTCGAGCACCGGCACGGCGTGGTGGAACTCCGTCTGGGTCATCGGCATCTCGCGGTGGATCACGCCGTCGACGTCGTACGCGGTGCAGATCGGCACCTCGTCCAGGCCCGTGAGCACGTCCAGCTTGGTCAGCACGATGTCGGTGAAGCCGTTGATCCGCACGGCGTGGCGGATCATCAGCGCGTCGTACCAGCCGCAGCGGCGCGGGCGGCCCGTGTTCACGCCGACCTCGTGGCCGGTGGTCTGCAGGAACTCGCCCCACTTGTCGAACAGCTCGGTCGGGAACGGGCCGGCGCCCACGCGGGTGGTGTACGCCTTGACGATCCCGATCACCCGGTCGATGCGGGTGGGGCCGATGCCCGTGCCCGTGCAGGCGCCGCCCGCCGTCGGGTTGGAGCTGGTCACGAAGGGGTAGGTGCCGTGGTCGACGTCGAGGTAGGTGGCCTGGCCGCCCTCCATGAGCACGACCTCGTCGCGGTCCAGGGCGGCGTTGAGCAGCTCCGTGGTGTCCACGACCATCGGCCGCAGCCGCTCGGCGTAGGCGAGCAGGGTCTGCGTGATCTCCTCGACCTCGACGCCGCGGCGGTTGTACAGCTTGACCAGCAGCTCGTTCTTCTGGCGCAGGGCGCCTTCGACCTTCTGGCGCAGGATCGAGGCGTCGAAGAGGTCCTGCACGCGGATCCCGAGCCGGCCGATCTTGTCCATGTACGCCGGGCCGATGCCGCGACCGGTGGTTCCGATGGCGCGCTTGCCCAGGAAGCGCTCGGTGACCTTGTCGAGGGTCTGGTGGTACGGCGCGACGATGTGGGCGTTGGCGCTGATCCGCAGGCGGGAGGTGTCCACGCCGCGCGACTCGAGCACGCCGATCTCCTCGAAGAGGGCCTCGAGGTTGACCACGACGCCGTTGCCGATCACGGGCGTCACCTGCGGGGAGAGGATGCCGGCGGGGAGGAGCTTGAGCTCGAACTTCTCGCCCTTGACGACCACGGTGTGCCCGGCGTTGTTGCCGCCGTTGGGCTTGACGACGTAGTCGACCCTCTCCCCCAGCAGGTCGGTGGCCTTGCCCTTCCCCTCGTCGCCCCACTGGGCTCCGACGATCACGACGGCGGGCATGGCGGCTCCTCAGGGATGCGGGGTCGATCGCACGCCGACGACGGGAGCTGTGCCCGTCCGGGCGCCGACGGGTCTCGGGGGAGACCGGCGCGATCCTACCAAGCGCGCTTCCGCGCCGTGCCCAGCTGCGCACGGCGCGAGGCGCGCATCACCGGTGCGGGATCGGTCGACCGGCGAGGGATCAGTCGACCAGCGAGGGGTCGGCCTCCCGGAGGAAGGCGCGCACGCGCTCGGCCTCCTCCTCGTCGCCGATGCGCCGGGAGGTCTCCCCCAGCAGCGCGAGGGCCCGCAGGAACCCGCGGTTGGGCGCATGGGAGGCGGGGATCGGCCCCTGGCCGCGCCATCCGGCCCGGCGCAGGGCGTCCAGGCCGCGGTGGTAGCCGGTACGCGCATAGGCGTAGGCGGCGATCACGTCGTCGTCGGCGAGCGCGTCGCGCGCGAGCTCCGCCCACACCAGCGAGGAGTGCGGGAAGCGGGCGGCGAGGTCGCGGGGGTCGCCATCGGCCTCGAGGGCGGCGGCCACCTCGGTGTCGGGGTGGTCCTCCGGGAGCAGGGTCGGGGGGACGCCGAGCAGGTTCGACGCGTCCAGGGAGGGGGTGCTGTCAGCCATGCCTGCATGGTACGGGTGCATCATCCGCCTCGCCGGTACGGTCGAACCCTGGTAGAAACGTCGCATGTCTGTTTCACGGGACGGCTCCGAGCTGCTGACGGGGCCAGACGCCGGCGGCCTGCTGAACTCCGCTGTCAGCAATGCCGGGGGCGTGCTGCGCTCGTGGGAGCTGGACCACGTCGACCACCGGCCCGGCCGGTCGACGAAGGCCCTGTACCGCACGACCGTCTCCTGGCCGGAGCTCGACGGCCCCTCCGCGCCCGCACGGGAGGAGCTGTTCGGCGCCAGCGCGCACATCGGCGAGGCCGAACGGCACGTCGCCGGGGCGGAGCATTCCCTGGTCATGACGGACGGGGACATCAATGTGCGGGTCTGGCGCTACCCTCACGACCCCTGGCTGCCGATGCTGCCGCGGGTGTGCTACCCCGACGTGCTCGGCACGACGCTCGCCGAGCTGGGCGTGCCCACGGGGATGGACGCCGCCGCCCCGGTCCCGATCGAGGTCGTCTCCTATCGCCCTGGCCGTCGGGCGGTGCTGCGCGCCCGCCTCGCCGACCGCGCCGTCTTCCTCAAGGTGATGCAGCCGCACAAGAGCGGGGAGATCGTCGATCGCCATCAGCGGCTGCTCGCCGCCGGCGTTCCCGTGCCCCAGGTCACAGCCCACCACCAGGGGCTGGTGGTGATGGAGGAGCTGCCGGGCCGCCCGCTCGCCCACGCCGTCGTCGAGGAGGGCGCCCGGGCCGTCCGCGCCGAGGACCTGGTCGCGACCCTGGACCGCCTGCCCGCCTCGATGTACACGCTCCCCCTGCGGGCGCCGTGGACCGATTCGGCCGATTTCTACGCGGGCGTGGTCAGCTCCTCCGTGCCGGCGCTCGCCCCGCGGATCGAGACGCTCGTGCGGGGGATCCGCGACGGCCTCGCCGCGGTGGGCCGCCGCCTGGACATGCGCCCGCACGACGTGGTCCACGGCGACTTCTACGAGGCCCAGCTGTTCGTGCAGGGCGGCGAGGTCGTCGGCGTGCTCGACATCGACACCGTCGGCCCGGGGCGCCGCGCCGACGACCTCGCCTGCCTGCTCGCCCACCTCAGCGTGCTCGCCGACTACGGCAGCACCGGCCGGATCTCCGCCCCCGCCCAGGCGCATGTCGAGGAGGCGATCCGCGTCTGGCACGAGGTGTTCGCCCGGCGCGTGGACGCCACCGAGCTCGCCCTGCGCGCGGCCGGCGTGGTGCTGTCCCTGGCCACCGGCCCGCATCGGCAGCAGGAGAACGCGTGGGAGGCCGCCACCGAGGCGATCATCCGCGTCGCGGAGCGCTGGGTGGAGACGGCCCGCGAGGCCGAGCGCCGCCTGCAGCGCGCCCAGCGCGAGGCCCAGGAGGCCCGCGAGGCGCAGGCCGCGCGGGAGGCGCGCCAGGCCCAGCTCCAGGCCGAGGCGGAGCGAGCCCGGGCGGAGCAGGCCCGGGCGACGCCCCCGCAGACCGGGGCGCCGCAGGCGCCTCACGGGCCCCCGGTGCAGCAGGGGACCCCGGCGCCGCACGGGCCCCCGGCTCCCCCGGCTCCTCACGCGCCGGCGGCCTCGCAGCCGCTCGAGGGCCCGCCCGCCGCGCAGCCCCGTCAGGCCCCGCCGGGGCAGGACGCCCAGGACCCGGGCACCCCCTGGGGGCACACGGTGCCGGCGCGCCCGGTGGACCCCATCGTCCCGCCGGCGCCGACGCGCGCCGCCGCCCTGCGGCCCGAGGACACCGCCCCGCGCAGCGCCTCGCAGCAGTCCGCCCCCGTCTACCAGCCCCCGGAGCAGCAGGTCGCCTCCGGGATCCATGCGCCGCTGGCGCCCTCGTCCCCGGTCCCCTCGACCGGCGGCCAGCAGAGGGGGCCCTCGGCGGCGCCCGCGGGAGCTCCCCCGACGCACGAGAGCTCCGCCTCGCCCGATGCCGGCGACGAGAGCCCCACCCAGGAGCGCCCGATCAGCTCGATCCCGCGCTGACCGCGGCCCGATAGCATCGGCCCCATGCGTGCAGTCCTCCAGCGAGTCAGCCATGCCCAGGTCGAGGTCGAGGTCGAGGGCGAGGTGGTGGGCCGGACCGAGGGCGAGGGGATCCTCGCGCTGATCGGCGTCACCCACGAGGACGGGCCCGAGCAGGTCGCCACCATCGCCCGGAAGATCTGCGAGCTGCGGATCCTGGAGGGCGAGCGCTCGGTGCTCGATGCGGGCGCGAGCGTCCTGGTGGTCTCGCAGTTCACGCTCTACGCCGATGTCCGCAAGGGCCGTCGCCCCTCCTGGAACGGCGCCGCCCCGGGGCCTGTCGCCGAGCCGCTGGTCGAGCAGGTCGTCGCCGCGATCCGCGAGCGCGGCGTCCCGGTCCAGCAGGGCCGCTTCGGCGCCCACATGCAGGTCTCGCTCACCAACGACGGCCCGGTCACCATCCTGCTCGAGGCCTGACGGCCCGGACCCGGCCGGACGACGAGCCTCCGACCCCTCGACGCCGAGGCCCCGGAGAGCGCCGGCCCCCGTCCGGACCTCGCTCCCGGGAACACCGGGCGGGACGCACGGTCGAGGCCAGGCAGGCGGGAGGACGTCTCACGGCCGGGCGGGCTGCCCTCGCGGAGCGGACCGAGGTGCAGGTACGGGGCGCGCCCCGTACCCTGGGACCCATGACCTACACACTCGTGCTGCTCCGCCACGGCGAGAGCGACTGGAACGCGAAGAACCTGTTCACCGGCTGGGTGGACGTGCAGCTGACGGAGAAGGGCCGCAAGGAGGCCGCCGCCGGCGGCGTGCTGCTCAAGGAGGCCGGGATCCTCCCCGACGTCGTGCACACCTCGCTGCAGCGCCGCGCCATCACCACGGCGAACCTGGCGCTGGACGCCGCGGATCGGCACTGGATCCCGGTGCACCGCGACTGGCGTCTGAACGAGCGCCACTACGGGGCTCTGCAGGGCATGAACAAGGCGGAGATCCGCGAGAAGTACGGCGAGGAGCAGTTCATGGCCTGGCGCCGCTCCTACGACACCCCGCCGCCGGAGATCGAGTTCGGCACGGAGTTCAGCCAGGACCAGGATCCCCGCTACGCGGACCTCGGCGAGCAGCTGCCGAAGTCGGAGTGCCTCAAGGACGTCGTCGAGCGCTTCCTGCCGTACTGGGAGGAGGGCATCAAGCCCGACCTGGCCAGCGGCAAGACGGTGCTGATCGCCGCGCACGGCAACTCCCTGCGCGCGCTGGTGAAGTACCTCGACGACATCTCCGACGAGGAGATCTCGGGCCTGAACATCCCCACCGGCCAGCCGCTCGTCTACGAGCTCGACGAGAACTTCCAGCCGGTCACCGCCGGCGGCCGCTACCTCGACCCGGTCGCCGCGAAGGCCGCCGCCGAGGCCGTCGCCAACCAGGGCAAGTGAGGTCGCGCCCGGGCACGCGAGCCCGGGCGACCGCAGCGAGCGGGCCCCGTGCCCGGCGACCGCGTCCAGGTCGCCGGGCACGGGGCCCGCTCGCATCCCGTGACGGTCCGCCGACCGTCACCCGTCATCGTCACCGGAGGCGAGTCATCCCGCCGTGCCAGGAGGGGCCGCGGCGGTCCCGGCATCGTCCGCGGCGCGCGCCCGGTCCTCGATCGCGGCGTAGCGCGACCAGCAGTACATCGTCAGCGCCATCGCCCCGGCCGTCCCGAGCACGGCCGGCAGCGGCCTGCGCCACCAGGCCCCGGCCGCAGCGGTCGCCAGCAGCGCGGAGTTCGCGGCGTTGACGGCGCCCATCCCGGGGTCGAGGCTGTGATCGGTCAGCCAGCGCTCCTCGCCGAGCATGGCGCGGGTGGCGAAGGCCTGATCATCGGCCGGGGGCGGGGTCATCACGGGGTTGAGGGCGAACCAGGCTCCGACGGCGAGCGCCGCGCGGCCCGAGCGCGTCCACAGGGGCGCCAGCAGCAGCGGGGTGGTCGCCCACCGACTCCAGGCGCTGAGCGGATGGCAGTGCCGGGAGAAGACGAACCGGGTCAGGGGCGGAGAGGCCGGGGGTGCCATGGTCAGCGCCTCCTGCGGCGGGTGCCGAACAGGGACCGGGTGATCTCGCGGCCCACGACGGTGCCCGCCGAGCGCAGGAACGACCTCACCGCCGGATTGTCGAACAGGCCCTTGTCGTCCTTCGCCGAGGACCGCCGGGCGGGGGCGTCCTTCTCGGCGGGCTGCTCCGACGGGGCCTGCGCGTCGGCCTCCTCCGCGGCGGCACCGGCGGCTTCGGCGTCGCGCCGGGCGAGGATCTCGTAGGCGGACTCGCGGTCCACGGCCTCGCCGTACTCGGCCTGCAGCGCGGAGGCGTCCACGATCTTCTGCATGGCCTCGGCGGGCGCCGGGTTCATGGAGGACTCGGGGGCCCGCACCGCGGTCACCGCCACCGGGGTGGGGGCGCCGTCCTCGCTCATCACGGTCACGATCGCCTCCCCGGTGCCGAGCGCCGGGATCACCTCGACGAGGTCGTACTCGCTGCTGGGGAAGGTCGAGGCGGTCGCCTTGAGCGCCTTGGCGTCATCGGGCGTGTAGGCGCGCAGGGCGTGCTGGATGCGGTTGCCGAGCTGGGCGAGGACGTCGCCGGGGACGTCCTTGGGGGTCTGGGTGATGAAGAAGATGCCCACGCCCTTGGAGCGGATCAGCCGGACGGTCTGGATCACCTGGTCGAGGAACGCCTTCGAGGCCCCCTGGAACAGCAGGTGCGCCTCGTCGAAGAAGAACACGAGCCTGGGCTTGTCGGCGTCGCCGACCTCGGGGAGGTCCTGGTACAGATCCGCCAGCAGCCACATCATGAACGTCGAGAACAGCTGGGGCCGGGTCGCGACCCCCGGCAGCTCGAGGCAGGAGATGATCCCGCTGCCGTCCTCGGCGGTGCGCAGGAGATGCTGGGTGTCGAAGGCGGGCTCGCCGAAGAAGACGTCCGCGCCGGAGGCCTCGAAGGCGGTCAGGCTGCGCAGGATCACGCCGGCGGTCGCCGCGGAGATCCCGCCGATGCCCTTGAGCTCGCCCTTGCCCTCGTCGGAGGTGAGGAACTGGATCAGGGCGCGCAGGTCCTTGAGGTCCAGCAGGCCGAGGCCGTGCGAGTCGGCGTAGTGGAAGATCAGCCCCAGCGAGCTCTCCTGGGTCTCGTTGAGCTCGAGGACCTTGGACATCAGCACGGGCCCGAAGTCGCTGACGGTGGTGCGGATCGGCACCCCGGTCCCCTGGCCGCCCAGGCTGTAGAACTCGGTCCTCCCGGCCCGGGACACCCACTCCTGGCCGCGCGCCGCGGCACGCGCGGTGAGCTTCTCGGACGCCTCCCCCGGCACGGCGATGCCGGAGAGGTCGCCCTTCATGTCGGCGACGAAGACGCTGGTCCCGGCCGCAGCGGCCTGCTCGGCGACGACCTGGAGGGTCTTGGTCTTGCCGGTGCCCGTCGCGCCGGCGATCAGGCCGTGGCGGTTGAGCATGGACAGGGCGAGGTTCACCGGCGCCGCGGCGACGGGCTCCTCGCCCTCGACGAGCGCGCCCAGGTGGATGCGGGCGCCCTCGAAGGCGTAGGCCGCGGTGATCGCGGCGGCGTGCTCGGACAGTCCGGCCGATGCGGGGGCCTCGGTCGCAGGCCCGGGGACGGGAGCCTCCTCCGGCTGGGCCTGGGCGTTCTGGGTCATCGGGTCTCCTCGCATGGATCCGGCCGGCTGGTGCCGACGTCGGTGTGCGGAACACCACGATCGTAACCATGCCGCCGCTGGTCGCGGACGGTCCGCGGCCGATGAGCCAGTCCGGACGAGCGCGGACGGGGCCGCAGGGACGAGGACGGGCGGGCCGAGGCGATGAGGACGGACGGGCCGAGGCGACCGGGGGCGCGGCCCTCAGCGGCCTCGGGCGGGCGGACCGACGGACTCCCGCCAGACCACCGTCTGCAGCGGCCCGTCCTGGGTCGAGGGCGCTGCGGAGGGCACTGCACCCTCGTCCGGACGATCGGGGCCGGACCCGGTCCCGAGCCCAGCATCAGCATCGGCATCGGCATCGGCATCGGCATCGGCATCGGCATCGGCCGCAGGGTCCGCGCGGCGGCGCACGGCCTCGATGAGGCGCCGCATCGAGACCCTGCCCAGCAGCTCGCGGTCCTCCTGGACGGTGGTGAGCGAGGGGACGAGGTAGGCGCTGGTGTCGCGGTCGTCCCATCCGGTGATGCTCATGTCCCCCGGGATCGACCAGCCGCGCAGCACCGCGGCGCGGATCGCCCCGGTCGCGATCACGTCGTTGCCGGCGATCACGGCCAGCGGCGGGGCCGAGTCGGGCAGGGACTCGATCGCCGCGAAGCCCGAGGCGGCGTCCCACCGGCTGGGGAGGACGCCGAGGTCCTCGACCCCGTGCCGCGCGATCTGCGCCAGGTAGGTCTCGCGGCGGGCCACCGCCGAGGGGAAGTCCATCGGCCCCGCGATGTGCAGGAAGCGGCGATGCCCCAGGCGCACCAGATGGTCCATCATCTCGGCCACCGGCCCGGCGTCGGTGAGCACGCCCGTGGCGTGCAGGCTCTCGTCGAACTCGGCCAGGACCAGCAGCACCGGCCCGTCCTCGGGGACGGCGGGCGCCTCCGGACCCGGCGGGGTGAACGCGAGCACCCCCTCGTAGTCCCCCGAGCCCACCAGCTCCTCGAGGCGGGCGCGGCGCTGGGCCGGGTCCGCGGGCAGGCCCACGACCTCCAGCACATAGCCGTGCTCCTGCGCCGTCGCGGTCGCCCCGCGCAGCACTCCCCCGGGGCTGTACCCGGCGTCCGGGATGATCACGGCCAGCCGGCCGCTGCGGCGGGTGCGCATGGAGCGCGCGGCACGGTTGGGGCGGTAGTTCAGCTCCGCAGCGGCCTGCAGCACCTTCTCGCGGGTGGCGGCGGAGATCCCGCGGCGCCCGGTGAGCACGAACGAGACAGTCGACTGCGAGACCCCGGCGCGCTGGGCGACGTCCCGGCTCGTCGGCCTCCTGATCATCGATCGCTCCCTTCGCCCTCCACCGGCCCTCGGCGGTCCGTCCCGAGCTCGGGACCCCGGAGCGGGTCTTGACGGGCTGTGGCGGCCGCCATACTATCCCGAGCTACTACGTATTAACGATCGCGGACCCCCAGCGCCGACCCCGGTGCGGCCGCCTCGGGACGGGACAGGACCAGCATGCTGAGGATCGGGATCATCGGAACCGGCGGGATCGCCCAGGCGCACATCCGCGCCTACCTCGCCTTCGGGCAGCTGTGCGAGATCGTCGCGGTAGCGGACGTCGTCCCCGGCAAGGCCGCGGAGCGCGCCGCGGAGTTCACCCTGGAGGCCGCGACCGCCTTCGAGGACCCCGCGCGGATGCTCGCCCAGGCGGATCTGGACCTCGTGAGCATCGCGACGCCGCCCTCGACCCATGCCCCGCTCGCGATCGCCGCGCTCGATGCGGGAGTGCACGTGCTGGTCGAGAAGCCGATGGCGCCCTCCCTCGAGGAGTGCGACGCGATGATCGCCGCGCAGGAGCGCTCGGGCCGCCGGCTGTGCGTGGTCGCCCAGAACCGCTTCCGCGACGACCTCGCCACCCTCAAGGAGGTCGTCGACTCCGGGCTGCTCGGCTCGATCTCCCATGTGCGGGTGGACTCCGCCTGGTGGCGCGGTCTGTCCTACTACGACCTGTGGTGGCGCGGCACGTGGGAGAAGGAGGGCGGCGGCTGCACCCTCAACCACGCCATCCACCACATCGACCTGCTGCTGTGGCTGCTGGGCCGCCCGCAGGAGATCACCGCGATGCTCGCCAACGCCCAGCACGACAACAGCGAGGTCGAGGACCTCTCGGTGGCGGTGCTCCGCTACGGGCGCGGCCTCGCCCAGCTGACCAGCTCCGTGGTCCACCACGGCCAGGAGCAGGAGATCGTCGTCCAGGGCGAGCACGCCCGCATCTCGCAGCCGTGGAAGGTCCTCGCGGAGACCTCGGCCCCCAGCGGCTTCCCCGAGCCCGGCGGGGACGCCGCCGTGCGCCGGCGCATCGAGGAGCTCGCGGCCGCGCACGTGCCGCTGGCCCACACCGGCCACGAGGGACAGATCGGGGACCTGCTGGAGGCCCTCCTCGAGGGGCGCGCTCCCCGGGTCGATGCGGCCGATGGGCGCAGCGCCGTGGAGATCGTCACCGCCATCTATGCGGCGGGCATCGAGAAGCAGGTCGTGGACCTGCCGCTGGCAGCCTCGGACCCGTACTACCGCGCCGGCCAGCTCGTCGCCCGCGCCCCGCGGTACGGCGCCGCGCAGACCGCGTCGGGGCAGGCCGCGCCCGGAGAGAACGCGCCGGATCAGCCCGCCGCGGGGCAGACCGCGCCCGGGCAGGCCGCAGAGCAGGCACCGGATCCGGCGCCTGCGGGCGCATGAGCGCGCCCTCCTTCCCAGGCGGCACGGCCCTGTCCCATCTGGACATCTACGACGATGCCGCGCCCGACGGACGCTGCGGCGGGGCGCCGCACGTGCACCTCGTCTCCACCGAGGCGTACGTCATCACCGCAGGCCGCGGGGAGCTCCAGACCCTCGACGCGGAGGGCGCCCGCTCGACGCCGCTGGCCCCCGGGGACGTCCTGTGGTTCACCCCCGGCACCGTGCACCGCGCCGTCAACCACGGCGGCCTCGAGATCATGATCCTCATGTCCGCCGCCGGGCTGCCCGAGGGCGGGGACGCCGTGCTCACCTTCCCGCCCGAGCATCTCGCCGACCGCAGCGCCTACGCCGCGGCCGCCGCGCTCGGCGAGGGGCCGGACCGGGCCGAGCGCGCCGCCCGCCGGCGCGACCTCGCGGTGACGGGCATGCAGCGCCTGCGCACCGCCCTCGAGGCCGGGGACCGGGGACCGCTCGAGGAGTTCCTCGCCGCCGCAGCGGCGCTGGTCCGCGACCGCGCCGAGGACTGGGCGCGGATCGTGCGCGAGCACCCCCTGGCCCATGCCCAGCAGGCTCTCGCGATCACCGAGGCCCTGGGCCGCGGCGAGACCGCGCACCTGACGCAGGCGCGGATGCACCGCGCCGCCCCGCCCGCCGCCGAGCGCGCCTTCGGCATGTGCGGGCGGATCCGCGCCTACGACCTCACCGACCCGTCCGACCACGCCGAGCGCCCCCAGATCCCCGAGACCACTGAGACCCCCGAGACCCCCGAGGACCATCGATGACCCCGCACCCCTACACGTTCGATCCTCTCCCTCGGCCGGCGGTGGGCCCCGGCGAGTTCGCCGTGGCCGCCATCGGCCTGGACCACGGCCACATCCACGGCATGGTCCAGGGCCTGGTGGAGGCCGGGGCGGAGCTCGCCTGGGTCCACGACAGCGACCCGGACCGTGCGGCGGCCCTCGCCGCGCAGCATCCCGGCGCCCGCGTCGCGACCCGCGAGGAGGAGATCCTCGAGGACCCCTCGGTGCGGCTGGTCGCCAGCGCGGCGATCGCCTCCGAGCGCGCACCCCTCGGCCTGCGCGCGATCGCCGCGGGCAAGCATGCCTTCGT
Organism: Brachybacterium phenoliresistens; assembly: GCF_039530785.1. Taxonomy (NCBI): domain Bacteria; kingdom Bacillati; phylum Actinomycetota; class Actinomycetes; order Micrococcales; family Dermabacteraceae; genus Brachybacterium; species Brachybacterium phenoliresistens. Next base: position 301,872 of record NZ_BAAAOW010000003.1, read on the forward strand.
CGACAAGGCGCCGATGACGACCGTCGCGCAGCTCGAGGCGGTCCGGGAGGCGACCGCGCGCACCGGCCTGCTGTACGCCGTCTACTACGGCGAGCGCGTGCACTCCGAGGCGGCGATCCTCGCCGGCCAGCTCATCGAGCGCGGCGCCATCGGCCGCGTGCTGCAGGTGGTGTGCTTCGGCCCGCACCGGGTGGGCGGGAGGCGCCCGGACTGGTTCTACGACCCCGCGCAGTACGGCGGGATCCTGTGCGACATCGGCAGCCACAACTTCGAGCAGATGCTCCACTACACCGGGGCGCGCGGCGGGCGGATCGCGAGCGCGACCATCGCCAACCATGCGCATCCGGACACCCCCGGGCTGCAGGACTTCGGGGACGCGCACGTGGTGCTGGACAACGGCGCCACGGGCTATGTGCGCGTGGACTGGTTCACCCCGGAGGGCCTGGACGTCTTCGGCGACGGCCGCACCCTGATCCTGGGCACCGACGGATACCTCGAGATCCGCAAGTACGTGGACATCACCACCGAGAACGGCGGCGGACAGGTGCTGCTGGTCGACCACGAGGGGCAGCACCGCTTCGACGCCCGCGGGATGACCGGCTTCCCGTACTTCGGCCGCCTGATCCGGGACTGCCTGGACGGCACGCAGACCGCCATGACGCAGGAGCATGCCCTGGCCGCGGCGGAGCTCTCCCTCGCCGCCCAGGCACAGGCCGTGGACCTGGGCGCCGGGGTCCCCGCCGGCGAGGTGCCCGGCCCGCCGGCCCCCGGAGCCGCGGAGGCAGGAGCGGAGGTCCCACGGGAGGTCGCCGCGCCCTAGCATGGGGCCATGCCGTCCGATGCCGCCGTCACGCCCGCCCCGCCGCGCGAGGTCCGCGCCGATTCCGATCTCCCCCTCGACGCCTACCGGGTGATGCTCACCGCCCCCTCCCGGGCGGAGCTGCTGACGCTGCTCGGGATCACCGGGCAGGACGCCGAGGACCTCGCACCCCTGGCCGATGCCGCGGCCCGCGACGACGAGATCCTCGCCGAGGTCGCCCGCACCGCGAACGCCCTGCGCGAGGCCGCCGGGCTGGAGGTCCCGGCCGTGGATCTCGCGGCCCGCAAGGCCGAGCACGACGCGCTGCAACAGCGTCTCGCCCCCGGGGAGGGCCTGATCCCGATCCTCGCCTTCCTCCTGTCGACCGACACCGTCCGCTCCTGGCACGCCGCGCGGGGCCTGGATCGCGAGCAGTCCTGGCACGTGCTGGCGGACCTGGGCCAGCAGATGCGGGTCCACCGCCGGGGCACCGGTCGCCTGGGTCTGCATCAGCTGAACTGGGTCACCGGGAACTGGGCGGGCCGCCTCGTGCATCTGGGGCGGCTCCAGTTCGACCTCTCCCGCCGTCGGGTGGCCCGGCTCGAGCAGGGCGCGGACCGGCCGTCGGACGCACAGGACACCACGGGGTCATCGGAGGCGAGCCCCGCATCGGCCGCCGAGGCGGAGCCGATGCGCTGGGTCGTCGGCACCCACATCCCGGCGACGGGGCCGCTGGACCCGGCCGAGGTCGAGGCCTCCTTCGCGGCGGCGACCGCGTACTTCACCGCGCACTACGCGGACCTGGGCGCGGGGCGCGGGCCGGACGAGCCGGCCTTCGGCCACGAGTTCACCTGCGACTCGTGGCTGATCAGCGACGAGTTCGCGCAGATCCTGGGCCCCGACGCGAACCTCGCGCGCTTCGCGGCGCTGTGGGAGCGGATCGGCACCATCCCCGGGGACGGGGACGGTGCGCTGTTCTTCGTCTTCGGGCTGCGTCCCCCGGTGGACCCGGCGGATCTGCCCCGCCGCACCCGGCTCGAGCGGGCCGTGGCGGACCGCCTCGCGGACGGCCGCGGCTGGACCAGCGGCAAGGGCCGGCTCCTGCGCTGAGCCGCCGCGGCGGCGGCACGCCGCCCGGGTCCCGCCCGCGCCGACGGCCCGGCGGGACCCCTGCGTCCTTCGGCCCTCAGATGTCCGCGCGCCCCGAGTCGTAGAGCTCCACGACCTCGTCGAAGGCGGCCGTCAGCTCGATGCCGCGGGCCATCGCGACCGCGAAGGCGCTGCGGGTCAGGGCGAAGGCGAGCTGCACGATGACGAACGCCCGCTCGCGGGCGTCCTCCCCCTCGAGGAAGCCGGTGAGGATGTCGACCATCTCGTTCTGGATGGTGTGGAGGTTCCCGGTCGAGATCGAGTGCAGCTTCGGCTCGCGCGCCATGACCTCCTTCTTGAGGTCGCGCAGCTCCGGATCGGAGGGCACCGCCGCGAGGGTGTCGCGCATGACCTGGCGCAGGGCCTCGCGGTGCGGGAGCTCCTCGAGGGCCGGCACCAGGCGCGTGACCACCGAGTCCGACTGGCCGGTGAGGATCCCCAGGATCGCGGACTCCTTGGTGGACCAGTGGTTGAAGAAGGTGCGCGTGGACACGCCCGCGCGCCGCGCGATCATCTCCGCGGTCACGTTCGCATAGCCGTGCTCGACGACGAGCTCGAGGGCGGCGCGATGCATCGCCTCGCGCGTCTGCTTCTTCTTGAGCTCCCGCAGCCCCGGGGCGGCCGGCGCCGCGCGCGCTGTCGTCGTCTCTTCCGCATCGATCACGGGACCATCGTAGTCCGGGACGTCACAGAAACTGCACTCACTGAAATAGTGCAGTCAATGCAACAGTTCTGTAGCATGAGGAGGTCGAAGCCCACCGGCGCGCTGCGGCCATCGGGCGAGCCCGCCTCGCCCTCCAATCCGTCCACCATCGCCCCCGAGGAGCTCCGTGAGCACCAGTCCGTCCCAGGCGCCGACCGCAGGCGCCGCCGCCCCCGCACCCTTCACCGGGCTCGACCGTGAGGGCAAGCTCGTCTTCGTCGGCCTCATGCTCGGCATGTTCGTCGCCTCCCTCTCCCAGACCATCGTCGGCCCGGCCATGCCGCGCATCGTCGCCGAGCTCGGCGGCGTCGAGCACTACAGCTGGATCGCCACCGCCGCCATGCTCGTCTCCGCCGTCGCGGTGCCGATCGTCGGCAAGCTCTCGGACCTCTACGGCCGCCGCTGGTTCTACCTCGGGGGCCTGGCCGTGTTCATGATCGGCTCGATCCTCGCCGGCCTCGCCCAGGGCTTCTGGTTCCTCGTCTTCGCGCGCGCCGTGCAGGGCCTGGGCATGGGCACCCTCATGCCGCTGTCCCAGACGATCATCGGCGACATCATCCCGCCCCGGCAGCGCGGCAAGTACCAGGGCATCATGGGCGCCGTCTTCGGCGTGACCAGCGTCGTGGGCCCGCTCATCGGCGGCACCGTCACCGACAACCTCGGCTGGCGCTGGCTGTTCTACCTCACCCTGCCCATCGGCGTGGCCGCCTTCGTCTTCATCCTGCGCTTCCTGCACCTGAAGACCGCCAACCAGCAGGGCAAGGTCGACTACCTCGGCATGCTCACCCTGACGCCCGGCCTCGTGATCGGCCTGCTGGCCACCACCTGGGGCGGCAACTCCTACGCCTGGGACTCCCCGGTGATCATCGGCATGTACGTCGTCGCCGCGCTGTTCATCGCCGCGTTCGTCGTGGTCGAGACCCGCGTGTCCGAGCCGCTGCTGCCCCTGCACCTGCTGCTGCGCCCCATCGTCGCCCTCTCCGTCGCGGCGTCCTTCGCGATCGCCGTGGCCATGTTCGGCGCCATCATCTACATCCCGGTCTACGCCCAGGGCGTGCTGGGGGTCTCCGCCACCAACTCCGGCGCGATCCTCATCCCGCTGTCGGTGGCGATGATCCTCACCTCCATCGTGGTGGGCCTGCTCATCACGCGTCTGGGCACCTACAAGGTCTTCCTCATCGCCGGCGGCCTGGTGCTGGTGACCGGCTACTGGCTGCTCTCCCGCCTCCAGTACGGAGACACCCAGTGGCACCTGACCCTGGCCATGATCGTGATCGGCCTGGGGCTGGGGCTGTCGATGCAGGTCTACACGCTGGTCGTGCAGAACGTGGTGGCCCAGCGGGAGCTCGGCGTGGCCACCGCCGCCATCCAGTTCTTCCGCAACCTCGGATCGACGATCGGCACCGCGGTGCTGGGCACCGTGATGACCGCGCAGATGTCCAGCGCGATCGAGAAGCAGATCCAGTCCCTCCCGGCCGACGACCTCGCCGCCATGGCGCAGATGTCCTCCGGCGGCGCCCTGGACGCCTCCTCCCTCGAGGCCGCGGTGCTGGACCCGGCCGCCCTCGAGAAGCTGCCCTCCTTCCTCGTCGACCCGATCCGCATGGGGATGGGCGAGGCCATGCACCACGTCTTCCTCACGGCCCTGCCCTTCGTGATCGCCGCGCTCGTGCTGTCGCTGTTCATCAAGCAGGTGCCGCTGCGCGACACCCTGCACAGCGCCGACGAGCCCGCCACCGCCCCGGGGGCCGATGCGGCCGCCGAGCTCGCGGGCACCGGCACCGAGACGCCCGAGGCCCACGAGGCCGCCGATGCGCACGAGGCCTCCGATGCCGAACGCGCCGGCGCGACCGCCGTGTCGAGCTCCGCGACCGCGGGCCCCACGCACCGGGCCGAGAGCCCGGAGGCGCCCCCGCAGCGCTGAGACGCCGCCCCTCGGCACGCCGAGGGCCGCCGGGACGCCCCGAGGACGGACGGGGCGTCCCGTCCCGGCCGGCGCATCGACTCCCCACCCGGGGGGTCCGATGCGCCGGCCGTACTCGTTCCCGGACCCTGCGCCCCGGGACGTGGCACGATGGCTCCGTGCCCCTCACCGACCATTTCCCGCCGACCATGCCGCCCGGACTCTCCGAGCGGCTCACCACCCGCCTCCCGCTGGAGTCGGACGTGGAGCCCCTGTGCGATCTGGTCACCGCGGACCTGCACCGCCATACCCCCGACGCCTCGGCCCAGCGCCCCGGGCTGCGGTCGCGTCTGGTGGGCCTGAAGTCCTGGTCCCGCCGGCAGGTGGTGGTGGTCCCGGTCCGGGCCGACGGCCGCCCCACCACCGACCGCCCGCCCATCGGCTGGATCTCCCTCGAGGACCGCGCCGCCGGTCGCACCAACGTGCAGTGGGTGATCGCCGCCGGTGCACCGCAGCGCGAGGAGCTGGCCGGGGCCCTGCTGGACTGGGCCCAGGAGGTCGGCGGGTCCTTCGCCCGCCACCGCGGACTGCCCTCCACCCAGCTCTCGGCCGATGCCGCCGAGGCCGACCGGGACCGCGGCCGCATCCTCGCCGCGAACGGCTACTCGATGGTGCGCACCTGGCTGCACATGCGCCGGCCTGTCCACCCGGGCGAGGTCACCGGCCTCCCCGCGCCCCGCGAGGGCGTGCGCGTGCGCCGCGTCCACCGCCACCCCTCCGGGCTCCCCGTCGCCCAGGACGTCCGCACCGTGCACCGCATGCTCGAGGACTCCTTCCAGGACCACTTCAACTCCTACCGGGAGTCCTTCGCCGAGTTCGTCCAGCGCCTCATCGAGAACCCCGAGAAAGCGGACTGGGACCACTGGTGGATCGCGGAGATCGAACGCGACGGCCGCCGCCTGCCCGCCGGCGGCCTGGTCGCCGCCGCGGTCCCGGCGCGCGCGGACCGCGGCGAGGGCACCTATCTCGAGTACCTCGGCGTGCACCGCTCCGCCCGCGGGCACGGCATCGCCAAGGCGCTGCTGCACGCCGCGATCGCCGATGCCGCCGAGCGCGGCCGCACCCACATCGACCTCGAGGTCGACGCCGACTCCCCCACCCGCGCCGACGGCATGTACACCTCCATGGGCTGGGAGACCTTCGCCCGCACCCAGTCCTGGCACGCCTCCGCCGAGGCCCACCCCTCCCGCCTGCTCGAGCCCCCGGAGAAGTGACCCGGGCGCCGGACACTCCAGCGCCCGGAGCCTCCGCACACGTGCCGCCTCCCTCGCCCCACCTCGCGCCGGGACGCGCCGTGACCTCCCGCTCGCCCCACCACGCGCCGCGACCTCCCGCTCGCCCCGCCACGCGCCGTGGAGGTCATTCCCCGTCGCTTGAAGGAGCGTTCAAGCGACGGAGAATGACCTCCCGGCGGAGGCGGGTCGGGCCGGATCGGGCCGGGCCGGGTCGGGCCGGGCCGCGCGAGCGCGGGGCCGACGGCCCTGATCGCGGGCCCCGGACCGCAGCTGCGGACGATCATCGCCCCCTGAGGGCCGCCCGCCATCACCCCGGCTGAGTTGTCCGATTCCCGCTGGTCCTGCCGGTCCTGGCCCCGGATGCTGGAGGCACAGCATCCCCCAGCCTGGAGGTCGGACATGTCCACCGCACTCATCACCGGTTCCACCCGCGGCATCGGCCGCGCCCTGGCCCAACTGCTCCTCACCGAGGGCGAGGACGTCATCGTCACCGGCCGCGACGCCGCCGGGGTCGACGCCGCCGTCCGCGAGCTCGGCAGCTCGCCCGGGGACGGGCGCGGCCGCGTGACCGGCCTGGTGCTGGACGTGACCGACGAGGACAGCGTCGCCGCGGCCGCGAGCGCCGTCGCCGCGTCGGCCGGCCACCTCGACGTGCTCGTGAACAACGCCGGCATCCTGCCGGAGGCGACCGATGCCGACCCGGCGGCCGCCGTGGACCCCGCGATGGTGCGCCGCACCTTCGCCACGAACGTCCTCGGGGCCGCGGCGATGATCGACGCCTTCCTGCCCCTGCTGCGGGAGGCCCCGGGCGGGCGCATCGTCAACGTCTCCTCGCGCATGGGCTCGCTGCAGGACCAGCTGGATCCGGCCTCGCCGTACTTCGGCACGGTGATCCCGGCCTACCAGGCGTCCAAGGCCGCGCTGAACAGCCTGACCGTCGGCCTGTCGAAGACGCTCTCGGAATCCGGGATCGGCGTCGTCGCGGTGTGCCCCGGGTTCGTGCGCACCGACCTGACGCCGATGAGCCGCGCCCAGGCGCCGCTCGAGCCCGAGGACGCCGCCCGCGTACTGCTGCGGGCGATCCGCGCCGAGGACACCGGCACCTTCACCGACGCCGAAGGCCCCGTCCCCTGGTGACGCCGCCGCCGGCCTCGCGTGGAGGCCGGGATCGCCCGCGCGATGTGCAGCAGCCGCGCCCACGCGTCCTTCGAACAGACGCGGAAGGGCCTGTGGGGGCCGCTCGCCGGGTCATCGCCCGGTGACCGGCCCTCACAGGCCCTTCCGTGCCCGCGCAGCGCGCGGGGAGGCGACGATCAGCGCCGCCCGGGGATCACTCCCACTCGATGGTGCCCGGGGGCTTGCTCGTGACGTCGAGGGTGACGCGGTTGATCTCGCGGACCTCGTTGGTGATGCGGGTGGAGATGCGGCCCAGGACCTCGTAGGGCACCTTGGCCCAGTCCGCGGTCATGGCGTCGTCGCTGGTGACGGGGCGCAGCACGACGGGGTGGCCGTAGGTGCGGCCGTCGCCCTGCACGCCCACGGAGCGGACCTCGGCCAGCAGCACCACGGGGCACTGCCAGATCTCGCGGTCCAGACCGGCGGCGGTGAGCTCCTCGCGGGCGATCGCATCGGCCGCGCGGAGGATGTCCAGGCGGTCCTTGGTGACCTCGCCGATGATGCGGATGCCCAGCCCGGGGCCGGGGAACGGCTGGCGCCAGACGATCTCGTCGGGCAGGCCCAGCTCGTGGCCGACGGCGCGGACCTCGTCCTTGAACAGGGTGCGCAGCGGCTCGACCAGCTCGAAGGAGAGGTCCTCGGGCAGGCCGCCGACGTTGTGGTGGCTCTTGATGTTGGCCGCGCCCTCGCCGCCGCCGGACTCGACCACGTCGGGGTACAGGGTGCCCTGGACCAGGAACGCCTTCGCCTCGGCATGGCCCTCGGCGTCGATGACGCCGCTGGCGCGGAGGATGTCGGCCTGCGCCTGTTCGAAGGTGCGGATGAACTCGCGGCCGATGATCTTGCGCTTCTGCTCCGGATCGGTGACGCCGGCCAGCGCGGTGAGGAACTGCTCCTCGGCATCGACGACGACGAGCTTGGCACCGCCGGTCGACTCGCCGAAGGCCTTCTCGATCTGCGCGGACTCGTCCTGGCGCATGAGGCCGTGGTCGACGTACACGCAGGTGAGACGGTCGCCGATGGCGCGCTGCACGAGCGCGGCGGCGACGGCGGAGTCCACGCCGCCGGAGAGGCCGCAGATCGCGGTGCCCTCGCCGATCTGCTCGCGGATGCGGGTGACCTGCTCGTCGATGACGTTGCCGGTGGTCCACGACGGCTCGATGCCGGCGCCGCGGTACAGGAAGTTGCGCAGCACCTCCTGGCCGCGGTCGGAGTGGCCGACCTCGGGGTGCCACTGCACGCCGTAGATGCGGCGCTCGGGATCCTCGAAGGCGGCGACGGGGCTCGCGGAGGAGGTCGCGATGACGCGGAAGCCGGCGGGCGCCTCGGTGACGCAGTCGCCGTGGCTCATCCACACGTTCTGCTCGAGGTCCTGGCCGTCCAGCAGCACGGAGGCGCTGTCCAGGGCCGACAGGCGCGTCGCGCCGTACTCGCGCACACCGGTCTCCGCGGCGGTGCCGCCGAGGGCGGCGGCGATGGACTGGAATCCGTAGCACAGGCCCAGGACCGGGACGCCGGCCTCGAGGAGTGCGGGGTCCAGGCGGGGGGCGCCCGGCTCGTACACGGAGGAGGGGCCGCCGGAGAGGATGATCGCCAGCGGCTTGCGCGCGAGGATCTCCTGGACGGGCATCGTGTGCGGCACGACCTCGGAGTAGACGTCGGCCTCGCGGACCCGGCGCGCGATCAGCTGCGCGTACTGGGCCCCGAAGTCGACGACGAGGACCGGGTCGGCGTCGGTGTTCTCGGCTGTGCTCACGCCCACCATCCTAGGGCCGACACGCCCGTCGAGCCCCGCGGGGCGACGTGAGATGGGCGGTACCCGACGGGGTGCTGTCCCGGGCCGGCACGGCGGCGGCGGCCGGCAGCCGGCGCCCGGCTCACCGGGTCGCGGCATCGGCGGATCGCCGGGCGGGACGGTGGCGTCGTCGCCGGGCCCGGATGCCTGCGCGGGGCACTCGAGAAATCGCGCCGTCCCCGGATGCCTTCGCGGGGCACTCCAGAAATTGCACGGTTCCGTACCACCTGAATCGATTCACATGGTACAGAACCGTGCAATTTCTCGAACGCCGCCAGGACCTCTCCCGCAGCACACGCCGACCGCACGAACCCTGGTCCCGCGGCCGCACGGTGGTCCCGCGGCCGCACGACGGCGCGGTCGGCGGGCCCGACGTCCCGGCTCAGCGCCGCGGGTGCTCCTCGTCCTGCAGCGTGGGGCGCTGGCGGAGGTCGCTCTCCATCTTCTGGTGGGTCCAGCGCTCGCCGAAGAAGGAGAGCACCGGCACCACGCCGAACAGCATGAGCAGCAGCATCCGCGGCAGGGACCACCGCATGCGCATCCACAGGTCGAAGGACAGGACCACGTAGACCATGTAGATCACGCCGTGGATGGGCGACCAGGTCTGCGAGATGGTCTCCCAGGTGTGGGAGGTCGAGGTGAACAGCCCCTCGCCGTGGTAGACGCCGTAGCGCATCACCATGATCGACACCAGCACCAGCAGGGCGATGCCCTCGGCGAAGGACGCGAAGCGGTAGCGGGCGAACGAGGCGCGGATCGCGACCTCATCGAGTGGTCGCGGAGTCGGGGTCGACACCAGTCACGTCCTTCGGGTCGTTCGGGTTCTGAGGGGTCGGGGCCAAGGCATCGGGGTCCGATGCGGCCGGGCCCGATGCGGCCGGATCCGATGCGGTCGGGGCCGATGCGGTCGGACCCGGGGCGGCCGGGCCGTCCGCGGGCTGCAGGCTCGCCTCGAGGCGGGCGCGCTCATCGGCCCGCTGGTCAAGATACGCGGTGCGCACGGAGCGCCACCACAGGTACAGGAAGAAGCCGCCGAACAGCACCCACTGGGCGGCGTAGCCGATGTTCTGCCAGTCCAGTCCGCGGGAGAAGGCGGACTGCGCGGCGGGCATCGGCGAGAGCCCATCGGCCGCGGAGGTCTGGGCGAGATAGCCGGAGTACATCGGCTCGCCCCACTCGTTGACCAGCAGCGGGGTCGCGATCTCCTGGGCGACGTGCCCGGAGACGCCGTCGGTGGCGGCCTCGCTCGCCTCGAGCAGCCCGGTCACCTCGATCTCCCCCGCCGGGACCGCCGGGGCGAGGGCCGGGTCGACCTCGCCGTCGGGACCGGTGGCATCGGCCGCGGGCATCCAGCCGCGCGCCACGGGCAGGCGGGCCTCGCCGCCGTCCGGCTGGACGACGTGCAGGGCGCTCACCACGATCACGGCCTCCTGGCCGTCGATGCGGCGCCCGGGCACGAGGATCTGCTCGGCGGGATCGAAGGTGCCGCGGGCCACCACCGGATCCCCGGCGCGCTCGTTGGTGACGGGCTCGCCCAGCAGCAGCGCGTCCTCGAGGGCCACGGCCGGATCGGTGGGCTCGGATCGGCTGGTGATCGCCCGATGCGCCCGGTCCCACTGCCAGGTGGCCAGCAGTCCGCACACCAGGGTCGCCGCGACCATCAGGGCGAGGAGCCCGAGGAAGCGGGGGCGCAGGGCGGTGCGGAGCATGGCCTGCATGGTACGGAGCCGCCCTGGGAGGGCGCGCCGCTCGTGTCCGATACCTCACCGGCCATCGGCGGTCCGCGGGGACCGGCCATCGGCCGCCCGCGGGCGCATCGCCGCCGCACGGAGCCGGCGGCCCGCCGCGGGATCCGTCCGACCTCTGCGGACTCCCCGGTTCTGCACGGATCGGACATCTATCCTGAATCGCGTGACCCAGTGCCAGAGTGTGTATGTCGCCAGCCCTGAGGGATTGACCGGGAAGTCCACCGTCGCGTTCGGACTCCTCGAGGCGCTCGCCGCGCGGTCGGACCGCGTGGGCGTCTTCAGACCGGTGTACAAGGCCGGCGCCGGGCGGGACGAGGCGGTCGAGCTGCTCATCGCCCATCCGGCCGTCAGCCAGGACTACGAGGAGGCGCTCGGCGTCGACTCCCAGGCGGCCCTGGCCGACCCGGAGGCCGCGCACGAGGCGATCCTGCGCCGCTACCACGCCCTGGCCGAGCGCTACGCCGTGCTGGTGGTGCTGGGCTCGGACTACGACTCCGTCGCCAACCCCACCGAGCTCGCCTTCAACGCGGAGGTCGCCGCGAACCTCGGCGCCCCCGTCGTCATCGTCGTCTCCGGCCTCGAGCGCCGCCCCGAGGAGATCGCCGGCCTCGCCGTGGTGTCCGTCGGCGAGTTCTCCTCCCACCACGCCGCCCCGATCGCCCTGATCGTCAACCGCTCCGCGGCCGACGCCCTCGAGGACATCCGCGGCGCCGTCTCCGCCAAGCTCGGCGAAGGCATGATCGTCGCGGCCGTGCCGGAGAACCCCGTGATCATGGCGCCGACGGTCGCCGCCATCCAGGAGGCCGTGGAGGGCACCCTGGTCCAGGGCAGCACCGAATGGCTGGGCCGCGTGTCCCTGGGCACGGTGGTCGCGGCGATGAGCCTGCCCAACGTGCTGCGGCGCCTCAGCGAGAACTGCACGGTCGTCGCCCCCGGGGACCGCTACGACCTGCTGCCGGGCCTGTTCATGGCCCAGCAGTCCGGCGCCCATCCGGCGCTGTCCTCGATCGTGCTCACCGGCGGCTACGAGATCCCCCAGGAGATCACCGACCTCGTCGAGGGGCTCGGCCAGGACCTGCCGGTGATCGCCACCGAGCACTCGACCTTCGACGCCGCCGTGAAGATCGCCGGCACCTCCAGCCGCCTGACCGCGGACAGCGCCCAGAAGGTCGATGCCGCCCGCCGCGCCGCCAGCGAGCACCTGCCGCTGGAGGCGCTGCTGGAGCGCATCGACGTCTCCCGCTCCGACGTGGTCACGCCGATGATGTTCGAGTTCGAGCTGCTGGCCCGCGCCCGCGGCGAGAAGAAGCGGATCGTGCTGCCCGAGGGCGACGAGCCGCGCATCCTCGCCGCCGCCGAGTCGATCCTCGCCCGCGGCGTCGCGGACCTCATCCTGCTGGGCGACGAGAACGCGATCCGGGCGAAGGCGGCGCTGCTGGGCCACGACATCTCCGAGGCGACGGTGGTCTCCCCGCAGGACCCGGAGCTGCTGGAGAAGTACGCCGCGGAGTACGCCCGCCTGCGCGCCAAGAAGGGCGTCACCCTGGAGCAGGCCCGCGAGCGCATCCAGGACGTCTCCTACTTCGGCACGATGATGGTGCAGATGGGCGAGGCCGACGGCATGGTCTCCGGCGCCGTGCACTCGACCGCCCACACCATCCGCCCCAGCTTCGAGATCATCAAGACCCGGCCCGACGCGAAGATCGTCTCCTCCGTGTTCCTCATGGCGCTGCAGGACCGGGTGCTGGTGTACGGGGACTGCGCCGTGAACCCCGACCCGAGCGCCGAGCAGCTGGCCGACATCGCCGCGCAGTCCGCGGCGACGGCCGTGCAGTTCGGGATCGAGCCGCGGGTGGCGATGCTGTCCTACTCGACCGGCTCCTCCGGCTCCGGGGCCGATGTGGACAAGGTCCGCGAGGCCACCGAGGCCGTGCGCGCCCACCATCCGGAGCTCAGCGTCGAGGGCCCCATCCAGTACGACGCCGCGGTGGACGCCTCGGTCGCCAAGACCAAGCTGCCCGACTCCGCGGTCGCCGGCCGGGCCACGGTCTTCGTGTTCCCGGACCTGAACACGGGCAACAACACCTACAAAGCGGTGCAGCGCTCCGCCGGCGCGATCGCCATCGGCCCCGTGCTGCAGGGCCTGAACAAGCCGGTCAACGACCTCTCGCGCGGCGCGCTGGTCGACGACATCATCAACACGGTGATCATCACCGCGATCCAGGCGCAGTCCCAGCCCGCCGGCGCCTGATCCGCCCGCCGCCTCGCCTCCCCCGCCCGCCTCCGACCCTCCGAGGAACCCATGCCCGCACCTGCAGCCGACGCCGCCCGCGTCCTCGTCATCAACTCCGGCTCCTCCTCCCTGAAGTTCCAGCTGGTCACGCCCGGGACCGGCGAGGTCCATGCCTCCGGGATCGTCGAGCGCATCGGCCAGAGCACCGGCCGCGCGAGCATCGAGACGGGCGGGGCCGAGGGCCGCGAGACGTCTGTCGAGACGGAGGTCCCCGACCATGTCGAGGCCATGCGCGTGGTCGAGCGGCTGTTCTCCGAGGTCGGCATCGCGCTGCAGGACGACCGCATCATCGCGGTCGGCCACCGCGTCGTCCAGGGCGGGGCGCGGTTCTCCGAGCCCACCCTGATCGACTCGTGGGTGCGCGAGCAGATCGAGGACCTCGGCGCCCTCGCCCCGCTGCACAACTACGCGGCCGTCGACGGGATCGACGGGGCCCGCGCCCTGCTGCCCCATGTCCCGCACGTGGCCGTGTTCGACACCGCCTTCTTCACCGGCCTGCCCGCCGCCAGCGCGACCTACGCCCTGAATCGCGAGATCGCCGCGGAGTATCGGATCCGCCGCTACGGCGCCCACGGCACCAGCCACCGCTACGTCTCCGAGACCGTGAGCGCCCTGCTGGCGGCCCGAGGCCGGGACGTCTCGGACCTGCGCCAGATCGTGCTGCACCTGGGCAACGGCGCCTCCGCCTCGGCGGTGCGCGGCGGCCGGCCCCTCGACACCTCCATGGGTCTGACCCCGCTGGAGGGACTGGTGATGGGCACGCGCACGGGAGACATCGACCCCTCGGTGTACGTCCATCTGCAGCGCCAGGGGAACCTCTCCCCCGCCGAGGTCGACACCATCCTCAACAAGCGCTCCGGGATGCAGGGGCTGTGCGGCATGAGCGACTTCCGCGACATCGAGGCCGCCGTCGAGGCGGGGGACGACCAGGCCGCCCTCGCCCTGGACGTCTACGTGCACCGGCTGCGCAAGTACATCGGCTCCTACGCCTTCGCGCTCGGCGGGATCGACGCGATCACCTTCACCGCCGGGATCGGGGAGAACGCCGCCCTGGTGCGGCGGCGCGCGCTCGAGGGGCTCGAGGCGTTCGGGATCGTCCTGGACGAGGACGCGAACGCCGTGCGGTCCAAGGAGGCGCGGCTCATCTCCGCCCCCGAGTCCGCCGTCGCGGTGCTGGTCGTGCCCACCGACGAGGAGCGTGCGATCGCCCGCCAGGCGGCCGAGGTCGCGGGGCGGCCCGCTTCCTGATATCTCTGTCGTACTGCCTCGCAGCGGGGCACCTGAGGGAGGGGACCCACCATGAGCTACGTCGACCCGTACAGCGGCGGCACGTCCGGCGGTACCCAGGGGCCCGGCCCGTACGGGTCGTCCCCGGCGCCCGGCGGGTCGGGCTACGGCTCGGCGCCCTCGGCCGGCCCGGACTACGGCGCCCCGTCCTACGGCTCCTCCGCCTCCAGCGCTCCGGGCGCCCCGAGCCAGTTCGTCCCGGCCGGCGCCGGCTACGGGTCCCCGGCAGGCAGCGGCTACGGAGCCCCGTCGGGCCCCGGGTACGGCGCACCGCGCAAGCGCAAGGGCATCAAGCGCACGATCTTCGGGGCGCTCGGCCTGATCGCGAACGCGATCGGCCTGGTGGTGATGCCGGTGCTCGCCGGCATCATCGCGGCGACGATCACGGTGGGGACCGGCGAGGGCGCCATCCCGCTGGGCCCCTCGGGCGGCACCTTCACCGCCGACACCATGAGCGTGCATTCGATCGCCGTCCCGGCGTCGGAGGCCGCGACCGCCGAATGCACCGCCACGGGCGCCAGCCTGGAGCGAGAGCTCAACACGTACACCGCCGGCGAGATCGACGGCGTCGACTACGTCGAGATCTACGACGTCCGCGCGGCGAGCGGCGAGGTCACGGTCGAATGCACGGGCGTCTCCGCGGTCGCCTACACCGAGATGGGGATGGCCGGCACCCTCATCGGCCTGGGGATCGGGTTCGTCATCCCGATCGGCCTCGGCCTCGTCTCGCTGGTCCTGCTGATCTGGGGGATCATCGCCCTGATCCGGTCCTGACCGGCCGGGGGCTCAGCGCTCGAGCGCGTCGAACAGCTCCGCCGCCAGGCGGTAGCCCTCCTTCGCCTCGGCCAGGAACGCGGCCTGCACGGCCGGATCCACGATGCCGTCCAGGCGCTCGCGGTAGGCGTCCTTGTACCGCTTCGGCGAGCCGAGCGCGGAGAAGTCCCACAGCCGGCCCTGCTCGGGCGGCACCCCGTAATGGCGCGCCACCAGGGCCCCGATCGCCTGCCCGCCGGAGAGGTCGCCGAGGTAGCGCAGATAGTGGTGCGCCAGCAGCGCGGGCACCGGGGCGCCGGCGAGGCGCCGCGCATACCGGGAGGTGACCTCGAGCGGCGGGTCGACCCGGGGCCGCGGCCCGAACCGTGCGGCAAGGTCCGCCCGGATCGCCTCGGCACGCGCCAGCCGCGGGTCGTGGAAGGCGGCGGCGAGGGGGTCCCGTGCGGCCGCCGCGGAGATCGCGTCCTCGAGCGCCTCGTAGATCGGCAGGTACTGGGCGACCAGCCGCCAGTAGTCGGCCTCGTCCCGGCGCCCGCCCAGCAGCGCGCCGATGAACCCGCTCTGCTCGGCGGCCTCGTGCTCGGCCCGCGTCTGCGTGCGCAGACGCTCGGAGAACGGCGCGTCCGGTGCGGGACCTGCGGTGCTGTGCATGGCTCCTCCTGCCGTGCGCCACCACGAGGGTGATGACGCGGTGTCAGAACCAGCATGCGCGCGATCCGCGCGCGGGGCAAGGCCCGAGGGGGCAGGAGCGTGGCAGGCGGGCGGCGGTCAGCGGTGGCGTCGTCGGGCGCGCTGCAGACCCCCGGCGCAGGCGCGCAGCCATGCCTCGTCGTCGCGGGCGAGGCGGCCGTCCCACGAGATGTCCAGGGCGCGGGCCATCTCGTGGCGCCGGCGCGCATCCATCGTCGTCACGGCATCCAGCGGGATCTCGCAGGCGCCCGCGGGGACCTCCCGGGGTCGATCCTCCGCCGCCCGGGGATCCTGCCCGGGGGACGCGGAGGGGAAGCCCGACGAGACCCGGATCCAGGGGGTCTCCGCCTCGCTCGCCTCGACCTCCTGTGCGGCGTGCTCGGCGGCCGAGCCGGAGCGCATGCTCGCCCTCCCCTCCCCGGCGTCCGGTCGGGACGGCAGATCGGGCCGCGACCCCTGGGCGGCGCTCCCGTCCGGCCGGAGCGCTGCGGCGAGCCGGGCGCCGGGCAGCCCCAGCGGCAGCCAGATGACCAGGAACAGCACCAGCACGAGGCTGAGGAACCCGGTGGAGGGCTGCAGCAGATGGGGAAGGATGTAGGGGATCATCCGGGGCTCGAGGACCCAGGGCACGAAGTCCAGCAGGATCGCGCCGGCCAGGACCACGGCGAGCAGCAGCGAGACCGCAGCACGTGCGATGCCGCTCATCGCTCCTCCCCCATCTCGTCCGCATCCGTGTCCGCGGTCTCGCCAGAGCCCGCTGCGGCCGCGTCGGCGGGCGGGCTCGCGGAGGAGGCGTAGCTCGAGGATTCGTAGAGCGTGGTCGAGGTGTACACCGAGCCGAGGGAGGCCGAGCCGGACGCCGTGCTCGCCCCGGACGCCGTGCTCGCCCCGGCCCCCGGGGACGGCGCGGCGTCGGGACCCTGCGGGGCATCGGCCGCAGCGGAGTCCGGGGCGGGAGTCGCCGCGAGAGCGGCGGCAGAGCCGAGGTCGAGGCCGGATTCAGTTGCAGGAGCGGCTTCCGGGGCAGGAGGAGTGTCCGAGGCAGGAGCGGAGTCCGCGGCACGGGAAGACCCCGGGGCGGGAGAAATGCCGGCGGCGGGCGCCGGACCGGGCTCCGGTGCGGGCTCGGGGACGTCTCCGGGCCCGCCGATGTCCGCTCCGCGCAGCAGCAGGATCTCCAGCAGCGCGCGGGCACCGCCGGGGGTCGCGTACTCGGGACGCCACGGCATCTGGTGCTGGGCGGCGAGGGCGCGCAGCTGCTCGGTCGTCCGATGCAGCACGGGGACGTCGCCGCCCGTCCCAGGGAGGTGCAGCCCGCGGGCGAGGCTCTCCGGCACGGGCGCGCTCTCCTGCGCGGAGAGGGCGCCTGGGCCGGCGCCGCCGCGCCGCCGCTCCCCGTCGC
This sequence comes from Brachybacterium phenoliresistens, assembly GCF_039530785.1. Taxonomy (NCBI): domain Bacteria; kingdom Bacillati; phylum Actinomycetota; class Actinomycetes; order Micrococcales; family Dermabacteraceae; genus Brachybacterium; species Brachybacterium phenoliresistens. Next base: position 318,886 of record NZ_BAAAOW010000003.1, read on the forward strand.
GGTCCCGCCGCCGCTCCTGGCGTCGCCGCTCCCGCAGCCGGCGCTGACGCCGGGTGGCCTCCGCGGTGGCCTCGGCGGCGCGGCCGCGCAGCCGCGCGAGGGGTATGGCGAACAGGAGCACGACCAGTACGACGATCAGGACGATGCTCCCCTGCCGGGACAGGATCCCGGCCAGCTCCCCGTTGAGCACGGTCTCCAGCCGACGACCCGCCTGCAGGAGGATCATCTCCGCGAGCGACCATCCGGAGCTCGTGGGCAGGTACAGCAGCGGGATGCTCACCGCCAGCGCCACCGATCCGAGGATCACGGTGGCGGTCCGGCCGGGGGCCGCGGCGCGGCGGGGGCGCGTCATCGCTGCCTCAGGTGGTGACGACGACCTCGACGCGCTGGAACTCCTTGAGGTCCAGGTAGCCCGTCGTGGCCATGGCGTGCCGCAGCGCCCCGACGAGGTTGGTGGTTCCCTCGGCGTTCAGGCCGGGCCCGTAGAGGATCTGCTCGAGCGGGGCGACCGTGCCAACCTCGACGCGGTGCCCGCGGGGCAGCACGGGATGGTGGGCCTCGCTGCCCCAGTGGTGGCCGGCGCCGGGGGCCTCCTCGGCGCGGGCGAGCGCCGCCCCGACCATGAGGCCGTCGGCGCCGCAGGCGATCGCCTTGACGAGGTCCCCGGAGCGGCCCAGGCCGCCGTCGGCGATGACGTGCACGTACCGGCCGCCGGACTCGTCCATGTAGTCCCGGCGCGCGGCCGCGACATCGGCCACCGCCGTGGCCAGCGGCACCTGGATGCCGAGGGTCTCGCGGGTGGTGTGGGAGGCGCCGCCGCCGAAGCCGACGAGCACGCCGGCCGCGCCGGTGCGCATGAGGTGCAGGGCCGCCGTGTAGGTCGCGCAGCCGCCGACGATGACGGGGACGTCCAGCTCGTAGATGAACCGCTTGAGGTTCAGCGGCTCGCGGTCGCTGGAGACGTGCTCCGCCGAGACCGTCGTCCCGCGGATGAAGAAGAGGTCCACGCCGGCGTCGACCACGGTGCGCCAGTGCTCCTGGGTGCGCTGCGGGGACAGGGCCCCGGCCGCCGTCACGCCGGCTTCCCGCAGCTCGCCGATGCGCGCGGTGATCAGCTCGGGCTGCACCGGCGCGGCGTAGGCGTCCCGCAGGACCTGCACGACCTCGCCCTCGGAGGCGTTCGCGATCCGCTCCAGCTGGGCGGTCGGGTCCTCGTGCCGGGTCCACAGGCCCTCGAGGTCCAGCACGCCCAGCCCGCCGTGGCGGCCCAGCTCGATCGCCGTGGCCGGGGACATGAGGGAGTCCATCGGCGCAGCGAAGATCGGGATGTCGAAGTGGTAGGCGTCCACCTGCCACGCGGTGGAGACGTCCTCCGGGTCGCGGGTGCGGCGGGAGGGGACCACTGCCACGTCGTCGAAGCTGTAGCTGCGTCGTCCCCGCTTGTTGCGGCCGATCTCGATCTCGCTCATCACCGGGTCAGTCTACCGGCGCGGGAACGGCGACGTCGGCGATCGGCCAGTCCAGCGGCACATCGGGCGTGCGACCCCGGCTGGAGAGGAACTTGTTGAAGTTCTCCGCCCAGTCGCGGTGCCAGGTCATCTGCTGCTGGTGCAGCTCCGCGAGAGGCATCGCGCCGAGGGCGTCGAACTTCGTCACCTGCGCGCGCAGCACGTCCAGGGTGGCGGAGACGTCGACGTCCGCCGTGTGCAGGCGGCCGTCCTGGTGGATGCCGTAGACCTCGAGGAGGTCGGTGAGGGTGCGCTTGCCCTTGCGGTAGCGGTCCAGGCCACGGTCCAGGACCAGCGGGTCGATCATCGGGGCGATCTGCCGGCCCAGACGCTCGGCGAGGGTCGGAAGGCCCAGCCGGCGCAGCTCGTTCTCGAGGATCGCCACGTCGAAGCTGCCGTTGAAGGCGACCAGCGGCACGTCCCGGGACAGGGCATCGGCCAGCATCCCGGCGACCTCGTCGAGCGCGGGGCCGGGGGCCGCGCCGTGCTCGCGGGCGTGCTCGGTGCTGATCCCGTGGATCCGTGCGGCCTGCTCCGGGATCGGGACCCCCGGGTCGATCAGCCAGGTGGCGACCGTTTCGTTCTCCCGCCCGGGGCCCACCGAATGGACCAGGGCCGCGGTGACGATCCGGTCCGTCGCGACGTCCGTCCCGGTCGTCTCGGTGTCGAAGCCCAGCAGGGGTGCGGAGGTCCAGGCCGGCGGTGCGATGCTCATGCCTCCAGGGTAGGTGCGATCACGGACAGGCCTGGTCCGTCATCCACAACGCGGGGGCCGGGGCCGCGCCGTCTCTCCCGCGACACGGGATCGCCTGTGCACGGACGGCGGCCTCAGAGCCTCGAGCCAGGCAATCGCCTGGCTCGCGGCTCTGAGACCGCCTTTCGTGTTCGCAGCCGGGATCGATCGGCGGCGGGCGGGAGCTCCGCTCGGGCCCGGGGCCCTGGCGGGTCAGCGGGCGGCGCCGGGGCCGGTCAGCGCGCGGAGTAGTTCGGGGCCTCGACGATCGCGGCGAGGTCGTGGGGGTGGGACTCCTTGAGGCCGGCCGCGGTGATGCGCACGAAACGGCCCTTCTCCTTGAGCTCCGGGACGGTGTGCGCGCCGACGTAGAACATCGACTGGGCGAGGCCGCCGACCATCTGGTGGACCACGCCGGCCAGCGGACCGCGGTAGGAGACGCGGCCCTCGATGCCCTCGGGGACGATCTTGTCGTCGCTGGAGACATCGGCCTGGAAGTAGCGGTCCTTGGAGAAGGACTTCTTGCCGCGCGAGGCCATCGCCCCCAGCGAGCCCATGCCGCGGTAGGACTTGAACTGCTTGCCGTTGACCAGCACGACCTCGCCCGGGGACTCCTCGGTCCCCGCGAGCAGCGAGCCGACCATGACGGTGTCCGCGCCGGCCACGAGGGCCTTGGCGATATCGCCGGAGTACTGCAGGCCGCCGTCGCCGATCAGCGGGACGCCCGCGGGGCCGCAGGCCTGGGCGGCCTCATGGATCGCGGTGATCTGCGGCACGCCGACGCCGGCGACCACGCGGGTGGTGCAGATCGAGCCGGGGCCGACGCCGACCTTCACGGCGTCCGCGCCCGCGTCCACCAGCGCCTGGGCACCGGCCCGGGTGGCGACGTTGCCGCCGATCACCTGGACGCCGCGGAAGTAGGAGTCGCCCTTGATGCGGGCGATCATCTCCAGGGCGAGGCGGGCATGGCCGTTGGCGGTGTCGACCACGAGCACGTCCACGCCCGCGTCGCGCAGGGCCCCGGCGCGGTCGATCGAATCGCCGAAGAATCCGACGCCCGCACCCACCAGCAGACGGCCCTGGCCGTCCTTGGAGGCGTCGGGGAACTGCTCGGACTTCACGAAGTCCTTCACCGTGATCAGGCCGGTGAGCTTGCCGTCGGCGTCCACCAGCGGCAGGCGCTCGCGCTTGTTGCGGCGCAGCAGGGCCGTGGCCTCCTCGGAGGAGACGTCCGACGGGGCGGTGAACAGCGGCTGGGAGGTCATCACGTCGCCCACGCGGGTGCTCGCCCACTCGGCGACGGGGATGAAGCGCAGGTCGCGGTTGGTGCAGATGCCCAGCAGCGTGCCCTCCGCGTCGACCACGGGGAGGCCGGAGACGCGGAACTGGCCGCAGACGGAGTCGAAGTCCTCGAGGGTGGCCTCGGGGCCGATGGTCACCGGGTTGGTGATGCGGCCCGTCTGGGTGCGCTTGACGAGGTCGACCTCATGGGCCTGGTCCTCGATGGAGAGGTTGCGGTGGAGGATGCCGATGCCGCCGTGGCGGGCCATGGCGATGGCCATGCGCGCCTCGGTGACGGTGTCCATGGCGGCGCTCGCGAGCGGCACGCGCAGGGAGATCTCCTTGGTGAGGCGACTGGTCGTGTCCGCCTCGGAGGGGATGACGTCGGTCTCTCCCGGCAGCAGGAGGACGTCGTCGTAGGTCAGGCCGATGAAACCGAACGGATCCGCACTCGTCATGCACCGATGCTACCCGCGGGGCGGCGCCCCGATCAGCCTCGGGGGACGTGGCACCGGACACCCCGGCGGCGCACCGGCGGGCGGGCGGGCTCCTCGGCCGATGGCGGGCACACCGGTCCGCCCCGGGAGCGGCCCCGGGCGCGCCGGCGCGCCGACGGCTGCTCAGCCGCCGCCCCCCGAGGGCGGCTCCTTGCCGCCGAGCACCCGGCGGGCGTGGTCGAAGTCGCGCTGGAAGGCCGCCTCGTCGTGCGCGTACTCCTCCCGCCAGGGCATGCCGATGCGCTGGGCCATCTCCTGGTGCGCGTCCGCGCGGCGGCGGCGCCGGGCCTCGGCCAGCAGCACGGGGCGGGGCGGGGCGGCACGCAGCCCGGCCGCGGACTGCAGGGCGCGCAGCCCGTCGAAGCCGGCGTCGTCCCAGCCGATGTTCGGGATCCGCCACTGCCGGGCGGCCTGGTCCTCGGGCCGCTCCGGGGCGCCGATGCCGATCAGCGCCTCGTACCCGCGCTCGGCCTCGCCCACGGCGTAGACGACCTCGGACACGGGCACCGGCTCCCCCGTGCGCAGCCCGCGCCGCAGGCGGACGGTGCCGGCGGCCTCGTCCAGCAGCACCACCCGATGGGTGGCGATCATCGGCACCAGCGCCCACAGCGCCAGCAGCGCCCACAGCAGCAGCCAGCCCAGCAGCATCTGCGCGGCCATCGGCTCGAGCAGCCTCACCAGGGGTCCGCCCGCGCCGGCGGCGACGCGGGCGTCGCGCCACTGCTCGAGGCCGGCCGCGACGAAGGGGGCCAGCAGCAGGGAGACCATCGGCAGGCCGATGAGCGCTCCGGGGAGGTATCGCGCGCGGATGCTCGGGCCCACCAGCACGAGGCCGTCGCGGGTGCGGCGCGGGGAGGGCGCGGCCTCCTCCAGGGCGCCCGGCGCGCCGTCCTCGTCCACCATCACGCCCTCAGGGTACGCGGCGGCCGCTGATCAGCTCGCGCGGGGCGCCCGTGATCGGGTCGCGGAACGCCAGGCGCAGGGCCAGCAGGTGCAGCACCGGGTCCTCGGGGCCGAGGGCCCGCACCTGCGGGTAGAGGTCGTCGCCCAGGATCGGGGCGCCGCGATGGGCCAGCTGCACGCGCAGCTGATGGGTGCGCCCGGTGCGCGGCATGAGGGCGAGGTCCCGCACCCCCGGCGCGGAGCCCAGCACCCGCACGTGCGTGAGGGCGTTGGGCTCGCCGGGCACGACCTGCGTCTGCAGCGCGCCGCGGCGCCGCACGAGCCGGTCGCGCAGGGTGAAGGCCTCCCCCGGCGCCCAGCTCGGCCCGTCCTGCGCGGGCGGTCCGTCCTGAGCGGCCGGTCCGTCTTGCGCGGGCGGCCCGTCCTGCGCGGGCGGCTCCTGGACGCGTGCGCGGTACTCCTTCTCGACCTCGCCGCGCGCGAAGAGGCTCTGGTAGGCGGCCCGCTCCTCGGGGCGGATGCCGAAGGCGAGCACGCCTGCGGTGCGTCGGTCCAGGCGGTGCAGCGGCGTGAGGGTCTCGATCCCGGTGAGGCGCCGCAGCCGCACCAGGGCGCTGGAGCGGATGTGCGCGCCGCGGGGCATGGTCGCCATGTCGTGGGGCTTGTCCAGGACCAGCAGGTGCTCGTCGTGCAGGAGGATCGGCAGCGCGACCTCGGGGACGTGCTCGGGGGCGAGCTCGCGGTGCAGCCACAGCTCGGTGCCGGGGGCGAGCTCCTCATCGGCCGCGACCGGGCGCCCGGAGCCCCGGACGATCTCCCCGCGGGCGAAGCGCAGCGCGAGGTCGGTGGCCGCCGGGTCGCGCAGGGCGGGCAGCCGCGCGGCGAGCGCGTCGAGGGCCCGTCCGCCGGCCTCGAGCCGCACCCGCAGGGGGTCCAGCCCCTCGCGCTGCGGCAGCGGCGGGGTGGGACGCCGCAGGCGGCGCCGGGCGGCGCGGCCCGGGCGGGCCCCCGGGGCGGGCTGGTCGGCACCGGATGCGGGGTGGTCGGCACCCGATGCGGGGTGGCCGGCGTCCGGGGCGCGCCCGGCGCCCGCGGCGGGCCCGCCGGGCCCGGAGCCCTCGCTCACAGGCCCCAGATGACGAAGGTCAGCACGTTGTGCGCGACGTAGAAGGCCGCCAGGCCCAGCAGCACGAGGTGGGGGTGGCGGTCGATGAAGGAAAGCGCATGGGGCTCCAGGGCGTGCAGCTCGCGGGGCGTGATGAGCTCGATGTCGCGCACCTCCACCCCGGCGGCGCGGGCCCGCTCGACCATGGCATGCTGGGCGCCGAAGCCGAAGAAGCGCCCGGAGACGTTGACCAGGCGCCGCCCTCCGCGGTCCAGCACGAAGACCCCGTCGTAGGGGGAGCCGGAGCGCTCGAGCATCTCCGCCGGGGAGGCCCCGCGGTCGATCTGCTGCACCGCGACGACGCGGCCCACCTCGGCCCAGGTCATGGTGATGCTGCGGCGGAACAGGCCGTGCACGTCCACGCCGACGTCGGTCAGCTGCAGCCAGGTGGTGACGATCCGCGCGACCATCACGATGCTCGCGGCCAGCACGAGCACCCACCCAAGCAGCGGCAGGGTGAACACGAGGTCGTGGAGCATCAGCGGGTGGTTCCACAGGCGCTGGCCCACGAAGCTGATGAGCACGAGGAACTCGAGGACGATGACGAACACGAAGGATGCGAGGACGGTGCCGATCACCGCGGGGGCGGGCGGCCCGAAGATCCGGGTGGACTGCGCGACGGGCGAGCTGTCACGGCGGCCTGGTCGGCTCACGGATCCCCTCCCCTCCTGTGTGGACTGCGACGACGTCATAGTAGGCCGCTCGCCCGTCCGGGAGGCGCCAGGCGCCGCCGGTCGGACGGGCGGGATGCACGCAGGGCGGGCGGCACGACCTCGGTCGTACCGCCCGCCCTGCGATCCGGGGATCGGATCCCCGGGGGCGCGAGGATCAGGCCTCCTCGTCGTCCTTCTTCTCGACGACGAGCGTCTCGGTCGTCAGGACCAGGGTCGCGATCGAGGCCGCGTTGCGCAGCGCCGACCGGGTGACCTTGACCGGATCGATGATGCCCGCGGCGACGAGGTCGACGTACTCGCCGGTCGCGGCGTCGAGGCCGTGGCCGACCTGCTCGCCCTTGACCTTCTCGACGACGACGAAGCCCTCGAGGCCGGCGTTCTCCGCGATCCAGCGCAGCGGCTGGGCCAGGGCCTTGGCCACGGCGCGGACGCCGACGGCCTCGTCACCGGTGAGCCCGAGGTCGCCCTCGAGGACGGAGGCCGCCTGGACGATGGCGCTGCCGCCACCGGCCACGATGCCCTCCTCGATGGCCGCACGAGTCGCGGAGACCGCGTCCTCGATGCGCATCTTCTTCTCCTTGAGCTCGACCTCCGTGTGGGCGCCCACCTTGATGACGGACACGCCGCCGGCGAGCTTGGCGAGGCGCTCCTGGAGCTTCTCGCGGTCCCAGTCGGAGTCGGTCGCGGCGATCTCGGAGCGGATCTGCGCGACCCGGTCCGAGACGGCCTCGTCGTCACCGGCGCCGCCCACGATGGTGGTGGTGTCCTTGGTGATGACGACGCGGCCGGCGTGGCCGAGCACATCGGTGCCGACGGTCTTCAGGTCCAGGCCGAGATCGGCCGTGACGACCTGGGCGCCGGTGAGCACCGCGATGTCCTGCAGCATGGCCTTGCGGCGGTCGCCGAAGGCGGGGGCCTTGACGGCCGCGCCCTTGAAGGTGCCGCGCAGCTTGTTCACGACGAGCGTGGACAGCGCCTCGCCGTCGACGTCCTCCGCGATGACGAACAGCGGCTTGCCGGACTCGACGACCTTCTCCAGCAGCGGCAGGATGTCCGCCACGGCGGAGATCTTGCCCTGGTTCAGCAGCACGTAGGCGTCCTCGAGCACGACCTCCTGGCGGTCCGCGTCGGTGACGAAGTGCGGGGAGATGTAGCCCTTGTCGAACTGCATGCCCTCGGTGAAGTCCAGCTCCATCGCCGTGGTGGAGGACTCCTCCACGGTGATGACGCCGTCCTTGCCGACCTTGTCGAAGGCCTCGGCGAGGAGCTCGCCGATCTCGCGGTCCTGGCTGGAGACGGACGCGACGTTCGCGATCTGCTCCTTGCCGTCGACCTCGATGGCGATCTCGCCGAGCTTGGCGGAGACGGCCTCGACGGCGGCCTCGAAGCCGCGCTTGAGGGCGGCCGGGGCGGCGCCGGAGGTGACGTTGCGCAGGCCCTCGTGCACGAGCGCCTGGGCCAGCACGGTGGCGGTGGTGGTGCCGTCACCGGCGACGTCGTTCGTCTTGGTGGCCACCTCCTTGGTCAGCTGGGCGCCGAGGTTCTCGAACGGATCCTCGAGCTCGATCTCCCGGGCGATGGTGACGCCGTCGTTGGTGATCGTGGGGGCGCCCCACTTCTTGTCCAGGACGACGTTGCGGCCCTTGGGGCCGAGCGTCACCTTGACGGTGTTCGCGAGGTGGTCGACGCCCCGCTCGAGGGCGCGGCGCGCCTCCTCGTCGTAGATGATCTCCTTCGCCATGGGCTCAGGCCTCGACGATCGCGAGGATGTCGCGGGAGCCCAGGATGAGGAACTCCTCGCCGCCGTACTTCAGCTCGGTGCCGCCGTACTTGGAGAAGACGACCTTGTCGCCGACCTTGACGTCCATCGGGACGCGCTGGCCCTTGTCGTCGAAGCGGCCCTCGCCCACGGCGACGACCTCGCCCTCCTGGGGCTTCTCCTTCGCGGTGTCCGGGATGACCAGGCCGGAGGCCGTGGTCTGCTCTGCCTCGAGCGGCTTGACGACGACACGATCCTCGAGGGGCTTGATGGAGACCGACATGCGGATCCACTCCTTCTTCGATGAATGACTCTGAGAGTTCCGGGTTCGGATCCCCGGAGCGGTCGTCGTCGCGGTGCCGACCGGGTGGGGACCCGTCTGGCAGCTCTGGCACTCGGGCCAGGTGACTGCCAACGGGGACAACTCTAGGACCGCCTTGGCACTCGCGCAAGACGAGTGCTAAACGTGTCGGCGCCCGGCGGCCTCGACGATGCCGCGCACCGCCTCCTCGTCGAAGTCGTAGACCGGCGCGAGCCGCTGCCCGGGGTCGCCGTCGGCCGGGAGGTCCCCCGCGTTCGGCCAGACGGAGGTGGTGATCCGCGGCGCCGACTGCGCGCTGCGCCCGTCGAACTCCACCAGGCTCGCCCCCGAGAGCGCGAGGGCGCGCTCGTGCTGATCCGCGCCCAGCGGGTCGACCACGTTCGTCACCCCCGGCGCCACGTGCACGGGCACCGAGCCCAGCCGGCCGTCGAGGGCGTGGTGGTAGTGGCCCGAGAGGATCACGCGCACGTCCGTGCCCTCGATCGCGGCGGAGAGCTCGTCCAGCCCGTCGAGGTCCAGGGCGCGCAGCAGGGGGGTGGCCGCCGCCAGCGGCGGGTGGTGCAGCACCAGCACGGTGCCGCGGCGGGCCGGCACCGCGAGGATCCGGCGCAGCCAGTCCAGCTGCACGGTGTCGAGATGGCCGTAGCCGGCGCCGGGGACGCTCGTGTCCAGCACCACCGCCCGCGCCCCGTCGCCGGTGGTGACCACCCGGTCCTGGTAGGGCGCGGCGTGGTCGCCGGGCCCGGCGACCTGCGCGTAGGCGGCGGGGACGTCATGGTTGCCCATGGCGACCACGAGCTTCGCCCCGAGCCGCGCGGCGAACGGGTCCAGCATCTCGTGCAGCAGGCGGTAGCTGGCGACGCTGCCGTCCTCGGAGGCGTCCCCCGAGTGCACCACGAGGTCCACGCCCCGCAGCCCGGAGAGGTTCTCGAGCACCGCCCGCAGCGCATCGGCGGTGGCGATGCGGTCGTAGTGCCGGGCGGCGGGATCGGCGAAGAGATGCGTGTCGGTCAGGTGCAGGATGCGCATGGCCCGACGCTAGCCCTCGCAGATGTCCCCCGGGTGAACCGCACCGCGGCGCGCCGGCCCGCACCGGCCACGGCACGTCGGCCCGCACCGGCCACGGCACGAGTGCCGGTTGGCGAACCAGAATGGGCCGATTTTGGCTCGCCAGCCGGCACTCGACAGCCGTCCGCGCGGGGGCAGGGCAGGGCGGCGCGATACGGGGGCGGCCAGGGCGGGGCAGGGCGGCGCGGGGGCGGGGCGGCGCGGTGCGGGCGGCGGTGCGGGGTCAGCCGCCGGCACCGACCCATTCGGCCTCGCCGTCGGCGAAGCGCTGGTGCTTCCAGATGGGGACGCGGCGCTTGACCTCGTCGACCAGCGCGTCGCAGGCGGAGAAGGCGAGCTTGCGGTGCGGCGCCGCGACCGCGCAGGCCAGGGCGGTGTCGCCAATGCGCAGCGGGCCGATGCGATGCGCGAGGGCGATGAGCACGTCCTCATGGCTCGCGGCCACGTCCCGCGCGGCCTCGGCGAGCGCCTGCTGCGCCAGGGGGTGGGCGCTGTAGTCCAGGGAGAGCACGGTGCGCCCGCCGTCATGGTCGCGGACCACCCCGTCGAAGGTGACCACGGCCCCGCAGCGCGGATCGGCGACGGCGCGGGCCATCTCCTCGACGGAGATCGGCTCCTCCCCCACGCTCGCGCGGCGCACGCGCGCGCCGGCCTCGCCGAGCGCCGGGTCGCCGGGGACACGCAGCTGCTGCGGGTCGGCGCCGAAGGGGGTGCGGCCGATGGCCTCCGGTGCACGCTCCGGTGCCACGGCGTCGGGGACCGCGGCGCTCGGGGTCGCGGTCTGCTCGGTCGGCCCGTCCGGCGCGGCGGAGCCGGGGCCGCTCATGCGTGGCCACCGCCGTCGCGCTGGTCCAGGAGGTGGTCCAGGATCGGGTCGAGCACGGCGATGCCGTCCTTCACCCCGCCGCGGGACCCGGGCAGGTTCACCACGACGGTCCGCCCGGCCATGCCGGCGAGGCCGCGGCTGAGCAGGGCGGCCGGGGAGTTCGCCAGGCCCCGCCGCCGCACCTCCTCGAGGATCCCCGGCAGCTCCCGGTCCAGGTGGGGAGCCGTCTGCTCGGGGGTGACGTCGCTCGGGGAGATGCCGGTGCCGCCGGAGGTGATGAGCACGTCCACGCCGTCCGCGATCGCCGCGCCGACGGCCCGCCCCACCTCGGGGCCGTCGGGCACGACGACGACGGGGCCGATGTCCAGGCCGCGGCCTGCGAGCCAGGCGTGCAGCAGGGGGCCGGTGCGGTCCTCGTAGGTGCCGTCGGCCGCACGGGTCGAGGCGATGACCACGCGCGCGCTGCCGAGCAGGAGCGCCGGGTTCTCCGGATCGGGGATGCGGCAGTCGGCGTCGCTGCGCCGGGCGGGGATCTCCCTCATCGCGGGCCCTCCTGCTCCTCGGGGCCTGCGGCTGCGGCCGGCGCATCGCCCCGGCTCCAGTCGCCGCTCTTCCCGCCGGACTTCTCCTCGACCCGGATCTGCTCGATCACGGCGAGGTGGTCGACGGCCTTGATCATGTCGAAGACGGTCAGCGCCGCGACGCTCACGGCGGTCAGCGCCTCCATCTCCACGCCGGTGACGCCGCGGGTCCGCACCCGGGCGCGGATCTCGACGACGTCGTCGTGGGGGTCGAGGTCCAGCTCCACCCCGGACAGCGGCAGCGGGTGGCACAGGGGGATGAGGTCCGGGGTGCGCTTGGCGCCCATGATCCCGGCGATGCGCGCCACGGGCAGGGCCTCGCCCTTGGGCAGGGTGCCCTCGGCGATGCGGTCGATGACGTCGGGGCGGGTACGCAGCACGGCCCGGGCCGTGGCGGCGCGGGAGGTGACGGCCTTGTCGGTCACGTCGACCATGCGGGCGGAGCCGTCCTCGCGCACATGGGAGAGGTCTGCGCCGGTCATGCGCCGGCGCCCGGGAGCAGCAGGGTCTCGAGCATGTCCCCATCGTTCACCATGTCGACGCCGGCCGGCACCCGCACCAGAGCATCGGACAGCGCCAGCGCCCCCAGCAGATGCGAGGAAGGGCCGCTGACCAGCCGCACCTCCCCCGACGGCAGCAGCCGGGCGCGCCGGTACTGCTCGAGGTCGCGCGGCGAGGGCGCGGGCTCGTCCAGGCGGACGGGCAGGCGCAGCGTCGTGCGCGGCGCGGCTCCGAGCGCGGGCCGGGCCACCAGCTCAAGGCTCAGCAGCGCGGAGACGGGGTTGCCCGGGAACGCCAGCCACGGCAGGCGGCGGCCGTCGGCCTCCACGGTGCCGATGCCCTGCGGGCCGCCGGGCTGCATCGCCACCTTCGGGAAGGCCAGCCGCACGCCGGGCAGCTCGGCGGCCTGGCGGACCACCTCGAACGCGCCCGCGCTGACACCGCCGCTGCTCACGACGAGATCGGCCCCGGTCGCGGCGGCCTGGCACTCGAGGGTGCGCAGCAGCTCGGCGGGATCGTCCACGACACGGGCGGCGCCGACCACCTCCGCGCCGGCGTCGACCAGGGCGGCGGCGAGGCCCGGACCGTTGGCGTCGAAGGCGCCGCCCTCCCGCAGCGCCGTGGAGGCATCCTGCACCTCGCTGCCGGTGGACAGGACCAGGGCGCGCATCGGCACGAGCACGCGCAGACGGTCGATCCCGCAGGCGGCGAGGTGGGCGATGCGTGCCGGGGTGAGCACGGTCCCCTCGCGCAGGATCAGGTCCCCGGCGCGGGTGTCGGAGGCGGCGCGGCGCACGAAGCGACCGGCCGCGGCGACGGCGGGACGCAGGTCGATCTCCTCGCCGGCGGGCGGGGCGCCCTCGAAGCTGCCGGGGCCGCTCTCCTCGACGGGGACGACGAGGTCCGCGCCGCGCGGGACGGGGGCGCCGGTCATGATCGGGGTCGCGGTGCCGGGGACGTGGTCGCGCACCCCGGCGCCGGCGGCGATCGCCGGGGCGAGCCGGAGGCGCGCCGCGGCGCCGTCGCCCGCGAGATCGGCCGCGGCGACGGCATAGCCGTCCATCTGGGAGTTGTCCGCCGCGGGGACGTCGGTGCGGGCCCGGACATCGGCCGCGGCCACCCGCCCGAGCAGCGCGCCCGTGACGGGCACGATCTCTCGCGTGCGATGGGCGGCGAGCAGGGCGATCGCGTCGTCGCGGTGATCGGCGAGCGGGATCCGGTCCATCGGCGTCCTTCCCTCGGGTGCGGGCGCCGAGCGACCTCGGCGCACCCCTCCAGTATCGGCCTCCGGCCCCCGGAGCGCGCCCCGCCGCCCCCGGCCGCGGGGACGCCCACGCCCCGCGGCACGACCCCGGCGGGTCTCGACCCGGCAACGGGGCCCGCCCGATCCCCGCCGGCGCGGGGCGGGCCCCTATCCTGGACGGGACGGCGCGCACCCGGCGCGCCGCAGGGAGGGGGCGCGATGCCCAGGGCAGGACGCGGCGTGGCGCTGGGGATCCCCCGGCCCCGCACGACGGACCCCGCCGCCGTGCGCCTTCCCGACACGGCCGATCGCCCCGCCTCCCCGGCCCTGCTGGACCGCTTCGGCCGGGAGGCGACCGACCTGCGCGTCTCGCTCACCGACTTCTGCAACCTGCGCTGCTCGTACTGCATGCCGGCCTCCGGCCTGACGTTCCTCTCCTCGAAGGACCTCCTCTCCCGCGAGGAGATCGTGCGGATGGTGCGCATCGGCACCGAGCACCTGGGGATCACGCAGGTGCGGCTCACCGGCGGCGAGCCGCTGACCCGGCCAGACCTGCCCGAGATCATCGCAGGGATCTCGGCCCTGCCCTCCGCGCCGGACGTCTCGCTGACCACGAACGCCATCGGCCTCGAGGTGCGCGCCGCGCAGCTGCGCGAGGCCGGGCTGGACCGCATCAACGTCTCCCTGGACTCCGTGGTCTCCGAGACCTTCGAGCGCATCACGCGCCGGCCCCTGCTGCACCGCGTGCTCGAGGGCATCGACGCGGCGCGGGAGGCGGGGCTGACCCCGATCAAGATCAACGCCGTACTGATGCCCGGGGTGAACGACCACGAGCTGCCGGATCTGCTGGACTGGTGCCTGCGGCGGGACCTCCAGCTGCGCGTGATCGAGCAGATGCCGCTGGACGCGGACCACATCTGGGACCGCAGCAGCATGGTCACCGCCCAGGACGTCCACGCCCTGCTCGAGGGGCGCTTCCTGCTCTCCCCCGCCGATGTGGAGCGCGCCGGCGCCCCCGCCGAGCTGTTCGACGTCGCCGATCGTGCCACCGGCGCGCACCGCGGGCGGATGGGCATCATCGCCTCGGTGACCCGGCCTTTCTGCGCCGACTGCCGCCGCACCCGCCTCACGGCCGAGGGGCGCGTGCGCACCTGCCTGTTCTCCCATGAGGAGACGGACCTGCGCGGCGCCCTGCGCTCGGGGGCGTCGGACGAGGCCATCGCCGACATGTGGCGGGCGGTCCAGTGGGGCAAGGCGGCCGGCCACGGCATGGACCGCCCCGACTTCGTCCAGCCCGAGCGGCCGATGAGCGCGATCGGAGGATGAGCGCCATGGAATCCCGTTCCGCCCCGGTCCCGGGTCCCGGGACCGGCGCCTCGCTCCCCGAGATCGAGGTGCACCTGTTCGCCGCGGTCGCCGCGGCCCTGGGCGCCGAGCGGATGCTCCTGCGCGCCGGCACCGTGGACGAGGCGCTCGGGCAGCTGCGCGCCGCGACCGACGCGCCCGGCGCCCGGGTGCTCGACAGCTGCAGCCTGCTGGTGAACTCCGTGGTGTGCCGCGATCGGACGCGGGCGCTCGCCCCGGGCGACCGCGTGGACGTGCTGCCGCCCTTCGCCGGGGGCTGAGCAGGACGAGTCCGGTCCCCTCGCTCCCGGAGACCCCGAGGAGTGCCGGCGTCTCCTGAGCGTGGACGCGGAACGGCCCCCGCGCCGGAGCGCAGGGGCCGTCGCCAGGATGACCGGGGGTCAGCCGTCGAGCTTCGAAGAGCCCTTCACGTAGCCGATCTTCGTCCAGTCCAGCGACTGGAAGCCCTTGGCCCCGAAGTTCGCGAGATCGTCGTTCTGCACGAAGAAGTCGTACGCCTGCCAGAGCGGGACGACGCCCGCGAGCTGCCAGAGCCGGGCATCGGCCTGGTTGATCAGCTCGAGGCGCTTGGCCGGGTCCGTCTCCACGGCGGCCTGGTCGATCAGCGCATCGGTCTCGGCATCGCCGATCTTCCCGAAGTTCTGCTCGCCGTCGGTCTTCCAGATCGAGTCGCCGGAGGAGAGGAAGGGGTTGCCGACCCAGCCGAACAGCGTGACGTCGAAGTCGCCCGGGATGACGTACTTGGAGAACAGGTCTGTCGGCGGGACCTTCTGCACGGTCATGGTGATGCCCACGGCCTTGAGCTGCTCCTGGACCACGGGCACGACGGCCTCGTTGGTCTTCGAGCCGTCGTTGTAGACGTAGGTGATCTCGACGGCCTTGCCGTCCTTCATGGCCTTCATGTCGTCGCCCTCACCCTCGAGGGTGTAGCCGGCGTCGGTGAGGAGCTTCTTGGCGGCCTCGGGGTCGTACGTGCCCAGATCGCCCGAGTTGTCCTGGTAGCCCTCCTGGTTCGTCATCAGGAGGTGGTTGTTCAGCGGCTCCGTGTTGTCCGGGTACGGCATGGTCGCGTTGACGGACAGGAACACCTCGTGGCGATCGATCGCGCGGAACATCGCCTGACGCACGGCCGGGTCGGCCAGCGCGCGCCCCTCGGCGCCGTTCAGGGTGAGGTGGGTCCAGTTCGGCCCGGCGGCCTTGCGCAGCGTGGCCCCGTTGCCGATCAGCGGCTCGACCACGGAGTACGTGGCGGGAACCGTCGTCTCGATGACATCGAGCTGGCCGTTCTGGAACGCCGTCGCGGTCGCGGCCGGGTCCTCGATGGTGGTGAACAGGACCTGGGAGAGGAGGGGCTTGTCGCCCCACCAGTTCTCGTCCGGCACCACGAGCACCGTCTTGTTGGCGGCGTCGATCGTGTCGACCTTGTACGGGCCGGCGGTGACCAGCGGCTCGGCGGCCCAGCTCGTGTTGAAGGCGTCAGCGGTCGCGACCAGGGAGTCCGGCATGACGCCCGGCAGGGAGATCCAGTCCGCGTACTTCTCCTTGAAGGTGACCACGGCGATGAGGTCGCTCGCGCCCTGCTCGATCTTCTCGACCTTGTCGTAGCCGGAGGAGGAGGCGATGGCGTAGTCGGGCTTGGAGCCGTTCATCGTCTCGAAGACGTTGGCGATCGACTGGTAGTTGATCGGCGTGCCGTCGGACCAGGTCATGCCCTCGTTGAGCTCGATCTCCATGACCTGCGGGTCCTCGGAGGTGAGCTCGATGCGCTGGGCGTACTGCGGGTTGTGGGTCACCTCGCCGGCAGCGCTGTACTGGATGAGGCTGGGGTACATCGTCGCGAGCATCTCGGACGTGTTCGCCTCGTTGCCGTCGGTGTGGAAGCCGTTCCAGTTGGCCGGGAAGGCGTTGTTCGCCAGGCGCAGCGCGCCGCCCTCGCCGAGCTCGGAGCGGTCCTTCGCGTTGATGTCGTTGGAGTCGGCGGCGATCGGAGCGTCGCCGCCCTCCTCGCCGCCGCCGTCGGAGCCCCCGTTGCCGCCGCCTCCGGTCCCCGGGTCCTGGCTGCAGGCGGCCAGCGCCGTCATCGAGACGGTCAGGGCCGTCGCTCCCAGCATGGATCGACGCGTCAGACGCATATGTTTCTCCTTCATTCGCGCGCACCGATTCGCTCAGCACCGCTTCGTGGTCGAGACCGGGACATGCGGTGTGAAACCTTCTGGGTCAAGCACCGTCCATGCCCGGTGTGACGAGTCTAATGACCGGTCGGTATCCCGGGTGGGATGTCAGCGTTCCTGTTACCGCTTCGCAACACGGCGAGGCCCCGACGCACCGGGGCGCGACCTGCATCGTGGCAGGTCGCGCCCCGGGATCGGTCTCGCTCAGGCGGCCGTGGAGCCGTCCTCCGGGGCCGCCCCCTCGAAGGCCGCCCGGTCCAGCACCATGCGCCGCCGGCTCCGCGCGATCACCGGGTCGGGGATCGGCACGGCGGCGAGGAGCTCCTTGCTGTACTCGTGCTGCGGATCGGAGAACACGTCCTCGGTCGCGCCGATCTCGACGATCCTCCCCTGGCGCATCACGGCGATGCGATCGGAGATGTGGCGGACCACGGACAGGTCGTGCGAGACGAACAGGAAGCTCACGCCGAGCCGGGTCTTGAGGTCCGCCAGCATGGCGAGCACGCCCGCCTGCACCGTCACGTCCAGCGCCGAGGTCGGCTCGTCGAGCACGATCAGCTTCGGGTCGCAGGCCAGTGCCCGGGCGACGCCCACGCGCTGGCGCTGGCCCCCGGAGAACTCGGTGGGATACCGCGCGGCGTGCTCGGGCAGCAGTCCCACGGTCTTGAGCAGCCATTCGACGCGCTCGGCCATGCGCTCGGCGCTGTAGCCCTGCACGCGCATCGGCTCGCGGATGATGTCGCCGATGGGCATCCTCGGGTCCAGGGCCGCCATCGGGTCCTGGAAGACGATGGTGACGTCCGAGCGCAGAGCCTGGCGCTCCTTGCGGGTGAGGGAGCCGGTCTCCTTGCCGCCGATCCGGATCACGCCCTGCTGCGGGGTGCGCAGCTGCATGATCTCCATCAGCGTCGTCGTCTTCCCGCAGCCGGACTCGCCGACCAGGGCCACGCACTCCCCTTCGCGGATGTCGAAGGAGATCCCGTCCACCGCCCGCTGCTCGCCGACCTTCCGGCGCACGAGCGCCCCCTTGGTGATCGGATAGACCCGGTGGAGGTCCTCGACCTCGAGCACGGCGGGGCGCTCCTCCCGCGGGATCGCCGGCTCGGTGGCCTCGACCGCCTCCGCGACCCTGCGCAGGGCGGCGCCGGCGACGCTCGCGGTGCCCTCGGACTCGGCGAGGTCCACCCGCGGCACGGCGGAGAGGAGATCCCGGGTGTACTTCTCCCGGGGCCGGTAGAAGATCTCGTCGACCTCGCCGGTCTCCACCATCCGCGAGTCCTTCATCACCAGGACCCGGTCGGCGAAGCCGGCGACCACGCCCATGTCGTGGGTGATGAGCACCGTCGCGGCCCCCAGCAGCTCCTGGGCCGACTTCAGCAGCTCCATGACCTGCGCCTGGATCGTCACGTCCAGGGCCGTGGTCGGCTCGTCGGCGATGATCAGCTCGGGCTCGTTGGCGATCGCCATGGCGATCATGGCCCGCTGGCGCATGCCGCCGGAGAACTCGTGCGGGTACTGCTTCGCCCGGCGCCCCGGTTCGGGGATCCCGACGGCTTCCAGCAGCTCGACCGCGCGCGCCTGGGCCGCCGCGGCGGACCGCTCCGGATGGTGGATCCGGACCACCTCGGCGATCTGATCGCCGACGCGGTAGACCGGGGTCAGCGCGGACAGCGGGTCCTGGAACACCATCGAGATCGTGTTCCCGCGCAGCTCGGAGAGCTGCTTGTCGTCGAGCGTGAAGATCTTGCGGCCCATCAGCTCGATCTCGCCGCTGATGCTCGCGGTGGCCGGGAGCAGGCCCATCACCGCGAGGGAGCTGACGGACTTGCCGGACCCGGATTCGCCGACGATCGCGAGGGCCTCGCCCTTGTGGACCTCGTAGCTGAGGTTCTGCACGGCGCGGACGGTGCCGTGCTCGGAGGGGAAGGTGACGGTGAGATCGCGGACGGAGAGGATCGTGTCGGACATCTGCTCCCCCTTTCTACAGCCGGCTCGCGCCGCTGGTCGGGTCGAGGGCGTCGCGCAGCGCCTCGCCCATGAGGTTGATGGAGATGACGAGGGCGGCCAGCACCGCGGCCGGCGGGATCCAGGTGTACGGCGCCGAGATGTTGTAGTCCTGCAGCACGGTGCCCAGGGAGACCTGCGGGTACTGGATGCCGAAGCCGATGAAGGACAGGCCGGTCTCGCCGAGGATCGCACCGCTGACGCCGAGGGTGGTGTCGATGATGATCCAGCTGGCGATGTTGGGCAGGATGTGCCGGGTCATGGTGACGACGGGGTGCACCCCCATGAACTTCGCCGCCTCGACGTACTCGGTGCGCACGAGCTGCTGCGTCATCGCGCGCAGCACGCGGGCGGTGAGCATCCAGGCGAACAGGGCGAGCAGCGGGATCATCCACAGCCAGGAACGCTGCTGGAGCACGGGGCTGAACAGCATCAGCAGCAGCAGCGAAGGGATCACCAGGAACAGGTTGATGAGGTTGACCAGCGCGCCGTCGGCGAGCGCGCCCCAGCGGCCCTTGCTGCTCACGAAGCCGGCGACGATGCCGACCACCACCGAGAGGAAGGACGTCAGCACGGCGGTCCCCAGACCGATCACCAGCGAGATCCGCAGGCCCTGCATGGTGCGCGCGAAGATGTCCAGGCCTCGCTCGTTGACGCCGAACCAGTGGTAGGCCGAAGGTCCGCTGAGCGCGTTGCGCAGGTCCCGTTCGAAGGGACCGTACTGGTAGAACATCGGCGCGAAGATCGCCAGCAGCACGAGGAGCGCGAAGACGACCATGCCGATCTGGGCGCTGCGGTTGCGCAGGAAGCGGCGGCGCAGCAGCTCGCTGCGCCCCATGGACTCGATCGCCCGGGCGTCGCCCTGGGGCAGGTCCTGCTCGGAGAGCGACGGGTCGTTCAGGACGCTCGCGATGACGGGATTCTCGGCCGGGTCGGAGTGCGCCTGCAGCTGGGCGGCCTCGTCGGTGCCGCGCATGTCGGAAGGATTCGTCATGGGGTCACCGGATCCTCGGGTCGAGCACACCCTGCAGGAAGTCTGCGAAGGTCGCGGAGAGCAGGGTCAGGATCGCCGTGTACAGCACGACGCCCGCGGTCCCGTTGACGTCGGCCATGCCGATGGAGGACACGGCGAAGCGGCCGATGCCCTGCCAGTTGAACATGAGCTCGACGAACAGGGACCCGGTGAAGGCCGCCCCCACCGCGAAGGCGAAGTACTGGCCCATCGGGATCAGGGCCATCCGCAGACCGTGCTTGGTCATCGCCCGGCCGCGGGTGAGCCCCTTGGCGCGGGCGGTGCGCAGGTAGTCGCTGCCCAGCACGTCGAGGGTCGTGACCTTCATGTACCGCGAGTAGGACGCGGCGGCGAAGAGCGCCAGCACGATGGTGGGCATCACCAGCGCCTTGATCTGGTAGCTGATGGACTCCCAGGAGCCGGGCGCCAGCAGGGGGTTGATCGGGTTGATCGCCGGCAGTCCCCAGCCGGTGAGGTCCATGACGCCCTGGTTCGTCTGCTGCACGATGAGGATGACGACGGGGGTCGGCAGGGACAGCAGCACGAAGGCGAGGAAGGTGGAGACGCGGTCGCCGATCGAGTTCCGGCGCACGGCCGAGACCATGCCCACCAGCACGCCGAGCACGGTGCCGATGACGGTTCCCAGCACCACCAGGCGGAGGCTGATCGGGATCCTGGTGGCCAGCTCCTGCACCACGGGCACCATCGACTTGTTGGTCCCGGTGGTCACGCCGAGGTCCCCGCGGATCAGCCCGCCCAGCCACGTCGCGTAGCGCTCGAACAGCGGGGTGTCCGGGTTGACGTTGCGGACGTCGAGGTACATCTGGGCCGTCGCCGGCGGGATCGGCTGCGTCGCGATCGGCGGGTAGAGCACCTCCTCGGGATGCATCAGCGAGGCCGCCAGCAGGTAGGCGAAGCTCGTGGCGACGAACGCCAGGATCACGTAGGTCAGCAATCGGAGCGAGACGAACCTAATCACGTCGTCTCCCCACCAGGCTGTGCATCATCGCGAAGTGTTCCTTTCCGTACCCAGGGTGCCGCTCGTCGACCGGGCCCCGCTCGGGACCGGGGGCGACCGCGCCGGGCCCGCAGGCTCCGGCCGCTGTGCCGGGTCGAGCTCGAGGTCCGAGCTGTCGCGACGCAGGAGGGTCAGGAACCGGTCCGTTCCGGACGGTTCCGTCGGTCACCATAACGCTTTGCAGTCGTCCAGAGTGCCGCACATCGGAGGTCTCCCCCGTGCCCGGGGGCTGGTTATGCTCGAATCGTGACCTTCTGGCATCTGATCCTCCTGGTCGTCGGCATCCTCGCCGCGATCGCGTCCGCCGATGCCCTCCGCCACCGCGGCATCGGCGTCTGGCCTGTGGGGATCCTGGCCCTCGCCCTGGTCTTCCTGGCGGGCTGGACCTACAGCGCGTGGCTCTCGGCGCTGAGCCTCGGAGCCGCCGCCGGCGTGGGGATCGTGCTGGTCGCGACGATGGTCCGCGGCATCTCGCTCCGACGCCGGGACCGGCGCGCCGCCCGGGCGGCGCAGGACGAGGCGCTTCGCCGGCGCCTCGAGGACCGCTCTCCCGGCTGACCCGATCGCTGACCCCGCCCCGGGCGCCCGGGCGCATCACCGAGCGCTCACGCCCCCAGCCGGACCACCGGCACCGCCGCCCCCTCCTCCGCCTCCTGCCCGGGCGCGAGCTCCAGCAGCACCAGGGCATCGGCGCGGGCGAAGGGCGCGAGCCGGCGTCCCGGCAGCAGCAGCGCCCGCGGGGCCCCGTGACCGGCGTCGTCGTGCTCCTCGAGGACGGCCGGCAGCGCGTGCAGCCGCGTCTGCGCGGCGCCGCCGCTCCCCCGCCGGCCGGGCTGCGGGCGGGCGGCCTCGGGGATCGGACCGAGCACGCCCTGCGTGATCTCCCCGGCGCCGAGCAGCGGGCGCACGAAGAGATGGAACCCGACCAGGGCGCCGACGGGCGTCCCGGGCAGGTGGACGAGCGGGGCGAGGGAGCCGTCGGCGCGGGCGAGCGTCCCCCGGCCCTGCGGCCCGCCGGGGCGCAGGGCGAGGTGGGCGAAGCGGGAGCCGCCCGTGCCGCCCTCCCCGAGCACCGCCTTGACCACGTCGAAGGCGCCGTGGCCGATGCCGCCCGTGGTGAGCACGAGATCCGCCTCCTCGGCGGCCTCGCGCAGGGATCGGAGGAACGGCGCGGGCGCGTCGGAGCAGCGTCGCGGCAGGGCCCGGGCGCCGAGCTCCGCCAGGGCCGCGGCGAGCATGACGCCGTTGGAGTCGCGGACGGCGCCATCGGCCTGCCCGGCGGCGATGTCGTGTCCGGGCAGGACCTCGTCGCCCGTCACCAGCACGGCCACCCGAGGGCCGTCCGCCCGCGTCCGGGAGGGCAGCCCCGGCGCCAGGGGCAGGCGGCCCAGCCCGAGCATCGCGGCCACGGCCACCAGGCCGGGCGTCACCTCCTGCCTGGCGGGGGCGATCACCGCGCCGCGGGGGATCTCCTCGCCGGGGCGGCGCACGTGCCGCCCGGGGCGCAGCTGCGGGACGGGGCCGATCCTCACCTTTGCGGGCGCCGCACCCGCCCGGGCGGCGTCGGTGCGCTCGACCTCGATCACGGCGTCCGCACCGGTGGGGACGGGGGCGCCGGTCATGATGCGCGCGGCCGTGCCCGGCGACAGGCGCCGCGCGCCGCCGGGGGCGGCGGGGATGTCGGCGAGGACGGGCAGCACGGTGGGGCCGGCGGGGTCGACGTCGGCCGCCCGCACGGCGAAGCCGTCCATCGCGGAGACCGGCAGGGCCGGCACGTCCTCGGGGGCGCGGAGGTCCTCGGCCAGGCGCCCGCCGAGGGCGGACAGCAGGGAGGCCGTGCCCGCCTCGGGCCGGGCCTCGCCCGCATCCTGGGGACGGCGCGCGGCGCCCGTCCGCCCGCCGCCTGCCGTGAGCAGCGGGCCCAGCTGCTCGGCGAGCTCCTGGCGCCACGACCAGGGATCCGGATGCTCCACCACGTTCGCGTCCTCCTGACCTCGTCGCGCGCCGGCCGACACGCCGCACCGCCCCGATGATCCCATCGGTGGGACAGAATCGAGGCATGCGAGAGATCATCATCGACACCTTCGGCACCCCGGACGTCCTCCAGCTGCGCGAGAGCGCGCCTCCTGCTGCGGGGCCCGGGGACGTGCTGGTGTCGGTGGCGTTCGCCGGGCTGAACCCGATCGACTACAAGATGCGCGACGGCAGCTCCGGCCAGGCGAAGAACCTCGAGCTGCCCGCCGTGCTGGGCCGGGAGATGTCCGGGCACGTGATCGGCGCGGCCGACGACGTGGACCTCGAGGCCCTGGGCATGCCGGTGGGCTCCCCCGTCTTCGGGGTGAGGACCCTCGGCGACATGCGCGGCGCCTACGCCGAGACCGTCGCCTTCTCCGCCCACGACCTGTGCCCCGTCCCCGGCGCCGAGCCTGACCTGCGCGCCTACGCCGGCCTGGCGCTGGCCGGCACCACCGCGCAGACGGCCCTCGAGGACGACGCCCGCCTGCGCCCCGGGGAGACCCTGCTGGTCCACGGCGGCACCGGCGGGGTGGGCCAGCTGCTGATCCCCCTGGCCCTGCAGGCCGGGGCCGCCCGGGTGCTGGCCACCGGCCGCGCCGAGAACGCGGAGCGGATCCGCGAGCTGGGCGGGGAGCCGATCGCCTACGACGAGGAGGACTGGGCCGAGCGGGTGCTGTCCGAGACCCGCGGCCGCGGGGTCGACGTCGTCATCGACCTGCACTACTTCACGACCTTCCTGCCCAGCCTGGACGTGATCGCCGAGGGCGGCCGGATCGTCGCGGTGCCGAGCCTGGCCGACCTCGCCCCGGCCCGCGAGCGCGGCATCCGCGCGAGCGTGACCCGCATGTCCCCCTCCCGCGGCCGGCTGCAGCAGCTGGCGCAGGGGCACGCGAGCGGGCTGCTGCCGCTCGAGGTCGCCGCGGTGCTGCCCCTGGCGGAGGCGGGCCGCGGCCACGAGGTCCTCGAGAGCGGCCACGCCCGGGGGAAGATCGTGCTGGAGACCCACGCCTGAGCGATCCGGAGGGCGTCCGGCCCCGTCGGGACAGCGGATTCCGATAGTCTCGTGCGCATGGATCCGTCGACGCCGCATTCCTCCGCCTCCGCGGATCCCGCCCCCGACCCGCTGGTCGCCGAGCTCGAGCAGGTGCTGCAGCCGGCCGGCTGGGATCTGCTGAACTCCCTGCCCCCGTACGAGGAGAGCGGCGCGCTCGCCCTCGGCGCGCGGCTGCGCGGCGCCGGCCATGCGCCCGAGCTCGTCGCCGCCGCGCTCACCCAGTCGCGGCTGCGCGCCCGCGCGGCGGACAAGTTCGGGGAGTTCGCCGCGACGATGCTGTTCACCCCGCACGGTCTGGAGCAGGCGACCCGGCTGCCCGTGGCGGCGCTGCACGCCCGCCGCTTCCGGGACGCCGGGGTCGCGTCGGTCGCGGACCTCGGCTGCGGCATCGGCGGGGACGCCATGGCCAACGCCGCCCTGGGCACCGAGGTGCTGGCCGTGGACCGCGACGCCGCCACCGTCGCCGTCGCGACCGTGAACCTGCGCCCCTTCCCCACCGCGAGCGTCCGCCTGGGCCGTGCGGAGGACCACGACCCCTCGGCCACCGAGGGCATCTGGCTGGATCCCGCCCGGCGTGCCCCGGCCCGCGGCCGCACCCGCCGCCTGCACGACCCGGAGGAGTACGAGCCGCCGCTGTCGACGGTCCACGACCTCGCCCGCCGCATCGGCCGCGACGGCCAGGCCGGCCCGCTGGGCGCCAAGCTGGGCCCCGGCATCGACCATGCGGCGCTGCCGGAGGGGACGGAGACGCAGTGGCTGTCCTGGCACGGCCAGGTCCTCGAGGCCACCTGCTGGTTCGGTCCGCTCGCGGCCGACGGGGTGCGCCGCAGCGCCCTGGTGATCGGCCGCGACGGCGCCCATGCGCTGCGCGAGCGCACCGGCGAGGAGGTCCCCGACCCGGACTCCGGCCCCGTGGGCGCGCACCTGTACGAGCCGGACGGCGCGGTGATCCGCGCGGGCCTCATCGGCCAGGTCGCCGCGGGGATGGACGCCCGCACCCTGGACCCGAGCATCGCCTATCTCACCGCCGACCAGCGCATCCGCTCCCCGTTCCTGCAGGGCTACGCGGTGCGGGACGTGTTCGGCTTCTCCCTCAAGCGCCTCGCCGCCTACCTGCGCGAGCATCGCATCGGCGTGCTCGAGATCAAGAAGCGCGGGACCGCGATCACGCCGGAGGAGCTGCGGCGCAGCCTGCGGCCGCGCCGCTTCGGCGACGAGAAGGCGACCCTGATCCTCACCCGCATCGCCGGGGAGCAGTCGGTGATCGTCGCCTCCCCGCACACGGAGCAGGCAGAGCACACGGAGCAGACGGAGCAC
Source organism: Brachybacterium phenoliresistens (assembly GCF_039530785.1). Classification (NCBI taxonomy): domain Bacteria; kingdom Bacillati; phylum Actinomycetota; class Actinomycetes; order Micrococcales; family Dermabacteraceae; genus Brachybacterium; species Brachybacterium phenoliresistens. The sequence continues at coordinate 343,904 of NZ_BAAAOW010000003.1, forward strand.
ACGGACGGGGACGGTCCCGCATGAGCCGGGAGGGGGTCCGGGGGGACGGCGCCGAGCAGGCGGACGGCGCGGCACGGCGATGGAGCATCGGCCCGTGGGCCCTGCTCGTGCTGGCCCTGGGGACGCTGTGCCTGGTGCTGGCGGGCCTCGCCTCCACCCGCAGCGACGAGCCGCTGGCCTCGTTCGAGCCGGCGGCACCCACCTCCTCGCGGGAGCTCACCGTGCAGGACCCGGGGCCCGACGAGCCCGAGTGGGCCACGCGGGATGTCACCCCGCCGCCGGTGCGGGAGGGCGTGCGCGAGGCGATGGACCTGATCGGTCTGGTCCTGGGCGTGCTCGCAGGGCTGGTCGTGCTGGTGCTGGTCGTCTGGATCGCCCAGCGCGTGATCGCGCTGGGCCGCCGGGAGCGGCGCTCCGAGGCCGCGGCCGAGGCCGAGCCCGAGGAGCTCACCGCCCAGCAGGCCGCGACCGCGCTGGACGAGGCCGTCGTCCAGCTCACCCGTGCCCGCCGGCCCGGCGATGCGGTGATCGCCGCGTGGCTCGCCCTCGAGCAGGCGATCGCCGAGGCGGGGATCCGCCGCGGCGGATCCCAGACCACCCGCGAGTTCGTCCTCGCGGTGCTCGGGGCCCTGTCCCTCCCCCGGGAGGATCTCGAGGACTTCGCCCGGCTGTACGGCCGGGCGCTGTTCTCCGGCACCCCCATCACCGAGGCGGACCGGGAGCGGGCGATCGCCCTGCTCACCCGGCTGTCCGCGGATCTGCGCTCCCAGACGGGCACCGGCGCATGAGGGCCGCGCTGCGCGACCGCGGGCCCGTCGGCGAGCTGGTGATCCTGGTCCGCGACACCGGGATCGCCCTGGCGGTCGCCCTGGTCGTGATGCTGGTGCTGGCCCTCGCCGGCGCCCACCTCGACCCGGTGCTGCCGGTGTCCCTGGCCCTCGCCGTCGCCGCCTGCTCCTGGTTCCTGCGCCGCGGGATCGCCCGCGCGGACGCATCGGCCGCGCCGCCCCTGGACACCGACCCCGACGCCGCCCGCCTCGACGGACGCGATCTGCGGGTGCGGCGCCTGGAGGCCGCCGCCTATTCCGCGCAGCCGGCCCGGAAGATCACCGCCCGCGCCATCGGGCAGGCCCTCGGGGAGATCGCCGCCGAGCGCGAGCATCGCGAGGACGCCCCGCCGCTGTCCGAGCCGCTGCGCCGTCTGATCGCGGAGTCCGCCCACGAGGACCACGACGCCCACCCGGTGGCCCCCATCGACCGCGCCACCCTGCACCGCTACCTCCGCGAGCTGGCCGTCGCGCCCCCTGCACCGATCGCCGCCCCCACCGGGCGGACCCCGCATCCCGCCCCGACCCCGACCGAGGAGTCCCGTCCATGACCGCCAGCCCCGAGCGCACCGCCTCCGACCCCGCCCCGGAGCCCGTCGCCCCGCAGCCCGAGACCCCCGAGGAGGCCTTCGCCTCCGCCGGCGCCGTCCTGGACGCCGTCGAGCAGGCCGTGGTCGGCAAGCGGGAGGCCCTCGAGCTGGTGCTCGCCGGCATCCTCGCCGGCGGCCACGTGCTCCTCGAGGACCTGCCCGGCCTCGGCAAGACCCTCGCGGCCCGCTCCTTCGCGCAGGCCCTGGGCCTGCCCTTCACCCGCGCCCAGTTCACGCCGGACCTGCTGCCGGCCGATCTCACCGGCGCGGAGGTCTTCGACCAGCGCACGGGCGAGTTCGCCTTCCGGCCCGGCCCCGTGTTCACCGGCCTGCTGCTGGCCGACGAGATCAACCGCACGCCCCCGAAGACGCAGTCCGCGCTGCTCGAGGCGATGCAGGAGCGGCAGGTCACCGTCGAGGGCACGACCCGCCCGCTGCCGCGGCCCTTCCATGTGCTGGCCACCGCCAATCCCGTCGAGCACGAGGGCACCTACCCGCTGCCCGAGGCGCAGCTGGACCGCTTCCTGCTGCGGCTGTCCTTCGGATACCCCAGCGCCCAGCAGGAGTGGGACGTGCTCTCGCGCCGGCTGCGCCGCGGCACCGAGGAGCAGTCCGTCCCGCAGGTCATCGACGCCGCCGGCCTGCTCGCGGTCCAGGAGGCCGTGGAGCGGGTCCACGTCGAGGACGAGGTCGGCGCGTACGCCGTCGAGCTGGTCCGCGCCACCCGCCGCCACCCCCACGCGCTGGTGGGAGCCTCCCCCCGCGGGACCCTCGCGCTGATCGTCTGCGCGCGGGCGCTCGCGGTGATCCGCGGCCGCGGCTTCGTGCTGCCCGAGGATGTCAAGGACCTCGCCCACGCCGCCCTGGACCACCGCGTCACCATCAAGCCGGAGCTGTGGCTGCAGAACGCCAGCAGCCACGCCGTGGTCGCGGCGGTCCTCACGGAGGTCGAGGTCCCCGTCGCGCAGCCCGCCGGCGCGGTGCCGGCGTCGTGAGCGGGAGCGCGCAGCCCCGCGTCCCGTCCGGCGGGGTCCGCACCCCGGCCGGGCCGCCGCTGCGGCTGCGCCCCACCCCCGCCCACACCCGCGCCGTCGTCGCCGGCGGCGGCGCCGGGGCCATCGCCGTGCTCGCCGGCCGGCCGGACCTGCTGGTGCTCGTGCTGCCGCTGCTGGTGTGGGCGCTGCTCGCGCACGCCGCCCTCCTGCTGCGCGCCGGCGCCCCCGGGCCGATGGCGGAGCCCGCCCCGGTGCTGCGCCTGGGCACGGACCGCCTCCCCGAGGGCGGCACGGTCCGCGCGAGCGTCCACGTCGCCCCGGGTACGGTGGCCGGCGTGGTGCTGCCCCCGCGCGCGCACGCCTACACCACGCCCCGCTACGCGACCGCGGCCGATGCGGACGCCGTCTCCCTCTCCCTGACCGTGCGGCGCTGGGGCAACTACCGCATCGGCCCCGTGCACGTGCAGGTGGCCGACGCCGCCGGCGCCTTCCGCGCCCAGAGCGTGCTGGGGCCCCTGGACCTGCAGGTCACCCCCGACTCCCCGATCCTCGAGGCGCCCGTGGACGTGCCCTCGGTGATCGGCATCAGCGGCGCGCACATCTCCCGCCGCCGCGGCCCCGGCACGGCCCTGGCCGATGTGCGTCCGTTCCAGGCCGGCGACCGCCTGCACCGCATCAACTGGCGCGTCACCTCCCGCACGGGCACCATGCACACCAACGCCACCTTCTCCGAGCAGGACACCGACGTCCTCCTGGTCACCGACACCCTGGTGGACATTCCGCCGCTGCCCTCGGCCCCGCCGGAGTCCCCCTCCAGCCTGGACGTGACCGTCCGGGCCTCCGCGGCGGTCGCCCGCCACTACCTCGCCGCCGGGGACCGGGTCGCCCTGCACGACCTCGGCCATCTCATCGGCCCCGTGCGCGCCGGCACCGGGCCCCGCCAGCTGCGGGTGCTCACCGACGCGCTCTCCCGCGCCACCCGGGAGATCGGCAGCGGCCGGGCGGTGCGGCTGCGCACCGTGCGCACCGGCACCCTCACCGTGGTGTTCTCGCCCCTGCTCAGCGAGCCGGTGATCGCCCAGGTCGGCGACCTCGTCGCCCAGGGGGCCGATGTGATCGTGGTGGACACCCTGCCGCTGTCCGTCGGCGACGCCTCGGCGCTGCACGGCCGGCCCGAGCGCCGCCCCGACGGCCGGGCCTCGGACCGGTTCTGGGCCGAGGCCTGGGTGATGCGGCGCCTGCTGCGCGAGCAGATCGTGCGGGAGCTGCGCGAGCGCGGCGTGCCGGTGACGGCGTGGGAGGGGCCCGCCTCCCTGGCGCCGGTGGTCCTGTCCCTCATGGCGGCGGGCTCCGCCCCGCGGATCCGGAGGTCCTGATGAGATCGCTCGTCGAGGGCGTCGCGCAGGCCATCGCGGACCTGCGCATCGTGGACGCGAGCCAGTGGGCGCTGCGCCTGGGCGCGCTCGCGGCGCTGCTGCTGGCCGCGGCGCTGGTGACCGGCATGGCTCCCTTCGGCTCGCCGCAGGCGGTGCTGCTGACCCTGGTCGTCCTCCTGCTGGGCCTGCTGCAGACGGCGCGGCCCGACGCCGATGCGGGACTGGTCGCCTTCTGCGTGCTGGTGATCGCCGTGGTGATCGCCGGACCGCTCGGGGCCGGGGCCACGCTGGCCCTGGCGGCGCTGCTGATGGTGTCCCACGCCCTGTGGGCGCTGGCGGCCTCGGTCCCCGCCCACGGGGTGGTGCGGCGCGGCGCGCTGGCGGCGACGGTGCGGCGGGCGCTGCCGGCGCTGGGCATCGGCCTGGTGGCCGGGGCGGGGCTGCTGGCCCTCGCCGGCGCCGGCGCGGCGGTCCCGGCCTGGCTGATGATCCCGGGCGTCGTCGCGGTGGTCGTGCTGCTGGTGCTGCTGCTGCCGCGGGACGGGACGCCGCCCTCCCCGCGGGACCCGACCGCCCCGCGGGACCCGACCGCCCCGCGGGACCCGACTGCCTGATCCCGCCCGGCGCGATGCGCGACACCTTCTCCCCCACGGCGCCCCGCACAGGTCTAGCGTGAGGACCATGTGGCAGATGATGGATCTCCTGTACGGGCACAAGAAGCAGATGGTCACGCGCGAGGAGGCGCTGCCGGGCCGCGACGCGTCCCCGTACCCCCTGCTGCGCGAGCACCTCGTGCTGGGCACCGACATGCTGGGCCCCGACGCCCCCGTCGACCCCCGTCCCTGGCCCGCCGATGCGGAGGAGATCATCCTGGCCGGCGGCTGCTTCTGGGGCATCGAGCGGATCGCCTGGCAGATCCCCGGGGTGCACACGACCTCCGCCGGCTACGCCGGAGGCTTCACGGCCCACCCCACCTACGAGGAGGTCTTCTCCGCGAGGACCGGGCACGCCGAGGCCGTGCGGGTGATCTACCGCGGCGCCGACCAGGACGCCCGCGACGCCGTGCTGCGCGCCCTGCTCACCGAGTTCTGGCAGCAGCACGACCCGACCACCGCCATGCGCCAGGGCAACGACGTCGGCACCGAGTACCGCAGCGCCGTCTACTGGACGACCGCGCACCAGGGGGAGATCGTCACCGCCTCGGCCCGCAGCTACCAGCAGGCGCTGGACGCCGCTGGCCGCGGCGCCATCACCACCGAGCTCGCGGCGCTGGCCGACGCCGGGGACGGCGTCTACTACACGGCCGAGCCCGAGCACCAGCAGTACCTCGCCAAGAACCCCGGCGGCTACTGCAACCACGGCTTCAACGGGGTCGCCTGCTCGATCTCCTGATCGGGGGCCGGGGCGGCCCGCCCCGCGCACCGGCCGGCCCGGGCCGATGTGCCTTCCCCGGCCGATGCGCCTATCCGGGCCGATGCGCCCCGCCGGGCCGTGCGCCAGTACCCTCGAGTCCATGAGCGCGGCCGTGAGCACCGAAGGCGCCGGGGTCCCCGGCATCCGCCCCGGGAGCGCATCCCCGGCCCCTGCCCCGGAGGCGGTGCGCGGGGGCGTGCCGCTCGCGATCGCCGCCGCCGCGACCGCCGTCTACGGCCTGCTCGGCGTGCAGCAGTGGCGCAGCTTCGCCTCCCGCTCCTGGGACCTGGGCATCTTCTCCGAGCTCGCGAAGGCGTACTCCGAGCTGCGCGCCCCCATCGTCCCCATCAAGGGCGACGGCGTGAACCTGCTCGGCGACCATTTCCACCCGCTGCTGGTGCTGCTGGGCCCGGTGTGGGCGGTCTGGCCCTCGGGGCTGGCGCTGCTGTGGACGCAGGCGCTGCTGTTCGGTCTCAGCGCGATCCCGCTGACCCGCCTGGCGATCGACCGCCTCGGCCCCGGGCTCGGCACGCTCGCCGGCCTGGCCTACGCCTTCTCCTTCGGCCTGCAGTCCGCGGCCGATGTCCAGTTCCACGAGATCGCCTTCGCCGTCCCGCTGATGGCGTTCTCCCTCACCGCTCTGCTGCGCGGACGGATCGTGCCGGCCCTCGTCCTCGCGGCGCTGCTCGTGTTCGTCAAGGAGGACCTGGGCCTGACGGTCGCGGTGCTCGGCGCGGTCGTCGCCCTGCGGCGGCGGGAGCATCGCGTCCACGGCGCGGTGCTCGCCGCGTGGGGGCTGGGCTGGTTCGTGCTGTCGACCTTCGTGATCCTGCCGCTGCTGAACACGGCAGGGCAGTACGACTACACGGGCAACCTCGGCTCGCCGCTGGACGTGTTCTTCCCCGCCGACAAATGGATGACGGTGGGGATGCTGCTGCTGGCCGCCGGGGTGGTCGGGGCCCGCTCGCCGCTCATCTGGCTCATGCTGCCGACCCTGGCCTGGCGGTTCACCGGAACCGTCGAGTTCTACTGGACCTGGTACTGGCACTACAACGCGATCCTGGTGCCGATCGCCCTCGGGGCCCTGCTCGATGCCCTGGGCGACCGCCGCACCGGCCGCGCGACCGCCTGGCTCACGGCCGATGCGCCCCGCCCCGGCGGCCTCGTGCGCACCACGGCCGTCGCCGCAACCGCGGCCGTCACCCTCGTGCTGGGCTCCCAGATGCCGATCGCCGCCCTGGCCCGCCCCGACGCCCTCGCCCACAGCCCCCGCTGGGACGCCGCCCAGGCCGCTGTCGCGGCGATCCCCGACGGCACGGTCGTCGCCTCCGACATCACGCTCATGGCCTACCTGGTGCCGGACCACGACGTGCAGTGGACCCACGGCCCCAACACGCGGGTGCCCGACTGCGTGCTCGTGGACCAGGCCGCGTTCTCCTGGAGCGGGAACCCGCCCGCCGATCCCGCCCAGTGGGCGGCTGACACCTACCAGGTCGCCTACCAGCCCCTCCTGGACGAGAACGGCTTCCAGGTGTCCTGCCGCCCCGAGACCCTCTGACCCGGAAGGCCTCGCGGCGGGAGCACGCCTCGGGCGGGACCGCGCCTCGACCTCGGAACGTCGCAGGTCCGCGAGGGCTCCTCTCGGCACGGGGAGCCGGGGTGTCCCGCTCTGCGCACTCTGCTCGACTGATCACTTCGGCCCCGGAAAACGCCCGCGAAGGGCCTGCGATCGATCAGTCGCCCCGAGGCTCCGGCATGGGAATCCTCCCGCACGACGGGGATCGTTCGGGGACGGAACTCGGGAGGCCGGCGACCTCATCGATCCGGGGAGACCGGCGACCCCGATCTCGCAGGTCCTGGTCCGGCCACCTCCTGCGTCGGCGACCGCTGCGTCAGGGCGAGGTCGGCTCCGGCAGCCCGGGCGTCCCCGTGCTCCTGGGCGTTCCGGTGCTGCTGGGCGAGGCGGAGGTGCTGGGCGTCGCGCTCGTGGTCGGGCTGCTGCTCCCGCTCGGGGTCCCGCTGGGGGTGCCGCTCGGGGAGCTGGGCGGGGCCGAGCTGCTCGATGCCGTGGACGTCGGGGTCGAGGTCGTGCTCGGCCGCGAGGACGGCGTCCCGCTCGTCGTCGTCTCGGGGGCGCTCGGGGTCTGCTCCGGCGGCTCGGTCGATTCCGACGGCTCGGGCTGGGTCGAGTCCGACGGCTCGGGCTCGCTCGATTCCGACGGCTCGGGCTCGGTCGAGTCCGTCGGCTCCGGCTCGGCGGAGGGATCCTCCCCGGTCGGCTCCTCGGTGGGGACCGGGACCTCCTCGCCGGGGTCGGAGGGCCGCGGCCGCGGGGAGGGATCCCTGCCGGGCCGGGACCCCGATCCCTTCCCGGGCGAGGGCTCCGCGGGCTCTGCGGTATCCGAGGAGTCCTCGGCATCCGCGGGGTCGGTCTCCTCGGACGTCGGGCGCTGCGACGGGGCGGAGCTGCTCGGATCGGGCGCGGGCGGATCGGGCGTCGCGGAGGGATCGGAGGCGGTCGACGGATCCGTCGACGGATCTGGGGACGGGGCGTCCGTCGACGGGGACTCCGCGTCGGAAGGCTCCGCGGCGCCGGTGCTCGGGGAGGTGGTGGTCGCCGGGCCGCCGGTGGTGTCCGTGTCGGCGGGGCGTCCGCCGAGCGGCGCGAGGGGACCGAGGCCGACCAGTCCCCCGGCGGCCAGCGTCCCCACGGCGACCACGGAGGCGAGCGCCGCGACCGCTGCTGCGTAGGGTCGGCGGCGCGGGACCTCGGCGAGGGATCGGACCCCCTGGGCGCGCTTGCGCATCGGCACCTCCTGCGTCGCGGTCAGCGTACCCGGCCGTGCCGGTGCCGGGCGCTACATCTTCACGGTGCGGGCCCGCCGCGAATGCGGGTCGACGCTGGCGCCCTCGCGGTCGTGGCGCACCGTCTGGATGCGCATCCGCCAGGGGGAGATCTGCTCGGCGGCGAGCGCGAGGTGCAGCCCGCTGGTGAGGGCGCGGTTGGCGGGGGTGCGCGGCAGGGCCGCGAGCTCATCGGCCCGCTCGACCAGGAGATGGCCGGCGCCGGCGCCGCTCCAGCGGGCGGCGATCTGCGCGATCGCGGCATGCGAGTCGAGGATGCTGTGCCCGGTCTCCCGCACGGGCAGCAGGCGGGCCCGGGGCATCCTCGCGACGAGGTCCTCGGCGACGGCGCGCGGGGTGATGAGGTCGAGGTCGCCGCTGAGCACCAGGGCGGGCACCCGGATCTGCGCGCTGAGGGCGCGCAGGTCCAGCTCCTCGCCGGCGAACTCGGGCACCCCGCGGGTGCGCTGCGCGCTGACCTGCAGGGCGTCCAGCGGCCCGCCGTCGGCGTGGCGTCCCTGCCCCAGGCTGGTGCGGGAGATGTGCGCGACGAGGTCGTGCTCGCACACGTAGGGGGCCGACTGCAGCCAGTCCTGCGCGAGCACCTGGCGCACGCTGCGCCAGGTGAGGGATCCGCGACCGGTCACCAGCAGGTCCACGAGGTCCCGCACCGCGCCGATCCCGCCGTACTCGTGGACGGCGAGGATCACGCTGCCGGCGTGCGGGCCGTCGATGTCCCCGGAGACGACGAGCCTCCGCAGGGCCGCCGCGATGGTGTCGGTGCGCAGGTCCTCGCCGTGCCAGTACAGGCGGCGCAGCTCCGCCTGCGCGACCACCTCGTCATCGGCCGAGGTCAGCGGCGAGTCCAGGACGAGGGAGTGCACCCGCTCGGGGTGCAGTGCCGCCAGGCCCAGGGCGAGGTAGGCGCCGTAGCCGACCCCGAGGACGACGGCCTGCTCGACCTTCCCGTGCTCGAGGACGGCGGCGAGGTCGTCGATCGCCTCGCGCACGCGCATGGCGCTCGCGGGCAGGTCGTGGCCCTGCGCATCCAGGCGCGAGAGGCCCACGCCGCGGTGCTCGACCATCAGCACGTCCAGACCGGCGGCGCTGAACGTGCGGCGCAGCGGGTCGTAGGGCAGCACGGAGGCCATCGCCGGGCCGTCGGGGATGATCAGGACGGGCACGGGCGCGCCGCGCCGCGCCGGCATGCGCGAGTAGCGCAGCGGGAACAGCCGCGGGTCCTCCGCGCTGATCGGCCGATACACGGTGACCAGGTCGTTGCGGATCTGGAGCAGCTCGTCCTGGCCCGCCCGGTCGAGGATGCGCTGGGCGCTCACGGCGCGCCCGGCTCGCTCCCCCGCGGCTGCGAGCGGCCGATGCTCGCCCACAGGAAGGTGTACAGGAGGGCGTTCATCCGGGCCGCCTGCTCGTTCGTCGCGGCCCCGCCATGCCCGCCCTCGATGTTCTCGAAGGAGCGGACATCGGCCCCCAGGGACTCCAGGGCGGCGACCAGCTTGCGGGCGTGCCCGGGGTGGACGCGGTCGTCGCGCGTGGAGGTGAGCACGAAGGTCGGCGGGTACTCGACGCCCTCGCGCAGCAGGTGGTAGGGGCTGAAGGTGCGGATGAACTCCCAGTCGTCGGTGTCCGGGTCGCCGTACTCGGCCATCCAGGAGGCGCCGGCGAGCAGGTGGGAGTACCGCTTCATGTCCAGCAGCGGGACCTGGATGATGACGGCGCCGAACAGCTCCGGGTACTGGGCGAGCATGTTCCCGGTGAGCAGGCCGCCGTTGGATCCGCCGCGCACCGCGAGGTGCTCGCGGTCGGTGACGCCGCGCTCGAGGAGGTCCTTCGCCACGGAGGAGAAGTCCTCGTAGGCGCGGTGGCGGTTCTCGCGCAGGGCGGCCTGGTGCCAGGCCGGCCCGTACTCGCCGCCGCCGCGGATGTTCGCCACCACGTAGGTGCCGCCGCGCTCGCACCAGGCCTTGCCGATGGCGCCCAGGTAGGAGGGCGTCAGCGAGATCTCGAAGCCGCCGTAGCCGTACAGGAGGGTGGGCGCGGCCTGCCCGTCTCCCTCGGCCGGGCCGATCTGGAAGTAGGGCACGCGGGTGCCGTCGTCGCTGGTGGCGAAGTGCTGGGTGACCTCGAGGCCGCTCGCGTCGAAGCGCTCCGGGGTGGACTTGATCAGCTCGAGCTCCCCGGCCGGCCCTCCGGCGGCGGCCTCGGCGAGGTCGCCCAGCAGCAGCCGGGTCGGGGTGAGGAAGCCGGTGTCGGTGACCCAGACGCGGTCGTCCTCGTCGGAGTCGACGGCGCTGATTCCGAGGGCGCCGGACAGCTCGGGGTACAGCTCCTGCCCCGTCCACTCGCCGTTCTCGTCGCGCACGTGCAGCTCGAGGCGGTCGATCACGTCCTCGAGGACGGTGAGCACGACGGTGCCGCGGGTCAGCGTCATGCCCTGCAGCGAGGTCGAGGGGGTGGGGGTGAACAGCTCGTGCAGCTGCGCCTGGCCGCGCAGGAAGGCGTCGAAGTCCCCGACCACCAGGGAGCCGGCCGGGTGGACGACGCCGTCCACCTCCCAGTCGCTGCGCGGCGAGAAGACGGCCAGGTCGCGATGGGCGCTGGCCTCCATGTCCCGGGGCACGTCCAGGGCGGTGAGGGTCGCGGGGCTCGTGGAGCGGTCCAGCAGGTGCACGGTCGTGTCGTAGAAGGCGTGCATCTGGATCACCCAGTCGCGCTCCCAGCCGGGGGTGGAGTCGTGGGAGACGAACACGCCCATGTCGTCCTCGGCGGCCTCGAAGACGAGCTCGGCCTCGGTCAGGTCCGTGCCGCGGCGCCAGATGCGGGCCTGGCGCGGATACCCGGAGGTGGTCAGGGTGCCCTCGCCGAAGTCGGTGGCGATCAGCAGCGTGTCCTCGTCGATCCAGCTCGCGTGCCCCTTGGCCTCGGGCCGCACGAAGCCGCCCTCGGCGGCGGGCACGAAGGCGCGCGCGTCGAGGTCGAACTCGCGGGTCACGTCGGCGTCGGAGCCGCCCCGCGACAGGGTCACCAGGGCGCGGCGGTAGGGCTCGCCCTCGGCGGGGCGCAGCAGGGAGGCGCCGTGCCACACCCAGCTCTCGCCCTCCTCCTCGCCCAGCGCGTCGACGTCCAGCAGCACGTCCCAGACGGGCTCGTCGGTGCGGTAGGAATCCAGGGTGGTGCGCCGCCACAGGCCGCGCTCGTGCTCGGCGTCGGTCCACAGGTTGTAGAGGTGCTCCCCGCGCTTGACGACGGCGGGGATGCGGTCCTTGGCGTCGAGGATCTCGCGGATCTCGTGCTGGAGGCTGCGGGCGAGGCTCTCGCCGTCGGGCCCGGGCACGGCGTCGATCTCCGCCTCGGCCCGGGCGTTGCGCTCGCGCACCCAGGCCAGGGCCTCCTCGCCGGTGACGTCCTCGAGCCGCTGCCAGGGGTCGCTGCTGCCGTCGGGGGCGGGCAGCTGCGGGGCGGGGGGCGGGGTGGTCATCGGGTCTCCTCCGGGGCGTCGGGTCGGGTGCTCAGGTGCTGGGCGAAGTCGGACAGGACGGTCTTCCAGGCGCTCTTCCAGGTCTCGCGCTCCGCGGCGGTGGCGAGCTGCTTGTGCTCGACGGCGACGGTGCTGCGCGGTCCGGCGGCCGCGGCGCGGGCGCCGCCTGCGGGCGCGGCGCTGATGTTCACGGAGACCTGCGAGCCGTCCTGGACGTCGGCGCGCCAGTAGCGCCACCGGTCGGTGGCGCTGCGCCGGCCGGGCCCCAGGCCCAGCTCCTCGCGGCGGGCCTCGTCGGCGAAGGCGTCCCAGGCCTCGGCGACGGCGTCGAGGTCCCCGGCCACGGTGCGGGAGGCGCTCGCGGCGTACTCGCCCGTGCAGCTCTGCCCCACCTCGCGGCGGCCGATCCACTGCTCGTAGGCGACGGTCACGCCCTGCGCCCACCATTCGGTGATCTCCCAGCGCTGCGGGAGCTCGCGGGCGATGCTCGCATGGTCCAGCTCGGGCCCGCCGAGGGCGTCGATGCGGCGTGCCCATTCGAGGAAGTCGGTGCCGGTCGCGGCCGAGATCGCCCTCGCGCGCGGCGGCAGGGGACGGTCCTGTCTCGTCATGTCCGCCACAGTACTTCGTCTGGGAGACTGGCCGTATGTCCTCTCGACCCGCCCGCCGTGCCCTGCTGCTGGGCATGCCGGCCCTCGCGGCCCTGACCTCGTGCTCCCCCGGGGGCGGGAGCGGGGCTCCCTCCGACGCGGCCGATGGGCCCGCAGGGTCCGACGGCGGCGGGGCGAGTGATGCGACATCGGCCCCGGGGTCCGCGAGCCCGACGTCGGCTCCGCCGAGCGCCGCCGAGCAGGCGCTCGCGGAGATGAGCGTGCGCGAGCAGGCCGCCCAGCTGGTGCTGGTGGGGGTGCGGGCGGGCGAGTCCTTCCCCGAGGAGTCGGTCTCCGGGCTCGGGCTCGGCGGGTTCTTCCTGCTGGGCCGATGGTCGGAGGTCCCCGCCGTCGTCGAGACGGTCGCCTCGGCCCGCGCGGCCGTCGGCGAGGCGCCCGCGCCGCTGCTCGCGGTGGACCAGGAGGGCGGGCGGATCCGCATGCTGCGCGGGGACACGGCGCGGGAGACCCCGAGCGCCGAGGAGCTCGGCGAGGAGGGGCCCGAGGCCGTCGCCGCCGCCTACCGCAGCATCGGCGAGGATCTCTCGGCCCTGGGCCTGCACGTGGACCTCGCCCCGGTGGCGGACGTGGTCGACCCCGAGCTCGGCGAGGACAACGCGCCCGTGGGCGCCCTCGAGCGCGGCTTCGGCACCGAGCCGCAGCAGGTGGCCGCGTGCGTGCGCGCCGCCGTCGAGGGCCTGGGCGAGGTGGGCATCGCCGCGACGCTCAAGCACTTCCCGGGGCTGGGCCGGGTGCGGGAGAACACCGACTTCTCCGCCGAGGGCGTCACCGACGGGACGACCACCGCGGAGGACCCGTTCCTGGAGCCCTTCGCCGAGGGCATCGCCGCCGGGGCCGAGATCGTCATGACCTCGAGCGCCCACTACGCGCAGATCGACCCCGGCGTCCCGGCGATGTTCTCCCCCGCCGTGGTGCGCGACCTGCTGCGGGGGCGGATGGGCTTCACGGGCCTGGTGATCACCGATGACATCGGCTCGGCGAAGGCCGTCGCCGACGTCCCCGTGGCCGAGCGCGCCGCCCGGGTCCTGGAGGCCGGCGGCGACGCCGTCCTCACCGCGGACCCGACGATCGCCGGCGAGCTCGTCGACGCGGTCGAGGAATGGGCGGGGACCTCCGAGGAGGCCGCCGCGCACCTCGCCGGGGCCGCCGGCCGCGTGCTGCGGCTCAAGGAGCGCTTCGGCCTGCTGGCCTGAACAGGCCCCCCGATCAGCCCGCCGAGAGCGTGATCAGGTGGTTCAGCGGGCCGTGGCCCGTGCCGGGGGTGCGGGAGAGCTCCCAGGTCTGCGCGTCGATCATGGTGCTGGCGAGGAACTCCCGCGCGGAGGCGATGATCGTGATGTCGTCGTCCTGCGTGCCCTCGCTGCCCACCTGGTCGTCCTGGCCGGTGCGGCCGAACTCCTCCACCCGCGCGTACTGCGCGGCGATCGCGGCGGTGAGCGTCGCGCCCGCCCCGCGGGTGTGCGCCGAGTCCACGCGGGCGCTGCGCAGCACATCGGTGCCGCCGGGGTGGACGAGCACGTCCACGGCATCGGCGCCGCCCAGCCGCGCGCCGGTGACCAGCACGCTGCGCGGGCCCAGCTCGCGCAGGGCGAGGGCGTGCTCGCGCAGTCCCTCCGCATCGGTCGCGGGGGCGCGGCCCAGCAGCTGCCCGGCCTCGAGGGTGTTGGCGACCAGGACGTCGACCTGCGGCACCAGCTCGGCGGCGAGGACGGCGGCGCCCTCCGCGGTGATCAGGGCGGTGCCGTCGAGGTCCACCATCACGGCATCCAGCACGAGGGTGCCCAGCTCCGCGCGGTGCTCGCGGACGCGGCGGGAGACCTCCGTGGCCGCGGCCGCGCCGCCGAGGGCGCCGATCTTCGTCGCATCGGGCCGCACATCGGCCAGGACGGCGTCCAGCTGCGCGCCGACGACGTCCCCCTCCAGGCGGTGCAGGGAGCGGACGCCCTGGGTGGAGCCGACGGCGATCATGGTGGTCACGCCCGCGCCGTAGACGCCGAGAGCGGTGAGGGTCTTGAGATCGGCCGCGAGCCCGGAGGCGCCGAGCGGATCGGAGGCGGAGATGCTGAGCACGAGTGGCGGGCGCATGAGCGGACCATAGCAAGGGCAGCTGTCGGGGACGTGGGCGGCCCGCGTGCGAGAATCGTGGTCGAGCACGCACGGACGCCTGAGGAGGAAGCCCGATGACCCAGCCTCCCGGCGGCATGCCCGCGCAGGGCCTGCCGGACTTCACCGCGGCCGGGAGCCCGGCCGGCGCCTCCCTCCCGGACTACGCGGCCCAGGCCCAGGAGCCCGGCCCGCTCAGCGCCCCGGGGCCCAGGGCGCGCTCCCGGGCCCTGGTGATCGTGCTGTCGGTGATCGGCTCGGCCGTGGTGCTCCTGGCGATCGTGGCCCTGGTGCTCTCGCAGACCGTCTTCAAGGGCCCCGAGGCCGGGCCGACGGCCGCCCCCGCCACCGGGGAGCAGCGCACCGAGCGGGGCGAGGGCGAGTACGTCCCGGACCAGAACGACCCCGACATCGCCCCTCCCCCGCCGATCTTCACGCAGAAGCCGACCACGGACTGCTGGATCCCGGACTGGCGGCCCGGCGAGGACTCCTCCCCCGGCACGATCCGCGGCGGGGACCTCGAGTACACGATCCCGGACGGATGGGACTACCCGTGGGGCTCCGGCGGCCTGCCCTACATGGACCAGACCAACGCGCAGGGCCGCAACGTCGAGGGCAGCTGGTACTCGGTGGTCAACCTGGGCCGCGCCGTGTTCCCCGAGTCCGAGGGCGGCTACCCGGGCCTGGAGCAGGCGGCTGTGACCATCTTCCAGTGCTACGCGACGACCTCCGGCGTGGTCAGCCACTTCGGGGAGTCGCCCAAGGTGACCGACTACCGCACCGAGTCGATGATCGTCGACGGCTACCCGGCGTGGATCGTGCAGGCCACCTACCACTTCGAGGACCCCGAGATCCTCGAGACCACGAGCGCCTCCGTGGTGACCTCGATCGTCGTCGAGGGCCCGAACGGCCCCAGCGCCCTGGCCTCCGACGTCGCCGCAGACCAGCCCGAGCACGTCCAGGGCCTCGAGGAGATCATCGCGAGCCTGAAGGTCGTCGGCTGAGCCCGGCCCCCGGTCGTTTCCCCTTCCGTCCCGTCCTTCTCCTCCCTCCCCGCCCCGCATCCCGTCCCCGCGAAGGAGCACCGCCCCGATGTACACCGCACCGAAGCCTCCCCGCGGCGGCGGCGGCCGCACCCGCGCCCTGCTCTACGGAGGCATCACCTTCGCCCTGGTGTTCCTGCTCATCGTGGGCATGGCGGTGGCGTACCTGGTGGTGCGCACCGTGACGGCCGGCGGCGACCCGACCAGCGCCCCCACCACGAGCGCCACCGCGGCGACCACGACGAGCGCCTCGGCCACCCCCACCGGCGAGGTCGCCGAGGAGCGCTGCTGGGCCCCCGAGGACCAGGGCCGCAGCTCCACCAACCCCAGCGGGAAGCTGCGCGGCGGGGGCCTGCAGTTCACGCCGCCGTCGAGCTTCCCGGACCGGCACTACACGACGAACCTCCACTTCACCGAGGACAGCGCCATGGCCGTCGCGCCGGCGGCCGCGGACAGCGACTGGGTCTCCACGGTCTCGGTGGCCAAGGTCCACTGGCAGGACGGGGTCGAGTACCCGGGGGACAAGGCCGCTGCCGAGCGCATGACCGACTGCTTCATCAGCAGCTCGTGGCTGTGGAGCGAGGCCTCCGGCCGCGCGGAGTCGAACCGCAAGGGCACGGAGGTCGAGATCGACGGGATGACCGGCTACCAGGTCACCGTGGACTACCTGTTCACGAAGGGTCCCTCGGAGAGCATCACCGGCTACGCCATCACGCTCGTGGTCGTCTCCACCCCGGAGGGGCCGAGCGTCTTCCTCTCCGAGGTCCCCGTCGACAACGCCGAGCAGAAGCAGGCCGTCGCCGACGCCCTGGCCTCCGTCACCGGCATCAGCTGAGCGCCGGCGACCGGGCGAGGCCGCGGACCTCGCCCCGCCGCCTCACACCACCGCGGAGGCCAGGCGGCAGGTGTTGTCCAGCAGCCGGGTCAGGGCCGGGCGCCCCCGCCACTCCTCGAGGGTGAGCTCGCGGCTGCGAGAGCGGTAGACGTCCTCGACCTCGTGCATCTTCACCATGAAGTCGGTGCCGCCGATCATCATGGAGGACTCCATGTCCAGCAGGAACGAGCGGATGTCCATGTTGGAGGAGCCGATCACCGTCACCGAGTCGTCGATGCTCACGTGCTTGGCGTGGAGGATCCCCGGCGCGGCGTACAGCTGGATCCGCACCCCGGCCTCGAGCAGGGCGGTGTAGTACGAGCGCTGGGCGTGGTACACGAGGAACTGGTCGCCGATCTCGGACACGAACAGCTCCACGTCCACGCCGCGGCGCGCCGCGGTCACCAGGGCGGAGAACATCGACTCGTCGGGCACGAAGTAGGGCGAGACGGCGACGATGCGCTCCTGGGCGCTGTAGAAGAGCTGGTTGAACAGCAGCAGGTTGTTCTCGAGGACGAAGCCCGGGCCGCTGGGCACCAGCTGGCACTCGTAGCTGCCCGTGGCGTCCGGCGCGGTGTTCACGACCGTCGCCCGGTCCAGGCTCTGCCCGGACTCGTAGAACCAGTCCGTGGCGAACAGCAGGTTCATCTCCGAGACGATCGGCCCGCCGAAGCGCACCATCGTCTCCTGCCAGCGCAGTCCGCGGCGGATGTTCGCGCGCTTGTCGTAGTGCGGGGCGATGATGTTCTGGCTGCCCATCCACCCGATGCGCCCGTCGACGATCAGCAGCTTGCGATGGTTGCGCAGGTCGGGGCGCTGGAAGGCGCCGTCGCTGAACGGCTTCACGGGCATCATCGGGAAGTGCTCGATCCCGTGGGCGTCCAGGTGCCGGCGCATGGCGCGGTAGACCGGCCAGTGGGTCACCGAGCCCAGGTGGTCGTAGAGCACGCGCACGTGCACCCCGCGGTCCGCGACCTCGGCGAGGGCGTCGAAGAAGTTCCGGGTGACGTCGTCCAGGCCCATCGTGTAGAAGAGCACGTGGACGTCCGAGGTGGCGGTGCGGATGTCCGCGGCCATGCGGTCCAGCGAGGTCTGGTAGTCGATCTCGAAGTCCGCGCTGTTGTGGCCGGTCAGGGGGAAGGCGCCGAGCTCGCGGTTCAGCCGCACGGCGGACTGCAGCCAGCTGGGGACGTCCTCGTCCAGCTCGCTGTCGGGCAGGGACTGGGCCCGCACCCGCATCAGGCGGTTGACGATCTTCTGCTTCTCGCGGCGCTTGCGCGGCAGCTCGGCCTTGCCGAGCATCAGGTACAGCGGGAACCCGACCACGGGCAGCAGCATGATGGCGAACAGCCACGCGACCGCGGAGCCGGGACGGCGGCGGCGGGGCACCACGATCACGCCGACGATGCGCAGCACGACGTCCACCGACCAGTACAGCCAGGTGAGGAGGAGGACGTAGTGCTCCGACAGCCAGCTCAGCAGCTCGTGCACGCGCGGTCTCCTCGGCTCGGACGCAGGAACGGCGGGCCCCGAGGGACCCGCCGTTCCAGCATATGCGAGAGGCCGTGCCCCTCCGGTGTCAGTCGCTGCCGCGCAGGATCGCGATGATCCGCAGGATCTCGATGTACATCCACACGAGGGTGGCGGCGACGCCGAAGGCGCAGCGCCAGGCGTAGGCGCGCGCCACGTTCCCGACGCCCGCCTGGATCTCCTCGAAGTCCATGACCAGCGAGTAGGAGGCCAGGCACACGGCGATGCCGCCGATGACCATGCCGATCAGGCCCGAGCGCAGGCTGTAGCCCGCGAAGATCATGAAGCCGATGTTCACGAGGCCGAACAGCAGGTAGGCCACCATCGCCACCATGAAGATCTTCGTCAGCAGCGGGGAGGTGCGCAGGATGCCCATCCGGAAGAAGACCAGGACGGTGCCGGCCACGGCGAAGGTCGCGATGACCGCCTGCAGGGCGATGCCGGGGTAGGTCATCTCCAGCATGCCGCTGAGACCGCCCAGCAGCAGGCCCTCGAAGACGGCGTAGACGAGCACGGCCACCGGCCCGGGCTGGCGCCGGAAGGCGTTGACCAGGCCCATCACGAGGGACCCGATGAGGCCGATGATCAGGGCGCCCATGCCGATGGCCAGACCGATCTGGGCACCGGTCTCGCCCATCACCAGGGACAGCGCGGTGGGCAGGAAGGTCACCACGGCGCCGACGACGATGATCACGCCCAGGGTGGCGGTGATCGCGTTCAGCGCATCGCGCATCGTCATGCGCCCGGTGTCGTGACCGGTCGCGGCGGGGCGTGCATAGAGGGTCTCGAGATCCTCCTGGGGGGCCTGGTACGGCTGCCAGGACTGGGCCTGCTGGCCGGCGCCCGCGTAGGCGGGCTGATGCAGCTCCTTGTCTCGACCGAAGATGATGTTGTGGCGGGCCATGTCGCTCCTTAGCTGGCACGTGCGTGCGATGCGGCACATGCTACCGGGGCAACCCGGGCGCCAGCTGGGCCTCCGCTCTGGGCGCAATGGGGGCGGCGGACGCACGGGGTGCCCGCCCGGCGCCCCCGACGGTCACACCGAGCCGACCACGTCCCGGAAGCGCCGCAGCCGCGGGTCCTCGCTCTCGAAGAAGTCCTGCGGGGAGCCGTCCTGGACGATGCGGCCGTCCTCGAGGAAGACCACGCGGTCCGCGACGCGGCGGGCGAAGGCGAGCGAGTGGGTGACGACCACCAGGGTGCGGTCCTCCGCGGCGAGGTCCGCGAGCACGGCGACGACCTCCGCCGCGAGCTCGGGGTCCAGCGCGGAGGTCGGCTCGTCGAACAGCAGGAAGTCGGGGTCCATCGCGAGCGCCCGGGCGATCGCGACGCGCTGCTGCTGGCCGCCGGAGAGGCGGTCGGGGTAGGCATCGGCCTTCTCCGCGAGGCCCACCTTCGCGAGCAGGCCGCGGGCCAGCTCATCGGCCGCGGAGCGGGACAGGCCGCGCGCATGGACCGGGGCCAGGGCGACGTTGCCGAGCGCCGTCAGGTGCGGGAAGAGGTTGAACTGCTGGAAGACCATGGTCGAGCGCGAGCGCACCTGGCGCACCGTGCGCCGCGGCAGGATGCCGCCGAGGTCCACGGGCCCGTCGCCCAGGTCGATGCGCCCGGCGTCCGGCGTCTCGAGCAGGTTAATGCAGCGCAGCAGGGTGGACTTCCCGGAGCCGGAGGGCCCCAGCAGCACGGTCGTGGTGCCGCGCGGCACCTCGAGGTCCACGCCGTCCAGGGCGACGAGCTCGCCGAAGGTCTTGCGGATCCCCGTCAGGCGCAGCGGCGCGCCCGCAGTGCGGCCGGCGGCGGGACGGTCAGCTGCTGCGGACATGGACGGACACCTTCCTCTCGAGCACGCCCTGCAGGATGCTCAGCAGGGAGACGATCACCAGGTAGATGAGGGCGACCAGGGTGTACATGATCAGCGGCTCGTAGTTCGCGGCGGCGATCTGCCGACCGACCTGGAAGACGTCGGTGATGGTGATGGCGAAGACCAGGCTGGTGCCCTTGACCAGGTCGATGAAGTCGTTGGTCAGCGGCGGCAGCACGATGCGGAAGGCCTGCGGGGCGACCACCCGGCGCAGCGTCGTGGCCCGCGAGAGGTTGAGGGTCTGCGCCGCCTCGAACTGCCCGCGCGGGATCGACAGCAGGCTGGCGCGCACGGCCTCGGAGGCGTAGGCGCCCGTGTTCAGGGCGAGGGTGACCACCGCCGCCGTGAACGAGGAGAAGACGATGCCGACGTTGGGCAGGCCGAAGAACACGATGAACAGCTGGACCACCAGCGGCGTCCCGCGGAACACCCACACGTACAGCCAGGCGACCGCCTTCAGCGGCGCCGGGCCGTACAGGCGCAGCAGCGCCGTGATCACGGCGATCACCAGGGCGATCGCGAAGGAGATGAGGGACAGGGGGACGGTGGTGCGGATCGTCGCGCCCAGCAGGCGGGGCAGCGAGGAGATCCACAGGTCCAGCAGCTCGGGCACGGGCCCTCACTCCTGCGGGGAGAGGTCCTGGCCCACCCACTCCTGGTAGATGCCGGCGAGGGAGCCGTCGGCCTTCATCCCGGCGAGGATCTCGTCGACCTCCGCCAGCAGCGCCTCCTGGCCCTTCGGCATGATCACGCCGACCACGGTCTCGGTGGGCAGCTCCTCGTCCAGCAGGCGGAAGGCGGCGTCGGGGTGCTCGTCGAGGTAGGACTGGAAGGAGACGAGGTCGTTGGCGGTGGCGTCCACGCGCTCCTGCACGACCAGCTCGATGGCCTCGGCGAAGCCCTGCACGGGCACGATCTCCAGGCCCAGGCCCGTCATCTGCTCGGCCCAGTTGGAGGTCGCCGTCTGCGCGGCGCGCTTGCCCTCGAGGTCTGCGATCGCCTGCGCGCTCGAGGACTCCGGCACCGCCACACGGCCGATGGACCGCGCGTAGGGCTCGGTGAACAGGTACTTCTCCTGGCGCTCGGGGGTGATGCCCACGTTGTTGATGACCAGGTCGTACTTGTCGACGTCCAGGCCCGCGATGAGCGAGTCCCACTCGGTCTCGATGTACTCGGGCTCGGCGCCGAGGCCCTTCGCGACGGCGTCGGCGATGTCCTTCTCGAAGCCGACCAGGGCGCCGGAGGCGTCGTGGAAGGCGTAGGGCTTGTAGGTGCCCTCGAGGCCGATGCGGACGGTGCCGCTGGACCGGATGCGGGCGAGGGTGTCCTCGGCCGCGGAGGAGCCGCCGTCGCTGACGACGGACCCGTCCTCGGAGCGGTTCTGGGCCGGACCGCAGGCGGCCAGGAGGGCGGCCAGGCCGGTGCCGCTCGCGGCGACGAGGGTGGTGCGGCGGGACAGGGAGGTCATCTCAGCTCCAGGGGGTGGGGGCGGGGTCAGCGGGCGGCGGCGAGGGCCTGGTCGAGGTCCTCGATGAGGTCGGCGACCTCCTCGATGCCGACGGACAGCCGCAGCAGCTCCTGGCTGATGCCGGCCTCCGCCTGCGCCTCGGGCGTCATGGCCTCGTGCGTCATGGTGGCGGGGTGGCAGATCAGCGACTCCACGCCGCCGAGGCTCACCGCGTAGGCGGGATACTTCAGGGCCCGCAGGAACGCGACGCGGTCCAGCTCGGGGGCCAGCTCGAAGGAGAGCACGGCGCCGGGGCCGGTGGCCTGGGAGTCGTGGATGCGCGCCTCCTCCTCGCTGAAGGAGCCGGGCACGTGCACCGCGGCGATCGCCGGGTGCTCGCGCAGGTGCTCGGCGATCGCGACGGCATTGGCCTGCTGGCGCTCCAGGCGCAGCGGCAGGGTCTTGATGGTCTGGATCAGGCGGTAGGAGTCGAAGGGCGGCAGCACCCCGCCGAGGGCCTTCTGCGCGAGGGCGAAGCGGGCGGCGAGGTCGGCGTCGTTCGTGGTGATGGTGCCGGCGAGGATGTCGGAGTGGCCCGAGAGGAACTTCGTCGCCGACTGCACGACGACGTCGGCCCCGAGCTCGAGGGGGCGCTGCAGCACCCCGGTCATGAAGGTGTTGTCCACGATGACGAGGGCGCCGTGGCGGTGGGCGAGCTCCACGATGCGCCGCAGGTCCGTGATGCGCAGGGTCGGGTTCGCCGGGGTCTCCACGAAGACGATGCGGGTGCGCTCGGTGAGGTCGTCGTCGGTGAGGGTGCCGAGGTCCTCGACGAAGCGCGGGGTCAGCCCGCGGGCCGCGAAGTACTTGTCGACCAGGCGGTACGTCCCGCCGTACACGCCGGCGGAGAGGATCACCTCGTCCCCGACCTCGAGGATCGAGAACGCCGCGGCGGTGGCCGCCATGCCGGTGGCGAAGGCGAAGCCGTGCTCGGCGCCGTCCAGGACCGCGAGGACCCGCTCGAGCTGCGCCCGGGTGGGGTTGGAGCCGCGCTGGTAGGCGTAGGGGCCATCGGCCGTCTCCGGGTCGAGCTCGAAGGTCGAGGCGAGGTGGAGGGGCGGCACGACCGCTCCGTGCTCGTGGTCGCGCAGGGTCTGCACAGCGGCGGTCTGGATGTGCACGGATGATCCTCCGGATCGGCTCGGTCAGGCGGTGGCTGCAGCCACTGTATGCCCGGGCCGGGCCGACCGGAGGAGGTCGATGACGCTGTGTGTCAGGCCGCGGTGCTGATCAGGCCGCGGTGCTGATCAGGCCGCGGCGCCGATCAGGCCGCGGTGCGCTGGCGGGAGGTGAGGGCGATGTCCGCGCTCTCCAGCTGCGCGAGGCGGCGGCGGGAGCGGATCCGCAGCAGCGCCAGGGCGGTGGCGACCATGCCCATGCCGAGCACCGACAGGGCCAGGGCGATGAGGATCGGCGCCTCGAAGCCGAAGCCCGCGGCGATGACGGCACCGCCGAGGGCCGCGCCCAGGGCGTTGGCCACGTTGAAGGAGGCGTGGTTCAGCGAGGCCCCCAGCACCTCGCTGCGGCCGGCGATGCGGATCAGCCAGGTCTGCATCGGCGGGATCAGCACCGCGTTGGCCAGGTTCACCAGGAAGAAGGTGAGGATCAGGCCGCCGGGGCTGTGCGCGCTGAGGACCATGGCCACCAGCGCGCCGATGTACACCGGGAAGGTGCCCAGCAGCGTCCCGAACAGGGAGCGGTCCGCCGCCCAGCCGCCGAGCAGGTTGCCGATGGTCATCCCGAGGCCCGCCGCGGCCAGCAGCCAGGGCACGAAGCTCGCGGGCGCCCCGGCGACGTTCTCGGCGATGTCGGAGATGTAGCTGAAGACCGCGAAGGCGCCGGCGAAGCCGATCGCGGCGATGCCCATGACGACCCACAGCTGCAGGCGGCGGAAGGCCCGCAGCTCGTCGATCAGGCGCCGGCCCACGGGCTTCTCCTGGCGGGGGACGGCGCGCACCAGCAGGATCACGGTCGCCCCGAAGATGAGGGCGATGATGCCGTAGGCGACGCGCCATCCGGCGGCCTGCCCGATCGCGGTGAGCACGGGGACGCCGGCGAGGTTCGCGACGGTCAGCCCGGACATCGCCAGGGCGACGCCCTTGCCCTGGTTGCCGGGCCCCATGAGGCTGGCGGCGAGCAGGGAGGCGAGCCCGAAGTAGGCGCCGTGGGGGACGCCGGCGACGAAGCGCGCCAGCAAGCCCAGCTCGAAGGTCGGCATGAGCGCGGACAGGAGGGTGCCGAGCGCGAGGGCCCCGGCCATCAGCACGATCATGCGGCTGCGGCTCATGGTCACGGCCAGCAGGGCGAGGGTCGGGGCGCCGACGACGACGCCGAGCGCGTAGGCGCTGATCATGAGCCCCGCGTGGGCGATGCCCTGCTCGGGGTCCACGGCCATGGTGTCCGGCAGGAGGCTCTGGGCGATGCCCGGGAGCAGCCCCATCGAGACGAACTCGGCGCTGCCGATCCCGAATCCGCCGAGCGCCAGCGCGAACAGCGCGTAGCGGCGGCGCGCCGTCGAGATCTCCGGCTTCTGTACGACTGGCGTCGCGATGGATTCCGTCATGGGTGCACCTCCCGGCTCACGATGGGGTCATGTCCGGACGTGACGTGCATCCGGGCACAAGAAAAGAGCGCGGACGGTGCTCAACCACGGTGTCCGACGCTCGTCCCGAAATGCTACGGGCCCTGCGACGGTGCATGCCAGAGGAATGGGGGCCGCGGGGCCGATGCGGCGCCTCCGTGATCAGGACATGCACCGATGTGCGCAGGAATCGGCTTTCCCGGGCGTGCGCCTCGTGAGCGGAGTTACCCTCCGGTATGCACGGGGGTGGCGCCGCTCACGCCGGGCGCGGGCCGAAGATCGCCGAGCCGACGCGGACGATGCTCGCGCCCTCCTCCACGGCGATCTCCAGATCCCCGCTCATGCCCATCGACAGGTGCTGCACCGCGGGGTCGGCGAGCTCGTCGCGCAGCTGCCGGAGGCGGGACAGCGACGCGCGCACGGCCCCGGTTTCGCTCGTGTTCGCGCCGATGGTCATGAGGCCCGCCGGCACGAGCATGCCGCCCTCGCGCAGCCGGTCGACGGCGGCGGCGATCTCCGCCGGGTGCGGAGGGTAGCCGCCCTTGGACTCCTCCCCCGAGGTGTTGACCTGCACGAGGACCTTCCGCGTGAGGCCCGCGGTACGGGCGCGGCGCTCGAGGGCGTCGATGATGTCCGGGCGGTCCACGCTGTGGATCATGGAGGCGAAGGCGACGACGTCGCGTGCCTTGTTCGTCTGCAGGCGGCCGATGAAGTGGCGGGGCACGTCGAGCCCGGCGAGCGCCGGATCGGCGTGCTTGGCGATCTCCTGGGCCCGGTTCTCCCCCACCGCGACCTGGCGGCCGCGCGACCGCACCAGGGCCACAGCCTCGGCGATCTCGGCGGGGGTGCGGGTCTTGGTGGCCAGCAGCAAGAGGATCTCGCGCCCGTCGCGTCCGCTGCGCTGCGCGGCGGCGTCGATGCGGGTGAGGACCGCGTCCAGGCGCGCGGCGAGGTCAGGGTCGGGCGTGGAGGTCATGGGGTCATTGTTCCGCACCGCGGGGATCGGCCGGCCGGGCGATCCTCGTCTCGACCACGATCAGCGCGATCACGACGGCCGCACCGGCCAGGGCCAGCAGGATCGGGGCGGCCAGCGGCGCGCTCGGGGCGAGCAGGGCGCCGTGCCCCTCGGCAGAGCCGGTCCCGCCCTGCCAGGGCCACAGGGCCCGCAGGGAGCCGAGCATGAGGCCCGACATCGCCAGCAGGGTGGCGCGACGGTGGGTGTGCAGCAGGCGGCTGATGATCTGCACGATGGTGAGCAGCCCGAGCACGGCCCCGGCGCCGAAGACGGCGATGTAGCCCAGGTCCCGCTCGTCGACCGCCTGCAGGGTGGGCGAGTACAGGCCGATGGCGAGCAGGAAGAACGATCCCGAGACCCCGGGGACGACCAGCGCGCAGACCGCGACGGCGGCGGCGAGGAACACCATCCAGAACGGCGGATCGGCGAGGGTCCCGCCGCCGGCGAGACCCACCAGGGCGAAGGCCACCGCCGCCGGCACCGCCACCACCGCGATGTCGCGCACCGCGCCTGCCGCGCCGCCCCGGCCCGCGGGCAGGAGGCGGATCGGGACCACGAGGCTCGCGGCGACCAGCCCGAAGAACAGGCCGCGGGAGCTGATCGGGTTGTCGGCCACGAGATGCTCGACGACGCCGGCGGCCAGGAGCACCGCGGCGGCCATGCCGGCGAGCATCGGCAGCACCAGCCAGCCGTCGACCCGGCGCAGGTTCTGCAGGAAGCCGGCCCGGCGGTCCGGCCCCTTCACCAGGGCCACGGCCGCGGCGATGAGGTGGTGCGCGGCCTCGATCGCCCGCTCGTACACGCCGGTCACCAGCGCGACGGTCCCGCCGGAGACCCCGGGCACCAGCTCGGCCATCCCGATGAGAGCTCCGCGCACGGCGTTCAGCGGCGCCTGGGCGGGACGGGCCCGCGGTGCGACGGGAGACGTCGACGACGGCGCGGAAGGGGTGGGGGCGGAGTCGCGCATGCGTCTCTCCTCGGGCCGGGGACGGGACCTTCTCACGATAGGGGCCCAGGATGGGAGCTCCCCGCGTGCCCCCAGCGGGACTCGAACCCGCACTGCGCCGCTTTTAAGGCGGCCGCCTCTGCCGATTGGGCTATGGGGGCCCTCTCGTACCCCGATCGGGTGCGCAGGCACAGCCTATGCTGGTGGGCACCATGCCAGCTCAGCCCAGGTCCCTCGCCGATGCGCTGCGCACGTTCACGGACGAGCAGCTGCAGCATCTGCTCGATGCGCGCCAGGACCTGCTCGCCCCGCTCCCGCAGGGCATCGGCCCGCTCGCGGCGCGCGCCGCCTCCGCGCCCAGCACCCAGCGGGCTCTGCTGCGGCTGGACCGCCCCGCGCTGCAGGTCGTCGAGGCCCTCGCGGTGCTGCCCGAGCCGGTGCGCCCCGAGGACCTCGCCCCCGCCGTGGGCGCCGATCCGCAGGACCTCGCCCCGGTGCTGGAGCGGCTGCGCGGCCTCGCCCTGGTGTGGGGCACCGAGCAGCTGCGCCTGGTCCGTGCCCTCCGCGAGGGCCTGCGCCATCCCGCGGGCCTCGCGCCCGCCCTGGAGGGCGATCCCTCCGATCAGGAGGCGGCGGAGCTGGTCGAGCGCGCCCGCCGGCGCGGCCCGGAGATCGCCGCCGCGCTCGAGGCCCTGGCCTGGGGCCCGGCGCGGCTCGAGGCCGGGCAGAGCCCCCTGGCCGCGGTCCTGGCGCAGGCGCGGGTCGCCGTGCCCGGGACCGGGGACGTGCTGAGGATCCCTCGCAGCGTGCATCGCGTGCTGCGCGAGGGACGCGTGCATCGGCGCCTCGCGGCCGAACCTCCGCGGCTCGAGGCCGTCGAGGTGCGCGAGCGCTTCGCCGGGTCCCGGACGGCGCAGGCGGTCGATGCGGCCTTCGAGGCGCTGCGGATCGCCGGGACCATCGGACGCTGGGATGCGGAGGGCCCGGGGGTGCTCACCCGCGGCGGCCTGCCGCAGCGCGAGCTGCGCCGGCTCGCGGAGGAGGCCGATGCGCCCCTCTCCGACTACGTCACCGTGCTGCAGTCGTGCTGGACGGCGGGCCTCGTCGGCCATGACGGGCTGACCTGGCAGCCCACGCGGGACTGGGATCTGTTCCTCGAGCGCTCCGCCGAGCAGCGCTGGGCCGAGCTGGTGCTGGGCTGGTGCCGCAGCGAGGACCTGCCGTCCCTGGTCGGCACCTCGGATGCGCAGGGTCCGGTGCGGCCTGCGCTCTCCGCGGTGACCCGCCGCCCGGGCTGCCGTGCGCGCCGCCGCTCCCTGCTGGATCTGCATGCCCGGCTGCGGCAGGACCGGCCCGATGCCGCCGCCGAGGAGGGCTCCCTGGTCGAGGCCCTGGCGTGGCACCATCCGCTGGTCCCCCGCCCCGTGCTCGAGCAGGAGGTCACGGCGTTCCGCCAGGAGGCGGCGGCGCTGGGCCTGGTCCTCGCGGGGGTCCTGTCCGAGCTCGGGGCCGCGCTCGCCGAGGTGGAGGGGCTCCCGGAGGCGGAGGCCGATGCGCGTCTGGTCGAGGCCCTGGCCCGCCATGCCCCGGCGCCGGTGGACGAGGTGCTCCTGGACGCGGACCTCACCGCGGTCATCCCGGGGCGGCCGTCCCCGCGGCTGGCCGTGCTCGAGCAGTGGACGGAGCCGGTCTCCCGCGGAGGAGGGCTCACGCTGCGGTTCACCCCGCAGTCCGTGCGCCGCGCCCTGGACGCAGGGGCGGATCCCGATGCCCTGCAGGAGATGCTCGCCGAGGCGTCCCGCACCCCGGTGCCGCAGGCCTTCGAGATGCTGCTGCGCGATGAGCGCCGTCGCCACGGCCGGGTCGCCGTGATCCCGGCGGTGACCGCCGTCTCGGCGGAGGCGGAGGTGCTCTCGATCGTGGTCTCGCATCCGGAGGCGGCCTCGCTGGACCTGCACCGCATCGCTCCGACCGTCGCGGTGACGATGTCCGGGCCGGCCGCGGTGATGCGCGCGATCGAGCGGACCGGGCTGTCGGGGGTCGCGGTGGGACGCGACGGCACGGTCAGCGCGCCGGAGCGGATCCACCGCCTGCCCGGCGCCCACCGGGAGGACACGACGGACATCGGCCCCGAGCTGCCGCTGGATCCCGCCGAGGCCGTGCTGCGCATCCGGGCGGCCGATGCGGGCGAGACCGCCGTCCCCGTGGCCGATCGCCTGCTCGACGCCATCGCCCGCAGCGCCGAGCTGCGGATCGGGATCGTCGACGGCCGCGGCGGCATCGCCGTGCGGCAGGTCCTCCCCCTCGCCCTGGACGGCGGCCGGCTGCGGGCCCGCGACGCCGCCGACGGCGAGGAGTTCACGGTGCTCGTGCACCGTGTGACGCTGGGGTGACCTGGCCGGGGCCTCCGCCGCCGGCGCCGGGGTCGGGGCCGGGGCAGCCCCCGGCGCCGTCACCACCGCCACCGCCGACGTCATCGTCATCACTGCCGGGACGGGGTCCGTCGCCGGGACCGTCCGCGCCGGGCGGCGGATCGTCGGGCTCGTCGTCCTCCGGGATGGGGCGGCCGAAGTGGCGGCAGTCCGCGTCGCACAGGGCGTGGGCATGGTGGAGGAAGTGCTGTTCGAGCACCTTCACGGTCATCGTCCCGATGAGGTCCACGTCGTCGAGGACGTCGCGGACGGCGTGGTGCCCGTCCCGGTTCCCGATCAGCCACCGGGTCCTGCCCGGGCCCACCGTGCCGTCGGCCGTGGCGCCCTCCGCACCGGTGGCCGGAGGCAGGCGGTCGGGGTCCAGGAGCCCTTCGGTCTTCTCCTGATGGTGGAACCAGCACAGCCAATGCAGGTTCTCGATCGCGGTCGCCCCGCCCGCCAGGAACTCCTGGATGTGATCGCACTCCGCCGCCAGCGAGGCCGGCCGAGCGCAGCCCGGGACGGCGCACTGCGGCCCGCGCAGGCGCAGGTGCTCCTGCATCGCGGCCGTCGGCCGGTAGGTTCCCGGGGCCAGCGGGAGGAACGCCCCCGTCACCGGATCCGTGAGCACGCGGTACCAGACCTGCTCCCTCCCCGCGAGGGCGCGGGCCAGCTCCGCCGGGACGGGCGTCGTCCCGTCCAGCATCCCGGGGGCCTCGGTGACTCCGAGCATGGTCAGCACCGGCACCGTGAGGGTGACCCGGAAGCGGTCCGCGGGCACGTCCACGCCGTCGGTATCCGGCTCGGCGCGCGTGGCCAGCAGGAACCGCAGCGTCGCCAGGGACATCGGCTTCTCGGCCGAGGCCACGGTCCCGTCGGGGTCCCACGGGACCTCCCCGCCGGTCTGCAGCGCGGCGCGCTGGGCGGCCTGCACCGCCCGCGCTGCGATGTCCAGACGGCGTGCCGCCGAGAGGATCTCGGGCGTCGGGCCGGTCAGCGTCATGCAGGACAGGCCCTCCCCGATCTCCTGGACCGTCACGCTGCGCTCGACCGGGAACGGCTCCTCGTCCTGCTGCTGGAGGGTCTCCGCCCAGGCGACCAGGGCGCGCAGACGCCGCGCGAAGGTCTCCGGCGTCATGTGCAGATCCCAGCCGGCGACGACCTCGTCGATCCCGCGCTGGAAGAGCTCCCGCAGCCTCCGGGTCATCCGCAGCATGCGCCGGAACCACGGCGCCGGGAACTGCGCGCCCTCCAGGCGCACCAGGCAGGAGGGGAAGTTCGTGACCGCGTGGTGGGCGTCGCGGATCTCGTGGACGGACTGGGACTCGGTCAGCCGCAGCGCCTCCGCCGCGATCAGGGCGTTGCAGTCGCCGTCCAGTCCGGGCTCGGGATCCTCGTCCGGGCCGCACCAGAGCATCGACAGCGCCGCGTACTTCTCCGCCAGCCACGGCCCTTCCTTCGCCGCGATGTCCCACACCGCCTTCGCGACCCCGGACAGCAGCGGATCCCCGGCGACTCCCGCCCGGCCCGGCAGCGCCTCGCGCGACACCGTCCGCCGCACCGCACCCCGGCGGATCTCCGCAGGCACCTGGGCCACGAACGCCTCGACGGACGCCGGGCGCGGCGCACGCCCCGGAGCGGCAGAGGCTCGAGCCCGCGAGGCGGCGTCGGACACGCCCGGGATCCGATCCTCCGACATCCCGACCACCCCTCCCCCAGCTCGACGGCAGCCTCGTCGCGGCCATTTCGATTGCCTGTTCGAAACCCAGCCTACACCCCTCACATCGTGAACGGAAGGCATCACACACCCTCTGTGGACAATCGCCGCACTCCCCTCCTCCCCATCCGGATGCCCGCCGCGGATCGGCTCGCCACCTGGGACGTCATGGTGGCCGGAATCCTCACTCCCGAGCGCAGGACTTCCGCACTCATCCTCCCCAGAACCCCTTTTTCCACCATTTCACAGCAGGACTTGACATCGGAAATTCCATCCATCGGGAACAATCGTCCGCCTGTCCGCTGCGCGATCGTCCCCCGCCGCGCTCCCGCTGACCTCCCGATGGCCTCCCGATCAGGCGTCCATGGGGACTCCTCCCCATGGGCTCAGGACCTTCTCAGGGTTATGCTCAGGTACTGCGCCGAGCGGACCCGAGCCACGGCGACTCACAGAGCCAGAGCGGCAGGCTCGCCGCCCGACCCTGAAGGGACCAACCATGACCAACTTCTCCCCCTCCGCCGACATCGAGTCCATCAAGAAGAAGGCCCTCATCGTCACGATCGTGGGCTTCGTCTGCGGTGGCGTGCTTCCCGGCATCCTCGGCCTCCTCGGCTACCTCAAGGCCGACACCGAGCCCCTGACCGCCCAGAAGTTCACCAAGTGGGCGTGGATCGTCCTCGTGATCTGCTGGGTCCTCGCGATCATCCTGATCATCGTCCAGGTGGTGCTGGTCGCCTCCGTGGGCACGATGTCCACGTACTGACCGCACGACGGCAGACAGAAGAGCCCGGACCTCAGCGGTCCGGGCTCTTCTCATGCTCCGGGGCCTCGCGGGAGGCCCGGCGCCCGGGATCCCGCAGGGGACCCCGGGCAGGGGTGTATCAGGCGTCCTGGTTGGTCTCGCGACGATCCTCGGACCACTCGACGTGGAAGGTGCCCTCGCCGTCGACGCGCTTGTAGGTGTGCGCGCCGAAGAAGTCGCGCTGCGCCTGGACCAGGGCGGCCGGCAGACGCTCGGCGCGGACCGCGTCGTAGTAGGACAGGGTCGAGGAGAACACCGGGACCGGGATGCCGTTGGCGGCGGCGAAGGCCACCACGCGGCGCCAGGCCGGGATGCACTTGGTGATCTCGGCGGTGAAGTACTCGTCGGCCAGCAGCAGCGGGAGGGTCGCGTTGCGCTCGTACGCCTCCGTGATGCGGTTGAGGAACTTCGCGCGGATGATGCAGCCGCCGCGCCAGATGCGGGCCATGGCGCCCAGGTCGATGTCCCAGCCGTACTCCTGCGCACCGGCGGAGATCTCGTCGAAGCCCTGCGAGTAGGACACGAGCTTCGCGGCGTACAGCGCCTTCTGCAGGTCGTCGATGAAGGAGGCCTCGTCCAGGACGGCGAGGTCCTGGGTCTCGGCCGGGAGGACCGCGCGGCCGGCCTCGCGCTGCGGCACGGAGCCGGAGACGGAGCGGGCGAAGGTGGCCTCGGCGATGCCGGTGACCGGGACGCCCAGGGAGAGCGCGGTCTGCACGGTCCAGGCGCCGGTGCCCTTCTGGGCGGCCTGATCGAGGATGACGTCCACGAAGGCCTTGCCGGAGGTGGCGTCGGTGTGGTGGAGGACCTCGGCGGTGATCTCGATGAGGAAGGACTCGAGGTCGCCCTTGTTCCACTCGGCGAAGACGTCGCCGATCTCGGAGGCGGGCTTGCCCAGCGCCTTGGACATGAGGTCGTAGGCCTCGGAGATGACCTGCATGTCGGCGTACTCGATGCCGTTGTGGACCATCTTCACGAAGTGGCCGGCGCCGTCGGCGCCGACGTGGGTGCAGCAGGGGACGCCGTCCACGTGCGCGGAGATCTTCTCGAACATCGGGCCGAGGCGGTCGTAGGACTCCTTGGTGCCGCCGGGCATGATGGACGGGCCGTTGAGCGCGCCCTCCTCGCCGCCGGAGACGCCGGTGCCCACGAAGTGCAGGCCCTTCTCGCGCAGCGCGGCCTCGCGGCGGCGGGTGTCGGAGAACAGGGCGTTGCCCGCGTCGACGATGATGTCGCCCTCCTCCATGTGCTCGGCGAGCTCATCGATGACGGCGTCGGTGGGGCCGCCGGCCTTCACCATGATGATCGCGACGCGCGGCTTCTGCAGCGAGGCGACGAAGTCCGCGGTGGACTCGGACGGGAAGAACTCGCCCTCGTCGCCGTAGGAGTCGATGACCTTCTCGGTCTTGCCGACGCTGCGGTTGTGGATCGCGACCTTGAACCCGTTGCGCGCCAGGTTGCGCGCGAGGTTCGAGCCCATCACCGCCATACCGGTGACGCCGATATCGGCAGCGTTGGCGGGGGATGCGGCGAAGGTTGCCATGGATTCTCCTTGGGTCGAGGACCTGTCGGCGGGGTGCACGGAGGTGTGCCGGCGTCGTTCCGCACGGCGGCACCCCGGCCATCGGGCCCCATTCTAGGTTCCCCGGTCGCCGGGAGGGGCTGGCGCCCATGTCGGGCCCATCCCGTGAGATCCCGCGACCCCGTCCGCACGCGACGATGCAGGCGGGGGCGGCGTCGCGGCGGGCGGATGCGGTTTCGCGCGCGCGAGCGCGCGCCGTAGTCTGTGGCGGACCTCTCCCCTGGACACGTTCGATCAAGGACACGCATGAGCTCCGCATCCCAGCCGCCGCAGTTCGGCCAGCCCTCGGCCGGCGACCCCTATGCCCAGCCCGCCCCGTCCCCGGCTCCGGGGACCGCCGGGAACGACCCCTTCGCCCCGCCCGCCGCGGGCTCGCCGTACGCCCAGCCGGGCCCCGGCTCCCCGTACACGCAGCCGGCCCAGCAGGCTCCCGCGCAGCCCGGCGGGGCGCCGCGCCCGGCCCCGGGCACCTCGCTGGGCGACGACATCAGCGCCGGGTTCGGCTTCGCGTGGAACACGCTGCGCACCAACGTGGCGGCGGTCGTCGTCCCGGGCGTCGTCTACGGCATCCTGATGGCGGTGATCACGGGCATCGCCATGGCCGCGATGTTCGGCATCATGGCGGCCGTCTTCGCGACCATGACCCCGGGGAGCGAGCCCGACGAGTCCGTGATGGTCGGCGGCATGCTCGGCGCCTATGCCGCCTTCTTCGGGATCCTCCTGCTCCTGGTGCCGGTCACGGTGGTGTGGGCCTCGGGCGTCTACCGCGTCGGGCAGAGCATCCTCGAGCTGCGCCGCCCCACGGTGGGCCAGGGCTTCATCGGCACCGGCCGCGTCGTCCTGACGTTCCTGCTGACGGGGCTGATCGTGCTCGTCGGCAGCGTGCTGTTCTACCTCCCGGGCCTCGTGGCCGCTCTGCTGCTGCTGTTCGCCCCGGCCGCCGCGTCGCGCGGGGCCTCGCCGGTGGAGGCGATGAAGGAGAGCTTCACGCTGGTCAAGAACAACATCGGCGCCTCGCTCGTGGCCTACCTCGTGCTGATGGCGATCTCGTACGTCGGCGGGATCCTGGTGGTCACGCTGGTCGTGTCGATCCCGCTGGGGTACCTGTTCACGCTGGGGATGTACGAGCGCCTGAGCCGCCGCGAGCTGCCCGATCCGGAGGCCGCCCGCTGACCCGGTCGGCGCCGATGATCTGATCACCTCCCGGGGGCCGTCGCCCATCGCACGCCGTAGCCTGGTGCGATGACCGACGGCCCCCTCATCGTCCAGAGCGACAAGTCCCTCCTGCTCGAGGTGGGGCATCCGCAGGCGCAGCAGGCGCGGGCCGCGATCGCCGCCTTCGCCGAGCTGGAGCGCTCCCCGGAGCACATCCATACCTACCGGATCACGAACCTGGGGCTGTGGAACGCGCGCGCGGCCGGGTTCGACGCGGAGAGCGTCGTGGCGGCCCTCGTCGAGAACTCCCGCTACCCCGTCCCCCACGCCCTGCTCATCGACGTCGCGGACACGATGGACCGCTACGGCCGCCTGCAGCTGCGGGCCGATGCCGCGCACGGCCTGGTGCTGCACGGGCTGGACCGCGCGGTGCTCGAGGAGGTCGTCCGCTCCCGCCGGATCGCCGGCATGCTCGGCGCCCGGATCGACGAGCGGACCGTGGCAGTCCATCCCTCCGAGCGCGGCGCCCTCAAGCAGGCCCTGCTGAAGATCGGCTGGCCCGCCGAGGATCTCGCCGGCTACGTCGACGGCGAGTCCCATCCCATCGGCCTCGCGGAGGACGGCTGGCAGCTGCGCCCGTACCAGGCCGAGGCCGTGGACGCCTTCCGCCACGGTGGCAGCGGCGTGGTCGTGCTCCCCTGCGGCGCCGGGAAGACGCTGGTGGGGGCCGGGGCGATGGCGGCCATGGGCCGCACCACGTTGATCCTCGTGACCAACACCGTCTCGGCCCGGCAGTGGCGGGCCGAGCTGCTGGCCCGCACCACCCTCACCCCGGAGGAGATCGGCGAGTACTCGGGGGCGAGCAAGGAGATCCGGCCCGTCAGCATCGCCACCTACCAGGTGCTCACCACCAAGCGGAAGGGCGTGCATCCCCATCTGGAGCTGATGAGCGCCCGCGACTGGGGACTCATCGTCTACGACGAGGTGCATCTGCTGCCGGCGCCGGTGTTCCGGATGACCGCGGACCTGCAGGCCCGCCGCCGCCTGGGCCTGACCGCGACGCTGGTGCGCGAGGACGGCCGCGAGGACGAGGTGTTCTCGCTCATCGGCCCCAAGCGCTACGACGCCCCGTGGAAGGACATCGAGAGCCAGGGCTACATCGCCCCGGCCGAGTGCACCGAGGTGCGAGTGGACCTGCGCGAGTCCGAGCGGATGGCGTACGCGATGGCCGAGCCGACGGACCGGGCCCGGCTGGCGGCCTGCCACCCCCGCAAGGTGGACGTCGTCGAGCAGGTCTCCCGGCGCCATGTGGGCGAGCCGATGCTGGTCATCGGCCAGTACCTCGACCAGCTCGAGGAGATCGCGCAGCGCCTGGGGGCCGAGCTCATCACCGGCCGCACCAGCGTGAGGAGGCGCCAGGAGCTGTTCGACGCCTTCCGGGGCGGCGAGATCGACCGCCTGGTCGTCTCCAAGGTCGCGAACTTCTCGATCGACCTGCCGGAGGCCTCGGTCGCGGTGCAGGTCTCCGGAGCCTTCGGCTCGCGCCAGGAGGAGGCCCAGCGCCTGGGGCGGCTGCTGCGGCCCAAGTCCGACGGGCGCTCCGCGCACTTCTACACCGTGGTCACCCGCGACAGCGTGGACCAGGACTTCGCCGCGCACCGCCAGCGCTTCCTCGCCGAGCAGGGCTACGCCTACCGGATCGTCGAGGCCGACGAGGTCGGCCCGGCGCCGCGCGACGCCGTCTGAGGAGCGATGTGAGGACATCGGGGCCCCGGAGTGGCAGGATCGGGAGCGCACGAACCCTTCCCCGAGACCTCAGGAGCCTGCGGTGAACCAGCCGACCGACCCCCGCAACCCCCTCGATCCGGCCGATGCCTCCCGCGAGGACGCGGCCGCGCACCCGATCTCGCGCTCCGCGGACTCCGCCTCGATCGAGTCGACCCCGGCCGATACGGCGGGCCCCGCCGCCCCGCGGCCCGAGGCGGCCCCGCGCCAAGAGCCCGCTCCCCGCCCCCGGCCGGAGCTGCCGCCGGAGGACGACGCCCGCCCCGGAGGGCTGTCCGTCGGCCTGTGGATCTCGCTGATCCTCGGGGCCATCGTGCTGATCCTGCTGCTGATCTTCGTGATCCAGAACAACGTCCCGGCCGGCTTCGAGTACTTCGGCGCGCAGTTCTCGCTGCCGCTGGGCGTGGCGATGCTGCTCGCGGCGATCGCCGGCGCGCTGGTGATGGCGCTGGTCGGGTCGGTGCGGATCATGCAGCTGTCGTGGACGATCCGGAAGATGCGCAAGAACGAGAAGCGCATCCGCTCCGCGATCGAGCGCTGATCCGCGCGGCCGCCGCGCCCCACGTCCAGCAACCGTCCAGCGAACTCCCACGTTCGAGGATCACGGTGGGGTCATGACCATCGACACCCCCCAGGACTTCGAGGCGCGCCTGCTCGTCGTCGACGACGAGCCGAACATCCGCGACCTGCTGGCCACCTCCCTGCGCTTCGCAGGCTTCGAGGTGTTCACCGCGGCGACCGGCAACGAGGCGATCCGCCAGGCGACCGAGAACCAGCCCGACCTCATGGTGCTGGACGTGATGCTGCCCGACATGGACGGCTTCACCGTGACGCGGCGCCTGCGCGATCGCGGCGAGCTGTACCCGATCCTCTTCCTCACCGCGAAGGACGAGACGAAGGACAAGGTCGCCGGCCTGACGGTGGGCGGGGACGACTACGTCACCAAGCCCTTCAGCCTCGAGGAGGTCGTCGCGCGGATCCGGGCCGTGCTGCGCCGCACCCACGGCGGGGTGGAGGAGCCCGTGGACGCGAGCCTCGTCGTCGGCGACCTGCGCCTGGACGAGGACTCCCACGAGGTCCATCGCGGCGACGTCTCCATCGAGCTGTCGCCGACGGAGTTCAAGCTGCTGCGCTACCTCATGCTCAACGCGGGCCGGGTGGTCTCCAAGACGCAGATCCTCGACCACGTGTGGGACTACGACTGGTCCGGCGAGGTCGGCATCGTCGAGTCGTACATCTCCTACCTGCGCCGGAAGGTGGACGTCATCGGGGACCCGATGATCCACACCAAGCGCGGGATCGGCTACGTGCTGCGCGCCGCCGACGGCTCCTGAGGCCTTGTCCTTCCCCTCGCTGCGCGCGGACCGGCCCGTCTCCCTGTGGACACGGATCGTCGCGCTGATCTCCCTGCTGCTGGTGCTGGGCACCACCATGACCGGCGGCCTGTCGCTGTTCCTGCTCAACCGCACCCTGATCCAGGGCGTGGACAACGAGCTCGAGCGGTCGATGACGGACATGACGGCGCTGGCGGCCGCGGAGATCGACCAGGAGGCGGCGGACGAGGAGGGCGACTCCTACGCCCCCGTCGACTTCATCGTGGAGATCCGCGATCACGACGGCAACACGCGGCGCCAGGTCGTCCATCGCCATGACGACCGGCCCGTCGAGGTGGTCTTCCCGGAGCTCACCGAGACCCAGATCATCCAGCGCGGCGGGGAGCCCTTCACCGTCATCGACTCCTCCGAGGGCCGATGGCGCGTGAAGGCGATGATCAACGGCAGCCCCGGCGGCGGCAGCGTGTTCGTGGCCCTGCCGCTGGACGGCGTGGACCGCACCATGCACGAGATGGCGCTGATCATCGTGCTGGTCGGCACGGGAGTGGTGCTCATGGGCATGGGCTGCGGCGGCTACATCGCGCACCGCGCCCTGGAGCCGCTGCGCGACGTCGAGGCGACCGCGGCGCAGATCGCCGCCGGCGACCTCTCCCGCCGTGTCCCGGAGACGACGACCTCCATGGAGGTCCACCGCCTCTCCCGCTCGCTGAACGAGATGCTCGTGCACATCGAGCAGGGCTTCGTCGCCCAGTCCGAGTCGGAGTCCCGCGCGACGGCCTCCGAGGCGCGCATGCGCCGCTTCGTCTCCGATGCGAGCCACGAGCTGCGCACCCCGCTGGCCGCGATCCGCGGCTTCGGCGAGCTGTACCGGATGGGGGCGCTGGGCACCGACGACTCCGTCGCGCAGGCCATGCGCCGCATCGAGGACGAGGCCCGCCGCATGGGGTCCCTGGTGGAGTCCCTGCTGCGCCTGGCCCGCCTGGACGAGAACCCCGACCTGGCCCTGGAGCCGCTGGACATCTCCGACGCGCTCTTCGACGCCGCCCAGGACCTGCGCGCCCTGGACCCGACCCGCCAGGTCATGGTCGTCTCCCTGACCGGGACGCCGCTCACCGTCTCCCCGCACGTGGCGGTGGGCGTGATGGGCGACGAGCCGTCCCTTCGCCAGGTGATCCTCAACCTCGTCGGCAACGCCAACCGCCACACCCCCAAGGGCTCCCCCGTCGAGATCGCCGTCGGCACCCTCGAGGAGACCGGCCGCACCGTGATCGAGGTGCGCGACCACGGCGAGGGCATCGACGCCGAGCAGCGCGAGAAGATCTTCGAGCGCTTCTACCGCACGGACTCCTCCCGGCAGCGCAGCGCCTCCCAGGGCGGCGGCGCGGGCCTGGGCCTGTCCATCGCCGCCAGCATCGTCCAGCAGCATCGCGGGAGCATCTCCGTGGTCGAGACCCCGGGCGGCGGCGCGACCTTCCGCGTCGAGCTCGTCGCCGCGGACCTCGACCAGGCCGCCGCGGAGGCGGAGGAGGCGGAGGCCGCCGCGGCCCAGGCCGCCGCCGAGGGGGACGCCGGGGACCGCTGACGTCCCCGGCGCCCCGGGCGGCCGCGACGGCTCAGGCGCCGGCGCCCTGCTCGACGTAGTGCATGTCGTTGATGGCGCCGATGGTCCAGCTGCCCTCCTGGTAGGTGAGGGTGGAGACGGAGGCGTTGTGGAAGCCGCCGGTCACGGAGCTGAGATCGGCGCCCAGGGCGTGCAGGGCCAGGTAGATCGTCAGGCCGCTCGTGACGACCAGGACGGTGCCGCCCTTCCTCGTGCGCGACTGCGCGATCTCCTCGAGGGCTGCGAGGGCGCGATCGGCGCAGTCCGCGGAGGTCTCCGCGGGGACTGCCGTGCCGTCGCTGAGCGCCGCGCCCGCATCGAGCGCCACGCTCATGTCGAAGTCCGGGGAGGCGAAGAGCTCCTCCTGCGAGGCGTGGCCGAGGGATTGCGCGATCGCGGTCCACATGACCCCGTTCCGCTCGCCCTCGTAGCTGCCGAAGCTGATCTCCCGCAGCCGCTCGTCGCGGATCGGCTCGAGGTCGGCGCCAAAGGTCTCGAGCACGGCCGAGGCGGTCTGGTGGTGGCGGACCATGTCCCCGCAATGGACGGCGTCGATCTCGACGCCCTCGAGGGCCAGGCCCCGGCCCAGGTCCTCGGCCACCGCGACCCCGGCGTCGGTCAGCGGCGAGTCCGACCAGCCCTGGACCCGGTCCAGGGTGTTGAGCATCGTCCTGCCGTGGCGGGTGACCAGCAGGGTGACGGCCTTCCGCCCGCCGTGGCCCGCGCCCCTGCCCGCGCCCTGGCCGGGCTGGGCGGCGGCGGGGCCGATCCATGCGGTCGCCGCGGCCAGGCCGAGACCGCCGGCGGCGGCGAGGCCCGCACGACGGGTGAGGCGGGACGAGTGCAGAACATCGTTGTCCATGGGATTCCTTCGTCGGAGGGGAGGCGAGGGCCGGCAGGCCGTCGCAGCCCGCATCGTACCCAGATATTGACCGCTTGGAAACCCAATCCTGACCGTGTGGTCACTCACGGTATCCTGGACCGGTCGGCGCACCCGCGGCCGATGCCACCGCCGAGGCGAGGAGGAGCCGGGTGACCACGGACCCCGGGGTCTCGCCCCGCACGGTGCAGCGCGAGCGCACCCGTGAGCGGATCCTCGAGGCCGCCCGGGCGCTGTTCGTCCAGCAGGGCTACCGCGGGACCTCCCTGCGCGAGGTCGCCGCGGCCGCCGGCATCAGCCATCCGGGCCTGGCGAAGCACTATTCCTCCACCGACGAGCTGCTGGCCGCGGTGCTCGCGCGCATGGAGGCGGAGAACGCCCGCGCCCTCCCCGCCGTCGCCCGCGACGGGACGCTCCCCTTCAGCGCCCTCGCCGCCCGCAACGCCGCGACCCCCGGCTACGTCGCCCTGTTCGCCGCCCTGCTCGGCGAGGCGTCCACGCCCTCGCATCCCTCGCATGCGGCGATGGCGGCGCGCTACGCGGAGGTCGAGCGCGAGAGCCTCGCCGTCCTGGACCGGGCGCGCCGGGCCGGGACGATCCACCCCGACCGGGCCACCGCCGCGGAGATGCGCCGCTTCGATGCGATCTGGGACGGCCTGCAGCTCATGGAGCAGTTCCTGCCCGACCGGGTCGACACCCCGGCCCTGCTGCGCCGCCTCGAAGAGCGCTGGCGGGAGCCGCCGGCCGCCCCACCCGCTCCCCCGGACCCTGCCGCCGGCCCTGGTCCTGACCCCGGGCCGGGTCCAGAGCCCGGGCCGGGTCCAGAGACCGGGCAGGGCCCTGAGCCCGGGCCGGGAGCCGGTCCGGACGTCGCGGCGGAGGCCGTGCCGCCGGACACTTCCGGCTATCGCACCGGTCGGGAGCGCCGCGCACAGATCCTCGCGGCGGCATCGGACCTGTTCGCGCAGGACGGCTACGCGGAGACGTCCCTCGCCCGGATCGCGCGGACCGCCGGGGCGTCCAAGGCCGCGGTGCTGCACCACTTCGGCTCGAAGGAGGGGCTGGTCGAGGCCGTGCTCGACGCCCGGGACCGCGAGCTGCGGGCGCTGGCCGGTCACCGGCCGAGCCCGCCCGGCGGCCGCGAGGGACTGCTCCTGCTGGTGCAGCAGGCGCGGGTGGCCGCGCGCCGCGCCCCGGGCCTGATCCAGCTGTACGCGGTGCTGTCCTGCGAGGCCGCTCCGGCCTCCCACCCGGCGCACGGCTACGTCGCCGACCGCTTCCGGGCGGTGCTCGCCGACAGCGAGGCCCTGTTCGCCCGCGCCCGGGAGGACGGCGACCTGCCCGCGCACCGCGACCCGGCGCAGGAGGCGCTGCTGTGCATCGCCCTGTGGGACGGGCTGCAGTACCGGTGGCTCTACGACCGCGGCATCGACCTCACCGCCGACCTCGAGGCGCACCTCGCCCAGGTGCTCGCCCCCTGAGGCCCTCCCCGGCAGCGGCGGCGCTCACGGCGCGTCCATCACCTGGCCCTGCCAGAAGGGACGGCCCGCCGCCCGGGCGAGGGCATCGGCCCGTTCCAGGAACGCGGCGGCGGCCCGCTCCCCCGCGGCGTCGTGGGCCTGCACGCGCGGCAGGGCGATCTCGTCGCGGCTGATCCGGAAGGCGCCGGGCAGGTCCGGCATCGGATCGACGTGGCCGCGCGGGCCCCAGATGAAGTCGCGGGGCACCCGATCCAGGCCCAGCCGTGCGGCATCGGCGGCGCTGCGCTCGGCCCGGGCACGGGCGCGGAGGGCCAGCGGCACCCGCAGGCCGGAGGCGAGGAGCACGCGCGTGAGCTCCCGGTTGCCGACCATGGTCACACCGTGGGCCTCGAGCCGCCATCGCGCGTCCACCGGCCAGTCGTAGTGGTCCAGGTCGAAGGCGCGGCCGGGGAGGCCCGCCCGGTCGGCTCCGGCGTGGAGCTCGTCGAGGGACGTGTCGGAGATCAGGTGGCCCCACACGGTGCCGTGGTTGTCCCAGCGCGGGGTGTCGGCGAACAGGGTCATCCGCGACCGCCCGTCGTCCGCGGGGGCGGCGGCGCCGCGAGGGAGCGCAGCACGTGCTCCAGGGGGCCGCGGCGGCCGGCGCGGTCCAGCACCACCGCCAGGGCGAGCCCCGCCGCCCAGGCCAGCACCATCAGGGCCGAGGCCCCTGCCGAGCCCAGGCGTCCGCCGAGCCCCAGCGTGAAGGCCGGGAAGAGGGCGAGGGCGATCACCGACTGCAGCACGTACCCGGTCAGGGACATCCTGCCGAGCGCGGCGAGCGCCGCGACGATCGGACCGTGGAGCCGCTCGGCGGCGAGCGCGGCGAGGGCCGCGCCGGCGACGGCCCCGCCGAGCCCGCTCAGCTGGTGCACGACGCCGAGGATCCCGCGCAGGGTCTCGCTGCCCAGGTGCTCCGCTCGCGGGTCCAGGACCAGCACGAGGGTGAGCGGGAGCGCGCCGAGCAGGGAGATCGGCAGCAGCGTGCGCCACAGGCGGCGCAGCAGCGCCCGGTGGCGGGCCACGTCCTCGAGCAGCCGGACGCGGGCCAGGAGCACGCCGATCAGCATCGGGGTGAGCAGGCCCAGATCCGTCGCCGGGAGCAGCATCAGGTCGACGCCGACCTCCTGGGCGCGGATCATCACCGAGTCGGCGTAGGTGGCGGCCTCGACATCGGGCAGGCGCCCGCCGCCGGCGGGGCCGATGGTCCCGTCCAGCCAGCCCCACATCGCCAGCATCGGGCTCGCCAGCAGCGCCGCCGCGATCACGAGGATCCGGCGGCGGTCCGCGAACAGGACCGCGAGCATGCCGATCACGGCATAGGAGGCGACGATGTCGCCGGCGAACAGCAGCACGCCGTGCGCGAGGCCGATGCCCAGCAGCACCAGGTGGCGGCGCAGCATGCGCCGCCGGAACCGGCCGGGCGTCTCGCCGCGCTCCCGGCCGCGGCGCAGCAGCACGCCGATCCCGTAGCCGAACAGCATCGCGAACAGCGGGAAGCCGCGGTTGTCCACCAGCAGGGACATCGCCGCGTCGACGGCGCGGTCCAGCGCCCCGGCGTCGCGCTGCTTGACCAGCGCGGTCCAGGCGCCGCCGTACATCCAGCCGACGGTGTTGGCCAGGGCGATGCCGAGCAGCGCCGCGCCGCGCGCGAGGTCCGGGCCGACGGCGCGCTCGCCCAGGGGCACCGCGGCGACGGCCACCGGGGCCCCGCGCGAGGTCATGGCCGCGCCGGCGTTCCCTGATGGTGGCGCAGCAGCCACTGGCCCTGATGGCGCACCCACACGCTCGAGCGCAGCACCGTGCGCACGGCGCCGCCGGAGCGGTCCTCGGTGCGGTAGCGCACGAGCACGACGTCCGGCGCGAGGGCGTCGGCGATCAGGTCGCTCGCGGTGGTCCCGGGGACGGGGCCGAGGGAGGCGAGGATCTCCTCGCGGGTCCAGGCGCGGCCCGAGGCCCCGATCTCGGTGAAGTCGGGGTGCAGCAGCTGCGCCGCCCGGGAGGGCTGGGCGCGCACCAGGTCGGTGAGCAGCGCCAGCTCCCGCTGGGTGACCTCGTCGAGCTCCGAGGTCGCCGGCGCGATCGGCGTCGGGGCCGAGGCGGCGCTGGCCCGGCGGGGAGCCGCCGCCGGGGCGGGCGCGGGCTCCGGCTCGGGCGCGAAGTAGGCGAAGAGGTCCTCCGGCTCCGGCGCGGCCGATGCGGGGGCGGCGGGGGCGCTCGCGGCGGGGGCGCTCTCGGGGGGCGTGGTCCGGGAGGCGGGCACGGGCACGGACGCGCCGGATCCGGCCCGGTAGCCGGGGCCGACCTCGGGGTCGCGGCCCTTCGAGAAGGCGGTCGCGGCGGCGTTCGCGCGGCGGTCCGCGGCCTCGTTCATGGCATGGCCGGCGTGGCCCTTGACCCATTCGAACTCGACGCTGCGGCCCGCCAGGGCGCGGTCGATGGACTGCAGCAGCTCGACGTTCATGACGGGCTTGCCGTCCTTCTTGCGCCAGCCCTTGCGCTTCCAGCCGGGCA
The DNA here is from genome assembly GCF_039530785.1 of Brachybacterium phenoliresistens. Classification (NCBI taxonomy): domain Bacteria; kingdom Bacillati; phylum Actinomycetota; class Actinomycetes; order Micrococcales; family Dermabacteraceae; genus Brachybacterium; species Brachybacterium phenoliresistens. The sequence continues at coordinate 386,876 of NZ_BAAAOW010000003.1, forward strand.
TCCACTTCGTCACCGAGTTGATGACGTACTGGCTGTCGCACAGGATGTGCAGGTGCTGGTCGGCATCCGCCGCGGTGGCCTCGAGGAGGTCCAGGACGGCCTTGAGCTCGCCCATGTTGTTGGTGCCGTGGGGCCAGCCGCCCGCGCGCCAGGTGTCCTCGTCGATGTACCAGGCCCAGCCGGCGGGCCCGGGATTGCCGAGGGCGGAGCCGTCGGCGGCAGCGGTGATCGTCATGAGGGCAATCGTTCCATAGAGCGGGGACGGACCCGCACCGGCGGCCCGCACCCGCGGCCCGCGGCCGCGGCGCGCGCCCCCGGCCCGCCGCACCGGCTCAGCCGCGCGATCAGCCGCGCGAGACCTCCCCGCCCGCATCGAGCGCCCCGGCCCAGACGCGGACGCGGCGGCGCAGCAGCTGCAGGGCGAGGACCAGCAGGATCGCGAGCAGGACGATCTGCGCGAGGCCGAAGAGCCGGATCCCCTGCTCGAAGGGGAGCTCGGTGAGGGGCATCAGCTGGATCACCAGGAAGCCGCCTGCCATGGCGAGCAGGGAGGTCAGCAGGACCGCTCCGCCGTAGCTGATCAGCGACAGCGGCCACATCCAGGCGCTGGGGCGCCGGGTCGTGCACTCCTTGCCCACGATGAGCCCTGTGACGGTGAGCTGCAGACCGATCGTCAGCGCCTCGATCGGCAGGGCCAGCGGGACGGGCGCGATCGGGCCCTCGGCCGTGCCGCCCAGGACGACCAGAGAGGTCGCGCCGTCCATGTCGACGGCGTCGGCGATGCCCGTGCCGACCGCCGTGACGACCGTGAGGACGAGGGAGATCAGGACGACCAGCGCTGCGCGGCCGCGCAGCGCATCGGCCCGGGACAGGCTCAGGCCCGCCCGCAGGTCCGCGGCCTGCTCGCCGTCCTCGCGGCCCAGGCGGTACCACAGGAGCGCCGCCCACAGGGGCGCGACCCAGATCAGGATGTCCGTCAGCAGACCGGCGGCCAGGAGCGCGATCACGGAGAAGGCGACCGTCCCGGCGACCGTCTCCCGGTGCAGCCTCAGCTCGACGCGCAGGGCGCGCAGGGCTCGGGTCCGGGACGGTGACGTGGTCGTGGTCATCGGTTCGTCCTGTCTGTTCCGCGGGCGTGGCGCAGCGCGCCGGTGACGAGGTCGGTCAGCCCCGGTCGCAGGAGACGGGCCGCGGGCGGCAGCCCGGCCGCGTCGTCGGCGGGCAGCAGGCCGCGGGTCAGGTCGCCGATCTGCTCCGCCCCCTCCAGCACGAGCCCGGACGGGAGCATGCCGGGCAGCTCGACCAGCACCAGCTCGTCGCGCAGGTCCTCCACCGCGCCCTCGAGGACGCAGCGGCCGTCGGCGATCACGACGAGATGGTCCACGAAGCGGTCCATCCCGTCGAGGTCGTGGGTGGTCAGGACGATCGTGGTGTCCTCGGTCGCGAGCTGGGTGCGCAGCCGGTCCACGAGCTCCTCGCGGGCCAGCGGATCCAGGCGGGCGAGCGGCTCGTCGAGGATCAGCAGGCGCGGAGCGGAGGCGAGCGCCGCGGCGACGAGGAGCTGCGTGACCTGCCCGCGGGAGAGGTCGCGGATCCGGGCGTCGAGGTCGACCTCGTGCGCGCGCAGCTCGGCGCCGAACCGGCGGACGGAGAAGCGGGGCACGCAGCTCTGGTGCAGCCTGGCCACGTCGTGGGCGGTCCAGTGGTCCGGGTAGGGGGAGGCGTCGGCGACGACGGCGACGTCCTCCGGCAGCGGGACGTCGGCGGGGCCCAGGGTGCGCCCCATCACCTCGATGCTCCCGGCCGCCGCGGGGACGGCACCGATGATGGCGCGCAGCGCGGTGGTCTTGCCGGCGCCGTTGGCTCCGACGATCGCGGTCACCTGGCCGGCGGGAGCGGTGAAGCTCAGACCGCGCAGGATCGCCGCGGGTGCGGTGCCGGGCCTGCGCGGCGGACGGAGCCGGACCTGCAGGCCGCGGACGGCGATGGCGGGGACAGAGGTCATCGGTCATCCTTCGGGGGGTCGAGGGCGAGGTCGAGGCGCGCGTGCAGCTCCTCGGCGCTCATGCGGGCGGCGCGGGCGGCGCTCGCGGCCTGGGCGAGCGCCTCGTCGATGCGGGGAAGGGCCCTCTCGCGCAGGGCGGCGGGATCCTGCGCGCGGACGAAGACGCCCTTGCCGCGGACGGCGTCGACGAGGCCGTCGGCGACGAGCTCGTTGTAGGCCCGGGTGGTCGTGATGACGCTGACGCGCAGGTCGCGCGCGAGGACGCGGATCGAGGGCAGCGACTGCCCGGGCTCGAGGTCGCCGCGGGAGATGGCGGCGGCGATCCCGGCGCGGATCTGGGCGTAGATCGGCTCGGGGGCCGAGGGGTCCAGGGGCACGTCGAGATCCGCCATGACCGCTCCCTCCGCCCTCGACTGCATCTACTGTCTATATGCACTATAGACAGTTCTCGGAGCGTGCGGAAGTCCTGACAGCTGTCACGGGTGCTCCGATGCGCGCGACCCTAGGCTCGGGAGGAGTCAGGGACGGTGCGGGGCGCGGGGGCGAGGCGCGCGACGGTCATGCCGGCGCCGCCCGCCCCGGCGCCCATCTCCGCGAGCGCCTCGGGCAGGTCCTCCAGGCCGATCACGGCGCCGACGGCGCGCTGCGGGTCCAGACGCCCGGCCGCGATGTCGGCGAGCATGGCCGCGTACTCCGCCACCGGCAGGCCGTGGCTGCCGAGGATCTGCAGCTCCTGGCCGATCACCCGCCCCATCGGCAGCGGCGGGTCGGCGTCGGCCCCCAGCAGCAGGCCCACCTGGATGTGCCGGCCGCGCGGGCGCAGGCACGAGATCGCGGCCGCGGCGGTGGCCGCCGAGCCGAGGGCGTCCACGCTCACGTGGGCTCCGCCGTCGGTGAGCGCGCGCACGCGCGAGGGAGCCTCCGGCCCGGCCGGCACGATGCTCGCGCCGAGCTCCCGGGCCGCGCCGAGCGCCGCCGCCGAGACGTCCACGGCGATCACCTCCGCGCCCGCGGCGACCGCGATCTGGACGACCGAGAGGCCCACCCCGCCGCAGCCGAGGACGGCGAGGGACTCCCCCGCCCGCAGCCGGGCCTGCGCATGGACGGCGTGGTAGGCGGTGCCGAAGCGGCAGCCGAGCCCGGCGGCGGCGACCATGTCCATGCCCGCGGGCAGCGCCACCAGGTTGTGGTCCGCCTCGGTGACCACGACCCGCTCGGCGTAGGAGCCGGGCAGGTCGAAGCCGGGCTGGCGCTGCTGCGGGCACACCTGCCCGGCCCCGGCGCGGCACTGCGCGCAGCGCCCGCACGCGAGGATGAACGGGGCGGTGACCCGATCGCCCGGGGCGAAGCGCGTGACCTCCGGGGAGACCTGCTCGACGACGCCGGCGAACTCATGGCCGGGCACGTGCGGAAGGGTCACGGAGTCGTCGTGGCCCTGCCAGGCATGCCAGTCGCTGCGGCACACCCCGGTGGCGTGCACCCGGATGACGGCGCCGCGCGGCGGGGCGATCGGATCGGGCAGCTCGACGAGCTCGGGCGTGCCGCCGAAGGCGGCGTAGGAGATGGCGCGCATGCCCCGATCCTCCCCCACCGGAGCGAGTGCCGGGTGACGAGCCAGATCTGCGGGGCAGATGGCTCGTCACCCGGCACTCGTCGGGATCAGTCCCGCTCGTAGGCGGCGGTCTGCTCCTGGACGGCGCGCAGGCGGGCCAGGTCCAGCTTGCGGCCGCGGGCGAAGTCGACGATGCCGTTCTTCTCCTGGAACACGTCGGTCATCTGCGTGTAGCAGTAGCCGAACATCTCTGGGTCCTCGAGCAGCACGCGGGTGAGGCCCTCGAACCGCGTGTACAGCTCCTCCTCGCTGCCGATGCGCTGGCCGTAGCCCCAGGACGCGGCCGCGTTGTTGCCGGCCTCCTCCGCCGCACGGCGGGCCTCCTCGGCGTTCCACCAGATGCCGCCGTACTCCGAGACGAAGTAGGGCTGGCCGGCGTAGGGCAGGGAGAAGGAGCCGTCGGCGTGGGGCATCTCGTCCGGGGCGAGGTCGCGGCGGTTCACGTACGGCGCCCCCTCCGCCAGGCCCGACTGCTCCGCGCGGAAGGCCTCCGGGTCCTGCTCGTAGGAGTGGGAGTCGTAGATGTCGGCTCCGCGCACGCGGTGCGAGTAGCCGGAGGCGTCCAGCACCGGTCGGGATGGGTCGGCGAGCTTGGTCGCGTCGTACATCGCCTGGGTGACGTCGTCGAGGACGGTCAGCCGGTCGTGGATGACCTGGTGCGTCTCGTTCAGCGGGCACCAGCCGATGATGCTGGGGTGGCTGATGTCGCGCGCGACCGCCTCGATCCACTGGCCGATGAACGCGGCGGTGGGCTGCTGGTTGTGGCCCAGCCCGCCGCGGCCGGAGACGCCCCAGTCGCCGAACTCGCCCCACACGAGGTACCCGTGCAGGTCGGCCCAGAAGAGCATGCGCTCCTCGAAGACCTTCTGGTGCAGGCGCGCGCCGTTGAAACCCGCCTCGTAGGCCAGGCGGATGTCCTCGACCATGGCCCGGTCGGTGGGGCTGGTCATGTAGGTCTCGGCCCAGTACCCCTGGTCGAGCACGAGCCGCTGGAAGACCTTCTGGCCGTTGATGCGGAATTCCCGGCCGTCGAGGGAGGTCGAGCGCAGGCCCGCGTACGAGGAGACCTCGTCCAGCACCTCGCCCTCGGCCCCGAGCAGGCGCACGGACAGGGCGTACAGCTCCGGGGCGCCGGGCCCCCAGACGCGCACGTGCTCGGCGGGGATCGCGAGCTCGAGGTGCGGGGCGAGGTCGAGGTCGGCCCGCACCTGGGCGGAGGCGACCTCCTCGCCGCCGGGCACCGAGGCGCGGACCTCGAGGACGGTGCCGGGGCGGTTCGCGCTGAGCGGCGCATCGATCGCGAAGGAGGATCCGGCGAGCGAGGGGATCACGCGCAGGGAGCGGATGGCGACCTCGGGCACGCCCTCCAGCCAGACCGTCTGCCAGATCCCGGTGGTGCGCGGGTAGGTGGCGTGGGTGGCGTGGTACCAGACGGACTGCTTCCCGCGGGCCTGCAGGGCGTCGCGGTGGTCGCGGGCGCGCACCACGATCTCGACCTCCTCGCCCGCGCGGGCGATGCCGGAGAGGTCCGCGCTGAAGGGCGTGAAGCCGCCGCGGTGGCGGGCGACCTCCTGGCCGTTCGCCCACACCGTCGCGTCATGGTCCACGGCGCCGAAGCGGAGGATCGGGCGCAGGCCCTCCCAGTCCGCGGGCACCGTGATGGTGCGGCGGTACCAGACGGCCTCGAGGAAGTCGAGGGTGCCGATGCCGCTGGCCTCGGTCTCCGGCGCGAAGGGCACGGTGATCTCGCCCTCGAGCTCGCGCTCGAGGATGCCGCGGTCGATGCCGCTGTCCCCGCCGTCGATCTCGAACTGCCAGGTGCCGTTGAGGTTCAGCCAGGTGGGCCGATGCAGCTGCGGGCGCGGGTGCTCGGGACGGGGGACGTCCCCGGCGGCCGAGACCGGCGCGTCCAGCAGCGCGGCGAGGGAGTCGGCGGCGGCGAAGAGGTCGGTGAGGTGCGAGGGCAGCGCGGCGGCCGCGGGCGAGGAGGTGCTCACGAGGGCTCCTGATCGAGGGAGGACGACGGTGGTCCGGACGGGTCCAGTCCACCACGACTCCCGGTCGGATTTCAACGTGAGAATCGAGAAAGTTCCTCGATCCGCGCCGGGATCGGCGCCCCGAGCCCGGGAAGCGGGGGGATCAGGAGGCCGCGGAGCTGCCGCGCACCAGCAGGCGGTGGGGCACCACGACCTCGGGGGCCGGGCAGCCTGCGCCGCCGCCGTCCCCCTCGGGCGCCAGCGCGGCGTCCAGGGCGGCCTGCACGAGCGCGTCGATGTCCGGGGCGACGCTGCTCAGGGGCGGCACCGCGAAGGCGGCATCGGGGATGTCGTCCCAGCCCACGACGGCGACCTCCTCGGGGACGGAGATCCCCCGGGAGCGCAGGGCCTCGAGGGCGCCGATGCCCAGCAGGTCGTTCGCGGCGACCACGGCATCGATCTCCAGCCCCTCGTCCAGCGCCGCGAGCGCGGCGTCCCGGCCGCCCTCGCGGTTCCAGTGCTCGACCGGCCGCAGCAGCTGCGGGTCCGCGTCCAGGCCCGCGAAGCGGATCGCGGCCCGCAGGCCGACGGTGCGATCGGCGCCGGTCGAGGGCGGGGTGCGCTCGGCGCCCAGGAACAGCAGCCGGGACCGGCCGGCGTCCACGAGATGGCGGACCACATCGGCGGCGGAGGCGATGTTGTCGATCGCCACGTGCACGACGTTCTCCGCGGCGGGGATCCTCTCCCCCAGCAGCACGACCCGCGGTCCGGAGCGGCGGGCGACGAGATCGGCGGCCGAGAGCGCGGCGGGCGAGATGATCACCGCGTCCACCGGGCGCGGCACCTGGCCGAGCACGTGCATGCGCTCGACCGCGGCCGAGCCGAGGGAGACCTCGACGCTCACGGAGTGCTCCCGTTCGCGGGCGGCGGCCTGCATGCGCTCGGCCAGACGCGCGAAGTAGGGGTTGCTGAGCTCCGGCACGACCAGGCTGAGGGTGCGCGTGGGACCGCCGCGCAGGTCGCGGGCCGCGAGGTTGGGTACGTAGCCCAGCTCCTCGATCGCGGCGAGCACCCGCTCCCGGGTGTCCGGACGCACCACGGGACGGTCATGGACCACGTTGGAGACCGTCTTCCAGGAGACGCCCGCGCGCTGCGCGACGTCCTTGATGCTCACCCTGCGCGCCACGGGCACCTCTCCTCCCCGACGGGCCCGGCGGCCCGACCGGACCAGGGTACTGGTCCGCGACGTGCACGACGCACGCTCACTCCCACGTGGGAACGCCGGCCGGGGAGCCGGTGGTTCGTCACATCGGCGGGCCCGACCGGCCGCCGCGGGGCCCTCCCGTACTAGTGTGAGGAGCACGAGTGCCGTCGCCCCGTCGCGGCACCAGGTCCCGCCCTCCCCCTGAGGCGGAGACAGCGCTGGGCCCGTGGGGACGCCGGAAGGAACGAGCGTCCCGGCAGCGAGCGCGCCGGGCGGGCAGCCTCCACCAGAACGGATCCTCGTGACCACCTCTGATTTCGCGCGCCTCGGCGTGCCCTCCGCCCTGATCGATGCGCTCGCGCCGCAGGGCATCACCTCCCCGACCCCCATCCAGGCCGCGACGCTGCCGGACTCGCTGTCCGGCCGCGACGTGCTGGGCCGTGGCCGCACCGGCTCGGGCAAGACCTACGCCTTCCTGCTGCCGCTGGTCGCCCGCCTCCTGGCGGATCCGCGCCGCCGCGCCGCGCGCCGCCCCCGCTCCCTGATCCTCGCCCCGACCCGCGAGCTCGCCGCCCAGATCGGCGAGTCGCTGCGTCCGCTGGAGAAGGCCGCGAAGCTGCGCAGCGCCGTCATCTTCGGCGGGGTGGGCCAGCGCCCGCAGGTCGATGCGCTCGCCGGCGGTGTCGACGTGCTCATCGCCTGCCCGGGCCGCCTGCTGGACCTCATGGGCCAGGGCCACGCGGACCTCTCCGCCGTCGAGATCACGATCCTCGACGAGGCCGATCACATGGCCGACATGGGCTTCCTGCCGATGGTCCGCAAGATCCTCGACAAGACCCCCGAGCGCGGCCAGCGCATGCTGTTCTCCGCGACCCTCGACGACGGCGTGCAGAAGCTGGTCACCCGCTACCTGCACTCCCCCGTCACGCACTCGGCCGATCCGGCCTCCAGCCCCGTGGGCACCATGGAGCACCACGTGCTCGAGGTCGACGGCGCCGCCCGCTTCGACGTGCTGCGCGACCTGGCCGCCGCGCCGGGCCGCACCATCATGTTCACCCGCACCAAGTACGGGGCCAAGAACCTCGCCCGCAAGCTGACCCGCATGGGCGTGGGCGCGGTCGAGCTGCACGGCAACCTGTCCCAGGGCGCCCGCACCCGCAACCTCGAGGCCTTCGGCAACGGCACCGCGCCGACGCTGGTGTGCACCGACATCGCCGCCCGCGGCATCCACGTCGACGAGGTCGCCCTGGTCGTCCACGCCGACCCGCCGATCGAGCACAAGGCGTACCTGCACCGCTCGGGCCGCACCGCGCGCGCCGGCGAGTCCGGCACCGTCATCACCGTGCAGACGCCCGACCAGAAGAAGGACGTCCACGACCTGATGCGCAAGGCGCGCATCACCCCGACCTACCACGCGCAGGTCCGCGCCACGAGCCCCGTGCTCGAGCAGCTCGCCCCCGGCGAGCGCGTCTTCGGTGCGGCCGAGATCCTCGAGGGCGAGCCCGCGGACGTCCCGCGCGGCGAGCCCGGGCGCGGCCGCGGCAACGGCGGTCGGGGCGGCGGCGGGCGCGGGGGCTCCGGCGGCCGCGGCGGCTCCGGCGAGGGCCGGGGCCGCGGCGACAACGGCGGCGGCCGCGGTCGCGACGAGAAGCGCCACGAGGACTCCGCCGCGCGCGGCGGACGCTCCGGCGGCGGCCGCTCGGGCGGGGCCGGGCGCTCCGGCGGCGCGGGGCGCTCCGGCGGCTCCGGCCGCTCGGGCGGCGGTCGCGGCGCGACCACGTACTCGACCAGCTCCCCCGGCGCCGGCTCCTCCGGCACCACCGGCGGCCTGGCCACCTTCTCCGCCGGGTCCGCCCGCGGGGCGGGACGCCGCAGCCGCTGACCCCCGCGCACGGCCACCCACCGCGGCGGCCGGACCGCGCAGAGCATGCGGCGAGGACCTCGCCGCAGCACGGCCCCGGGCTCATGCCCGGGGCCGTCTCACATCCGCGGGGTCGCGCCGTTCCCGGATCGGGCCGCCCCGAGGGCGCAGACTGTCCCCATGAACACGCATCGCAGCTCCACCCCCGAGCCCGCGCGCTCGATCGCGGAGGTCCTCGCGGAGTCCCGGCGCGGCATCGACCGCATCGCGCCCGCCGATCTGCCCGCGCTGCAGAAGGACGGAGCGCACGTGATCGACATCCGCGCCGCCGTCACCCGCGACGTCGAGGGCCACATCCCGGGCGCCGTCGTCGTGGACCGCCTGGTGCTGGAATGGCGCCTGGATCCCACCGGCCCCGACCGCATGGCCGATGCCCCCGAGATCGGCGACCTCGTGGTCGTCGTCTGCAACGAGGGCTTCGCCTCCTCGCTCGCCGCCCGCGATCTGCGCCAGCTGGGCCTGACCGCCACCGACCTCGACGGCGGCTTCCGCGCCTGGGCCTCCGCCGGCCTGCCGACCGAGCCCGAGCCCACCCGCCTGGTGGCCTGACCCCTCCGCGCCGTCCCGTCCTCACGGGCCCGCCGTGCGGGCGGGCCCGGCTCAGCGCAGCTCGCGCTTGAGGATCTTCCCGGTGGAGGTCATCGGCAGCTCATCGACCAGCTCGATCATGCGCGGGTACTTGTACGCCGCCATCTGCTCGCGCGCCCAGTCGCGCAGCGCATCGGCCGTGATCGAGGAGCCGGCGGCCGGGATGACGAAGGCCTTGATCTCCTCGCCGATCCCCTCGGCGGGGACGCCGATCACCGCGGCGAGCGACACCTCCGGGTGCGAGATGAGGACCTCCTCCACCTCGCGGGGATACACGTTGAACCCGCCGCGCACGATCATGTCCTTCGCCCGGTCCACGACGTAGTAGAAGCCCTCCGCGTCCCGCCGGGCGAGGTCGCCGGTGCGGAACCAGCCCTCGCGCAGGACGGCCTCCGTCTCCTGCGGGCGCCCCAGGTAGCCGGTCATGATGTTGTGCCCGCGCACCGCGAGCTCCCCGACCTCGTCGGTCCCGGTGACCTCCGCCCAGTCCGGGGAGGCCGGGTCGATGAGCTTCACCTCGATGCCCCACACGGGCTTGCCGATCGACCCCGGGCGTGGCTGGTCGGCCAGGGAGAAGCAGGCCACCGGCGAGGTCTCCGAGAGGCCATAGCCCTCCATGATCGACACGCCCAGCTGCGCGCGCACCTCCTGCAGGATCTCCACCGGCAGCGCGGAGCCGCCGGAGATCCCCAGCCGCAGGTGCTCGGCGAGGGACGGCCCGCCGGGGACGGCGGAGTCATCGGACCCGGCGGTCCCATCGGACCCGGCGGTCCCATCGGACGCGGCGGCCCCCTCGGGCGCGGCGGCGAGGGCGCGCAGCAGCCCCCACCACATCGTCGGCACCCCGGCGAACACGGTGACGCGGTGCTGCGCGAGCAGCGCGAGGGCCTGCTGCGGGTCGAAGCGCGGCATCAGCACCAGGGTCGCCGCCATGGAGAAGCCGGCGTTCAGGTTCACGGTCGCGCCGAAGGTGTGGAACAGCGGCAGCGTCACCAGGTGGGTGTCCTCGGTGGGCTGCGAGCCGAACAGCCGATTGCACACCAGGGCGTTCATCAGCTGGTTGGAATGGCTGAGCTCGGCGCCCTTGGGCCGTCCTGTGGTGCCGGAGGTGTACAGCACCACGGCGGTGTCGGTCTCGCGGGACTGCACGGTCGAGAAGGAGGTGGGCTGGCCGGCCACCGCCTCCGCGAGGGTCGGCACGCCCTCGTAGGGGCTCGGGGCCGCCGGATCGGCGGTCATGAGCACGACCCGCGGGGGCGTCGCGGCGGCGCGGGCCCCCTCCACGCCGAAGCGGCCGATGGGCAGCTCCTCGCTGCCCTCGAAGCAGAACAGCACCTTGGCCTGCGCGTCCTCGAGATAGTAGGTGACCTCGCGCGCCTTGTTGAGCACGTTCAGGGGCACCACCACCGCGCCGGCCTTGAGGATCCCGTAGTAGACGATGGGGAACTGCGGCAGGTTCGGGCAGCTCAGCGCGACCCGGTCCCCGGGGGCGATCCCCCAGGACACGAGCAGGTTCGCGACCTGGTTGGCGGCGGCGTCGACCTGGGCATAGGTGAGGGAGCGCGGGCCGATGACCAGCGCCGTCCGGTCCGGGTAGGTGCGGGCGCTGTCCTCGAGGACGACGGAGAGGTTGTACATGGCGGGCTCCTCGCGACGACGGTGTCGGTCCGCTGCTCACCCTACGATCCGGGCGGAGCATCCGGCGCCGATACGCTGGACCCCGACCCCGACGGCCGGGGCGGAGGGAGGCGCACGGTGAGCGGAACGGCCACGACCGGGGGACCGGCATGAGCACGCAGCGCAGCACCGCGCAGCCCGCCGAGCGCAGCGCCGCAGGACCGGCGGACCTCACCCGCTTCGCCTGGCTGTCCATCGCCACCGCGATCGCGACCATCGCCCTGAAGGCGGGCGCCTGGGCGATGACCGGCTCGGTGGGTCTGCTCTCCGACGCCGCCGAGTCCACGGTGAACCTCGTGGCGGCGGTGGTGGCGCTGATCGCCCTGAAGGTCGCCGCGCAAGGGGCGACGCAGCGCTACCTGTACGGGCGGGCGAAGGCGGAGTACTTCTCCGCCGCGGTCGAGGGCGCCATGATCTTCGTGGCCGCGGGCGTCATCCTCGTGACCGCCGTGGAGCGCTTCGTGCACCCCCAGGAGCTGGAGAACGTCGGCTGGGGCCTGCTGGTCTCCGTGATCGCCTCCGTGCTCAACGGCGCCGTGGCGTTCGTGCTGATCCGGGCGGGGCGCCGCTACCGCTCGATCACCCTGCGGGCCGACGGCCGGCACCTGCTCACCGACGTGTGGACATCGGTCGGCGTGCTCGTGGGCGTGGGACTGGTGGCGCTCACCGGCTGGGAGCGCCTGGACGCCGTGGTCGCCTTCGCCGTGGGCGTGAACATCATCGTCACCGGCGTGGGGCTGGTCAGCGAGTCCGTCGCCGGGCTGCTGGACAAGGCGCTGTCCGACGAGGACAACGCCGTGATCACCGCGATCCTGCGGCAGCGCGTCGCCGCCGCGGCGGCCGAGGAGGCCGCGGCGGGCCACGCCGGCGAGACGGGCCACGGGGTCGCCTTCCACGGCCTCCAGACCCGCGACGCCGGGCAGGAGAAGTTCATGAACGTGCACGTGCTCGTGCCCGACGACTGGTCCGTCAAGCGCGGCCACGACTACATCGAGGACCTCGAGGCCGAGCTCGCCGCGGCCCTGCCCGGCCTGCGGGTGCTCACCCACCTCGAACCCATCTCCGACCCGGCCTCCTACGAGGACATCCCCGCGGCGCACATCCCCATCCACGGCGACCATCGCGACACCGACGCACCGCCGCCACCGGCCGGATGATTCCCGCTGCGGCGGTGGTGATGACCACCCCTCCCGCCGCCCCATCGGCCTCCCGCCAGGAGTAGCGTCGAGCCCATGACCACGCCGCATGTCCCGCTGTCCGTCCTCGACCTGGTCCCGATCTCCGAAGGCATGACCACCGCCGAGGCCATCGACGCCTCCATGGACACCGCCCGGGCGGCGGACCGACTGGGGTATGCCCGGTACTGGTACGCCGAGCACCACAACACGATCTCCCTGGCCTCGAGCGCGACGAGCCTGCTCATCGACCGCGCCGCCTCTCTCACCGAGCGGATCCGCGTGGGATCGGGCGGGATCATGCTGCCCAACCATGCGCCGCTGTCGGTGATCGAGCAGTTCGGGACGCTCGTGCAGTTCCACGGCGACCGGATCGACCTGGGGCTGGGCCGCGCGCCGGGCACCGACCAGATCACCGCGCAGCTGCTCTCGCGCACCTCCGCGGAGCCCGGCGCGTTCATCGCCGCGATCGAGCAGATGCGCGACTGGACCCGCGCCGAGCAGCCCGCGGGCCTGCGCGTGGCCGCCCCGGTGGCCGAGGGCACCGAGGTGCCGATGTGGGTGCTCGGCTCCACGGTCAACGGCGCGACCCTCGCCGCGAAGCTGGGCCTGCCGTTCTCGGTGGCCTCCCACTTCGCCCCGTTCCAGCACCTGCAGGCGCTGGACGTGTACCGCCGCGAGTTCGATCCGCGGGCCGAGTCCGCGCAGATCTCGCAGCCGCGCACCATGGTCGCCGCGAACGTGGTCGTCGCCGAGACCGACGAGGCCGCCCGGAAGCAGTACACGACGCTGCAGCAGATGTTCCTCGGCGTCATCACCGGCCAGCGCGCCAAGCTGCAGCCGCCGCGGCCGGCCGCCGACATCGCCCCGGTGCACCTGCTCGAGCAGGTCGACTCGGCCCTGTCCGTGCGGGCCGTCGGCTCCCCCGCGACCGTCGTCGACCAGCTGGAGCGGATCGTGGCCAGCACCCGCGCGGACGAGCTGATCCTCACCGCCTACCACTTCGACCCGGCCGATCGCCTGCGCTCCCTCGAGCTGCTCGCCGAGGCCTGGGGCCTGGACCCCGGGACGCAGGGGTGACCCGCGGGGTCGGGGGCCGGTCGCTGCCGGCGCTCGGGAGCGCCGTCCTGCTGGCGCTGGCCCTGTCCGCCTGCCTGCCCGGCCTGTCGCCCGGCGGCGGGCGGGCCCAGGAGGAGTGGGCCCTCGACGAGCCCAGCGGCCTCTACTACCGGCCCGACCTCATCGCGCAGTCCGTCGGCCCCGTGGAGGAGCATTTCCCCCAGCTGACCGACGTCGCGGAGGTCCGCTGGACCGAGGGCCGGGCCACCGACCCGCAGGACCGGGCACCGATCCCCGCCCCGGACGACGGCTGGTGGCAGGCCGCGATCGACCTCGGCCCCGACGGGGTCGGGGAGCTGGGCGCCGCGGCATCGGACGGCGGCAGCGACGCCGCCGTCCTCGACGAGTCCGCCGTGCGGGAGCAGATCGTGCCGACGGTCGAGCACTCCGTCCGCGAGTGCCCCGAGCCGTGGAATGACGTCCGCGCAGCCCTGTCCCGCGCGGGGTCCTCGAACATCAGCGAGGCCGGGGACCTCATCGCCCTCGCCGCGCTGTGCGAGGACACCGGTCAGCTGGTCACCTTCGCCCGCGACATGTGAGGCCGCGCCGGGCCGCCAAGGCCGATGTCAGCCGGCCGTCTCCTCCGGGGCCGGCTGCAGGACGGCGGCGACCGCGGCATGGTCGCTCGGGCTGCGTCCGTCGCGGACGTGCGCATGCGCGGCATAGGTCAGCGCGTCCATCCCCCGGGTGAGGATCCAGTCGATGCGCTCGGCGCCCACCTGCGGCGGGCCGTAGTCGGGGAAGGTGCCCACGTCCTCGCCGAGGATCTGCGCCGCCGCATCGTGCGCATCGGCGAATCCGGCCCGGCGCATCACCCGCCACGGGACGCTGTCCCCGCCGGTCGCGTTGAAGTCGCCCATCAGCACCACGGGGCGCTCCCCCGCCTCGGCGATCAGCGTGCGGGCGATGAGCTCTGTGCCGCGCTCCCGCGCCGTCTCCCCCGCATGGTCGATGTGCGTGACCGCCACCAGCAGCTCCGCGTCGCTGGCCCGGTCGTGCACGAGCGCGTGGACGAGGATGCGGGGACAGTGGGCGTCCCAGCCCATCGACCCCACCAGCCGCGGCTGCTCGGAGATCCAGATCTGATCCCAGTCCCGCAGCTCGAAGCGGTCCCGCCGCAGGTAGAGCAGGGCATGCTCCCCGCGGCCGCCGCCCTCGCGGCCGTAGCCGACGCGGAAGTGCGTGGGGTGCAGCACCGCGTCCAGCACGGGGATCTGCTCGGGCAGCACCTCCTGGGTGCCCAGCACGTCCGGATCCGCCGCGCGCAGCAGATCGGCGAGCACCGGGGCCCGATCACCCCAGTGATCGGGGTCGCCGGGCACCGTCGCGGACCGCGCCAGGCGGATGTTCTGGGTCATCACGTGCATCGCGGGGGGCGTCACGGGGCGCAGGATCACGCGCGTCCTTCCAGGGGTGGCCGCCTCGGGGCGGCGCCGCAGGTCGTCGGTCGGTCGGTGCGGGCCGCTCAGGCCGAGATCGCGCGGGCCAGGCGGTGCGAGACGTCCGCCAGGACGTCGTCGACGGGCTCCTTCGCCAGGGAGGGCATGAACGGCTCGACCTTCACCGGGCCGGTGTAGCCGGCCTCGCGCACGGCCGCGGTGAAGCCGTCCAGGTCGATCACCCCGGTGTCGAAGGGGAGGCGGCGGTCCAGGTCCTGCTGCTCGTCGCGGGAGCGGTCGGTGCGGGCGTCGTTGATGTCGACCGAGACGATGTCCGCGTCGGTGAGCCCGGCGAGATCCTCGGCGCTCTCCCCCGCGGTGTACCAGTGGTAGCTGTCCAGGATCACGCCGACGTTGCTCGCGCCGGACTCGGCGATCAGCTCGCGCGCCTCGCGCAGCGAGTGGATGAAGGGGAAGCGCTCGGTGGACCAGAAGGTCTTGGGGCCGATGTACTCCAGGCCCAGCCGCAGCCCGGCGTCGGCCAGGAGCTCCGCGACGACCGAGAGGCGCGAGAGGTGCAGGCGCCAGTTCTCGCGGTAGCGCAGCTCCTCGTGCATCGGGCGGACCCAGGTGCCCAGCGCCGTCACGCCGGCGGCGCGCAGCAGCTCGAGGGTCGCGGGCAGGTCCACGAGGGCGGCGCGGAAGGTCTCCGCGGGCCCGTCCAGCGGCACGGGCAGGCCCGCGATGCCCCAGGAGAGCCCGCGCTCGCGCACCGCGGCGGCGTGCTCGGAGACGGCCTGGACGCTGCCGAGGCCGGCGAAGTACGTCGGGTCGGGGTCCACCCCGCCGAAGTCGTGGCGCACGGCGAGGTCGATGGCGGTCGGATGATCGAGGGGAAGGCCCAGGGCTCCGGCGGAGAGGTTCGCGAACATGGGTGCGAGCATACGTCCGATCATTGCTGCGGGCGACGGCCGATGCCCGGTTCGCCCGAAGTTCCACGACGGATCCGCGATCGACCGGCGCCCGCGGCGCCGTGGCCACCCGGCTCGACTCCCCCGCGATCCCATCGGCCGGTCCATGACGTTCCCTCGATGCGGCACCCGCCGCCGCGCCCCGCATCTCGCACCCCGCATCTCGCGCCCCCACGCCCCACGCCCCACGCCCCACGCCCCACGCCCCACGCCCCACGCCCCACGCCCCACGCCCCACGCCCCACGC
>NZ_BAAAOW010000003.1:402848-606402 GCF_039530785.1 Brachybacterium phenoliresistens
CCCCACGCCCCACGCCCCACGCCCCACGCCCCACGCCCCACGCCCCACGCCCCACGCCCCACGCCCCACGCCCCACGGACGAGGCTGCCCCTCCAACGATCGGAGTGAACCCGTCGCTTCCTGCGCGGGAAGCGACGGGATCACTCCGATCGTTCGCGATGCGACGGATTTACTCCGATCGATGATGACGCGCGCCCCGGAACCGTCACCACGGAGGTCGTACGCCCCGACTCGAGGGTCCACGCCCCCGCAACGGCGAAGCCCCCACCCCGAAGGGTCCACGCCCCCGCTACGGCGAAGCCCCCGCCCTGAAGGGTCCGCGACCCCGCCACGGCGAAGCCCCGGGCCCGAGAGTTCCACGCCCCCGCAGACGGCGAAGGCCCCGACCCTCCGGAGAGGATCGGGGCCTTCGACCAGCGGCGGGCGCCGCGATCAGCCGTGAGGCTGGATCACATCATGCCGCCCATTCCGCCCATGCCGCCCATGTCGTCGCCGCCGCCGGCCGGGGCCTTGGGCTCCGGCTTGTCGGCCACGACGGCCTCGGTGGTCAGGAACAGGCCCGCGATGGACGCCGCGTTCTGCAGCGCGGAGCGGGTGACCTTGACCGGGTCGATGATGCCGGCGGCCAGGAGGTCCTGGTACTCGCCGGTCGCGGCGTTCAGGCCCTCGCCGACGGGCAGGGACTTGACCTTCTCCGCGACGACGCCGCCCTCGAGACCGGCGTTGACCGCGATCTGCTTGAGCGGGGCCTCGATGGCGACCTTGACGATGTTCGCACCGGTGGACTCGTCGCCCTCGAGCTGCAGGGTGGCGAAGGTGTCCTTGCCGGCCTGGAGCAGAGCCACGCCGCCACCGGCGACGATGCCCTCCTCGACGGCCGCCTTGGCGTTGCGCACGGCGTCCTCGATGCGGTGCTTGCGCTCCTTGAGCTCGACCTCGGTCGCGGCGCCGGCCTTGATGACGGCCACGCCGCCGGCCAGCTTCGCCAGGCGCTCCTGGAGCTTCTCGCGGTCGTAGTCCGAGTCGGAGTTCTCGATCTCCGCACGGATCTGCTTCACGCGGCCGGCGATGCGGTCGGCGTCGCCGGAGCCCTCGACGATGGTGGTCTCGTCCTTGGTGACGACGACCTTGCGGGCCTGGCCCAGCAGCTCGAGACCGGCGGTCTCCAGCTTGAGGCCGACCTCCTCGGAGATGACCTGGCCGCCGGTGAGGATGGCCATGTCCTCCAGCATCGCCTTGCGGCGGTCGCCGAAGCCGGGGGCCTTGACGGCCACGGACTTGAAGGAGCCCTTGAGCTTGTTGACGACCAGGACCGCGAGGGCCTCGCCCTCGACGTCCTCGGCGATGATCGCCAGGGGCTTGCCGGCCTGGATGACCTTCTCCAGCAGCGGCAGCAGGTCCTTGACGTTGGAGACCTTGGAGTTCATGAGCAGGATGTACGGATCCTCGAGGACCGCCTCCTGACGCTCCGCGTCGGTCACGAAGTACGGCGAGGTGAAGCCCTTGTCGAACCGCATGCCCTCGGTGAGCTCCAGCTCGAGGCCCATGGTGTTGGACTCCTCGACCGTGATCACGCCCTCCTTGCCGACCTTGTCGAGCGCCTCGGCGATGAGCTCGCCGATCGCCGGGTCGGCCGCGGAGATGGCGGCGGTGTTCGCGATCTGCTCCTTGGTCTCGATCTCCTTGGCCTGCTTGAGCAGGGTCTCGGAGACCGCGGCCACGGCCTTGTCGATGCCGCGCTTGAGCGCGATCGGGTTGGCGCCGGCGGCGACGTTGCGCAGGCCCTCCTTGACCAGGGCCTGGGCGAGGACGGTGGCGGTGGTGGTGCCGTCGCCCGCGATGTCGTCGGTCTTCTTGGCGACCTCCTTGACGAGCTCCGCACCGATCTTCTCGTACGGGTCGTCGAGCTCGATCTCCTTGGCGATGGACACGCCGTCGTTGGTGATCGTGGGGGCGCCCCAGGACTTCTCGAGGACGACGTTGCGCCCCTTGGGGCCGAGGGTGACCCGGACGGCGTCGGCGAGCTGGTTCATACCGCGCTCGAGGCCGCGACGGGCCTCCTCGTCATAAGCGATGAGCTTGGCCATTGTGGAATCTCTCCCGTGTCTGTGGTGTCCACCCAGCCCTGTGCCCGCGACGGACGAGGACCGCCCAGGCGTTCACGTCACGCCGGGACGGACCCCTCACGGAGCCGGAATGTTCCTGGTCGGCAGGGCGGCGCAGCCGTCCCCCGATCAGGCACCGCACGGCGGCGAGGACAGAGCTGTCACTCGACGCCGACGAGTGCCAGATCATCATAAGCACTCGGAGGCTGTGAGTGCTAACCCCTGGGCCGATGAGTTCGCTCCGAAAGGAGGGGCGGGCCCGACGGGGCCCGCCCGGGCGTCACTCGCCCTCGCCCTGCCCCTCGCCGTCGCCGCCCTGGTCCTGGTCGGCGCCGGGCTCCTTCACGGCGATGAAGGTGATGGTGGCGTCGTACTCGTCGCTCTGGCGCGCCTCGCCGGCGCCGACCTCGGCGGCGAGCGCCTGCGCCGTGTCGGCATCGGCCTCGTCGCGGTAGAACACGACGGGCTCCTCCTGGAGGTTGTCGGCGGTGGAGACGTCCACGCGGGTCCAGCCGGCGGATTCGAGCGTGTCCTGCCAGGCGCCGGCCAGTCCGTTGATGCCGCCGGCGTTGACGACCATCACGGGGGTGGTGCGGTCCGGCTCGGGGACGGGGGTCTCCTCGGCGGTCGTCTCCTCGCCGCCCTCGGCGGAGGTCTGCTCGGTCTGCTCCGCGGCCGAGGTGGGGGCCTCGGCCCGCTCCTCGGGCGTGTTGCGCCCCATCCCGCCGATCGCGAACAGCAGCACCAGCAGCAGGACGAACGCTGCGGCGATGATGATCAGGTAGACGAGGTTCTGGCGCCAGAAGGGGTGCTCGGCACGGTGCGCCCCGTGGAGGGACGCCGTCGCCGCCTCCCGGTCGAACTCGTCGGGCGGGTACGGGTACTCGGAATCAGCCACGGCCCCATTAAACCTGCTGCGGGGCGCTGCGGCGGTGAGCACACGCCCCGGGAGCGCGGGGGATCACGCCGCGCGGCCGCCCATTCGGGGGGCGGGCAGGGTTCAGGCGGCGTGCGCCGGGCCGGGACGGTGCTCGTCGCCGCTGGTGCGCAGGCCGCGCAGCCGATGCACCAGTGCGGGGGCCTCCCGCAGCGCGGCCGGCTCGTCCAGGAGGGTGTTCAGGCGCACGAAGTAGGCGGTGGGGGTCATGCCCAGCTCCTCGCGGATGCGCCGCTCCTTCGCGCCGACGAAGCGGAAGGTGCGCGATTCGAGGGCGAGGATGCGCCGGTCGCGGTCGCTGAGGCCCGATGCGTCGGGGGCCTGCGTGCCCTCGTCCCCGGCCGGCGCGTGCGAGGGCGGCTCCGCGGGGTTCGCGGAGGCATCGGCGGCGGATCGGGGACGCATGGATCCAGGCTAGGCCGATGCCGCTGCGCGGCCGCGGAGGCACGCCGCATCGCGCGCGGCCGGGTGCGAGACTTGTGCCATGCCGACCCCGCTGACGCAGATCATCGCCGCCGACTGGGCCGAGGCCCTCGCCCCCGAGGAGGCCCGGATCCACGGGATCGGGGACTTCCTGCGGGAGGAGGCCGAGTCCGGCGCCGGGTACCTGCCGGCGGGCCGGCACGTGCTGCGCGCCTTCACCCGGCCGATGTCCGAGGTGCGCGTGCTCGTCGTGGGCCAGGACCCGTACCCCACGCCCGGGCATCCGATCGGCCTGTCGTTCGCGGTCGAGGAGCACGTGCGCCCGCTGCCGCGCAGCCTCACGAACATCTACGCGGAGCTGGAGGCGGACCTCGGCATCGCGCCCGCCCCGCACGGGGACCTCTCCGCCTGGCAGGACCAGGGCGTGCTGCTGCTGAACCGGGTGCTCACGGTGCGGCCCGGCACCCCCGGCTCCCATCGGCGGCGCGGTTGGGAGCAGGTCACCGAGCTCGCGATCCGCTCCCTCGTCGCCCGCGGCGGCCCGCTGGTGGCGATCCTGTGGGGCCGCGACGCGCAGTCCCTGATCCCCCTGCTGGGGGAGGTGCCCTACGTGGCGAGCCCGCACCCGAGCCCGCTGTCGGCCTCGCGCGGGTTCTTCGGCTCGCGCCCCTTCTCCCGGGTCAACGAGCTGCTGGCGGCCCAGGGCGCCGGCCCCGTGGACTGGCGCGTGGTGCGCGAGGAGACCGCGGCGGGCGGGGCGTCGGCCGCACCGCGCTGATCCCCCGGGGGCCGGCCTCCCGGAGGCGCGTCCCGCGGGCCGATCCCCCGCGCCCGATCCCGGCCGTGGTCAGTGCCCGGCGTGCCCGCCGTCCGGCGCGTGGCCGGCATCCGGCGCGTGGCCGGCATCCGGCGCGTGCCCGCCGTCCGCCGCATGCCCGGCGTGGCCGGCGCCCCCGGTCCCCGGGGCGGCGACCTGGTCCTCGGTGCCGGGTTCGATGACCACGAACTGGCCCATCATGCCGCCGTCCTCGTGCAGGAGCATGTGGCAGTGGTACATGTACGGCATGGCGGGGTCCGCGTACCGGTCGAAGCGCAGGACGAGGCGGTAGCGGCGGCGCGGCTCGAGATAGACGGTGTCCTGAGGTCCGGCCAGATGGTCCGGCGGCGCCTGGTCGTCGATGTCGAGGATCCGGAACTGCACGTCATGCACGTGGAAGCTGTGCGGCACCGATTCGGTGTTCGTCACCTCCCAGATCTCGACGGTGCCGACGTGGACCACCTCGTCGATGCGGCGCATGTCCATGCGCGCGCCGTTGATGGTGCGGCCCTGCAGCGCGAAGGTCCGGGTCCGCACGGCGTCCTGCGCCCGCAGCGGCGCAGGCTGCGGGTCCTTCCCCCAGGAGGGCTCCGGCGCGGGGGCGAGGGACGCGGCGGCCCGCAGCTCGAGGACGTCGAACTCGTCGTCCGCCCCCGTGAGCGCCGGCACGGCGATCGCCCCGAGGTCCACCGGCAGGCTGCGCAGGCGCACCGTCTCCCCCGGGGTGAGGGCGACGACGACCTCGGCCCGCTCCCCCGGGGCCAGCCGCAGGCGGCTCAGCTCCACCGGGGCGTCCAGCAGGCCGCCGTCGCTGGCGACCATCGTCATCGGCCGCTCGTCGGCGAGCGCGAGCGCGTAGGTGCGGGCGGTCGAGCCGTTCAGCAGGCGCAGCCGCAGCCTCTGCGCCGCGACCTCCAGGACGGGGCCGATGGTCCCGTTGACCATGATCGTGTCCCCCAGCATCCCCGGCTCGCGGCCCGAGTCCTCCAGGACGAGGCGTCCCTCCTCGTCGACCCGGCGGTCCTGGATGATCAGGGGGATGTCGTCCACCCCGTACTCGCGGGGCAGCCGGACGGAGTCGCTGCGCTCGTCGTCGATCAGGAACAGCCCGGCGAGCCCCTGGTAGACGTGACGCTCGGTCGCCCCGTGGGGGTGCGGGTGGTACCAGAGCGTCGCCGCGGGCTGGTCGATCTCCCAGCTCGGGCGCCAGGTCCCGCCGGGCTCGATGCTCTGGTGCGGCCCGCCGTCCATGGCGGCCGGAAGGTGCATGCCGTGCCAGTGCATGCTGGTCGTCTCCGGCAGCGCGTTGCGGACGGTGACCTCGACGTTCTCGCCGCGGCGGGCGCGCAGCGTGGGTCCGAGGAAGGGGCCGTTCAGGCCCCAGGTCGGGGTGGGCTCGGGCATGCCGGGCCAGGAGATGCTGCCCTCCTGCGCGGTGAGGTGGAAGCGCCGCACCCCGCCCGAGGCCTCGGACTCGGCCAGCGGCGGGATCGCGAGCGGCTGGTCGAACTCCACGGCGCGGATGCCGCTGGTCGAGAGGGTTCCCGCCAGGCCCCCGCAGCCGGCCAGGGCGGGCGCCGCCGCGAGCACCGCGCCGCCGAGCAGGGCCCGGCGCAGCAGCGTGCGGCGCGGGAACGGGAGGTCCGGGACGGGGAGGGTCGGGGACGAGAGGGCCGGGGAGGAGAGGACCGGGGACGGGCGGGGCGGCCACGCGGCGGGCATGTTCCGCGGCCGGGCGGCGGGGCCGGTCATCGGCGCGCCCCGCCGCGCAGCTGCTGCACCGCCAGGGCGAGCAGACCGGCGATCGCCCCCCACAGGGCGTCCATGCCCAGGGCGACGAGGTGGGTCCACCACGGCCGGCCGGATCCGCCGAGCACGGCGGCCAGGACCAGTGTGATCACCCCGCCGGCCAGGCCCGTCAGGGCCAGCACGAGGACCGGCCGGGGCACGCGGCCCAGGCCGACGACGCCGATCCAGGTCGCCCCGATCAGGGCGACGAGGATCAGGGCGCGGGGCGCCCCCGAGCCCAGGCCCAGCAGCGCGGTGATCGGCCACAGCAGGACGAGGGAGGCCAGCCCGCCGATGAGCAGCCACGGCAGGGGCGGGGCCGGGGCCGGGTCGGCCCCGGAGACGGGAGCGGGACCGGCTGCGGGCCCGGAGACGGGGGCCGAGCCGGCGGCGGGCCCGGCGGGGTCGGAGCGATGCGGACGGGAGGGAGTGGTGTTCTCAGCCATGGCATCAGCCTTCCGGCGCCGCCGTCCGCGGGCATCGGCCCGCAGGCGTCGGCTCGGGCGTCCGGCATCGACCGCGCGATCGCCCCGGGGCGACAGGGGAGGTCGCCTGCCGGCGATGCCGCAGCGGCGGGCCCCCGCCTACGCTGGGACCATGGACGACGCCCGCCCCGATGCGCGCCTGGCCGATGCCGGCCTCGCGCTCGCGACGGCCCTCGTGCTCGCCGCCGTCGTCGCGGCCGGGCCCCGGGAGGGCACGACCGGGGCGGCCCTGGCCTGCTGCGCCGGCATCGGCGCGCTGCTCCTCCTGCGCCGGCGGGCCCCCGTCCTCGTGCTCGTCGCGACCGTCGCGGCGATCTTCGCCTACTACATCGCGGACCTCCCGCCGCTGGGCATGGTGCTGCCGGCCGCCGGTGCGCTGCTGTCCGCGGCCGAGCAGGGCCGCACCCGCTGGGCGGTCGGCGCCGCGGCGGTGCTGCTGGCCGTCGCCTCCTACTTCCGCCTGGCCGTCCCGGACCCGGCCGATGCGGTCTCCGGCTACGGCTACGTCACCGAGCTGGCGCTGGCGGCCGCCGCGATCGCCCTCGGCGCCGCGATCCGCCTGACCCGCCAGGCCCGCGAGCGCACCCGGCGCATCGAGGAACTCACCGCGGAGCGGCAGGCCCGCGCCGCGGCCGACCGCCTCCAGCAGGAGCGCCTGCGCACCGCCCGCGACCTCCACGACAGCATCGGCCATGCGCTCGCCGTCGCGTCCCTGCACGCCGGGATCGCGACCGATGCGCTCGGGGACGCCGACCCGCCGGCGCGGGAGGCGCTCGAGCAGGTGCGCGCCTCCACGACGCAGGCCCTCGCCGAGCTGCGCGGCACGGTGCGGCTGCTGCGCGGCCAGGCGGAGACCGGCAGGACCGCGGGAGCCGATCCGACTGCGGGGGCGGATCCAGCCTCGGGAGCAGGTCCGGCCGCAGGAGCAGGTCCGGCCGCGGGAGCGGGTCCAGTCGCAGGAGCAGGTCCAGCCGGCGGGGCGGTGGGGCTGGCTGCTCTGGACGACCTCCTGGCCGATGCCCGCGGCACCGGCCTCGAGATCACGGTGCGCACCGAGGGCGGGATCGACCGCCTGCCCGGCGGGATCGACGCCGCCGCCTGCCGGATCATCCAGGAGTCGCTGACCAACGTCCTGCGCCATTCCGGGGCGCGGCGCGCGGACATCGACCTCGCCGCCCGCGACGGATGGCTGACGCTGAGCATCCGGGACGAGGGCCCGGCCGACGCGTCGGGACCGGCCAGGACGCATCTGCCGACGTCGGCACCCACGTCGGCGCCGACGTCGCCCGGGGATCCGTGGCCGGCCGGGGCCGGGATCCGCGGCATGCGCGAACGGGCGGCCCTGCACGGCGGCACCCTGGATGCCGGCCCCGAGGGCTCCGGCTTCGCGGTGCACGCCCGGATCCCCCTGCCCCGGGAGAGCTCATGAGCACCGATCCGATCCGCGTGGTGATCGTCGACGACCAGGCCCTGGTGCGGACGGGGCTGCGCACCCTCGCCGAGCACGACGGGGACGTGGTCGTCGTCGGGGAGGCGGCGGACGGCCGCACCGGCATCGCGCAGGTCCGCGCGCTGCGCCCCGACCTCGTGCTGATGGACGTGCGCATGCCGGTGCTCGACGGGCTGGCCGCGACCCGGGAGATCCTCGCCGATCCACTCCTGCGCGGCTGCCGGGTGCTGATCCTCACCACCTTCGACGAGGACGAGCACGTCCACGAGGCGCTGCGCGCCGGGGCGTCGGGCTACCTGCTCAAGGACGTCTCGCCGACGGATCTGCGGGCGGCGATCCGGACCGTCGCCGCGGGCGGCGCGCTGCTCTCCCCCGCGGTCACGGAGACCGTCATGCGGGCGGCGGCGGAGGCCGGCGGGCAGGGCACGGATCCCACGGCGCTGGAGGGGCTCGGGGAGCGGGAGCGGGAGATCCTGGCGCTCATCGGCCGGGGCCTGACCAACGACGAGATCGCCGCCCACGTGCACCTGAGCCCGGCCACGGCCCGCACCTATGTCAGCCGGCTGCTGGCGCGCACCGGGGCCCGCGACCGTCCCGCCCTGGTCGTCCTGGCCTACGAGACCGGACTGGTGCGGCCCGGACGGCCCGGAGCCGACGGGGCCGGACCTGCGGGGGCCGCGACGTCCTGAGCCGCGGCCCGCGGCAGCTCAGCTCTCCGCGCGGCCGATGCGCCAGTAGCCCATGAACGCGACGCGGCGCCGGTCCACGCCGACCTCGCGGACGAGATAGCGGCGGATCCCCGTCACCGCCCCCGCCTCCCCCGCGATCCAGGCGGAGAACTCCGGTCCGTGCCCTGCCGGGGCGGAGGCCGGTCCGGACTCCGGCGAGGCGGCCCCCGCGTCGCCCGTCTGCGAGGCGGCGTCCTCCCGGGCGCCGGTCTCCCAGAGGATGGTGGTGTCGATGTCGACCTCCTCGAGCGGGGCATCGGCCGCGGCGCCGGCGCCCGGCCGCAGCAGCTCGCGCACGGCGGCGTCGAGCAGGGCCCCTTGGGCGCGGCCCTCGCGGGGCAGCCAGGTGACCTCCACCCCGGCCGGGGCGGAGAGGGTCAGCGCCTCGGCGTCGGCATCGGCGGCGAGCGGGACCTCGAGCAGGGCGCGGCCGCAGGCCTCGGGCGGCAGGGAGGCGAGGATCGAGGCGATCGCGGGTACCGCGGTCTCGTCGCCCACCAGCAGCAGGTCGCCGGTGGCGTCGGGGCGGAACTCGATGCCGCCGGTGGGCCCGGGGGCCTCGCGGTCCGGGCCCAGCAGGTGCAGGCGGTCGCCGACGCGGGCGTCGCGCGCCCAGCGCTCGGCGGGGCCGGCGGGTTCGGCATCGGCCGGGGTGTGCAGGACGATGTCGACGTCCAGCTCGCGCACGTCCTCGCGCCAGGCGCGGACGGTGTAGGTGCGCATCCAGCCGCGCTCGGCCGGATCGATCTGCAGCCACGCCGGGTACCAGGAGACGCCGGCGGCCTCCTGCTGCGCGAGGAAGGCGGGGACGTCGAAGCGTCGGGCCTCTCCGCGGCGCAGCAGCTCCGGGGAGTGCGCGGGGATCAGCAGCTTGATGCGCAGGTCCCGCGGCGGCCCGTCGATGCCGAAGCGGTCCAGGCCCGCGCCCCCGAAGGTGACGCGGCGGAAGCTCGGCGTGAGGTCCTCGATGCGGAGCACCTCGGCGTCCAGGCAGGCGATGGTTCGAGCGGGCACGGGAGTCCTTCCGGCGGCGGCGGGGTCCGACATCGGTGCGGACGCGTCCATCCTCCGATGCAGGCCAGCGGCCGTCTAGGGCTGCGGGACCCCGGAAGTAAGGCATACCTCACTTCCCGTCGGGGCGGCGCGGATGCTACGGAGAGCCGCGAGGTCGTGCGGCCGGCGCGGTAGCGTGGGCCCCGTCCAGGCGCGCAGGGGAAGAAGGACGGCGATGAGCAGCGCGGCATACCCAGGCACCGGCCCGTCGGCACCGGGCGGCCCGACGCCATCCGGCGGCCCGGCGGCATCGGGCAGGCCCCGCCCTCCGGGGGGTCTGTGGGCGCTGGTGGCCTGCGTCGGCATCGCCGTGCTCGTGATCATCCTGGCCGCCGGCGCCGGGATCGTGTTCCTCGTGGTGAAGCGGGACTCCATCTCCCCGAGGGCGACGGAGGTCATCGAGACCGACATCGCGAGCTTCGAGGCGCCGAGGAACTGGACCGACCTCGGCTCGCAGGACGACGAGCTGTACGACTTCCACTACGACCGCCAGCAGCCGACGGGGGCCGCCGCGCGGATCCTCGTGGCCAGCACCTCCGAACCGGTCCCCTCCGATGTGCTGTGCGACTCGTTCTCCGAGTCCCTCAGCGCGGAGGGTGCGCAGGTCAGCGACGCCGAGGCGGCAGTATTCGACGGCGAGACCTCGCAGTCCTTCACCGCCCGGATCCAGGACGGCACGACCATGTACCTCTCGGAGTACCACTGCGTCAGCCACGACGGGACGACGGTCCTGGTCCTGTTCCAGACGGGGAAGTCCCCCGCGCGCACCGCCGAGGGCGAGAAGGTCATCTCGACCTGGCACTGGCGCTGATCGCCCGCCCCCTCCCAGCCGCGCCCTGCGGCGGGTGTGGCATCCTCGTGTCCCGGCCTGCGCCCGTCCGGCGCCGCAGGCGGACCCGATGCCGAGGAGATCAGCGTGAGCCAGCCTTCGCCCCGCGCCCGCAGCGGCGACCCCCAGACCCGGGCCCGCCGCATGTGGGCCTGCGCCGGGTGCCTGTTCGGCCTCGCCCTGCTGCTGGTGCTGATCGGCGTGGTCGCGCGCATCTGGCTCGCCCCCGAGGACGACACCTATCAGCGCAGCACGGACGTCTCGCAGACCCAGCAGGCCGAGCCCTCCTCCGAGGCGGAGGCCTCGCCCTCCCCCGCCCCGGAGGGCTCCCTGCGCCTGGTCTCCTTCGTGACGCCCAGCGGGAACATCGGCTGCACCTTCGAGGACGGCTCCGTGGGCTGCTCCGTGCGCGATCGCGACTACCCCGAGGACACGGACTGCTCCGAGGACCTCTTCTCGGTGCGCCTGGCCGATGGCGAGGTCCAGCCCGCCTGCGGCGAGGACTTCACCGGCGAGGACCCGCCGGAGCTGGAGTACGGGCACAGCGCCGTCTCCGGCACGGTCGCCTGCACGAGCGAGTCCGACGGCCTGACCTGCTGGGACACGGAGACGAGCACGGGGTTCGTGCTCAGCCGCGACTCGTACGAGACGCTCTGAGCGCCCGCGGCGCCTCCGGCACCGGCCGCACGCCCGCCCGGGGTCACACCTGGGCGTAGCCGCCGTCGGCGAAGAACTCCGCCCCGTTGACATAGCTCGAGGCGTCCGAGGCGAGGAAGGCCGTCACGGCGGCGATCTCCTCGGGCTCGGCCATGCGCCGTAGGGGGATGACCCCCTGGGCCTGGTCGAGCACCTCGCCCGGGAGCAGGTCGAGCAGCCCGGGGGTGCGCGTGCTGCCCGGGGAGACGACGTTGACCCGGAATCCGTGCTCGTGCGCGCTCAGCGCCCAGCCGCGGGCCAGGTTCCGGATCGCCGCCTTCGAGGCCCCATAGACCTCGAGCCCGCGGTCGGGCCGCGTCCCGGCCGTCGATCCCGTGAGGATCACCGAGGCGCCGGGGTTCAGATGCGGCAGCGCCTGCTGCACCGTGAAGATCGTCCCCGCGACGTTGACCGAGAAGATCGCGTCGACCATCTCCTCCGTCACCTCGCCGAGCGGCGCCGCGATGCCGATGCCGGCGTTGGCGACCAGCACATCGATCCGTCCCGCCTGCTGGCGGACGGTCCGGTAGAAAGCCTCGAGCTGCGAGGGGCTCGAGACGTCGCAGACGGCTGCGGTCACGCCCGCGCCGAGCTCGGCGACCGCGGCATCGAGCGGCTCCTTGCGACGGCCGGTGATGAACACGCGCGCGCCGTCGTCCCGGAGCGCACGGGCGGTGGCGAGGCCGATGCCGGAGCTTCCTCCGGTGACCACGGCGATCTTGTCAGTCAGGGTGGGCATCCTCATGTCCTTTCGGGGGTTCTTGACCGTGCGGTCCACCATAGGCAGTACTGGACCGCACGGTCAAGAACCCGTATCATGAGCCCATGGCACGACCACGAGCATTCGACGAGGCGCAGGTGCTCGACGCCGTCCGCGACCAGTTCTGGACGGCCGGCTATGCCGCGACCTCGCTCGAGGACCTGATGCGGGTCAGCGGACTGGGCAAGGGGAGCCTGTACGCGGCCTTCGGCGACAAGCGCGAGCTCTTCCTGCGGGCGCTGCGCAGCTACACGGCGACCAGCCAGGGACATCTGCGCCGCATGCTCGACGGATCCCCCCGGGCGATCGACGCGCTGCGCCTGCTGCTCGAGGCTCCGCTCGGCGAGGGGATCTCCCCCGACGTGCGCCGAGGCTGCCTGCTCGCCAACAGCACCTGCGAGCTCGGCGGCGCCGATCCGGAGGTGCTCGCCCACGCCCACGAGACCTACGAGACGTCCACGGCCCTGATCGCCGAGTGCGTCGCGCGGGCGCAGGACGACGGGGACCTCCCGGTGCAGACGGAGCCGATCTCCCTCGCCCGCGCCCTCCTCGGTGCGCAGCAGGGGATCGTGTTCATGAGCCGGACGGGGATCGACCCGGCTGCGCTCGCCGACACGGCCCGCTCGCTCGCCGATCGCCTCCTGCCCGACCCCTCCGCCTGACCTCCGGCACCGGCCGCGCGCGCCGCCCCGAGGGCCTCAGCCCGTCGGCTCGGCCGGCAGCACCCGCATCCGGGACAGGCGACGGGTCACCACGACGGCCGCGACACCCTGGCCGAGCATGATCGCCGCCAGCACGATGATCTGGAACCGGGCCGCCTCCAGGGGACTCGCCCCGCCGAAGAGAGCGCCGATGAACGCGCCGGGCAGCGTCACCACACCGGTCGAGCGGGTCTGGTCCATGTTCGGCACCATGGCATCGCGCACGGCCGCGCGCGCCATCTCGGCGAAGGCGACGGGCGAGGTCGCCCCGAGCGCCCACCAGGCCTCGACCTCCCCCGCCCGGAGCTGCGCCTGGCTGCGGAAGGATCGGCCCGCCAGCGTGCTGGCGGTCATGGCGTTGCCGATGACGATCCCCCCGATCGCGATGGCATGGCGCGCGCTGAGCTCCACCAGCCCCAGCGCGAAGACGGCGAGGATCGCCGCCGCCCCGCCGACCAGGATGCCGGTCGCTGCGGCGGCGCGCCCACCGGGCATCGGCCGCAGGCGCCCGCCCGAGGTCGCCGAGGCGGTGGAGACCATCAGCACCAGCACCAGCACCGCGGTCCAGGGCACGCTCAGGACGCCGCTGAGCACGAGGGAGGCGATCGCCAGCTGCCCGATCGCCCGGCCGATGGCGAGGACGGGCTGCGCTCCCAGCGAGACGCCCGCCGCGCGCAGGATCACCATCACCGCCAGCACCATCACGGCGACGCCGAGCACGGTGCGCAGCAGGAGCAGCGGGTCGGCGTCCAGCAGCGAGCTCATCGGGACAGCGTAGGGCGCCGGCCTCCTCCCGCGGTCGCACGCCCGGGCCCGCAGGATCCGCCCCGCGGCCGATGCCCCCGCCGCTACCGATGAGTAGCCTCGGGGCATGATCCATGAGCTCCTCCTCGCCGCCCCCGACACCACCCCGCAGATCCTCGGCCTCGGGCTCGGCGCCGTGCTCCTGCTCGCCGCGGTGCTGTGCCTGGTCCTGTGGCTGGCGACGCTCGTCTCGGTGCTCGGCTCGACCTACAGCGGCGGCATGAAGCTGCTGCTCGTGATCGCCTGCTTCGCGTTCCCCGTGCTCGGGCCGCTGGCCTGGTTCGTGATCGTCAAGGGGAACCAGCCGGCGCTCGTCCACCGCCGCTGAGCCTCACCCGCCGGCGGGGACGAACAGCCATCCCAGGACGGTCACCGCCGCGCCCAGCACGGCGCCGAGGACGACCTCGGCCCGCGTGTGCTGGCGCAGGTGCAGCCGGCTCCAGGCGATCACCGGCAGCAGCACCGGCAGCATCAGCAGCCACCACGGCGAGACCAGCAGCGCGGCGAACACCCCCAGCGCGGTCGCGCAGAACATGTGCAGGGAGGCCTTGATCCCCGCCGCCGTGACCGCGGCGCACACCAGCAGCCCGACCACCATCGTCGCCAGCGCCCAGGTCAGCAGCGCCGGCGCGCCCAGCAGGACCAGCGCCGCCGCGCCGCAGAGCACCGAGCCGATCCCGATGGCATAGGCCCCGCGCCGCTCCTCGCGCCGGGACACCTGGCGGTCGCTGAAGCCCCGACGCCGCACTCCCGCCTCGATGACGGCGAAGGGGATGACGGCGCAGAACACGCCGGCGAGCAGGCCCCACCCCAGTCCGGCCCACGGGCGCGGAGCGCCGTGGACGCCGCACAGCACGCAGATCAGCAGCACGGGCACGACCGGGGTGAGCACCTCGGTGATGATCCGTGCGGCCCGCGTGGCGGGATCGCGGGCGGCCGCTGCCGTCGAGCTGGTCATGAGAGCTGGAGACGGGAATCGAACCCGCAACCACCTGTTTACAAGACAGGTGCGCTACCGTTGCGCCACTCCAGCGGGCCCCGGCGGCGTGATCGCGTGCCGCCGAGGGCTCCGAGAACGATACCGCGGATCGGCCCGCGCCCCGGGGCGCGGGCCGATCCGCGGTGCGTGATCTCGGTCGGTCCGCAGCCTCTCAGCCCTGGCCGGCGTCGGAGGCGCCGCCCGCATCGGAGGCCGAGGCCGCCAGCAGCGCCTCGCGCAGGGCGCCGGCGGTGTCCCAGCCGGTGAACTGCTCGCCGTTGATCTCGAGGTAGGGGGTGCCGTTGCCGTTCTCGGCCGCCCACGGGTCCACGACCTGGCGGACCCACGGCTGGTAGGTGCGCGAGTCCATGCAGCCGCGCACCGCGTCGCTGGCGCCGGCCTCCTGGGCGTAGGCGAAGATCTGGTCGTTGTCCAGACCCGCCGAGCCCTCGGAGGGCTGGTTCGCGAACATCAGCTGCATGAACGGGATGGCGTTGTCCGTGTTCTCCTCATAGACGCAGGCGAGGGCGTTCGCCGCTCGGGACGAGTAGTCGCCCGTGGTCGAGTAGGAGTCCAGCATGCGGCGCGGCACCAGATGGAGGGTGATCTCGTCGTTCGCGACCATCTCGGCGACATCGGCACCGTTGATCTCTTCGAAGTTCCCGCAGATCGGGCACATGAAGTCGATGTGAAGCTCCAGCACGGGTGCCCCGGAATCCTCGGGTGCCCCGAGCAGCAGGTACGGCTGCTCCGCCGCGACGCCGGTGGGCGTGGTCACCGGCCCGGCCGGGCGCGTGCTCCTCCAGATCAGGTAGCCGATGCCGCCGGCGAGCACCAGGGCGATGACCACGACGATCGCGATGATGACGGTCCGCAGGGATCGCTGCCGCTTGAGCTCTGCCTGGCGCTGCTTGCGCAGCGCCTCCCGCTGGGCCTCGCGGCGCTCCTGCGCCGACTTCGACGAACCGGACGTCGCCATGAATCCTCCTGGCCGCCTGTCGGCAGCGGTCTCGCACATGCTGGGGTCGCAGGGAGTGTAGCGGGGCCACCTCCCTCGGTCCTGGGCGCGCCGGTCGCGGCGCCCCGTCGTGTCAGCCGCGGCGCCAGGGCAGCAGCTCGTCCAGGCGCCACCACTCCCCCAGCGGGAAGTAGTCCACCTGGCCGCCGCGCACCGCGATCGTGGCCGCCACGGCGGCGATGATCAGCAGCAGGAGCGCCATCACGATGGCGCCCCACAGCCGGTCCGGGGCGGCGGCGTCGAGCATCCGGTGCGCCCCGTTGCGGGTGGTCCGGGAGCCTAGGCCCACCCACACCAGCAGCAGCGTGACGCCGATCGCCGTGGCGAACACGACCCCGTCGGGCAGGGTGGCGCCCTGCAGCGCGGCGGCGCCGTCGACGGCCACGCCGATCAGCAGGCCGACCCCCAGGGGGAGCACCGCCTGCAGGACGATCTCCACGACGGAGACCACGAAGCGGAAGGGGCTGGCCGATCCCACGGCCATGCCGCTGGCCGGGGCCGATCCGCCGCGCGCGCGGCGCAGCGTCAGCGCCCGATGCGACCTCTCCCAGGTGCGGGCGAGCGCGCCCAGCAGGATCAGCAGCGCCAGCGACAGGTACGGGGAGACGGCCGCGAGGCCGATGAGGATGAGATGGCCTGTCCACACCAGCAGGTGCCGCCGCGGCGGCGGCGCCATCCATGCCGGAAGGGCGGCCTGTCCGGGCATCTGTCCGGGCACTTGCCCCGGCATCGGGCCGGGCGCGGGGGCCGGGGAGCCGGCATGCCCGGGCCAGCCGCCCTGGCCCTGCTGCCCGGGCACCGGCTGCTGCCCGGGGTAGTGCTGGGCGGGATAGTGCTGGGCGGGCGCCGGGGCGGGGTCCTGGCCGGCGCGCACGGGGCCGGTCCCCAGGGGCGGGGCCTGCTCGCCCGGGGCGGCGCGCACCACCGGCATGACCTCCGTGCGCGGAGCGTCCTGGATGGGCGGGAGCACCTGGGTGGGCGGCTCGGCGAGGACCGGGATCACCTCGGTGCGCGGTTCCAGGCCCTGGACCGGCAGGGCCTGGGTGCGGGCCTCCGCGCCGGGGGCCTCCGCGCCGCGGGACGGTGCGGGGCGCGGCGCCCCGGCCCAGGGATCGCCGCCCCGGTGGGCGTCGCCCCGGGGATCATCGACCCGGGAATCATCGGCCGAGGAGTCTGCGGGGATCGCGGAGAGGACCTCGGTCCGGGCATCGCCCGGCGGCTCCTGCCCGCCGCCCCCGCGGGTCCAGGGGTCGTGCTCCTGGGCCGGCAGGGCGCGGGTGCCTGCCTGTCCGGCGGAGAGCACCTCGGTCGCTCCGGCGCCGGCGGCGGCGGGGGCGACGCCGGTGGGAGCGCCGTGCGCGGCCGATGCGCTGCCGGCTGCGGCGGCCGCGCCGCCGGCGAGGGCCGCCGTGCCGCCGGCGGCGAGGACCTCGGTGTCCCCCGGGTCGTCGTAGAGGGTGAGGTCCAGCTCGTCGAGCTCCTCGAGCCAGGCATCGGGCTGCGGGCGCTGCGCAGGATCGGCCTGCAGGCCGCGGCGCAGCCAGGCCGCCAGCTGCGTCGGCGCGCCCTCGAGATCCGCCTCGCCGCGCTCGGCGCGCAGGAAGACGAGCTCGGCGCGGCCGGATCCGAAGGGCGGGCGACCGGTCGCGGCGAAGGCCAGCAGCGCGGCCAGCGCCCACCAGTCCCCCGCCTCGCCCGAATGGTTCGTGCGCACCACCTGCGGATCGAGATAGGAGGCGGTGCCCATCACCAGGCCCGTGGAGGTCAGGCGCGACTCCTCGGCCGCCATGGCGATGCCGAAGTCGATGATCACCGGGTCCAGCCCGGGGCCGTCCGGGTCGTAGGAGACGAGATCCTCCGGCAGCGCCCGGCGCAGCATCACGTTGGAGGGCTTGAGGTCGCGGTGGATCACGCCGGCGGCGTGGATCAGCTGCAGGGTCTCCCCCAGCACCAGCCCGATCTCCCGCACCGCCTCGGGGTGCAGGCCGCCGTGGATCTCCACCGCGTCCTCGAGGGTGGGCCCGGGGATGAACTCGGTGACGACGAAGGCGTCGGGCGAGTCGAGCTCCGCGTCCAGGATCTTCACGATGGCGTCGCTGCGCACCAGACGCTGCGCGGCGACCTCCCGGGCCAGCCGCTCCCGGGCCCGCGGATCGTCGGAGATGTCGTGGCGCAGCAGCTTGATCGCGACGGCGGCGCCGTCGGCGTCGTCGCCGCGGTAGACGATGCCCATCCCCCCGGCGCCGATCCTCTCGTGGATCACGTATCCGGACTCGGCGGCGAGCACCTCGAGCCGCGGATCGCGGTGCGGGGCGCGGGAGGCGGGCTCGGCAGGGTCGGACATGCTCGCCATGCTAGCGACCCCCGCGCCGTCCCCGGGCTCCGGCGCCGCACCTGTGCGGGACCTCCCCAAGCCCTGCGCAGAACCGCCGCGGGGCCCGGCGGGGAACCCTCGGCCGATGGGCAGTTCTCCCCGTGGCCTCCGGCGGAGCCGCGTGGGATGATTCCGGCGCAGGGCCGGGGATCGCCTCCGGACCCGGAGAGGGGAACCCCGATGCGAAGCAACCTGTTCGACGCCAGCAACCAGGAGCGCCAGACCGCCGAGCGCTGGAGCCTGCAGTCCTCCAAGATGCTCCGCTGCGCGCTGCAGCCCGACGCCCCCGAGATCATCTCCGCCCAGGGCGCCATGGTCGCCTACCAGGGGCAGATGGACTTCTCGTACCAGGGCTCCGGCGGCGGCATGAAGCTGCTGAAGAAGATGGCCACCGGCGAGGGCGGGAACCTGATGCGCACCCGCGGCCACGGCGAGATCTTCTACGCCCGCGCCGCCGAGGAGATCTTCCTGCTGCAGCTCGAGGGCGACGCGATCACCCTGAACACCAAGAACATGCTGGCCTTCGACTCCTCCATCCAGTGGGACATCCGCTCCCTGGGCGGGGCGGGGTTCATGGCCGGCGGCCTGTTCAACCTGCTGCTGCAGGGCCACGGCATGGTCGCGGTGACCTCCGACGGCCCGCCGATGCTGCTGGACTGCTCCCAGCAGCCCACCTTCGTGGACCCGCAGGCCGCGGTGTGCTGGTCGGCGAACCTGCAGCCGCAGATCAAGAACGACTTCAAGATGGGCTCCCTCATCGGCCGCGGCTCCGGCGAGTCCTTCCAGCTCGGCTTCCACGGCCCGGGCTTCGTCGTCGTGCAGCCCTCCGAGGGCCGGCCCGTCGTCGCGGCCGGCTGATCGGCCGGAGCCTCCGGGCCCACGGACCCGGCTCCCCCGACGGGGAGACGGGCCGTCGGCCTACGATGAGCCGGTGACCTCCCATCGACCGGACACGCTCCCGGCGGAGCTGCGCGCCCTGGGTCCGGCGGGGCGCCGGCGCGCCGCCGGCGCCGCCCGCGACATGCTCGCCGCGGAGCTCTCGCAGCGCCCCGGGGAGATCGTCGACCCCGTCCCGGTGGTGGTGGACGACGACGCCTGGCAGGACCTGGTCGCAGGGCTGACCCAGCGCGCCCGCCTCCTCGACGAGCTGTACGGCGACCTGTACGGCCCGCGCACCGTCCTGACCGGCGACGTCGCCCCGGCCGAGGCGGTCTTCGCGGATCCCGCCTACCTGCGCCCCGCCGTCGGCATGCCCGCCCACGGCGCCGCGCACCTGCACATGCTCACCTGCCGGGTGACCCGCACGGCCGAGGGTCGCTGGATGGTGCTGGAGGACTCCACCGACACCCCCGGCGGCAGCGGCCTGGCCATCGAGCTGCGCCGTGTGCTCTCCCGCTCGGTCCCCTCGCTGTACCGCTCCACGCCGCTGCACCGCCTGCAGCCCTTCTTCGACACCGTGCGCACGTCCCTGCACGCCCGTCTGCGCGCCGACGGCCGCGCCGGCCGCCTGGTGGTGCTCATCGACGAGGCGGGGGATGCGCAGAGCGCGGACCATCGGCTGCTGGCGAGCCTGCTGGGCGCCCCCGTCGTCTCCGCGACCGATCTCGTGATCCGCGACGGCAGCGTGCGCCTGCACGCCCCGGCCGGCACCGCCGCCGAGACCACGGGCGTGGACGCCATCTGGCGCCTGGTCCCCTCCGCGCAGGTCGATCCCCTGGACCTGGGCCCGACGCCGCTGGGCGGGGTCACCGGCCTCACCGAGGCGGCGCGCCGCGGGGAGGTCGCGGTGCTCAACCCCATCGGCGCCGGGATCCTGGAGAACCCGGCGCTGCGCGCCGCGCTGCCGGACCTGTGCCGGCAGGTCCTCCACGAGGACCTGCGCCTGCACTCCCCCGCGGGCCCTCTCGGCCCGGAGCGGGCGACAGCCCTGTCGCTGGACCCCGACGGCGGCGAGGAGCTCGTCGAACGTCCCGTGACGCTGCAGGTCATGGTGGTCGCCGGGGAGTCGGGCTACGAGGTCCTGCCCGGCGGGATCGCCCGCACGGATGACGACGCGCCCCCGGCCCTGAAGGACGTGTGGGTGCTGGTGCCGGAGCCGTCCTCCGCCCCCGAGGGTGCCGAGAGCCGGGGCGAGGCGCTCGAGGGCATCGGCGCCCTGCCCTCCCGCACGGCGATCACGCCGTCGATCGGCACCGACCTGTTCTGGTTCGGCCGCTACCTCGAGCGGGTCGACCAGACCGCCCGCATGCTGCGCACCGTCGTGGACGTGGGCAACGATCTGAGGGCCGAGCGCTCCGCCTCCGCGCTCACCGCCCGCACCGTGCTGCTGCGCGCGGTCACCGACGTGACCGCGACCTATCCCGGCTTCACCGCGATCGACCCGACCGACGGCGACGCCGTGGATGCCGAGCTGGCCTCGGTGGTCACCGACGTCTCCCGCCCCGGCTCCCTGGGGCAGTCCTTCCGCGCCCTCGAGCACAGCACGCTCAGCCTGCGGGACCTCGTCGGCGAGGACATCTGGCCGGCCCTGACGCGGATGCGCGAGACCCTGCGCGCCCCGGCCGCCCTCGAGGGGCCGCTGGAGCAGTCCCTCACCGTCCTGGTCGACGGCTGCCTGACGCTCACCGGCGCGATCACCGAGTCCATGAGCCGGGGCACGGGCCGGGACCTGTGGGAGGCGGGGCGCCGCATCGAGCGGGCCCTGGGGCTGCTGGCCCTGCTGGGCTCCGTCTTCTCCGAGCGCCGCTCCCTCCGCTTGGAGCAGCGGGTCTGCGCGGCGGTCGCCACCATCACCGGGGCGAGCACCGCCTTCCGCCGCGCCTACCGCTCTCCTCTGCACCCCGAGCTGCTCGCGGAGATGCTGCTGGCCGATGCGGCCCTGCCGCGCTCCCTCGCCTTCCAGGTCGAGCGGCTGCGGGAGGCGGTGGACCGCCTGCCCGACACCTCGGCGACCAGCGAGGTCCGCTCCCTGCTGGCCGATCTGCGCTCCCGCACCGAGTCGCTCTCCGCGCGCAGCCTGCTGCAGCCCGAGGCGGAGGGCTCCGCCCGCACCGGCGTGCCCGCGCAGCTCGGCGCGGCCCGGGACCTGCTGCGCACCCTGTCCACCGCGCTCGAGGAGGAGTTCTTCCGCGCTCCCGAGCGCACGGCCGCCTGGGGGATCGACGATGTCTGAGCCGAGCGCATCGGGGAGCGCCGCCGCCCGTCGCACGCCGGCGCCGCCGCGCATCCCCCTGCAGGTCGAGGGGGCCGCGGCGCCGGAGCCCGTGGACTATCTCGTCCACCACCTCACCAGCTACCGCTACCAGCGCACCGTGGACCGCAACTACGGCCGCGCCCACGTCGAGCCGCGCGCGACCCCGTACCAGCGGGTCCTCTCCCATGAGGTGACCGTCGAGCCGGCGCCGGCCGTGCTCACCGCCCACACCGACGTCTACGGCAACTCCTCGACCTTCCTGCTGGTGAACGGGCCGCATGACGCCCTGGACGTGCATTCGCGGGCGCGGGTGACCGTGCTGGGCCGCGAGTACCCGCCCGAGCGGCTCGCCGCGCCCTGGGAGTCGTGCACCCAGGACCGCTGGGGCAACCTCATGCCCGCCGAGAGCGTCGACTTCGTGCTGCCCTCCCCGCGGATCCGCACCATCCCCGCGGTGCGGGAGATCGCCGAGCAGGTCTTCACCCCAGAACGGCCCATCGGCGAGGCCCTGGCCGACCTCACCCACCGCATCCACACCGGCTTCACCTATTCCTCCGGGGCCACCACCGTGACCTCGACCCTCGAGGAGGTGCTCGCCGCCCGCCACGGCGTGTGCCAGGACTTCTCGCACGTGGGCGTGGCCGTGGCCCGCTGCATGGGACTCGCGGCCCGGTACGTCTCGGGCTATCTGCGCACGGCGAGCGCGGATCCGGCGACCCTGGGCACCGCCCCGACCGGGGAGATGATCGGCTCCGCGGCCTCCCACGCCTGGCTCAGCGTGCTCGTGCCCGGATGCGGCTGGGTCGACATCGACCCCACCAACAACACCTTCGTCGACCAGCGCTTCGTGACCACCGCCTGGGGGCGCGACTACACGGACGTGCCGCCGCTGCGGGGCATCGTGGTGGGGCCCGCGGGGAACCGCTCGACCCTGGAGGTCGCCGTGGGCGTCGTGCCGGAGGCGCGGGACTGAGCATCGACCCCCGCCCCGCAGGCGCGGCCGGGGATTCCCCGGTCCGGAATGTGACGCCGGATGTCGACCTCGATGGCCTCGTGTGACATCGTGTGACGTCCGGGATGCCTGGAATGTGTCGACATCGGACGAACGGTGTGAGGACGCCCACGCACCCCCAAAGGTCTGCGAATACCCCGTATAAGCTGGTTCGACAATCCCGTCCGGAGAAGAGACTCGAGGTCCGATGTCCACCACCCAGCCTCTGCGCCTTGCCGTGATCGGCGCGGGCCCCGCCGGGGTCTACGCCGCCGAGACCCTCGCCCG
Source organism: Brachybacterium phenoliresistens (assembly GCF_039530785.1). Classification (NCBI taxonomy): domain Bacteria; kingdom Bacillati; phylum Actinomycetota; class Actinomycetes; order Micrococcales; family Dermabacteraceae; genus Brachybacterium; species Brachybacterium phenoliresistens. Next base: position 425,268 of record NZ_BAAAOW010000003.1, read on the forward strand.
CACGCCCCGCGTGAAGTCCGGCGAGCTGACCGTCCAGTGCGACATCTTCGATGCGATGCCGACGCCGTTCGGCCTCATCCGCTACGGCGTCGCCCCCGATCACCCGCGCATCAAGGGCATCATCACCGCCCTGCACCGCATCCTCGGCCGCGGCGACATCCGCTTCATCGGCGATGTCGCGGTCGGCACCGACCTCAGCTTCGAGGAGCTGCGCGAGCGCTACGACGCCATCATCTTCGCCACCGGCGCCCTCAAGGACGCCCGGCTCGACATCCCCGGCATCGACCTCGAGGGCTCCTTCGGCGCCGCCGACTTCGTCGCCTGGTACGACGGCAACCCCGACTACCCGCGCACCTGGGACCTCTCGGCCCAGCACGTGGCGATGATCGGCAACGGCAACGTGGCCCTCGACGCCGCCCGCATGCTCGCCAAGTCCGCCGACGAGCTGCTGCGCACCGAGATCCCCGCCAACGTCTACGAGGGCCTGAAGGGCGCGGCCACCACCGACGTGCACGTCTTCGGCCGCCGCGGCCCCGCGCAGACCAAGTTCTCCCCGCTGGAGACCCGCGAGCTCGCCCACCCCCAGGGCGTGCAGGTCGTCCTCGAGGAGCGCGACTTCGCGCAGATCACCGAGAAGGAGTGGGAGGAGATCCGCGCCGACAAGCGCACCGATCAGATCGTCACCACCTTCACCGGCTGGCTCGAGGAGCAGAAGCGCCGCGAGGCCGCCGGCGAGGAGCCCACCGACCACCACGGCGGTCCCGTGCAGCGCCGCCTGCACCTGCACTTCTGGCATCGGCCCGTCGAGGTCCTCGGCGAGGACGGCAAGGTCACCGGCATGCGCTTCGAGCGCACCGAGCTCGACGAGCAGGGTGCCGTGGTCGGCACCGGCGAGTTCGTCGACTACGAGCTGGGTGCCGTCTACCGCGCGATCGGCTACCACGGCTCCGAGGTCCCGGGCCTGCCCTACGACGAGCGCCGCGGCGTGATCACCAACGAGGCAGGCCGTGTCATCCGCGACGGCGCGCCGATCCCCGGCGTCTACGCCAACGGCTGGATCAAGCGCGGGCCCGTCGGCCTGATCGGCGCGACCAAGTCCGATGCGGTCGAGACCATCGCCTGCCTGCTCGAGGATCTCGACGCCGGCGTGCTGACCCCCGCCGCGGATCGCGACAACGACTCGATCCTGCGCCTGCTCGAGGACAAGGACGTGGCCTACACGACCTGGGACGGCTGGATGGGCCTGGACGCCCACGAGGTCGACCTGGGCGCCGCCGCGCTGGACGCCGAGGGCCAGGCCCGCCCGCGCATCAAGGTCGTCGACCGCGAGGAGATGGTCCGCGTGGCCCGCGAGGCCCAGGCCCAGCGCGACAGGGTGCCCGCCGAGGCCCACTGACCCGCGCGCCCGCGCACGCACCGACCACGACGCCCGCTCGCCTCGCCGCGAGCGGGCGTCGTGGCGTCCGACCTTCCCCCGGGAGCGTCCTCCGACACGCGCCGGTGTCGGTGGAGCACACTCGGATGGGCCCCGCTCAGCGCCGGATGCCGGCGAGGAAGTCGGCGATGCGGTCGATCGCGTCCTGGAGCACCTCCACGCTGGGCAGCGTCACCAGGCGGAAGTGGTCGGGATCCGGATAGTTGAAGCCGGTGCCCTGCGTGACCAGCAGCTTCTTCGAGCGCAGCAGGTCGTAGGCGAACTGCTCGTCGTTCTCCACGCGGTACATCTCGCGGTCGAGCCTCGGGAACATGTACAGCGCCCCCTCGGCCTTCTCGACGCTGACCCCGGGGATCGCGGACAGGCCCTCGTAGGCGGCGTCGCGCTGCTCGAGCAGCCGGCCCCCGGGCAGCAGGAGGTCGGTGATGGACTGGTACCCGCCCAGCGCCGTCGCCACCACGTGCTGCGCGGGGACGTTCGGGCACAGGCGCATGTTGGAGAGCACGTCCAGGCCCTCGATGAAGCTCGCGGCGTGGTCCTTGGGGCCGTACAGCGCCATCCACCCGGCGCGGAAGCCGGCCACGCGGTACGCCTTGGACAGGCCGTTGAAGGTGATCGTCAGCAGGTCGTGCGCGAGGGAGCCGATGGGCGTGTGGGTCACGCCGTCGTAGGTGATCTTGTCGTAGATCTCGTCGGACAGGATCAGCAGGTCGTGCTTGCGGGCGACCTCGATGATCTGCTGCAGCACCGACTCGGGGTAGACCGCTCCGGTGGGGTTGTTCGGATTGATCACCACGATCGCCTTGGTCCGCTCGGTGACCTTGTCGGCGATGTCGGTGATGTCCGGCCACCAGTGGTTCTCCTCGTCGCACCGGTAGTGCACGGCCCGGCCGCCGGCGAGGGACACCGAGGCGGTCCACAGGGGGTAGTCGGGCATCGGCACCAGGACCTCGTCGCCGTTGTCGACGAGCGCCTGGCACACCATCTGGATCAGCTCGGAGACGCCGTTGCCGAGGTACACGTCGTCCAGCTCCATGCCGGGCATGCCGCGGGTCTGGTAGTACTGCGCGACGGCGCGGCGGGCCGCGGGGATGCCCTTGGACTCGGAGTACCCCTGGGCGGTGGGCAGCTGGCGGATCATGTCGACGAGGATCTCGTCGGGCGCCTCGAAGCCGAACGGCGCCGGGTTGCCGATGTTCAGCTTGATGATCTTGTGCCCCTCGGCCTCCATGCGGGCTGCCTCGGCGGGGACCGGTCCTCGGATCTCATAGCAGACATCACGCAGCTTCGAGGACTGGTTCAAGATCATGGTCGGCCTCCTGGCCTGGTCGGGGGCGGCCAGCATATCGCCGCGGCCCTCCCGCGCTCCCGGGCTCTCGCCGTGCGGCCTGCGGACCGGCCCCCGGCGGCCGGACGGGCGGGCGGACGGTGTCCGCACCGTGAGCCACATCTCTTCTCCGATTTACTTTCATGATGTAATTTTGTCGCACCGCACCCCGCCGGGCGCGGACGCCGCCTCACCGGAGAGAGACCGATGCCGCCTCGCAGCACGAACCTGGACGCCGCCGTCACCGCGCCCGTCCCGGGCCTCACCCACCGCCTCCACCTGCGCGCCGCCGGCGTCAGCGTCCTGCTGGACGTCACCGACGGCCGCGTCCCCGAGATCGTCCACTGGGGCGAGGACCTCGGAGAGCTCCGCGGCGAGGAGATCGACCAGATCGCCCTCACGGCGGTGCCGAGCATGCCGCAGAACGCGGTGGACGTGCCGGTGCGCGTGGGCATCATCGCGCAGTCGGCCGATGGCTGGGTGGGGCGCCCCGGCATCTCGGGCTCGCGGGCCGACGGCTCCGGCTTCGCCCCCCGGCTGCAGGTCGCGGCGATCCGCCGGGCCGATGTCACCGGGCCGGGCACCTCCGCATCGGCCGGGCTCGCCGCCGCCGCGGCGCCGGTGGATCAGCCGGCCCTCGAGGCCGGCCCCTCCCGCGTGGAGGTCGACCTCGTCGACCCGGAGCTCGCCCTCGAGGTCGCGCTCGAGATCGAACTTCTGCCCACGGGGCTGCTGCGCCTGCGGGCCGCGCTCACCAACCGCGGCGAGGCCCCCTACCAGCTGCAGGAGCTCACCCTCGCCGTCCCGGTCCCGGCGCAGGCCGCCGAGCTGCTCGACTTCGCCGGCCGATGGGCCAAGGAGCGCACCCCGCAGCGCACGTCCTTCGGCGTCGGCACCCACCTGCGCGAGAACCGGCGCGGCCGCACCGGCGCGGACTCCGCCTACGTGCTGCATGCCGGCGCCCCCGGCTTCGGGTTCCGCGAGGGCGAGATCTGGGCGGTGCACACCGCCTTCTCCGGCAACCACCGCCATCTGGCGGAGAAGCTCAGCACCGGCCGTCAGATCCTGGGCGGCGGCGAGCTGCTGCTGCCGGGCGAGGTGCGCCTCGCCGCCGACGAGACCTACACCGGCCCGTGGCTGTACGCGAACCACGCGCGGGGCCTGGACGCCGTGGCCGCCCGCTTCCACCGCCACCTGCGCTCCCGCGCGCAGCACGTGGGGACCGACCGCCCCGTGACCCTGAACGTGTGGGAGGCCGTGTACTTCGACCACGACCTGACCCGGCTGCGGGACCTCGCCGACCGCGCGGCGGCCCTCGGCGTGGAGCGGTACGTGCTGGACGACGGCTGGTTCGGCTCGCGCCGCGACGACTCCTCGGGCCTGGGCGACTGGGTCGAGTCCGAGGACGTCTGGCCGCCCCCCGCGGGGCTGTCCCCCCTGATCGACCACGTGACCGGGCTGGGCATGCAGTTCGGCCTGTGGTTCGAGCCGGAGATGGTCAACGAGGACTCCGAGGTGGCCCGCGCCCACCCCGAGTGGATCATGGCCCCCTCCCCCGACCGGATGCCGCTGCGCTCGCGCCAGCAGCAGGTCCTCAACCTCGCCATCCCCGAGGCCTACGCCCACGTGCACGGCCAGATGCAGGCGATCCTGGACCGCTACGACATCGGCTACATCAAGTGGGACCACAACCGCGACCTCATCGAGGCGGCCACCCGCGCCACCGGCGCCGCCGGCGTGCACGCCCAGACCGAGGCCTTCTACCGCCTGCTCGAGGAGCTGAAGCGCGACAACCCGGGGCTGGAGATCGAGTCCTGCTCCTCCGGCGGGGCGCGCGTGGACCTCGAGGTGCTCGAGCGCACCGACCGGGTGTGGGTCTCGGACTGCATCGACCCCCTGGACCGCCAGCAGATGAACCGCTGGACCAGCCAGCTCATCCCCCTGGAGCTGATGGGCAGCCACATCGCCTCGGGCCGCTCCCACACCACCGGGCGCCTGCACACCCTGGCCTTCCGTGCGGCGACCGCGGTGTTCGGCCACCTGGGCATCGAGTGGGATCTCGCCTCCGCGAGCGAGGACGAGCTCGCGCAGCTGCGCGGGTGGCTGGCGCTGCACAAGCGCGTGCGGGAGCTGCTGTTCACCGGCGATCTGGTGCGCGCGGACCGCGCCGCGGAGGACGTCCTCTGGGTGAGCGGCGTCGTCTCCCCCGCGCAGGACCGCGCGCTGTTCTCGGTCACGGCCATGACCCGCAGCGGTCAGGTCCAGGGCGGGCGCCTCCAGCTCCCGGGTCTGGACCCCGCGCGGCGGTACCGCGTGCAGGTCCACCTCGGCGACGAGCGGCCCCACGGCCTCATCGCCCCGGTGTGGATGCGCCGCGCCCTCGACGGCGAGGCGGTCGTGCTGCCGGGCTCCGCGCTGCTGCGCGCCGGCATCGACGCCCCCGTCCTCGACCCCGAGCAGGCGATCCTGCTCGAGCTCACCTCCCCCGAGGCCTCCGCCTCATGACACGAGGAGGGGCTCCTGCCCCTCCGGACAAGGAAGTGCGCATGACCTCCGCGACGACGACGACGCGACGGCCATCCGCGACGAGCCCCATCCGGGGCGGCCGCGGGCGCCGGAAGGATGACACGGCCCTGGCGCTGCTGTTCATCGCGCCGGCGAGCATCGGCCTGCTGGTGTTCCTCATCTGGCCGCTGCTGACCGGCATCTACTACTCCTTCACGGAGTACACGACCCTGACCCCGCCGAGCTGGGTGGGCCTGGCCAACTACCGCGAGATGCTCACCGACCCCATCTTCTGGAACTCCCTGAAGGTGACCATCTGGTACGTGGTGCTGAACATCGGCATCCAGACGGTGGTGGCCCTGGTCATCGCCGTGCTCATGCAGCGCCTGACGCAGTCCACGGTGATGCGCTCGCTGGTCCTGGCCCCGTACCTCGTCTCCAACGTGGTCGCCGCCATCACCTTCCTGTGGCTGCTGGACACGCAGCTGGGCATCGTCAACCGCCTGATCGCGGGCATCGGCCTGGATCCCGTGCAGTTCTGGACCTCGGAGACCTGGGTGATCCCGACGATCGCCCTGGTCAACGTGTGGCGGCACATGGGCTACACGGCGCTGCTGCTGTTCGCCGGGCTGCAGGCCATCCCGCAGGGCCTCTACGAGGCGGCGCGGACCGACGGCGCGGGCGAGGTGGCGATGTTCCGCCGCATCACCCTGCCGCTGCTGCGGCCGATCCTCGCCCTGGTGCTGATCATGTCGATCATCGGCTCGTTCCAGGTGTTCGACACCGTCTCGGTGACCACGCAGGGCGGCCCCGCCGACTCCTCGCGGGTGCTGCAGATGTACATCTACCAGAACGCGTTCGCGGAGTACGAGTTCGGCTACGCCTCCGCCCTGTCCGTGGCGCTGCTGATCATCCTCATGGTGATCACCTTCGCCCAGTACCGGTTCTCGCGCGCCGGCCAGTCGGACCTGAACTGAGAGGAGGAGACCGATGACGACCACCACCGCACCGACGGCCTCCGCGCCCGGCACCGCCGCCGCGCCGTCCCGCCGCCCGCGCCGCCCCTTCAGCTGGGGCCGGCTGATCGCCTGGATCGCGATGATCGCGATCCTGATCATCACCCTGTTCCCCTTCTACTGGATCCTGCGCACGGCGCTGTCCTCGAACACCGCGCTGGGCACGGACCCCGGCAGCCTGCTCCCGGTGGGCTGGAACCTCGGCGGCTTCGAGCGCGTCTTCGGGCTGCAGGACGTGGAGACCGCGATCTCGCAGGGAGGGTCCGGGGCCTCCATCAACTTCTGGCGCTACCTGCTGAACTCCGTGATCGTCGCGACGACCATCACCGTGGTGCAGACGTTCTCCTGCGCGCTGGCCGCCTATGCGTTCAGCCGCCTGCACTGGCGCGGCCGCGACACCGTGTTCCTGGTGTTCCTGGGCTCGCTGATGATCCCGCAGATCTTCACCCTGCTGCCCAACTTCATCCTCATCAAGAACCTGGGCCTGGTGGACACGCTGGCCGGGATCATGCTGCCGACGCTGTTCATCTCCAGCTTCGGGATCTTCTTCCTGCGGCAGTTCTTCAACAACGTGCCGCAGGAGGTCGAGGAGGCCGCGCTGCTGGACGGCGCCGGGAAGATCCGCGTGTTCTTCACGCTGATCCTGCCGATGGCCTCGGCGGCGCTGACCACCCTCGCGCTGCTGACCTACATGGGCGCGTGGAACGAGTACTTCTGGTCGCTGATGGTCTCCTACACGGACTCCTCGCGGGTGCTCACGGTGGCGCTCGGCGTCTTCCGGGCGCAGGCGCCGGGCACCGGTCCGGACTGGTCGGGCCTGATGGCGGCGACCCTGGTCGCGGCCGCGCCCATGCTGATCATCTTCGCGCTGTTCGCGAAGCGGATCGTCAACTCCATCGGCTTCAGCGGGATCAAGTGAGGAGCGCACGATGACGGCATCCAGCACCGGCCGCAGGCCGAACGTCAGCAGCACCGGCCGCAGGCCGAACGTGAGCAGCATCGGCCGCAGGACTGTCCTGACCACGGGCGCGGCGCTGGCCGCCGGCGCGGCCACGGCAGGTCTGGCCGGCTGCGGCGGCAGCGTCGGCGCCGCCGGCACCACCACCATCGACTACTGGCTGTGGGACGCCAACCAGCTCCCGGCCTACTCCGCGGCCATCGAGGCCTTCATGGCGGAGAACCCCGACATCCACGTGCGGATCACGCAGATGGGCTGGGACGACTACTGGACCAAGCTCACCGCGAGCTTCGTCGCGGAGGCCGGGCCGGACTGCTTCACCGACCACCTGGGCAAGTACCCCGAGTTCGTCAAGCTCGGGGTGATCAGCCCGCTGGACGGCATCGGCCAGCTCGACGAGATCCCGGGCGACCGGTTCAAGGAGGGCCTGCAGGATCTGTGGACCGGCCAGGACGGCGCCCGCTACGGGATCCCCAAGGACTACGACACCATCGCCATCATGTACGACCGCACGCGCCTGGCCGAGGCGGGGATGACGGACGAGGACCTGGTGGGCCTGGACTGGAACCCTGAGGACGGCGGGACCTTCGAGAAGGTCCTCGCCCACCTCAGCGTGGACGCGCACGGCGTGCGCGGCGACGAGGAGGGATTCGATCCCACGAACGTGGCCACCTACGGCATGGCCGCAGGGCCCGGCGTCGACTACGTCGGCCAGTCGGCGTGGTCCCCCTTCGCGCTGTCCACCGGGTGGACGTTCACGGACGAGCGCACCTGGGGGCGCCGCTTCAACTACGACGACGAGCGCTTCCAGGCCACCATGGACTGGTACTACGGTCTTGTGGACAAGGGCTTCCTCCCGCCCTTCGGCACCTTCGGCGACTCCTCCCCCGAGCAGGTGCAGATCCAGTCCGGGGCCAGCGCCCTGGCGCTGGCGGGCTCGTGGATGATCGGCACCTACAACGGGCTGGACGAGGTCGATCTCGGGATCGCTCCGCTGCCTGCGGGCCCCGTCGGCACGCCCGTGTCGATGTTCAACGGCCTGGGCGACTCGATCTCGTCCCAGTCCGAGCACAAGGAGGAGGCGTCCCGGCTGATCGCCTTCCTCGCCTCCGACGAGGCGCAGGAGATCATCGGCGGCTTCGGGGCGATCTTCCCGGCCACCGACATCGGCACCGAGAAGGCCATCGCCGCGCACGCCGAGTCCGGCCTGGACGTCACCCCGTACACCGACCGGGTGGATCGCGGGGAGACGGGCCTGTACCCGCTGGTGGAGAACTCCGCCTCGATCGCGGCGATCATGCAGAGCGCCTTCGACCGCCTGTGGATGCGCCAGATCGACGTCTCCGAGTTCACCGCCTACAACGACCGGGTCAACGCCCTGTTCGAGTAGGCACCGGCCACGGGGCAGGACGCCCCGGGATCCGCGACGGATCCCGGGGCGTCCTGTGCGTCGGGGTCTCAGGGGCGGTCGGGGCGCACCGGGGCCTCTGCCGCGGCGAGTCGGGCGCGCAGGGAGGCCAGCTCCTCCCCCAGCTCCGCGGGCAGGCGGTCGCCGAAGGTCTCCAGGAACGCGCCGATCCCCTCGGCCTCGGCCTGCCAGGCGTCGGGGTCGACGGCGAGCAGCTCCCGGACGTCCTCCGCGGGCAGGTCCAGGCCGGTGAGGTCGAGGTCCTCGGGCCGGGGCAGGGCGCCCAGGGGCGAGTCCTGCGCCCCGGCGCGGCCCTCCAGGCGGCCGATGATCCAGTCGAGCACGCGGATGTTCTCGCCGAACCCGGGCCACAGGAAGCGGCCGTCCTCGCCGCGCCGGAACCAGTTGACCTGGTAGATCCGCGGCGCGGCGTCGGTGTACATCCGCCGGCCCATCAGCAGCCAGTGGGCGAGGTAGTCGCCCATGTGGTAGCCGCAGAAGGGCAGCATCGCGAAGGGCTCGCGGCGCACCTCGCCGACGGTCCCCTCCGCGGCGGCGGTGCGCTCCGAGGCGATCGTCGCGCCGAGGAAGACGCCGTGCGCCCAGTCCCGGGCCTCGACCACCAGCGGCACGTGCGCGGCGCGGCGGCCGCCGAAGAGGATCAGGTCCAGCGGCACGCCGTCGGGGTCCGCCCAGTCCTCGGCGATCTGGGGGCACTGCGCGGCGGAGACGGTGAAGCGCGAGTTCGGGTGGGCCGCCGGGCGGCCCGAGGACGGCGTCCAGTCCCGGCCCTGCCAGTCCACGAGGCGCTCCGGGGGCGTGTCCGTGAGCCCCTCCCACCAGACGTCGCCCTCCGGGGTGCGGGCGACGTTGGTGAAGATCGTGCGGCCCCACAGGGTCTCGATCGCGGAGGCGTTCGTCGCCGGCCCGGTGCCCGGCGCCACGCCGAAGAACCCTGCCTCGGGGTTCATGGCGTGCATCCGGCCATCGGCCCCGGGACGCATCCACACGATGTCGTCCCCGAGGGTCTCCACCCGCCAGCCGGGCAGGGTGGGGCGCAGCATGGCGAGGTTCGTCTTGCCGCAGGCCGAGGGGAACGCCGCCGCGACGTGGTACCGGCGGCCCTGCGGGGAGATGAGGCGGATCAGCAGCATGTGCTCGGCCAGCCAGCCCTCGTCCCGCGCCATCACCGAGGCCAGGCGCAGCGCGACGCACTTCTTGGCGAGGATCGCGTTGCCGCCGTAGCCGGAGCCGTAGGAGAAGACCTCCAGCGTCTCCGGGAAGTGGATGATGTGCTTCTCCTCGTGGCAGGGCCAGGCCGTGTCCTCCTGCCCTGGCTCCAGCGGCGCGCCCACCGAGTGCACGGTGCGCACCCACGCCGCGCCGTCGGAGATCTCGCGCAGCACCGGCGCGCCGACCCGGGTCATGACGCCGATCGAGACGACCGCGTAGGCGCTGTCGGTGATCTGCACGCCGATCCGCGAGTCCTTCCCGCCGACGGCCCCGAGGGAGAAGGGGACGACGTACAGGGTGCGGCCGCGCATGGCGCCGTCCAGGAGGCTGTCGCGCAGGGCGCGCATCTCCTCGGGATCGGCCCAGTTGTTGGTGGGACCGGCGTCCTCCTCGCGCGCGGAGGCGATGATGGTGCGCGCCTCGGTGCGGGCGACGTCGCCCGGGTGCGAGCGGGCGAGGTAGGAGTCCGGACGCAGCACCGGGTCGAGCTTCTCGAGCTTCCCCTCGGCGACCAGGACCCGCAGGAGCTCCTCGTGCTCCTCCTCCGAGCCGCTGACCCAGTGCACCCGATCGGGACGCGCGAGCCGGGCGATGTCGTCGACCCATGCGAGCAGGTCGGTCATCCCCGCCGTGCCGCGGTACGGGGCCTGGCCGAAGGGGCGCGCCGCCCGCGGGACGGCGCGCGAGGGATCCGGGTCGGCCGCGCGGCCCGATGCCGATGCGGGGCCCGATGCCGATGCGTTGCCCGATGCCGGGTCCGAAGCGAGGTCGCCGGGAGCGGCGCCGCCCAGCCGGGGCGCGGAGGTCGAGGGCGTGGCCGAGCCGGAGGCGGCGGGAGAGGCCGCGGTGCGGGACTCGATGAGGGTCATCTGATCTCCTTCGAAGCAGGTGCGATGATGACATCCTGCGGGTGTATCGACGCCTCTGAAGACCAGGAACCGAGGAAAGATCCTCGATTCTTTCGCTATGGTGAAGACATGGCGCGCACCGACCTCGCCCTGACCACCCTGGGGCACCGCATCCGACATCACCGCACCGCCCGCGGCCTGACCCTCGAGGCGCTCGGGGCGGAGGTCGGCGTCGCCGGGTCCCAGCTCAGCCTGATCGAGAACGGGCGCCGCGAACCGAAGCTCTCGCTGCTGCAGGCGATCGCCCGGGCCTGCGGCACGGACCTCGGCGACCTCCTCTCGGACGAGCCTCCCAGCCGGCGGGCGGCCCTCGAGATCGAGCTGGCCCGCGCCCAGGACAGTCCCGTCTTCCGCCAGCTCGGCATCCCGCCGGTGCGGGTCACACGGAGCATGAGCGACGAGACCCTCTCCTCGATCATCGGCCTGCATCGGGAGCTGCAGCGCCGCGAGAGCGAGGCGATCGCCACCCCGGAGGAGGCGCGGCGCGCCAACACCGAGCTGCGCCTGCGGATGCGCGGGGAGAACAACTACATCGGCGCCATCGAGCAGATCGCCCAGCAGCAGCTGCAGGCGGCAGGGCATGCGGGCGGGGCCCTCACCCACCGCACCGTGAGCACCATGGCAGAGCGTCTGGGGCTGCAGCTCATCTACGTCAGCGACCTGCCGGCCTCCACCCGGTCCCTCACGGACCTGGAGAACGGGCGGATCTACCTCCCGCCGGCCTCCGTCCCCGGCGGGCACGGGCTTCGCTCCATGGCCCTGCAGGCGATCGCGCACCAGCTGCTGGAGCACGCCTCCCCCACCTCCTACGCGGACTTCCTCCGCCAGCGCCTGGAGATCAACTACTTCGCCGCGGCCTGCCTCATCCCCGAGGGGGCGGGGGTCGAGTTCCTGCAGCAGGCGAAGAAGGAGCGGAACCTGGCCGTGGAGGACTTCCGCGACGCCTTCGGCGTGACGCACGAGTCGGCGGCCCTGCGGATGACCAACCTGATGACCGAGCATCTCGGGATGCGCCTGCACTTCCTGCGCGTCGAGGAGGACGGGGCGATCGCCCGGGCCTACGAGAACGACGGCCTCCCGCTGCCCCAGGACGTCACGGGATCCGTCGAGGGCCTGCCGGTGTGCCGGAGGTTCCAGGCGCGCGCGGCGCTGCGCGCGCAGAACCGGCCCACGGAGGAGCACCAGTACACCGACACCCCCGCCGGGTCCTTCTGGTGCGCGACCCAGACCGGCTCCTCGGCGAGCGGCGGGTTCTCCATCTCCGTCGGCGTCCCGTACCAGGACACCCGCTGGTGGCGAGGGCGGGAGACCACCGCCCGGGCCAGCTCGACCTGCCCGGACGAGGCCTGCTGCCGGCGCCCCACGGGAGAGGCGGCCGCGCGGTGGAGCGGACGGGCCTGGCCCAGCGCGCGGGTGCACACGCACATGTTCTCGCCCCTGCCCCGCGGGGCCTTCCCCGGCGTGGACGAGATCGAGGTCTACGACTTCCTGGAGCGCCACGCCGCCGAGCCGGGGCTCACGCGCCCTCCCCGCCGATGAAGCGACGCACCGCGATGACGGCGGCGCCGCGCGCCCAGTCGTCGAACTCCGCGGGCAGCAGGCGCACGACCACGTCGCGCTGGGCCCGGGTCAGGCGCGAGCGCAGGGCCTCGGGGAAGTCGGTGCCCAGGCGCAGCAGGTCCACCGCCTCGCCGCCGAGGATCAGCGCCTCCGGGTCCAGCACGCCCACCAGCCCCGCGCCGGCGACGGCCACGGCGTGGGCGACGTCGCGGGCCACCTCCAGGGCGGGCTCCTCCCCCGCGCGCGCGGCATCGACCAGGGCGTCCAGCCCCTGGCCCGGCGCGATCGCCCCGCGAGCACGGGCGGCCTCCAGCACGTGCGCGGTGCTGGCGACATCGCGCAGCGGGACCCCGCACCCGTCGCGGGTGATGGTGGGCAGGCTGCCGGTCAGGCCCGCCAGGTGCAGGCGGCCGCGATGGACCTCCGTCTCCACCACGCTGCCCACGCCCACCCCGGCGCCGATGGTGATCACCGCGAAGCTGCGATGGCGCCGGCCCACCCCGAACCAGGACAGCCCCTCGAGCAGGGCATGGAAGTCGTTGCTCACGCTCACCGGCAGGCCCAGGCGCTCCTCGAGCACGGACCGCAGGGGGAACGGCTCGTACCAGCCGAGCATCGCCGAGGCCGCCACCGCCCCGTCCGCCCCGACCTGGGCGCCGATGCCCACGCCGACCCCCGCGACCCGCGGGTGCGCCGCCACCAGCGGCGCGCACAGCGCGACGGTCTCCTCGACCACGCTCGCCGGATCCGCGCTGGAGAGATCCGTGCTCAGCTCCTCGAGCGCGACCCCGCGGACCGTCACCACCGCCGCGTACACGCTCTGCGCGGTGATCTTGATGCCGATGAAGCGGGCGTGGTCCTCGTCGACGTCCAGCGGCTGCTGCGGCCGCCCCTTGAGCTGGGGCAGCGGCGGCAGCTCGCGCAGCAGCCCCGCCTCGAGCAGCTCGCGGGTGAGACGGGTGAGGGTGGGACCGGACAGCCCCAGCAGGCGGGCCAGGTCGGTGCGGGCGTGCGGCCCCCATCGGACCAGATGCTCGTAGACCTCGCCGGCGCTCGACGAGCCCGGCGCGGCGGGCAGCGCGCTCGCGGGGGCGCCCGGGCACGGGACCGCCGCGGGCGCACCGGCCGGCGGCACGGTCGGGTCGGTCCGGGGATCCATCCGGCCATTATCCGTGCTGCGGCGCGCCGCGGGGCCCCTCCCCGCAGGTCGGACACGACGCGCCGGTCCCAGGCTCCGCCCCGGGAGAGCCCATGGCGGTCCCAGCCCCGCCGATAGGCTGGTGCGCATGGTCACATCCGGTTCCTCCGCCCCTGATCCCGACATCGCTGCGGCAGGACTGGAGGGCAATCCCTTCGCCCGGGCCTCCGAGCTGCCCTACGGGCTGCCGGACTTCGCGGCGATCCGGCCCGAGCACCTGCTGCCGGCGTTCCGCGCCGGGATCGCCGAGCAGAAGGCCCTCCTCGCGCGCCTGGCCGCCGCGCAGGACGCGCCGACCTTCGCCTCCGTGCTCGAGCCGCTCGAGCACGGCAGCCCGGTGCTGCGCCGCGTCACCCCCGTCTTCTTCCACCTCGTGGCCTGCGACGGCACCGACGAGCTGCTGGAGATCGAGAAGGAGATCGCCCCCGAGCTCACGGCCCTGGACGACGCGCTGCACCTGGACGCGCGCATCTTCGCGCGGGTCGATGCGCTGCGCCGCGCGGCCGAGGACGGCACCGTCGCCCTGAGCCCGGAGCAGCGCCACATCCTTGAGCGCACCCACCAGCGCTTCGTGCTGCGCGGCGCCCGCCTGGACGACGCCGGCCGCGAGGCCCTCGCCGCGCTGAACCAGGAGATCTCCGAGGCGCAGACCGCGTTCTCGCAGGCCGTGAAGAAGGACCTCAAGGCCGCGGCGGTGCCCGTGCACGAGGAGTCCCAGCTCGCGGGGCTGGATGCGGCCCAGCGCTCCGCGGCCGCGACCGCGGCGGCCGATGCGGGGCTCGAGGGATGGCTGCTCACGCTGGGCCTGCCCACCGTCCAGCCGCTGCTGACCTCCCTCGAGGACCGCGCCGTGCGCGAGCGGCTGTACCGCGCCTCCGTCGAGCGCGGCACCGCGACCTGGGAGCTGGCCCCGCGCATCGCCTCCCTGCGGGCGCGGAAGGCGGAGCTGCTGGGCTTCGAGGACTTCGCCGCCCTCGCGGTCGCCGATCGCACGGCCGCCCTGCCCGTCGCGGTCGAGGACCTGTTCGCCCGGGCCATCGGCCCTGCGATGGCGAACGTCGAGCGCGAGCGCGAGCGGATCGCGCGCCGCGCCGCCGAGGACGGCGTGGACGAGCTCGCCCCCTGGGACTGGGCCTACTACGCCGACCGGGTGCAGCGGGAGGACTTCGCGGTCGACCGCGCCGAGCTGAGCCCGTACTTCGCGCTGGACCGCGTGCTCGAGGACGGCGTCTTCCACGCCGCCGGACAGGTCTACGGCCTGCGCTTCACCCGCCGCGAGGATCTCGCGGCCCACCACCCGCAGGCCGCGGTGTGGGAGGTCCATGACGCCGACGGCGAGGGCCTGGGACTGTTCATCGGCGACTACTTCACGCGGGGCACCAAGCGCGGCGGCGCCTGGATGACCTCGCTGTCGCTGAGCTCGCACCTCGAGGGCACGCGCCCCATCGTCACCAACACCATGAACATCTCCCGCCCCGCCGAGGGCGAGCCGGCGCTGGTCACCCTCGACGAGGTCCGCACGATGTTCCACGAGTTCGGGCATGCGCTGCACGGCCTGCTGAGCGACGTGGAGAACCCCTCGGTCGCCGGCACCGCCGTCCCGCGCGACGTGGTCGAGTTCCCCAGCCAGGTCAACGAGATGTGGGCGCTGCGCCCGGGCATCGTGGAGCACTACGCCCGCCACGTGGAGACCGGGGAGGTCGTCCCGCCTGAGCTGCTGGAGAGGGTCGAGTCCGCGAGCCTGTGGGGCGAGGGCTTCGCCACGGTCGAGTACCTCGCCGCGGCGGTGCTGGACTGGCGCTGGCACCGGATCGGCGCCGACGTCCGCGTCGAGGACCCGCGCGCCTTCGAGGCCGAGCAGCTCGAGGTCGCCGGCCTCGCCCACCCGCTGGTCGCGCCGCGCTACCGCACCGGCTACTTCCACCACACCTTCTCCGGCGGGTACGCCGCGGGCTACTACTCCTACTTCTGGGCGGAGGCCTTCGACGCGGACTCCGTCGCCTGGTTCGAGGAGCAGCTCGCCGCCGGCGTCCCGCTGCGCGAGGCCGGGGACGCGTTCCGGGCGGGGATCCTCGCCCTGGGCGGGTCCCGCGATCTGCTCGAGGCCTACCGGGCCTTCCGCGGCCGGGACCGCGAGGTCCGCTACCTGCTCGAGCGCCGCGGCCTCGCCTGATGGGGACTTCTCCCCATCGGCGCCGGGTGCACGGCTCGGGCATCTCTGACATGCTCGAGGCTCCCGGTGCCGTCCAGGCCCATCCGTGCACGACCGTGAGGTGACCATGACCGAGAACGCCGATCCGGGCGCCGCCGCGAGCAGCGCGGACGAGACGCAGACGATCTACACCGCCTACGAGATCGACTTCATGCTGAACCTGCGCCGCACCGAGGCCGCGGAGATCACCCGCGAGCAGATCGGGATCCGCAGCGCTCCCGAGCAGGCGGCCGACTTCGTCTCCGCAGCGGTCGCCGCCGGGCTGCGCGCCCGCGGCAAGGTCGAGCAGTCGGCCGACGGCCAGTGGCTGCTGGGCCGCGAGGGCCAGATCGTCGCCGGCACGCTCACCAGCGCGAACCGCTGGCTGGGCATGGCCCTGGCGCAGGGCGGGGCGATGCGCATGGCCTTCCTCGTCGCCGCCGAGCAGTCCGTCCTCATGCTCACCCAGGACGAGCTGGACACCTTCCTGGTCACGGCCCTCGCCTCGCCGGACCAGGTGCCGCAGGCCGTCACCGACATCGCCCGGGCCTTCCTCGCCCAGGCGCCGGGGAACACCGTCTCCCTGCGCCGCTGCGACGCGGGCGACCCGGCCACCACCACGCAGCTCATGCTGCACGTCGAGGACGACGGCGCCTGGAAGGTGGGGCACGAGCCCCTCACCGAGGAGGACGTCCTGCAGGTCTCGGACATCAGCTCCGAGCAGGTCCTGCCGGTGGTCGCCGAGCTCTGGGCCGACGGCGTCAGCGCCGCCCCGCACGCCTGACCGGCCGGACCGGCTTCCGGCCGGTCCCGCAGGAAGGCTCACCGCTCCGCGCCCCGCGGGGCCGGCTCACTCCGGGACGGGGGCGTGGCGGGCGCGGGCCTCGCGCAGGCGCGCGCGGAGGTTGCGGAACGAGCGACGCAGCCGGTGGGCGAGGTAGAGCCCGGCGGCGAGCAGGAGCAGGGCCAGCACCGCGGCGAGCGCCGGCAGCGCGACCGCCAGCACGCCCATGAGCAGGACGGCGGCGTCCTCGCCGGCGGAGACCAGGGCGTTGGAGACGGGCTCCGGGGACACGTTCACGGCGGCCCGGGCGGTCGACTTCGCGGTGTGCGCGCCGAAGGCCGCCGCCGCGCCGAGCACCGCCATCACGATCGCGGCGGTGGTGCTGGTCTCGCCGCCCAGGAGGTAGCCGATGGCGCCGCCCGCGATGGGGCGCACCACGGTGTGCAGGGCATCCCAGAACGAGTCGAAGTAGGCGATCTTGTCGGCGGCGAAGTCGACGACCAGCAGGATCCCGGCGATCACCAGCAGGTCGGTGCGCTGCAGGACCGCCGGCACCTCCTCGATCCCGAAGAGGCGTCCCGACAGCCCCAGCAGGAAGATCATGAAGTAGGGCCGCACCCCGCTGACCCATCCCGATCCGAGCGTCATCATCAGGGCTTCCATGCTCGCCCACCGTCCTTCCCGGCACGTCGCACGATCTCCGCGCGCAGCTCACGGATCTCCCGGCGGGACGGCTGCGCATAGGTCCACACCGGACGGTCGAACAGCGGCATCACCACGCGCCCGCCGCCGCGCAGCACCAGCGCCGCGCTCACCCCGTGCACGGGGTGCACGGCGCGGCTGTCCACGCCCGCGATGTCGCGCCACGGCACCCGGCGGGAGCCGAACGCCCCGAATACCGTCACGGCCTCGGCATCCCGTTCCAGGCGGGAGCGCACCGCGGCCAGGGCCAGCACGCCCCAGCGCAGCGCGGCCAGCAGCAGCACCAGGGCGCCGAGCCCCAGCCCCGCGACCACCACGACCACGGCCACATCGGGCGCGTGCCCGGCGGGGACCCGCATCAGCAGCAGGAGGCCCAGCACCCCGGGCACGAGCGCGGCCCACAGCCACAGCGCGGCGATCGCGGTGCGCAGCAGCGCCGAGCGCACGACGATCCGCGAGGTCGTCACCCGCACCGGGCCGCGCCCCGTGCCGGAGGCGCCGGGGACCGCCGGGCGCTCCTGGGTGCTCAGCTCCGGCCCATGGTCCAGGGCCCTCAGCATGCGCTCGATGGTTCCCGCGGAGCGCCGGAAGTCCGGCAGGGCGCGCGGCGGCCCGGTGTCCGGGTCCAGCCGCCGAGGGATCGTCATGGCATCACCGTAGTCGGCCCCGGCCCGCCCAGTCCCGGCGCGTACAGTGCCGTGCATGAGTCCGACCCCGTCGTTCCGCCGCCCTGCCCCGCTGTACCCGTCGGTGGCCGATGCGATCCCCGGGGCGCCCGACCCCGCCCAGACCGCGGATCTCGCCCACCAGAGCGCCGAGGCGCTGCTGCACGGCGTCTTCCACAGCGCCGACGAGGACGTCGTCCAGCGCGTGCTCACCCTCGTCGAGCGCGAGGGCCTCGGGGACCTCGCGACCCTGTGGTCCGCAGCCCCCGCGACCTCGCTGCCCGGGGCGCTGTGGCGCCTCTACGTCCTGCACACCTGGGTGCAGCGGCAGACGGAGGAGGTCACCCTGCGATACCGCGAGGGCTCCCGGACGGTGCCCGGCCTGCGCTACCTCGCCGGCCTCGAGGAGCCGCCGAGCCTCGAGCAGACCCGCAGCGCCATGGACCTGATCCTGCGCGGCGCCTTCACCGGCGACCTGTCCGTGGCACTGGCCCGCGCCGGGGCGGTGGCGGTGATCGCCGCGCACGGCACGGCGCATCTGGCCGACTCCGAGTCCACCGAGGCCGCGCAGCGCGAGCTCACGGTCCAGGCCGAGCGCCTGCTCACCACCGGCGAGGAGCTCGCCGCCGCCGGCCACGCCGCCCGCCACGGCACCCTGGACTGAGATCCCGCCGCACGCTCCGAAAGCGGCCCTGACGTCGGATCATGCAGGATCTTCCCCACACGTGGGGCAGACCGGCCCCGCGATCCGATCGAGTGCTCTACGATGGATCGTGCGCCGGGCCGCGGTTGCCCCGGGCTCCAACATTTGCCGCTTCGAGCGGCCTTCGCGCCGACAGGCGCATCCCGGTCCGGCGCGTCTGCTTCTCGTCCGCCCCGGGGCCTCTCCCGTCGCCCTCCCCGGGCGGCACGTCCCGCGGGGCCTCGCATACGGAGGGCTGGTGCGTCTCTTCCCACGGCAGTTCGAGCGTCCCCTCCACAGCCTGCTGACGGACCTCGCCCAGCTCCTCGCCGGCAGTGCAGAGCTCCTCTCCCGCACCCTCGGACAGCCCTCGCGCGACCGCTCCCGCGCCCTGCCGGCCCTGCACGAGAACGCCACCCGCGCCTCGGAGCTCACCGCGCGCATCGGGAACCGCCTGGCCGAATCGCTGATCACGCCCTTCGAGGCGGAGGTCCTCTACGAGTTCGCGCTGTCGATGGCCGATGCGACCGACCGCATGGAGCGGATCGCCGAGCTGACCGTGTCCTTCTCCCTGGGCCGCATCTCGACCCCGATGCTCGAGGCCGCCCAGGTCGTCGAGCGGGCCGCGGACCTCACGGTCGAGGCGGGCTGGACGCTGCCGGACCTGCGCGGCCTCGGCGAGTACCACCGCGAGATGCGCCGGCTGCGACGCCACGGGGACCGCCTCGTCGAGCGGTCCATCGCCGAGCTCTACACCCGGGGCGGCTCCGCCGCGGACCTGCTGCGCGGCCGCGATGTCGCCCAGGGGATGCTGGAGCTGCTGGCCCTGCTGGACCGGGCGGCCCGACAGGCCGACCTCCTGCGCATCAAGGACACCTGAGGATGGCCGTCGAGCCCCTCGCCGCGGTGATCACGCTGCTGGCCGTGCTGCTCGCCTACGTCAACGGATTCCACGACGCCTCCAACGCCGTGTCCACCACGATCACCACCCGCGCCCTGCGGGAGCGCACGGCGCTGGGGATGGCGGCGCTGCTGAACCTGTTCGGGGCGCTGCTCGGGATCGGCCTGGTGACGATCTCGTCCACCTGGGCCTTCGAGCGGATGGGCCTGGGCCATATCACCGCGGGGGTCGACACCCCCGGCCCGGTGCTCCTGTGGATCATCCTCGCCGGCGTCCTCGTGACGATCCTGTGGGATCTGATCACCTGGTGGATGGGCATGCCCTCCTCGAGCTGGCATGCCCTGTTCGCCGGGGTCGGGGGCGCGTCCCTCGTGCTGGGCTGGGACGCGGACTGGCCCACCATCGCCCGCAGCTCGCTGCTGCCGACCGCCTTCGCGCCGCTGCTGGGGGCGGCGGCCGCCTACGCGACGATGCAGCTCATCTCGCGGATGCTCACCAGCGACCGTCTGCGCAGCGGCCACCTGCGGTTCGCGCAGACCGTCTCGGCAGGGCTGGTCGCCACCGCCCACGGCCTGCAGGACGCCCTGATCCCGATGGCGGTGATCGTGGCCGTCGCGACGACCTCCCCGATGCCCGGCGCCGTGCTGGCCTCCGCCCCGTACACCGTGGCCGTCGCGATCGCGCTGGGCACGCTCATGGGCGGGCACCGGATCATCCGCACCCTGGGCTCGCGCCTGACCGACCTGACCACGCCGCAGGGCTTCTCCGCGGAGGCCGCTACCGCGACCCTGATGGGCCTCGTCTCCCTGGGCATGGGCCTGCCCGTCTCCTCCTCCCACTCCATCGCGGCGGGGATCATGGGGGCGGGGCTGGCGCGGGGGCCGCGGGCGCTGCGGCTGCCGGTCGTGCGGCGGATCCTCGCCGTCTGGCTGGCCACGCCCTTCGCCTGCTTCGGGATGGGCCTCATCATCGCCCGCCTCGCCCAGACCAGCATCGGCATCTGAGGGACCGGCCCCGCCCGGGTCGCGAGGCGGCGCTCGGCGGACTCCCGGGCGGCGTCGCTATCCTGGCCCGGCGCTCCCGGGAATCCGGACAGCGCCCTCCCGACCGTCGACCGCGGCGCCGGGCGCGAACCGCCGCCGCGAAGGAGACCCGATGTCCGAGCAGGATGGCCTCACGCCGAGCCCTCGGCGCCCGCGCCCCGTCTACGGCCTGCCCGCCTCTCCCCCCGGGCCGGGCGAGGCTCCGCCCGACCCGCAGGCCCCCTCCTCGGACGCCGGCTGGGCGCAGCACCCTCCCGCCGGATCGATGCCGCCGGCGGGGTCCGGACCGGCGGCGGCCCCGGCCTCCTCCGGCGCCTGGGGCCAGCCGTCGGCGCAGCCGGCCGGGCACGCCGGCCACACCCCGGGGCCGGCCGGAGACCCCGCCGGCCCGTACGGCCAGGGACCCTCCGCCCCGAGCTGGCAGGCCGGGTCGGCGCAGTCAGGTCCGCAGGGCCCCGCGTCCGTCGATCCGGGACGTCGCCGCGGGCGCGGCACGATCCCGCTGGTCCTGGGACTGGTCATGCTGCTGGTGCTCGCGCCGGCGGCGCTCGTGATCGGCCTGGTGCTCTCGGTGAACCATCTCGTGGGCGACGCGGTCGCCGGGCCGACGGTGATGCCCGGATCCACGGCCACGGTCGAGGTCCCCAGCAACTCCATGGTCATCGTCTACGTCCCCGAGGCCGATGCCGCCACCGCGGAGTGCACGGCCGAGGGCGAGGGCGGGACGGTCACCGTCGTCCCCCAGTCCAGCACCGTCCAGTTCGGCGACGGCAGCACGTACCACCAGGTGCTCGGCGCGGTCGCGCAGGGCGACACCCGCATGACCATCACCTGCACCGGCACCACGGCCGATGCCGCCTACCTTGGCCCGTACAGCATCTTCGGCATGGCCGGGCCGATGCTCGCCGGCATCGGCGGCGGCGTGCTGCTCGGTCTGGTCGGCCTCGTGCTGCTGATCGTGGGCATCGTGACCAAGGTGCGCGGGCGCCGCGCCTGACCTGCACGTCTCATCTCCCGGCTCCCGGTCGGAGCGGCCCCGGGGACCACCTAGAGTGGCCGGACCATCGTTCCCATGAAGGGAGTGCGGATCATGCATCCCCGCGCAGGCAAGAAGGCACAGCCCGAGGACCTGATCGACGTCGACGCGGTCCTCGACGCCTACTACGACCTCCACCCCGATCCTTCGAATCCGGACCAGGCCGTGGCATTCGGCACCTCCGGGCACCGCGGCTCCTCCCTGGACACCGCCTTCAACGAGGACCACATCGCCGCGACGACGCAGGCGATCGTCGAGTACCGCGCCGCCCAGGGGATCCAGGGCCCGCTGTTCATCGGCCGCGACACCCATGCCCTGTCCCGCCCGGCCTTCGACACCGCGCTCGAGGTCCTCGCGGCCCACGGCGTGACGGTCCTGATCGACGCGATGGACACCTACACCCCCACCCCCGCGGTCTCGCACGCGATCCTCGTGCACAACCGCGGCAAGGGACCGCAGGACTCCTCGCGGGCCGACGGCATCGTCGTCACCCCGAGCCACAACCCGCCGCGCGACGGCGGCTTCAAGTACAACCCGCCGCACGGCGGGCCGGCCGGGTCCGAGGCGACCGGCTGGATCGCCGACCGCGCCAACGAGCTGCTGGCCTCGGGCCTGCGCGAGGTGCGCCGGGTGGACCGCAGCAAGGCCGTCCAGCACGCGGGCCGCTACGACTACCTCCACACGTATGTGCAGGACCTGCCCAGCGTCGTCGACATCGCGGCGATCCGCCGCGCGGGCGTGCGCATCGGCGCCGATCCCCTGGGCGGCGCCGCCGTCGACTACTGGGCGATGATCGGCGAGATGCACGACCTGGACCTCACGGTCGTCAACCCCACCGTCGACCCGCAGTGGTCCTTCATGACGCTGGACCGCGACGGCAAGATCCGCATGGACTGCTCGAGCCCGTGGGCGATGGCCTCGCTGCTGGAGCAGAAGGACACCTACGACATCGCCACCGGCAACGACGCCGATTCCGATCGCCACGGGATCGTCACGCCCGATGCGGGGCTGATGAACCCCAACCACTACCTCGCGGTCGCGATCCGCTACCTCTTCTCGCACCGCCCGCAGTGGCCCGCGGGCGCGAAGGTCGGCAAGACGGTGGTCTCCTCCAGCCTGATCGACAAGGTCACCGCGTCGCTGGGCCGTGAGCTCTACGAGGTGCCGGTGGGCTTCAAGTACTTCGTGCCGGGCCTCATCGACTCCTCCGTCGGCTTCGGCGGCGAGGAGAGCGCCGGGGCGTCCTTCCTGCGCCATGACGGCTCGGTGTGGACCACGGACAAGGACGGCATCATCCTGGCGCTGCTCGCCTCGGAGATCCTCGCCGTCACCGGCCGCACGCCCAGCCAGCTGCACGGCGAGCTCGTCGCGGAGTTCGGGGCGAGCGCCTACGACCGCATCGACGCCCCGGCCGGCCGCGAGCAGAAGGCCCGGCTGAAGGCCCTCAGCCCCGAGGAGGTCTCTGCCTCCGAGCTGGCCGGGGAGCCGATCACCGCGAAGATGACGGTCGCCCCCAACGGCGAGGCGATCGGCGGCCTGAAGGTCTCCACCGAGTCGGCGTGGTTCGCGGCGCGTCCCTCGGGCACGGAGGACGTCTACAAGATCTACGCGGAGTCCTTCCGCGGCGAGGAGCATCTGCGCGAGGTGCAGGAGGCGGCGAAGAACGTCGTCGACGGCGCGCTGAACAGCTGACGTTCCTCTCCTTTCCCCATCGGCCCTCCTCGGTCTGCGGCGCATCCGCTATCGTGGGGGGCCGTTGGCCGTCCCTCGGGCGGCCTCTCCGCGAGGTGGGATCCTTCACGCCTTCTTGCGGGGTGCACCGCTTCGGCGGATCCTGAAACGTGCACCGGACTCCGGGATCGACCACCCGGGAGCCGATATCGGACGACCGGAACAGCGAACCGCAGGAGAGGGGGACGCACATGCGGAGCTCTGCGCGCGCACGCGCGGCCGTCGCCGCCCTGCTGGCGACCAGCGTCTTCCCCCTCGCTCCCGCCGCCGCGGAGTCCCCTGCCCCCTCGGATCCCGCCGCCGTCGAGGCCCCGGCCGACACGGCCGATGACGGGCTCGAGGTCGGGATCACCCGCGGCGCTCATGGCGATGACCAGGGCAGCTCGGAGAAGGGGCGCAGCCCCGAGGACGTCCCCGCCGCGGACCGGCGCGCGCCCGTGGAGCCTGCGGCCGATGCGCCGCCGTTCGAAGAGTCTGTCCCCGACGAGGACACCTCCGTCCCCGACGAGGACGCCCCTGCCCCGGACGAGGGCACCGAGGATCCGCCCCCGGCGGAGGTGACGGAGGACGCCGCCGCTCCCCCCGAGGAGGAGCCCACCAGCGCCCCGGTCGAGGACCCCGATCCCGAGACCACGCCCGTCGAGGACCCGGATCCCGAGACGACGCCCGTCGAGGATCCCGACCTCGAGACGACGCCGGTCGAGGACTCCGCGATCGCGGATCCGCAGCCCAGCGATCCCGTCTCCCCTCCCGTGGAGGAGCCCTCGACGCAGCCCGACTCCGAGGAGTCCGCCACCGGCGACCCGACGACGACCACGAGCGCCGCGCCCTCCGCCCCCACCACCACGACCGCATCGTCCACGACGACGCCGACGGCCTCCCCCTCCACGACCGGGACGCCGACCGCAACCCCCTCCGAGACCACCACCCCGACGGCCTCCCCCACGCCGACGCCCTCCCCGACGCCGACCTGCGACCCGGAGCCGGCTCCCGCCCCGAGCGACGGGACGACGAGCGAGCCCGATTCCACGACGACCTCGCCCACGGCGACGCCCACCGCGTCACCGTCGCCGGAGCCGACCCCGTCGGACGACCCGAGCTGCGAGCCGACGCCCGATCCTGACGACGGCATCGCCCCGCCGGGGACCATCGCTCCGCCCCCGACCGAGGAGCCCAGCAGCGGGGACCCCAGCACGGGAACCCCCACCGAGCAGCCCAGCAGCGAGGCCCCCACCGAGGGGGAGGGCTCCGGGACGCCGACCGACGACTCCCCCGAGGGGACGGGGCCGGAGCCCACCGCGTCGCCCACGACCCCGGCCCCGTCGCCCACGACCCCGTCGACGTCGCCCACGCCGTCCAGCCCGGCACCCACGACGCCCACCGAGGAGCCGTCGACGCCCCGCGAGTCGCCCACCACGCCGACGGAGGATCCGGAGAGCTCCGCCGCCGCCACGAGCGCTCCCGCTGCGCCCGAGCCGACGACCCCGAGCGAGCAGCCCTCGACCCCGACGGAGCCCGCAGCCTTCTTCCCGCCCGGGGCGGTCCCCGAGGACCCGCCGGCGACGGACGAGAGCACCGACCGGAGCACATCGGCCGCAGCGCGGACCCCTGAGCAGTCCCAGACGGCCGATCGCGGCGCACCGCAGGCCGAGGAGTCCGAGACCCTGCACACCGGCGCGTCCCGGACGCAGGACGAGGACGAGGACGACGGGCGGATCGTCAAGCTCATCAGCACCTTCACCGAGGACTCGGATTCCGCGTGGGGCCGCATGGGGCAGGTCCTCGTCGTCGCCCTCGGCGTCGGGTTCCTGACGGCCGCGGGATTCGTCGCCGCCACCTGGCACGGACGTCACCAGACGGTGCGGGCCGAGCGCCGGGCCGCCCGCGAGGCCTCGAAGGGCCGCTGAGCCCGAAGGCCCCTGCCTGCACCGCTGAGCCGGGAGGTCCTGCCGAGGTCCTGCCGGCCGCCGGGGCCGGGCGCGCTCAGCGCCCCGCGACCCGCTTGGCCTCGAGCAGCTCGGCGATGTGCTCGAGCAGGGTCGGCAGCGCCCCGCGCAGCACCTCGATGGTCTCGTCGAAGGCCTCCTGGCCCTCGTACCACGGGTCCGGGACGGAGATGTCCTCGTCCTCGGCGCCGGCGGGCAGCAGCGGATCGAAGGTCCGCCACAGGGAGATCTCCGGGGTGGGGGCGTCCGGCGGGATCTGCTCGGCCTTGCGCAGCAGCGCCGCGGCATGATCGGTCGTCATCGGCAGCAGCAGGTCCCAGGTCGGCAGCTCCGACTGGTGGATGCTGCGGGCCGTGTGCTCGAAGGGCTGGGTGTAGCCGGCATGCTCGAGGGCCAGGACGGTGCGGGGGTCCATCGGCTCCCCCTCGGCCTCCCAGCTCAGGCCCGCCGAGTGCACCTCGACATCGGCGGCGAGACGGGGATCCGCGCGCACCGCCTCGCGCAGCATCACCGCTGCGGCGGGCGAGCGGCAGACGTTTCCCGTGCAGACGGTGAGGACGCGCAGTGCAGTCACCCGGCCATTGTGACAGCTCCGGCACCGTGCGGGGCGCCGTTCCACCGGCTCGCGCTCCGCGGGGCCCCGGCGTGCGTTCCGGGCACGGCTGTGGCACAGTGTCGGTGCCCCGTGTCGACCCGTACAATCACCAGGGAGCGCCGTTCCTCGCCCCATCTGCGGGGACCAGCGATACATGACCTGCACTGGAGGACTGCCTTGGCCGAGATCATCCGCGCGAACAACGACACCTGGCATCTGGTCCGGGAGATCCGCCTGCGCTCGCTGAGCTCCGACCCGTCCTCCTTCGGGCAGAGCTGGGACCGCGAGTCCGCCTACGACGACCAGGCATGGCAGCGCCGGGTGGACGAGGCCGCCTGGTTCCTCGCCGTCGAGGACGAGCAGCCCGTCGCCGTGGTCGCCTCGCGGCACGAGGAGGACTCCCCCGCCAACGAGCGCGAGCTGCAGGCCATGTGGGTCTCGCCGTCCTCCCGCAAGTCGGGCATCGCCCACGCTCTCGCCGAGGCCGTCTTCGCCTGGGCGAAGGCCGACGGCGCGGACACCGTGACGCTGTATGTCGGGCCGACCAACGCCCCCGCCCGCAAGCTCTACGAGTCGCTCGGCTTCACCGACACCGGGGACCGCTGGCAGGTCGTCGAGGACGATCCGGACTCGTCCTGGATCAAGATGTCCCGCGCGGTCTGACCCGCCCCCGCTCTCGTCCGGCATGCCGCGACGCCCCGCAGGACCGCGCCCTCCCCTGCCCGCCGACGCCCCCTTCATCCCGGCCCGGGACCGGCCGCACTGGGCGGCGCGCACGGAGAACACGAAGAACCGGCTGATGGGCCGCGTGCTGCAGCGGCTCGGCTGGGACGTGCGCCTGCAGCCCTTCATCGGCTACGGCGCCCCCGGTCGCATCCGCGTGCTGGCGAAGGTCCTGTACGCCTCCCCCTCGACCCCGGCCGACTATCACGACCAGCCCGTCCATGACATGCGCACCATGGCGGTGCGCGGCTGGCGGAACTTCGCCTCGCAGGTCGCGCCCTTCGCGCGCGTGCGCGTGACCATCGCCGGGGACGAGTTCCTCGTCCACGCCGACCGCTCCGGCATCATCGACACCGAGCTCGTCGTGGACCTGCCGCCCGGACGGCACGAAGCCGTCCTGTCCACGCATCCGGGCAACGCCGTCACCGCCGAGGTGCTCGTGTTCTCCCCCGAGGAGCGGATCGGCGTGGTCAGCGACATCGACGACACGGTGATGATCACCTGGCTGCCGCGGCCGCTGCTGGCGTTCTGGAACGCCTTCGTCATCCACCAGTCCTCGCGCCGGGTGGTGCGGGGCATGCCGGCGCTCTACCAGGAGATCCTGCGCGAGCATCCCGCCGCCCCGGTGGTATATCTTTCCACCGGCGCGTGGAACGTGTTCCCGGTGCTGCGGCGCTTCCTGTTCAAGAACGGCTACCCCGACGGGCCGATGCTGCTCACCGACTGGGGCCCGACGAACACCGGGTTCTTCCGCTCGGGCCGTGAGCACAAGGTCCGCGCCCTCGCCCGCCTCGCCGAGGCGTTCCCGCAGGTGAAGTGGATCCTCATCGGCGACGACGGGCAGCACGACCCCGACACCTACCGGGCCTTCGAGGCCTACCATCCCGACCATGTGGAGGCGATCGCCATCCGTCAGCTGACCGAACCGGAGCAGGTCCTCGCCCACGGCAGCCGCCGCCCGCTGGCGGAGGCGCCGTCCCGGCTTCCCGGCGACTCCCGTCGCACGGTCCGGGCGCCCGACGGCCACGGCCTGTCCCGCGCGCTGCGGGGCCTGGGGGTGCTCTCGTGAGCGCCCCGCAGATCCGCGCGGCCGATGCGGCCGACGTGCCGCGCATCCTCGAGATCGTGGAGGCGGCCTACCGCGGTCCGGGCGGCTGGACCACCGAGGAGGGGCTGGTCTCCGGTGCCCGCACCGATGCGTCCGAGGTCCGCGCCCTGATCGCGGCGCCCGCGGTCGCGCTGCTGGTGGCGGAGGCCGACGGCCGCGTGATCGGCTGCTGCTACACCGAGCGGGCCGGGACCCGGGCGGAGTTCGGGCTGTTCGCCGTGGATCCGGCCGCCCAGGCCGGCGGCATCGGCCGGGCCCTGCTGGAGGCGCAGGTCGCGCTGCTGCGCGAGGCGGGCGTGCTCGAGCTGGAGATCCACGTCCTCCAGGGGCGGGACGAGCTCAACGCCTGGTACCAGCGCCGCGGCTTCGTGCCCACCGGCGCGACCCATCCGTTCCCGCTGGACCCGTCGGCCCTCGCCGATCCCGAGGCCCGGTTCGACGTCCTGGTGCGCGACCTCAGCCACTAGGCTCGCAGCCATGAGCATCGACGCCTTCGTCCCCGCCGCGCACCGCTACGACAGCACCGACTACCGGCGGGCGGGGCGCTCCGGCGTGCTGCTGCCGCCGATCTCCCTCGGCTTCTGGCAGAACTTCGGCGAGGACCGGGATCCGCAGACGCTGCGCGCGACCGTGCGCCGCGCGTTCGACCTGGGCGTGACCCACTTCGATCTCGCCGACAACTACGGCCCGCCCCCGGGCAGCGCGGAGACCCACCTCGGCCGGATCCTCGCCCAGGACCTGGCCCGCTACCGCGACGAGCTGATCATCTCGACGAAGGCCGGCTATGACATGTGGCCGGGGCCCTACGGCAGCTGGGGCTCGCGCAAGCACATGCTCGCCTCGCTGGACCAGTCCCTGGGCCGCCTGGGCCTGGAGACGGTGGACGTCTTCTACCACCACCGCGAGGACCCGCACACCCCGCTCGAGGAGACGATGGGCGCCCTGGCCCACGCCGTCCGCTCCGGCAAGGCGCTGTACGCGGGCGTGTCCAACTACTCCCCCGAGCGCACCCGGGAGGCCGCGCGGATCCTCGCCGACCTCGGCACGCCGCTGCTGATCCACCAGCCCTCGTACTCGATGTTCAACCGCCACATCGAGGGCGGCCTGCTGGACGCGGTCGACGAGCTGGGCATCGGCGTGGCGGTCTTCTCCCCGCTGCAGCAGGGCCTGCTCACCGGCCGGTACCTGCGCGGCGTCCCGGAGGACTCCCGGGCCGGCGGGGCCAGCGTGTTCCTCAGCGCGGAGACGGTGCGCGATCCCCGCTACCTCGAGCGGGCCCGCGGCCTGGCGGAGATCGCCGCCGGGCGCGGGCAGAGCCTCGCCCAGATGGCGCTGGCCTGGGCGCTGCGCAACCCGCTGGTGACGACGGCCCTGGTGGGCGCCTCGAGCGTGCATCAGCTCGAGCAGAACGTCGCGGCCCTGGAGGCCGGTCCGTTCACCGACGCCGAGCTCGCGGCGATCGAGACCTTCGCCGTGGACGGCACCGGCCGCTGAGCCTCCCGGTCGCAGGTCCGGCGGGCTCAGCGGTCCGGCGGGCTCAGCGGTCCAGCGGCAGGGACGGGGCCAGGCGCAGCAGGCGGTCGTTGGCCGGCAGCAGCGCGTCGTAGAGCTGGTCGAACACGGGCCGCAGCGAGGCGTAGACGGCGGCATCGGCCGGCCGCGGGCGCTGCCGGGTGGCCACCGGGATCATCTCGGCGGCGACGTCGATCGAGGCGATCAGGCCCAGCGCCTGCATGCCCAGCAGCGCCGCCCCGAAGCCGGAGCCCTCGTGCTGGGCCGGGAAGCCGATGGGGGCGCCGAGGGCATCGGCGAGCGTCTCCCGCCACAGCGGGTGCTGCATGACCCCGCCGGTGGCGCGGATCTCGTCGATCTCGAGCCCGGCCGAGCGCATCGACTGCAGGACCAGCGAGAGCTGCAGGGCCACGCCCTCGACGGCGGCGCGCACCAGGTGCTCGCGCCGATGCCCGCGGGTCAGACCCACATAGGCGCCGCGGGTGGTGCTGCCCCAGTGCGGGGCGCGCTCGCTGAGCAGGTACGGGAGCATCAGCAGCCCGCCGGAGCCGGCCGGGACGGTCGCCGCCTCGTCCAGGAGCTCGGCGGCCGAGGGCAGCTCGGCCGCCTCCGGCGCGGGGCCGTCGCCCGTGGGGTCCTCGGCCGCCGGGGCCGGGACCGCGGGGCCGCGGGCGATCTGGGAGCGCACCCAGTCCAGGGTGACGCCGCCGTTGTTGATGGCGCCGCCGATCACCCAGCGGTCCTCGGTGAGGGCGTAGCAGAACACCCCGCCCAGCGGGTCGACCGCGGGATGGTCGACGGTGACGCGCAGGGCGCCGCTGGTGCCGATCGAGCAGGCGGCCACGCCCGGTCGCACCGCGCCGACGCCCAGGTTGGCCAGCGGCCCGTCGCCCGCGCCGACGACCACCCGGGTCCCCGCGGGCAGCCCGGTGGCGGCGACGGCCTCCTCGGTGAGGCCCTCGAGGACGGTGGTGGTGGGCACCAGCTCCGGCAGCTGCTCGGGGCGCACGCCGGCCAGGCGCATCGCCTCCTCGTCCCAGGCCAGGGCATGGATGTCCATCAGGCCCGAGGACGAGCCCAGCGAATGGTCCGTGACCAGGGCGCCGCACATGCGCAGCAGCACCCAGTCCTTGATCCCGGCCCAGATCGCGGCCTTGGTGCGGATCTCCGGCTCCTGCTCCCGGAACCAGATGAGCTTGGGCAGCGGCGACATCGGATGCACCGGCGTGCCGGTGCGGCGGTGCAGGGCGAGCCCCTCGGCCGAGGCCCGCACCCGCTCGGCCTGGGCGGACGCCCGGGTGTCGGCCCAGGTGACCACGGGCGTGAGCGGGGCCAGGTCCTCGTCCAGGGCCAGCAGGCTGTGCATGGCCGAGGAGAACGACAGCCCCGCCACCCGCTCGGCGCCGATGCTCGCGACGACCTCGCGCACGCCGGCGTAGGCCGCGGCGAGGATCAGCTCCGGGTCCTGGACCGCATGCCCGGGATGGGGCGCCTGCAGGGGGTAGCCGTGCGAGGCCGAGGCCAGCTGGGCCCCCGACACGTCGTAGGCGACGGCCTTGGTGGCCGTGGTGCCCATGTCCACGCCGATCACCACATCGCGTGCGGGGGCCTGCGCTGCGGGGTCGTCCTGTGCTGCCATGGTCTGCGTCCTTCCGTGCGGGGTCGAGCGGGATCGGCCCGGGCCGATGGAGCCGGGGGCTGCCCCCGCCGGCCGGGCCCCCGAGGGGACCTCCGCCGACGGCCGGCAGCGGGGGCTCAGACGACGGCGGTCATGCCGCCGTCGACGAAGATGTTCTGGCCCGAGACGAACGCCGAGGCGTCCGAGGCGAGGTAGAGCAGCGTCCCGGCGAGCTCGCGCACCTCGCCCCAGCGCTGCGCCGGAGTGCGGGCGGTGAGCCAGGCGGTGAACGCCTCGTCCTCGACGAGGGCCCGGTTCATCTCGGTGGCGAAGTAGCCCGGGGAGATGGCGTTGACCTGCACGCCGGATCGCGCGAGGTCGGCGGCCATGCCCTGGGTCAGCAGCGCGACGCCGCCCTTGCTGGCCGAGTACGGGGCGATCGTCTGGCGGGCCAGCTTCGACTGGACCGAGGCGATGTTGATGATCTTGCCCGAGCCGCGCTCCACCATCGCCGGCGCGAGGTGCCGGGAGACGTAGAAGACGCTGGAGAGGTTGCTCGCGATCACCGTGTCCCAGTCCTGGACGGGGAACTCCGCGATGGGGGCGCGGCGCTGGACCCCGGCGTTGTTGACCAGGATGTCCGGCACGCCGTGCTCGGCCAGCAGCGCGGCGATGCCCGCCTCGACCGCGGCGGCGTCGGTGACGTCGAAGCGGACCGCCTCCGGCCGCTGCCCGGTCTCCGCCTCGACCGCGGCACGGGCCGCGTCCAGGGCGGCCTGGTCCCGGCCGTGGAGGAGGACGCGGGCGCCCGCATCGGCGAGCGCGGTGGCCAGGGCCAGGCCCAGGCCGCGGGAGGATCCCGTGACCAGGGCCAGGCGGCCGGTGACGTCGAAGAGGTCGTGCCCCGCCATCAGAGGACCACGTAGATGACCAGGACCAGCACGAAGCCGACCACGGACTGGATCGCCTGCTGGACGGTCCAGGTCTTCAGGGTGGTCTTGACGTCCATGTTCATCAGGCGCCCGACCAGCCAGAAGCCGGAGTCGTTGACGTGGCCGGCGAACACGGAGCCGGCCGCGGCGGCCAGGGTGATCGCCGCGGTGTCCACGACGCTGAACCCGCCGGACATGACCGCCGGGGAGAGCAGTCCGGCTGTGGTGACCAGGGCGACCGTCGCCGAGCCCTGGGCCACGCGCAGCACCAGCGCGATGATGTAGGCGGCGAAGATGACCGGCAGGCCCCAGCCGGAGAGGGTGTCGGCGAGCGCGTCGCCGACGCCGGAGGCGCGCAGCACCGAGCCGAACATGCCGCCGGCGCCGGTGATGAGGATGACCGAGGCGACCTGGGCGAGCGTGCCGTCGACGAGCTTCTCGAGGGCCGAGCCCTTCTCGCCGCGGGCGGTGCCGAGGGCGACCAGCGCCACCAGCACGGTGATCAGCAGGGCGACGGGCGACTCGCCGATCAGGCGCAGGGCGTGGACCCAGCCCTGGGTCTTGTCGACGATGCCGGCGCTGCCCAGGGCGTTCAGGCCGGTGTTCATGAGGATGAGCACGAGCGGCAGGGCGACGATCGCGACGACGAGGCCGGCGCTGGGCGGGTTGGCGATCTCGTCGTCGTCCTGGCCGAAGAGGTTAGGGACCTCGAGCGGGTTGCGGGCGTTGGCGAACCGGGCCCACAGGTAGCCGGTGATGTACCAGACCGGGAAGGCGATGACGAGGCCGACCAGCAGCACGACGCCGAGGTTCGCCCCGAAGAACTCGCTGGCGGCGACGGGGCCGGGGTGCGGCGGCACGAAGACGTGCATGACGGAGAACGCGCCGGCGGCGGTGATGCCGTAGAGCAGGAGGTTCTTGCCGCCGATGCGGCGGGCGACGGCGAAGATGATCGGCAGCATGACGATCAGGCCCGCGTCGAAGAAGATCGGGAAGCCCAGCAGCAGCGAGGTGACGCCGAGGGCGAAGGCGGCGCGCTTCTCGCCGAAGATCGAGACCATCTTCTCCGCGACGACCTTGGCGCCGCCGGAGGATTCGATGAGCCGACCGAGCACGGCGCCGAAGCCGATGAGCAGGGCCACGTTCCCGAGCGTCCCGCCGAAGCCCTCCACGAGGGTCTTCACGAGGAACTCGGCGGGGATGCCGGTGGCGACGGCGGTCAGCAGGGAGACGATCACGAGCACGAGGAACGCGTGCAGCTTGACCCTGATGACGAGGAACAGGATGAGCGCGACGGCGACCGCGGCGATGCCGAGGAGCGGTCCGGCGCCCAGGGTCTGGGTCCAGTCTTCCATGGGGGATTCTCCGTTGAATGCGAGGGACAGGAGGCGCCGTGCCGTCCGGACGAGCCTCGGGCCCCGGCGCCGTGGAGCAAAGGTACTACTTTTTCAGCCGGTAAGGTAGCACCATTGAGGAACTCGGGCTGTGATCCGGACCGCCCGCTCCTCGGCCGCCGCAGCACGACGAAGGAGACGCGATGGCGATCGGCATGCACCGTGACGTTCTCGACGATATCGGGGGGCGCATCGCCGCCGGGGAGCTTCCGCCGGGAGAGGTGCTCACCCTGTCGGGGATCGAGGAGGCTCTCGGCGCCTCGCGGACGGTGGTGCGCGAGGCGGTGCGGGTGCTCGAGAGCCTGGGCATGGTCACCTCCCGGCGCCGCGTCGGCGTGACCGTGCAGCCGCGCGAGCAGTGGGACGCCTTCTCCCCCCAGCTGATCGGCTGGAACCTGCGCGGGCCCTTCCGCCAGCGCCAGCTCGAGGCCCTCGCCGAGCTGCGCGTGGCCGCCGAGCCCATGGCCTCCCTCCTCGCCGCGCGCCGCGCCACGGCGGCCCAGCGCGCCGAGCTGCGCCGGCTCGCGGAGGTC
Source organism: Brachybacterium phenoliresistens (assembly GCF_039530785.1). Lineage (NCBI taxonomy): Bacteria > Bacillati > Actinomycetota > Actinomycetes > Micrococcales > Dermabacteraceae > Brachybacterium > Brachybacterium phenoliresistens. Next base: position 458,912 of record NZ_BAAAOW010000003.1, read on the forward strand.
CTCGTCGACCTCGGCGGCCGCGGCCTCGGGGACACCGAGCCCTATCTCGAGGCCGATGTCGCCTTCCACGAGCTGCTGCTGGCCGCCTCGGGCAACCCGCAGCTCGCCGCGCTCGCCCGGCCGGTCCAGGCCGTCCTCGAGGGGCGCACCCGCCTGGGCCTCACCCCGCCGATCCCCGTGCCCGGCACCCTCGAGGAGCACATGCGCCTGGCCCTCGCCATCGCCGAGGGCGACGAGGACGCCGCCGAGCGCCATTCCCGCTCCCACATGCGCACCGTCTGGGGCGAGGTCGCCGCGCCGGAGGCCTGAGCGCGCCCGCGGCGCGGGGCCTCAGAGCACCGAGAGCGCGCCCGCGGCGCGGGGGCTCAGAGCACCGAGGCGAGGAAGTCCTTCAGGCGGTCCGAGCGCGGGGAGTCGATCACCTGGGCGGGCGGGCCCTGCTCGATGATGCGGCCCTCGTCCATGAAGACGACCGTGTCGGCGACCTCGCGGGCGAAGCCCATCTCGTGGGTGACCACGACCATCGTCATGCCATCGGCCGCGAGGTCCTGGAGGACGGCCAGGACCTCGGCGACCAGCTCCGGGTCCAGGGCGCTGGTCGGCTCGTCGAACAGCATGAGCTCGGGCTTCATGGCCAGGGCCCGGGCGATCGCGACGCGCTGCTGCTGGCCGCCGGAGAGCTCCGAGGGGTAGTGGTCGGCGCGCTCGGCCAGGCCCACCCGCGCCAGCAGCTCCCGCGCCTCGGACTCGGCCTGCGCCTTCTCCATGCCGAGCACGTGGACCGGCGCCTCCATCACGTTGTGCAGCGCCGTCATGTGCGGGAACAGCTGGAAGCGCTGGAAGACCATGCCGATGCGGGCGCGCTGGGCGGCGATCTGCTTCGCCGACAGCTTCTGCCAGCGGCCGTCGGCCAGCGGCTGCTCGGCGTAGCCCTGCGTGACGCCCTCGATGCGCACGCGCCCGGCGCTGGCCTCCTCGAGCTGGTTGATGCAGCGCAGCAGCGTCGACTTTCCGGAGCCGGAGGGGCCCACCAGCACGGCGACCTCGCCCGGGCGGACGGTCAGGTCGCAGCCCGTGAGGACGTGCACGTCGCCGAAGGACTTGTGCAGGCCCTCGATCTGGATCGCGGGGACGGCCTCCTCGGCGGGGGCGGCGCGGTGGGTGTTCTCGTGGCTCATCACAGCTCCACCTCGGGGAGCGGGTTCTGCGGGGTCGTGCCGGCGCTGTTCACGGCGGACTGGCGGGAGCGCTTCGTCCCGGGCGCCCCGGGGGTGCGGGCGTCGAAGCCGCGGCCGAAGTACTTCTCCAGGTGGTGCTGGCCGACCATGAGCACGCTCGTGATCGCGAGGTACCACAGCGCCGCGACGATCAGCAGCGGGATGGGCGTGAACAGCTTGTTGGCGATGCCGTTGGTGGCGAAGGTGAGGTCGAGGGTGAACGGCACCGCGAGCACCAGCGACGTCGTCTTCAGCATGCCGATGGTCTCGTTGCCCAGCGGCGGCACGATCACGCGCATGGCCTGCGGGACGATGATCCGTCGCAGGATCAGCCCCTCGCTCATGCCCAGGGCGCGGCTGGCCTCGCTCTGGCCGCGGTCCACGCTGTTCAGGCCCGAGCGGAAGATCTCCGCGAGGTAGGCGCCCTCGTTCAGGCCCAGGCCGATCACGGCCGCCCAGAAGGCGGTGAACAGGTCGCGGGTGGAGAAGGACAGCAGCTCCGGGCCGAAGGGCACCCCGATCACGATCTTCGGGATGATCACGGTGAACAGGCCCCAGAACACCAGCTGGGTGTACACGGGGGTGCCGCGGAAGACGAAGATGTACGCCCAGGCCACGCCGCGCAGGACGGGGTTGTCGCTGCGGCGCATGATCGCGGCGAGCAGGGCGATCACGGTGCCGACCACCATGGACAGCACCGTCAGCAGCAGCGTCCAGCCCACGCCCTGGACGACCTTCACGTCCAGGATGTACGTGGCCACGGTCCCCCAGTCCAGGACGGGGTTGGTCAGCAGGAAGTTCACCAGCGCCACGACCAGCAGCGCCACGATCACGGCGGCGATCCAGGTGCCCGGGCGCGGGGCGGACCTGGCGCGGATGGGGGTGTAGTCGCCGGCGGCCGGCGCGGCGGCCGGGGGCGGGGCGATGGAGGAGGTGCTCACGGTTCGGGGTTCACTTCCGCGGTCGGGATCATGCCGGATTCGTTGCCCCAGGCGGCCAGGATGCGCTGCATGTCGCCGGAGTCGATGAGGTGCTGGACGGCCGCGCGGATCGCCTCAGCCAGCTCGGGCTGGTCCTTGGCGACGACGATGCCGTTCAGGGCCGATTCCTCGATCTCGCCGATGCCCTCGAGGGTGCCGCGCGAGCGGGTGATCGCGTAGGCGGTCACGGGGGAATCGGCCATGAGGATGTCGGCCTTGCCGCCGGCGACGTTGGTCGCGGCGTCGGAGTTGGAGGCGTAGGCGAGCAGGTCGTAGGCCTTCTGCCCGTCCTCGCGGCACTCCTGGGAGCGCTCGAGGGACAGCTCCTCCTGGTAGGTGCCGACCTGCAGGGCGACGCGCTTGCCGCACAGCTGCTCGGGGTCGATGCCGTAGGGGTTGCCGGCCCGGACCGCGTAGGAGATCCCGGCCTGGAAGTAGGAGATCATCGTGACGGCCTCGAGCCGCTCCGCGTTGACGGTGAAGCTCGAGATGCCCACATCGTAGGTCGCGCCGACGGCCGGGATGATCTGTGCGAACACGGCCGCCTCGGTGCGGGTGGCGAGCCCGAGCACGCGACCGATGCCGGCGAGGATGTCCATGTCGTAGCCCACGGCCTCGCCCGAGGATCCGATGAACTCCCCCGGCGCGTAGTTCAGGGCGGCGCCGTTGATCAGCTCGCCCCGCTCGCGGATGTGCGCGGGCACCAGGGCGGCGATCTCGGGGACCTCCTCGATGCCGGAGAGGTCGACCTCGGGCACCGCATTGGACTCGGCGTCCAGGCGCTCGCTCGCCCGGGTGCAGGCCCCGAGCGCCGGGGCGGCGCCCGCGCCGAGCGCGACGGCGGGCAGGGCGCGCAGGAGCGTGCGGCGCCGGGGCGGATGATGCGTCATCCCTGCATAGTATGCATAGCCTTGCATAACGCCCAACTCCTCGCGGGGAGAGCCTCGCCACCCGGGGCGCCCGGCGGGAAGGCTCAGTACCCGTGCGCGGCGGCGTACTCCTCGACGGCGCGCTTGGCCTCGGCGAGGCCCGCCCCGGTCGCGGTGCGGTACTCCTTGATCGCGAGGATCATCTGGCGCCGGCGCAGCGCATCGAGCACGGGGGCCGGCATCGTGTCCTCGACGCCGGCGGCGCGGACCGCGGCCGGGTCGAGACCCGCCTGCGCCGCGAGCGCGGTCAGCAGGGCCTCCTGCCGGTCGAGCCGGTCTCGGAGGTGGGCGATCTGGGACTCGAGGTGCGCTGTGCGTCCGAACATGCGGCCACCCTAGCCCTCACATGCCGGGCATCATCCCCCCGCCGCCGGCGCCCGCGGCGACGGCGTCGGCCTCGGGATCCTCGTCGTCGTCGGGATCGTGCGCGGCGCCCTCGAACTGCGAGCGGTACAGGCGCGCGTAGGCGCCGTCGGCCGCGAGGAGCTCGTCGTGGCTGCCCTGCTCGACGATGTCCCCGGACTCCATCACGAGGATGAGGTCCGCGTCGCGGATCGTGGAGAGGCGGTGGGCGATCACGAAGGAGGTGCGCCCCTCGCGCAGCCGGTTCATGGCCTCCTGCACGAGCAACTCGGTGCGGGTGTCCACGGAGCTGGTCGCCTCGTCGAGGATCAGCAGGCTGGGCTGGGCCAGGAAGGCGCGGGCGATGGTCAGCAGCTGCTTCTCGCCGGCGCTGATGCTGCCGCCCTCGTCGTCCAGGACCGTGTCGTAGCCCTCGGGCAGATGGCGCACGAAGTCGTCGACGTGGGTGGCGCGGGCGGCCTCGAGCACCTCCTCGTCGGTCGCGTCCAGGCGCCCGTAGCGGATGTTCTCGCGGATCGTGCCCTCGAACAGCCAGGTGTCCTGCAGGACCATGCCCGTGCGCTCGCGCAGCTGGCGCCGGGTGAGGTCGCGGATGTCCACGCCGTCGATCCGGATGCTGCCGCCGTCCAGCTCGTAGAACCGCATCACCAGGTTGACCAGGGTCGTCTTGCCGGCGCCGGTCGGGCCGACGATCGCGACGGTGTGCCCGGGGTCGGCGACCAGGGAGAGGTCGCGGATCAGCGGGCGGTCGGGAGAGTAGGAGAAGCGCACGTGGGAGAACTCCACGCGGCCCTGCCGGATCCGGGAGACGGCCCCGGGGACCTCGGCCTCGAGCTCCTGCTCCTCGGCGTCCAGCATCTCGAAGACCCGCTCGGCGCTGGCCACGCCGGACTGCAGCATGGTCGCCATCGAGGCGAGCTGGGACAGCGGCTGGGTGAACTGCCGCGAGTACTGGATGAAGGCCTGGACGTCGCCGAGGGTCATCTGCCCCGAGACGATGCGCAGGCCGCCCACGACGGCGACGAGGACGTAGCTGAGGTTCCCCACGAACATCATCAGCGGCATGATCAGCGAGGAGACGAACTGGGCGCCGAAGGACGCCCTGAACATCGTCTCGTTCTTCTCGTCGAAGCGGCGGCCCACCTCGCGGCGGCGCCCGAAGGCGGTCACCAGCGCGTGGCCGCTGAAGGCCTCCTCGACCTCGGCGTTGACCACGCCGGTCGCGTCCCACTGCTGCTGGAACAGCTTCTGGGAGCGGGAGCCGACGATGGCCGTGATCGCGAGCGCGACGGGGATCGAGGCCAGCGCGATGATCGACAGCTGCCAGGACAGCAGCAGCATCATGACGATCACGCCGACCGCCGTGAGGAAGGCGTTGACCAGTCCCGTCACCGTGTTGATCAGCGTGTTCTGGATGTTGTCGATGTCGTTGGTGACGCGCGAGAGGATCTCCCCGCGCTTGGTGCGGTCGAAGTACGCCAGCGGCAGGCGGTGCAGCTTCTCCTCCACCTGGCGGCGCAGGCGGTAGACCATGCGGAAGATGACCCGGTTCAGCAGCACGCCCTGCAGCCACATCAGCAGCGAGGAGGCGACGTACAGCCCCAGCGCCAGCAGCAGCACCTGGTGCAGCGCGGGGAAGTCGATGCCCTGCCCGGGGGTGAAGTCCATGCCCGAGAGCATGTCCGCCGTGGTGGTCTCGCCCTGCGCGCGCAGGGCGGCGATGATCTCCTCGCGGTCGGCCCCGGCGGGCATGTCCCGCGAGATGAGGCCGGAGAAGACGATGTCGGTGGCGCGGCCCAGGATGCGCGGGCCGACCACCGCCAGCAGCACGGCGATCACGCCGAGGCCGATGGCCCCGAGCATGTAGGCCCGCTCGGGGCCCATCTCGCGGATCAGCCGCTTGGTGCTGGGCCAGAAGTTCTTGGACTTCTGCCCCGGGCGCAGGCCGCGGCCGGCGTCCTTCTCCGCGGCGAGCTGCGCCGCCTCGTGCGCCTCGTCGCCGGCGAGGACGGGGGTCGTCTCCGGCGCGACGGCCGGGGTCGCGCCCGGGGTCCGGTCCCGGCCCGGGTCCTGCGGCGGGTTCTGCGTGCTCATGCGACCACCTCCTCGGCGCCCTGGGACCGGATGATCTCCAGGTAGGTCTCGGAGCTGGCCAGCAGCTCCTCATGGGTGCCCGAGGCGACGATCTCGCCGTGGTCGAGCACGAGGATCAGATCGGCCGATGTCACCGTCGAGACCCGCTGGGCGACGATCAGCACGAGGGCGTGCCGCGTCTCGGGGAACAGGGCCGCGCGCAGCCGCGCATCGGTGGTGAGGTCCAGGGCGCTGAACGAGTCGTCGAAGACGTAGATCTCGGGCCGGGCCACCAGCGCGCGGGCGATGCACAGGCGCTGGCGCTGGCCGCCGGAGACGTTGGTGCCGCCCTGCGCGATCACCGAGTCCAGCCCGTCGGGCATGGCGGCCACGAAGTCGCGGCCCTGGGCGATGGTCAGGGCGTGCCACAACTCCTCGTCGGTCGCCTCGGGGTTGCCGAAGCGCAGGTTGGAGGCGACCGTCCCGGAGAACAGGTACGGCTTCTGCGGCACCAGGCCCACGCGGGAGGCGAGCAGGTCCGGGTGCAGCGTCTCGATGGGCGTGCCGTTGTGGAGGACCTCGCCCTCGGTCGCGTCCAGCAGGCGCGGCACGAGGTTCATGAGGGTCGACTTGCCCGAGCCGGTGCCGCCGATGATCGCGACCGTCTGCCCGGCGTGGGCGTCGAGGTTCACGCCCCTCAGCACGGGCCGCTCCGCGCCGGGGTACGTGAAGCTCACGTCCCGCAGCTGCAGGCGGGTGGGGCCGGGGACCTCGGTGATCACGGATTCGCGCTCGCGGACGGAGTCGTCGACGTCGAGGACCTCGGCGATGCGACCGGCGGAGACCATGGCCCGCGGGATCATCATCGTCATGAACGACGCCATCATCACGGCGATGAGGATCTGGATCAGGTAGGCGATGAAGGCGGTGATCGAGCCGACCTCCATCTGCCCGGACTCCACGCGCGGGGCGGCGAACCACAGCACCAGCACGCTGGAGACGTTGAGCATGAACATGATCAGCGGCTGGATGATGATCATCAGCTGGCCGACCCGACGGTTGAGGTCCGTCAGCTCGGCGTTGACGTCCTCGTAGCGCTGGCGCTCGAGGTCCTCGCGGGTGAAGGCGCGCAGCACCCGGATCCCCGTGATCTGCTCGCGCAGCACCCGGTTGATGACGTCGATCCGCTTCTGCATCCTGCCGAACAGCGGCGAGGCGAGCGCGACCAGCGTGCCGACCGCCAGCAGCATCAGCGGCACCATCACCGCGATCAGCCAGGCCAGGCCCGGCTCGACGCTCAGCGCCAGCACGATGCCGCCGATACCGGTGATCGGCGCCTGCACCAGGAAGTTCATGGCGAAGAACGTGAGCATCTGGACCTGCTGCACGTCATTGGTGGAGCGGGTGATCAGCGACGGGGCGCCGAACTCGTGCAGCCGCTGCGCGGAGAAGTGCTGCACCGTGGTGAACACGCGCTCGCGCAGGTCCTGGCCCAGGCGCATGGCCGACCGGGCGGCGAAGTAGTTCGCGGCGACCACCGCGATGATGTTCCCGACGGTCACCACGAGCATGTAGCCGCCCAGGCGCCAGATCGTCGGGATGTCGCCCTGGGCGATGCCGTCGTCGATCATGTACGCGTTGATGGTCGGGAGATAGAGCGCGGCCAGCACGCCGACCACCTGGAAGACGATCACCAGGAGGACGGCCGGCCAGTACGGGCGCAGGGACGACAGGGAGAGCCGTAGCAGGGTCACAGGGTTCCTCTCATAGGTCGCACCGGCGGAGCTCGGCGGGGCTCGACCGAGCTCCTCGCGGCCGATGGGGACGGCCGCCAGGCTCCGGAGGCGCGACCGACGTAGCCTATCCAGCGGCGCCGACGCACGACATCCCCTTATCGGGAGGTATCGACGGAGGTCGGGGGTCCCGCCGCGACGGGATCCGCCGCCGGGAGGATGCTGCGGGGGCCTGCGCGGCCGGCGCTCCCCAGGGACAGCGCGGACGCGTCGTCTACCGTGGCCGGGTGAGCAGACGCATGCAGAAGATCGTGATCCTCGCGGTCGCGCTGGCCCTCGTGGTGCCGTTCGGCGCGTTCGGCGTGTCCTCTCTGATGGGCGGGGACCAGGATCCGACCTCCTGGTCCGACCAGCAGTACCCGCGCCCCGAGATCGCTGAGCCCGAGCTGCCGGCGCCGGTCCTCGAGCAGTCCGAGACGGGCGCCCGCGAGACCGTCGAGCATCTGCTGGGCTCCTACACCTACATGATGACCACCGGCGACACCGCCGCCTGGGACGAGGTGGTGGACCCCAACTGCTCCGTCTGCGTGCAGTTCATGGCGAACGCCGAGCAGCTCCACTCCCAGGGCGGCTACCTCGTCGAGGGCGAGTTCACCGTGGAGTCGACGACCTTCGACGGGACCGGGGAGCCGCCCGTCACGGGCACCGTCTCCGCCCGCTTCACGCAGGCCCCGAGCCTCATCTTCGAGGAGGCCGAGGGCGAGGCGTACCCGCTGGAGGGCGTGAGCGGTCGGCTCGACGCCTCCGTGGCCTGGGACGGCGAGCGCTGGCGCATCACCGACATGACCCTGCAGCCCGATGCCGCGCCCTCGGACGCCGGAGGCGCCTCGGATGCCGGCGGCGCCTCGGATGCCGGAGGCGCCTCGGACCTGGGCGGCGCCTGACCCGTCCCGGGCCCCTCCCTCGTGGCGCTGCGATCGCCTGCGTCCGCGGCCTCATCGAGCCTGACGTGGGTTCCGCGTGGCGCGCGCTAAGACCCGCCGAGAGCGCACATCAGCCGGCTCCGAGGGGGAGGCGCTCAGGCGCGGGCGTAGAGGAAGAGGTCGGTGCGGTACGGCAGGCCGATCGTGCTGCCGGGGGCATGGCCGAGATGCTCGTGGAGATACCAGTCGAGGTTCGCGAGGACCTTCGCGCGCCGCTCCGGCGTCGCGGTGATGACATAGCTGCGCGTGCGCGCCAGGTCGATGACGTCGTGCGTGGGCATCGGGTCCTCCCAGGAGTGCACGAGCCGCTCGCGCAGCACGAACGGCGCGGCGACCTCGGGCGCGAAGTCCTCCCGGTGGATGTCGCCCGCGTGCATGATCCGCGAGAGCCGATGCACCCACGGGATCGTCACGTCGAGCATGTTCCACACCAGGGCGAGCATGCCGCCCTCCCCCAGCAGCCGCGCCGCCTCGGCCGATGCCGCCTGCGCGTCGAACCAGTGCCAGGCCTGTGCGGCGGTGACGAGGTCGGCGGATCCCTCGGGAAGGCCCGTGTCCTCGGCCGATGCGAGGCGGGTGCGGATGCTCGGGGAGGCCGCGCGACCGGCGGCCGATGCGCCGTCGCTCAGAGCCTGTTCCCCGGTGCCCAGGGCCGATGCCCCGGCCCGCGGGACCGATGCCCCGGCGCGCGGGACCGATGCTCCGGCGCGCAGGGCGGACTCGAGCATGGCCTCGCTCGGGTCCACGGCGGTCACCTCGACGCCCTGGGCGGCGAGGGCCCAGGACAGCTTCCCGGTCCCGGCGCCCAGGTCCACCGCCCGCACCGGATCCGCCTCCGGGAGATGGCGCAGGATCGCGTCGATGACCGCCGGCGGATATCCGGGACGCAGCCGGTCGTAGTCCTCCCCCTGGCTCCGGAACGCCGCGGCGAGCGCCTGCTTGCGCTCCTCGCTGCCGAAGCGGGGCGTGTCCTTGCCGGAGATGGGCGGGATCGGGGGATGGACGACGTCCGCGGCGGGCTGGGCGGGCTGCGAGGCATCGGGCATGGCTCCCATCCTACGGAGCGGCATCGGGACCGGGGCCGCCTGCCGGGGCAGGCCGCAGCAGCCGGGAACGCCCGTGCTCGACGCGCCACAGCTCGTCGCCGTCCTCGAAGCCGAGCTCCTTGTGGGTGATCACGAGGACGAAGCGCTCCGCCCCCGTCTCGCGCAGCAGGTCCAGGAAGTCGGCGTCCCCGGCGGCGTCGATCGCGCTGGTCGGCTCGTCGAGCACCCACATCGGCCGATCCTGGAGCAGCAGCCGGGCCAGGCACAGGCGCTGGAACTGGCCGCCCGAGAAGGCGGCCCCGCCCTCGTACCCCTCCCCCACCCGCTGGTCCAGCAGGCGGGGAGCCGCCTCGAGCAGCGGGCCGAGCCCGGTGCGCCGCAGCGCCGCGGCGATCTGCTGGTCCGAGGCGTCCGTGCCCATCCGCACGAAGTCGCGCACGCTCAGCGGCAGCATCGCCTCGTCCTGGTGGAGCACGCTCACCTCCTGCCAGGACGGCGGGGTCGAGGTGCCATCGGCCCGCAGCCAGCGGACCGCGCCCTGGTCGGGGTGCAGCGCTCCGGAGGCGAGCTTCGCGAGGGTGCTCTTGCCGGCGCCGTTGGGGCCGGTGAGGACCACCAGGCCCGAGGCGGCGAGGCGGACGGAGACCTCGTCGATCGCGGGGGCGGTGCGGCCGCGATAGGTGAAGCTCGCGCCCTCGAGCTCGATCCCCTCGAGGCGGGTCGGCTCCCCGCCCGTCCGCGACGGACCCGCTGCTGCCCGCTGCACGAGCGGCGCATCGAGGTCGCCGACGAACTGGGCGACCTCCACGCATCCCGAGGCCCAGACCACCAGCTGGTTCAGGGTGGCGAGGGCGGCCACGGAGCTGGCGACGATCGCCATGTCCCCGACGGAGACATCCTGACTGCGCAGCAGGACCAGCAGCGCGGCGGTGACGAAGGCCGTCGTCAGGACCGCGCAGACCACGCACAGCAGCGCCTCGGTCCGCTGCGCGCCGAGGATGAGCCCGCGCACGGCCCGCCACATGCGCATCGACTCCACGCGCACGCGGCCTCCGCCGCCGTGCTGGAGGATCGCGTCGAATGCGCGCGGCTGCGCTCCGAGGTGGAAGAGGTCGTCGTGCACGCGCTGCGGCGCGGCGGCGTCCTCCTGGGCGCGCTGCCAGACCGTCCGGATCCGGTGCATGACGACCAGCGGGGCGGCCGCCCCGGCGCACATGAGCACCGCCACCAGCGGCGAGACCGAGAACAGCACTCCTCCGACGCCGAGCGAGGTGACCGCGGCGACGCCGACGTTCAGGAGGGTGTCGAGCAGGACGCGGCTGCGGTCGTCGGCGCTCTCGCGGCGGATCCGCAGCCGGTCCTGGACGCCGGGGGCGGAGAGGTCCCCCGGGGCGGCGTCCACGAAGACGGCGAGCTCCTTCTCGAGAAGATCACCGGAGACATCGGTGTACAGCTGCTCCCGGAAGGGGATCTGGATGCTGTTGACGACCGTCGAGAGCCCCAGGGTGAGCCCCAGCAGGACGATGGGCAGGAGGCTGATCCGGTCCCCCTGCCCGACGCCGTCGACGAGCATGCCGAGCACCCGCAGCTGCACCGCCGGCATCAGCGCGAGGACGAGCGCCATCACGATGACCAGCAGGCTCAGTCCCAGATGGCGACGGAAGGCCGTGCGGAGAACGAGCGCGACACCGCGGCGCACACGTCCCCGTGTCCTGTCCGAGCCCGGCTCGTCAGATTCGTGCATGACACCCCCTGGCGCGTCGTCGGCCGGCTCGGCCTCGGCAACGGCCATGCCGCGTCGACCCCGCGGCGGATTCTTCCCGTCGAATCATCCTATGTTTTCGCGGGCGGATGTCCATTCGACGTGCCCGGGAATGCGGGATCCGACCGTCAGCGGAACGGTCGGCTCCCTGTGTTCGTCCCCTGGACGGCATCGCCCGGCCCGCTCGCGCTCCCCGACGGGCAGGGCTCGCGGTTATCCACAGTCCTCGGGTACCGCTGGCGACGGCTCGGGCCCGGTGATCGGATCTCCTGCATGAGGATCGCCGGAATCGCGCATCGAGATGAGCTGTCGCAGTTCGACGTGTCGTCTGACGAACTGCTGGCCATGGTCCGCGAGGGGGCAGTGCGCAGGGTGCAGCGCTGGTACGTGAAGCCTGAGGCGCCGGCCGACGTCGTGGCCGTGCTCGCGAAGGGCGCCCGGCCCACCTGCATCGACGGCGCCGCCCTCCTCGGGCTGTGGACGCCTCCGGTCGCCACAGCTGTGCATGTCTTCCGACCTCGGATGGGAACGGGCCGACGCGACCGAGCGATCCTGCCCGCCGGGGTCGATCCGACGGTGCGCGCGACGCCGATCCGCAGGAATCGCGACGGCAGCATCCGGACCGGGATGAAGCTCGTCCCCCTGCAGTTCCACGGGCCGTCTCTGCGTCACTGGCCGGACAATCAGCCGGTGCCGCCGCTGTCGACCGTGCTGGAGCACTGTGCACGGTGCCTGACCGTCATCCAGGCGGCGACGATCATCGAGTCCGCTCTCGAGAAGCGCCTGCTCACGAGGAGCGGGCTGGAGGATCTTCTCACCGCCCTGCCCCGAGATGCCCGGCGCGCGCTCGCACGGGTGCGCAGCGATGCGGGATCCGGCACCGAGACCACCGTGCGTTGGTGGTTCGAATCCCGCCGCATCAAGGTCCGCTCGCAGGTGGTGATCCCTGGAGTGGGCCGGGTCGATCTGCTGGTGGGAGACAGCTGGGTGATCGAGTGCGACAGCCACGAGTTCCACGAGATCAAGGACCAGTACGAGAACGATCGCTCCCGCGACCTGGTACTGCGCACCCTCGGATACACCGTTACGCGTCTCACCTGGGAACAGGTCTTCCTCACCTGGCCGGCGACCGCCAAGATGCTCGAGACGATCTACCGCCGTGGTGACCACCGCAGGCCGATCCCCGACCGAGCCTTCCGCGCGGCGTGACCGAGTTCCGCGCGGCGTGACCGAGTTCCGCGCGGCGTGACCGAGTTCTGCGGGGCGTGACCGAGTTCCGCGGAGCCCCACCGACGGACCGGCCTCTCGGACCTCACGACGGCGCGAGGTCGCGACGGCCGGGACGATCGGGACGGTCGGGACGGCCACCTCGGAGCAGACCCCACGCTGTGTGCCCCGAGCCGAAGATCGTCACGGGACTAATACGGGGACACAGGCCGATATAGCGTCCATGTCCCCGTATTAGTCCCGTGCCTCCAGGGTCGCCGGGCCACAGAGGCGAGAGCGGCGGCCACGGCGGCCGGGGCGGAGGCGGCGGCCACGGCGGCCAGGGCGAGGGCGGCGCCCGGGGCGAAGGCGGCGGCCGCGGCGGCGGGCTCAGCGCTCCTGGCGGTGGGCGACCCAGGAGCCGTGCAGCCCCGCGTAGATCCCCTCGGGCAGCGCGACCAGCTCGGCGTGGGTGCCGCGCTCGACCAGGTGGCCGCGGTCGAGCACGAGGATCTGGTCGGCGCGCTCGGCGGTGGACAGGCGGTGGGCGATGGTCACCGTGGTGCGCCCGCGGGCCAGGCCCTCGATGGCGTGCTGGAGCCGGACGTCGGCCGCCGGGTCGACGGCGCTGGTCGCCTCGTCCAGCACGATCACGTCGGGGTCGGCGAGATAGGCGCGGGCCAGGGAGACCAGCTGCCGCTCCCCCGCGCTGAGCGCCTCGCCGCGCTGGCCGACGCGCGTGTCGAGGCCGCGCGGGAGGCCGTCGAGCCAGTCCTCGAGGCCCAGCTCGACGATGGCCTCGCGCATCTGCCGGTCGCTCGCCTCGGGCCGCCCGTAGCGCAGGTTCCCGGCGACGGTGGTGTCGAACAGGAAGCCGTCCTGCGGGACCATCACCACCCGGCGGCGCAGGGAGGCGAAGGGCACCCGGTCCACCGGGACGTCCCCGATCAGCACCTGGCCGGCGCTGGGATCCATCATGCGGGTGAGCAGCTTGGCGAAGGTGGTCTTGCCCGAGCCCGTCTCCCCGACGATCGCCGTGTGCGAGCCGGCGGCCAGCTCCACGTCGATGCCGTGCAGGACCTCGGGTCCCGTGGGGTACCGGTAGCGCAGGTCGCGCACGACCAGCGAGAGGCCGCCGTCGGGCAGCTCGCGCGCATCGTCCCGCGGCGGGAAGCGCCGGCCCGTCTGCGGGTCCATGCCGCCGGCGGGGTCGGAGACATCGGCCGGGGTGTCCAGGACGCCGAGCACGCGGCGCCAGCCGGCGACGGCGTTCTGCGCCTCGGAGAGCATCTCCGCGCCCATCCGGACGGGCTGGCTGAACAGCGACACGAGGAACACGAAGGCGACCAGCTGCCCGGCGGTGACCATGCCCTCGCCGAAGCCCAGCACCCCGGTGCCGAGGTAGATGCCGACCACGATGACCACGGCGGTGGAGATCCCGTCGAAGGCCTCGGCCAGGACGAAGGAGCCCGACATCGGCCGCAGCACGGAGAACTGGCGGTCGCGCACCTCGGTGATGCGCTCGGCGTTGTCGTCGTGGGCGCGGCCGGTGATGCCGTAGGCGCGCAGGGTCGCGGCCCCCACGAGGGACTCCGAGACGGCGCCGAGCATGCCGCCGACGGCGGTGCGGACCTTCTGGTAGCGGGCGCGGATGCGCTTCTGCAGGAAGCCCATCAGCACGAACATGGGGATGTAGACGATCCACACCACCAGGGCGAGCGGCCACGAGAACACCGCCATCACGACGGTGGCCAGCAGCAGCTGCAGCGACATGACCACGAGCATGATCCCGCCGAAGCTCATGAACTGGCTGACGGTGTCGACGTCGCTGGTCACGCGGGAGACCAGGGCGCCGCGCTGCTCGGTGCCCTGGGTGAGCAGCGAGAGGTCGTGGATGTGCCGGAAGGCGCGCTCGCGCAGGGTGGCCAGCGCCGTCTCCGCGGTGCGGAACAGGCGGCGGTTCATGAGCACGTTGCTGGCGGCGGTCACCAGCAGCACCAGGGCCGCCAGGCCCGTGGTCCCGGCGATGATCGCCATGTCCGGCTCCGGCGGGGCGATGATGCCGTGGTCGATCACGCGCTGCACGGCGATCGGCACGACGATCTTCCCGGCGGTCGCGATGACGGCGAGCAGCAGGGTGATCCAGATGCCGCGCAGGGCCTCCGGGGTCAGGGACAGGCCGCGGCGGATCGTCGCGATCGCGCCGTGGTCGGCCGAGGCTCCCGGGGCCTGCAGGGTCGAGGACGAGAACGCGTCCTTCTGCGGGGTGACGGCGGTCGGGCTCATGCGTCCTCCTCCCCTGCTTCGAGCAGGCTGTGCGAGATGGCGGCCTCGTCGTAGGCGTCCACCAGGGCCCGGTACGCGGGCAGGGACTCGCGCAGCTCGGCGTGGGTGCCGGCGCCGCGCACCCGGCCGTGTTCGAGGAAGACGACGCGGTCGGCGATGGAGATGGTCGACTTGCGGTAGGCCACCAGCAGCAGCGTCGACTCGGTCATGTGGGTGCGGATCTGCGCGAGGATCGCCTCCTCGACGGAGGGGTCGCAGGCGCTGGTCGCATCGTCGAGGATCAGCAGGCGCGGGCGGCGCACCAGGGCGCGGGCCAGGGCGATGCGCTGGCGCTGCCCGCCGGAGAGGGAGCCGCCGCGCTCCCCGAGGACGGTGTCCAGCCCGTCGGGGAGGCCGTCGACGAAGCCCTCGGCCTGGGCGATGCGCAGGGCCCATCGGACCTGCTCGTCGTCGAAGTCGGCGCCGAGGGTGACGTTGTGGCGGACGGTGTCGTCGAAGACGAACGCCTGCTGCAGCACCAGGGCGACGTCGCCGGTGAGCGCCGGGGCGGTGAGGTCGCGCAGGTCCGTGCCGTCCAGGGAGACGGACCCCTCGGTGGGGTCGACCAGCCGCGCCGCCAGCAGCGCGAGGGTGGACTTGCCGGAGCCGGTCGCCCCGACGACGGCGAGCACGCGGGAGCCCTCGGCGGGATCGGCCACGAGGCTCACGTCGTGCAGCGCGGTGGTCTCGGCGAGGTCGAGGTCCTCCAAGCCCTCGCCGGTGCGCGGGGCGAGGACCTCGAACTCGTCGTCGCGGTAGGCGAAGGAGACGTCGTCCAGGACGAGGCGGCCGCGGGCATCGGCCGGCAGCGCGGAGGTGCCGTAGGTCTGGCGGCGGCGCACGGTCAGCACCCGCTGGATCCGCGACCAGCCGACGACGGTGCGCGAGAGGTCCCCCAGCACCCAGCCGAAGGAGCGGATCGGCAGGGCCATCAGCGTGAAGAGGTAGGCGACCTCGACGACCTGGCCGGTGGTGACGTCGCCGGAGGTGATCCGCCAGGCGCCCAGCAGCACCACCAGCAGGATCCCGACGTTGGGCAGGACGTCGATCAGCGGGTCGAACCAGGCGCGCACGTAGCCGAAGCGGATGCCGTTGCGGCGCAGCTGCTCCGCGGCGTCGGTGAAGCGCTCCTCCTCCTGGTCCTCGCGGCCCATCGACTTCACGACGTTGGCGCCGTCGAAGGACTCGTGGGCGATCTCGGCGACCTTGGCGCGCAGGCGCTGGGACTCCATGGCGATGGGCGCGGCGAAGTGCTGCAGCAGCACGTTCAGCGCCAGCAGCATCCCCACCATCCCCAGCATGACCAGCAGGATCAGCGGGTCCACCCGGGCGACGACCACGGCCGCGTAGGCGAGCATGACCACCGTCGACAGCGCGAAGGGGAAGGGCATGAGGGCGAAGAACGTCGCCTCGACGTCCGCGTAGACCGAGCTGAGCAGGGTCCCGGTGGACTGGCGGCGGTGCCACAGCAGCGGCACGTCCGCGAAGACCTTCGAGAGCCGTTCGCGGTACTCGCGCTGCAGGTCGAACAGGCCCACGTTGGTCAGGATCCGGCGGGCGGCGACGGTGACCGCGCGCAGCAGGCCGATGCCGATGATCGCGAGCGCCCCGGCGACCACGGCGCCGGTGACCGGGCGGCCGGTGGCGAAGGCCGGCACCACGACGCCCTCGGTCACGCGGCCGATGACGGAGCTGGTGGCGATCTGCAGCAGGGCGAAGGCGATGCCGGCGAGGATCGCGATGGTGAAGGGCAGCGGGCGCTCCGCGACCGCGCGGAACAGCCGGGACAGGCCCGGTACCAGCACCCGGGGGCGCGCTGGGGCGGTGGGCTCGGCGGAGCGCGGGGCGCGGGCGGGTTCGGTCCCCGGGTCGGCGGGGCGGGATGCGGAGTGCAGTGACGACGTCGTCATGGCGAGCTGGTCGGGGCTCCTCGGCTGGTGGGCGGTGCGGTGCGGTGCGGGTGCGGGGCGGGGCGCGCGGAGCGGAGGCCGCGCCGCGTCAGAGGGTGGTGAAGTGGACGACCGCGGCGACGGCGAAGGTGATCGTCGCGCAGAAGGCGAGGCTCAGCTCGATGGCGATCCCGATCCCGAGCGCCTTGACGGCGACCCACGTCGAGGTCAGGCCGTGCTTCCAGTCCTTCAGGCGCAGCGACTCGGCGACGTACAGGCCGATCAGGAAGCCGATGGGCAGCCCGAGGAACGGGATGACGAAGATCCCCACGATGCCGGCGGCGATGCCCACGAGGATCGGCCAGGTCGGCACCTCGTGCTGCTTGAGCCGCCGCCCGGTGAGGACGTAGCTCGCCGTCATGCCGGCGGCGCCGAACAGGAGGATCAGGCCGAAGGCGACCCATGCCGGCCAGCCGCCGATGACGATCGCCCAGATCAGCGTGGCGATCACGTAGGTGATGGTCCCCGGCAGCACCGGCAGGACGATGCCCGTGAGGCCGACGATGTACGCGAGCGCGGCGAGGACGGTCACGACGATGTCGAGGGTCAGCGAACCCATGGGGCCTCCGATGCAGGTGGGGGACGGTCCCCGGGCGGTGTACAGCGCTATCCCGGGACCGTGTCCATCGTATCGGTGCGCAGGGTCGCACGGCGAGGGCCGAGGCCTGTGCGGGGGCGACCGGGCGCCCGGCCGCGAGGATCAGAGGAGGTTCACGAGGACCACGAAGGTCACGGTGCCGAGGCCGACGCTGAGCA
This sequence comes from Brachybacterium phenoliresistens, assembly GCF_039530785.1. Classification (NCBI taxonomy): domain Bacteria; kingdom Bacillati; phylum Actinomycetota; class Actinomycetes; order Micrococcales; family Dermabacteraceae; genus Brachybacterium; species Brachybacterium phenoliresistens. The sequence goes on from NZ_BAAAOW010000003.1 coordinate 476,234, forward strand.
GGGTGCGCCGCCCGCCCAGCAGGTGGGCGAGGACGGTCACGGCGACCGCGATCGCCGCGGGGAGGATCCGCGCGGGGTCCGCGTCGATGGAGGACCGCAGGGTCGCGGCGGCGAGGATCCCGAGGATCCCCACGGGCATCCACAGCGCCATGGCGCCGACGAAGCGCGACTCCCGCAGCGGTCCGAGGATCGCGAAGGGCACGGCACGCAGCGCGAAGGTGATCCCGAAGCCGATCCCGAGGACGGCGAGGAGGTATCCGGTCTCAGGCACGGTCGGCCTCCTGGGGGTCGGCGGGAGCATCGGCCGCATCGGCCGTGATGCTCGGATCGGGCGCGGCGGCGGGCGCGGCGAGGGGCGGGGCGTCGGGCTGGGCGATCGGCGCGGTGCGGCGGGTGAGCAGGAAGCGCACCGCGAGCAGCACGAGGAAGCCGAGCAGCCCCAGGAAGAGCGCGTCGTGCGGGGCGACCAGCAGCGCGATCGAGAACGAGAGCGCGGCCAGCAGCAGCGAGGGGATCTCGCGGCGGCTGCGGCAGGCGTCGAGCGTGAGCGTGATGAACAGGGCGCACAGGGCGAAGTCGAGGCCCTCGATGCGCCCGGGGATGACCGCGCCGAGGCCGACGCCGACCAGGCCCCCGCCCACCCAATAGCTCTGGAAGGAGAGCTGCATCGCGATCAGCCGGGGCGCGCTCCAGCCGCGCGGCGTCGCGGCGGTGACCGCGTAGGCCTCGTCGATCAGCGCGTACACCGAGTACAGCCGCGCGAGCGGGTGCCGCACGACGTGCAGCGGGAAGGAGAAGGCGTAGAACACGTGGCGGAAGTTGACCAGGAGCGTGGTCAGCGCGATCGTCGCCAGCGGGGTCGCCGCGGCCATGAGCCCGACCAGCAGCAGCTCTGCCGAGCCGGCGAACACGAGGATCGACAGCCCCGGTGCGACCCACCACGGCAGTCCGGTCTGGACCACGAGCAGGCCGAACGCCACGCCGATGGGGAACATCCCGAGCCCGGCGGCGAGCGACATGCGCACTCCGGCGAGGACCTCGCGGCGCCGGGTGAGGGCCGCGGCGGCCCGGGGCGCGGTGGATGCCACCGGGGCGGCGACGGGGGCGGCTGCGGGATCGGCCGCCGGGGCGGCTGCGGGATCGGCCGCCGGGGCGGGCGCAGCGTCGCCGCACAGGGTGCTTCCTTCGTTCACAGCGCAATCATCCCACCTGGGACCGACGCGCCGATTGCGATGTGGACCGCACCCGCGGCCTACCATGCAATGCATGCACCTTGATGACGTGGATCGCGCAATCATCGACCATCTCCGGGAGGAGGGGCGCCTGTCGAACGTGGCCCTGGCCGAGCGGGTGCATCTGACGCCGGGGCCGTGCCTGCGCCGCGTGCAGCGGCTGGAGGCGGAGGGCGTGATCCTGGGCTATTCGGCCGATGTCGCTCCCGAGGCCCTGGGGCAGTCCTTCGAGGTGATCCTGGAGGTCGAGCTCACCGTCTACGACGCGGGCACGATCGCCCACTTCGAGTCCACCATGGCGGCCTTCGACGAGGTCGTGGAGCTGTACCGCCTGTTCGGCTCCCCGGACTACTTCATCCGCGTCGCGGTCTCGGACCTCCCGGCCTACGAGCGCTTCCTCACCGAGGAGGTGATCACGATCCCCGGCATCGCGAAGGTGTTCTCGCGGTTCGCGATGAAGGTGCTGAAGTCCTCGCGGCGCACCGCGCCGGGCGTCGCCGCGCCGGGCGTCGCCGCGCCGGACGCCCCGCCCCGGGGTTCGGCGGTCGCCGTGATGGCGCGGTCCCCGCGCCGCGGCTGACCCGCGGGCGAGGCGGAACCCGCGGTCGCGCCCTCACGCGAAGACGCCGTCACGCGGTCGCGGTGACGGCGGAGCTGCCGTCCTCCCGGCGGCGCACCCGGATCTGCTCGGGGATCTGCTGCTTCATCTCGGTGACATGGCTGACCAGGCCGATGGTCCGGCCGTGCGCGGCCAGGCTGCTGATCTCGCCGATCACGCGCTCGAGCGACTCGGGGTCGAGGCTGCCGAAGCCCTCGTCGATGAAGAGGGTCTCCATCTGCACGCCGCCGGCCTCTGCGGTGACGATGTCCGCCAGGCCCAGGGCCAGGGCGAGGGAGACGAAGAACGTCTCCCCGCCGGAGAGGGTCTCGGGGACGCGCGTCTGGTCGGTGCGGCGGTCGATGACCAGCAGGTCCAGGCCGGTCTTCTTGGCGCCGCGCGCGCCGGGGTCCCGCAGCAGCTCGAGGTCGGAGTCGGAGAACAGGGCGAGACGGGCGTTGGCGGCGTCGATCACGTCCTCGAAGCGGCGCATGAGCACGTAGGTGGACAGCTGGATCCGGTCCCCGTCGCTCGAGCGGCCGGTGGCGAGGTCGGCGACCCGCACCACGGTCGTGGCCTCGGCGCTGACGGACCGCACCTGCGTGATCGCTCCGTGCAGCCGCTCCTGGGCCAGGCGGCTGGCGGCCAGGACCGACTCGCGACGCCCGGCCTCCTTGTCGGCGACGGTGGTGGCCTCCTCGGCCGCGGCCGCCCGGGCGCGGGTGTCGGTGCAGGCCTGCTGGGCCCTCTCGCGGGCGGCGTCGCCGGCGTCGAGCTCGGCGATGCCGTCCTCGGCGAGGCCGTCGGCCAGCCGTGCCTGGTCGGTGCGGCGGCGCTGGAGCATCTCCTCGAGCTCGGTGCGCCGGGCCGGGGCCAGCAGGGCGGAGCGCACGGCGGCGTCGTCGGCGAAATCGCCCAGGCGCACCTCGGCGGCCAGCTCGCGGGCCCGAGCGGCGGCCTGGTCGGCGGCGACGTGCGCATCGCGCAGGGCGCGGGCGGCGCGGGCCGTCGCGGTGTGCGCGGCGCGGCGTTCCGCGACGGTGGCGGACTGCTCCCGGGCGGCGTCCACGCGGGCGGCATCGGCCTCGAGCGCGGCGGCGGCCTCGCGGATCGAGGTCTGCTCGGTGCTGGCGGCGAGGGCCTGGGCCTCCCGCTGCGCGGCGAGCCGCCGGTCCTCCTCGTCGTACGCCTCGATCTCGGTCTCGAGTTCGGCGACGAGGGCCTGCTGCTCCTGCAGGGTCGTGACCTGGGCGCTGAGCTGCTCGTGGGCGGCGAGGGCGGCCTCCAGGGTGAGGCCGCCGGCGCGTTCGGCGGCGTCGTCGTGGCGGCTCTCGGCGAGCGCCAGCGCCTCCTTCGCATCGGCTGCGGTCCGCTCGGCGCGGCGTCGCGCCTCCTCGGCGGCGTCGACGGTCTCGGCGTCGACGTGGTCCGCTCCGGGCTCGGCGGGATGCGGGTGGGCCTGGGCCCCGCAGACCAGGCAGGGGTCGCCGTCCACGAGGGCGAGGGCGAGCTCGGCGGCGAGGCCCGCGTTGCGGCGCCGGCGCAGCTGCGCCTCGGTCTCGGCGGCCTCGTCGGCGGACCGGCGCGCCGTCCGGGCGCGGGTGCGGGCGGTCTCGACCTGAGCGGAGAGGTCCTGGGCGCGCTTGGCGTGGTCGCGCCGCTGCGTCGCCGCGTCGAGGGCGAGGCGGGCATCGGCGAGGCCCTCGGCGGCCGTGCGGGCCGCGTCCCGGCGCTCCAGCAGGGAGGCGCGGGCCTCGGGGCGCTGCGCGAGGGACGTCTCGAGGGCGGCGAGGGCCGCCTGCGCCGTCTCCAGGCGGGTGCTGCGCGCGGCCAGCTCGCGACGGCGCTGCGGCAGATCCTTCTCGAGAGCCACCAGGGCTGTCAGCTCCCCGGCGGCGGTGGTCGCCGCATCGATCCGGCGGTCCAGCTCCTCCAGGGGGGCCGGGCCGTCCAGCAGCGCGACGAGCTCGGCATGGTCCGCGGCGTGCTGGTCGCGCAGCGCGGCGAGCCCGGCGGCGGCCTCCGCCTCCTGGCGGCGGGCGCGGTCGCGGCGGGCGATGGCCTCGGCGACGGGTTGGGCGGCGCGATCCGCCTCCAGGCAGGCGCGGGCCTCGGCGGCCTGCGCGGCGTCCTTCTCGAGGCGGGCGGCGAGCTGGTCGAGGGCGCGGCGCCGGTCGATGCGGGCGAGGGTGGCGGCGGCGGTGTCGGCCGCGGTGCGGGCGGCGAGGGCCTCCGCGCGCAGCTTGTCGGCCCGCCCGGCGGCGGCCGCCCCGGCCTCGGCCGCCTGGTCGACGAGGGCGGAGCTCGCCTCGCCGAGGTCCTCCAGGTGCAGAGCTGCGGCGTGCGCCTCGAGGTTCTCGCGCGCCTGCTCCCCGGCCTCGTCGGCGGCGAGGCCGGTGGCCTCCACGAAGCGGGCCACGGCGCGGGAGAGCTCGGCCGTGGCGCGCTCGACCTGGGCCGATGCCTCGCGGCGCATCTCCTCGAGGCGCTTCTCGACGTCCTCGTAGATCTCGGTCCCGAACACGCGCTGGAGGACCTGCTGGCGCTCCCCGGTGCGGGCGCGCAGGAAGCGGGCGAACTCGCCCTGGGGCAGCAGCACGGTCTGGGTGAACTGGCTGTGGCTGAGGCCGACGGCCCGGGCGATCTCCCGCCCCACCTCGTCCAGGCGGGTGGCGAGCGGTGTGAGGCCGGCCCCGTCCCCCGGCTCGTCGGCGACGAGGGCGGGGATCAGGTCCGGGGAGCCGATGCGCCACAGCACCGCCTTGGCCTGCTCCTTCGTGGTGCCCGTCCCCCGCCGCTTGGCGCGGCGGTACTCGGGCTCGCGGCGCACGCGGAAGATCCCCTGGGCCGTCTCGAAGATGAGGTCGACGACGCTGGCCGTGGTCGGCGGGGCGAACTGCGAGCGGATGCGGTCGCTGCTGGCCCCGGCGCCCGCGACGTTGCCGTAGAGGGCGAAGACCAGGGCGTCGAGGATCGTGGACTTCCCCGATCCCGTCGGGCCCTCGAGCAGGAACATCCCGCTCGCGCCGAGCGCGGCGAAGTCGATCTCGAGCTCGCCGCGGAACGGGCCGATGCCCCGCAGGTACAGGTGGTGGAGCTTCACGAGGCCTCCTGCCGGACGGTACGGACGTGCTGGTAGGCGGCCTCGAGCACGGCGTGCTCCTGCGGTGTGGGCGCGGCCTGCGTGACGAAGGCGAGGAAGTCGTCCATGACCTCGAGCGGGTGGGCCTCGGGGCGGACCTGCGGGGTCGCCTCGTCCCGTTCGCGCCCCTCGGGCTCGAAGGTCGTGTGCAGGAGGTGGGGATAGACGGCGCGCAGGCGCTCCTGCAGATGCGCGGGGCGGGCGGCATCGGTGATGGTGACCTTCAGCCAATCCTGTCCGTGCTCGTCGGCGCGGGCGAGGATCTCCTCGAGGGTGCCGCGCAGCTCCGTCAGGCGGCGCGGGACGGGCGTCGCGATCCGCTCCACGGCCACGTCCCCGGGGGCGCCGAGCTCGACCAGCAGCACGGACTTGCGCTGGGTGCGCTCGGAGAAGGAGAAGGCCAGCGGCGAGCCGCTGTACCAGGCGGTGGGCTCGATCGCGGGCGCTCCGTCGACCGCCGAGGCGGACTCGCTCGACGGTGCGTCGGGCCCGGATCCGGGGGCCGCTCCCCCGCCCGCCCGGCGGGCGACATCGGCCCGCACCCGGGCGGTGAGGTCCTGGCAGCCGTGCAGGTGCCCCAGCGCCACGTAGTCGATCCCGTGGAACAGCCCCGCGGGCACCGAGTCCACGCCGCCGACGGTCAGGTCCCGTTCGGAGTCGCTGCCCTCGCCGCCGGTGACGAAGGTGTGGGCGAGGACCACCGATCGCGGTCGGGGCCCCTCCCCGGCGCGGCCGGCGATCCGCCGGCGCACCCGGTCCAGCGCCGCGGCGGTCACGGCCTCGTGGCTGCGGGCCAAGGACGGGCCGTCCTCGGCGGCGAGCTGCACGCGCGCGATGTCGGGCTCGAGGTAGGGCAGGCCGAAGAACAGCACGTCGCCGTGCTCGTCCGGCACCACCACGGGATGGTCCAGACCCGGCAGGTCCGCCAGGATGTGCACGCCGTCGCGCATGAGCGCCGCCCCGAAGCCCAACCGCGTGGCGGAGTCGTGGTTGCCGGGCGTGAGGACGACGGTGGTGATCTCCGCCAGGCGCGCGAGGGTGGCGCCGAGCAGGCGCACGGCCTCCACCGACGGCACCGCGCGGTCGTACACGTCCCCGGGGATCACCACGACGTCGACCTCGCGCTCGCGCACCAGGTCGACCAGGAAGTCGTGGAAGACCTGCTGGTAGGCGTGCAGGTCCTGCCCGTGGAGGGTGCGCCCCAGGTGCCAGTCCGAGGTGTGCAGGATTCTCATGCGCCCACCCTAGGCGCGCCTCCCGACGGACGAGGACCCGGCGCCCGCCGCTGTGAAAAGCGGCGGCGTCAGGCGCTGGTGCCCGTGTAGAAGCCGTAGGTGGCGTCGGCGTTGCGGGCGGCGAGATCGGCATCGGCCCCGGAGGCGGCGTGGGCGACCGCCCAGCCGTCCGCGGCGCCGCGGTAGAAGGAACGGCCCTCCTCGGTCTGGGCCCAGGCCTCCGCCTCGGCCGGGGCGAGGGATCCCTCGACGGCGCTGAGGTGCAGGGACAGGCCCAGCAGACCGCCGTCCCAGCCCACGCCGGTGGCGCCGGGGCCGAAGGTCTCCCACATCTCGGCGGGGACGTCGGCCACCCGCGAGACGTGCTCGAGCTCGAAGCGCGTGGTGGTCTCGCCGGTCGCGGCGAGCCGCACCGTGATCCAGGAGACGCCGCCGCCGAACTCCCAGGTGGCGCTGTATCCGGCGGTGCCGTCGGCCGGGGGATCGCAGGCGAGGATCTCCCCGCCGGCGTTGCCCTCGAGCTGGTAGCGACCGCCGAGGCGCAGCTCGCCGCTGATCGGCAGGAACCAGCGGGCGATGCGATCGGAGGAGGTCACGGCCTCCCAGACATCCTCGATCGGCGAGGGGTAGTCCTGTTCGAGGGACTGCACGTGCGAGGGCTCGCCGTCGCGCTCCTCGGTGCGGTAGGCGCGGGTGACGGCGGCGAGCTGGGCGGGGACGTCGACCATGTCAGGTCTCCTTCGTGGGTGGGGCGGGCCGGCCCGCGGGCGCGATGCCGGAGGTGTCGTGGGGGTCCTGGATGTCGCTGCGGGATCCGGGGTCGGGGGCAGGGTCGAGGTCGGGGGCAGGGTCGGGGGCCGATGGGCGCTCGGCCGCGAGACGGCGCTGCCGCCGTCCGCGCGCGAGCTCGGTGCCCAGGGCGTCCAGCCGCGGGAGCCAGAACCTCTCGAACGGGGTCAGCCAGTCGCGGGCCTCGGCGGGGCCGCGGGCATCGACGGCGTACAGCCGCCGGCGGCCCTCGGGGCGGACGGTGGCGAACCCGTGCTCGCGCAGGACGCGCAGGTGCTGGGAGACCGCCGGCTGGCTGATGCCGAACTCCTGCTGCACCGCCGCGCCGATCTCGCCCGCGCTGAGCTCCCCGTCGTCGGCGAGGAGCTCGAGGATCCTGCGCCGCACCGGGTCCCCCAGGACGTCGAGCGCATGCACGGGACCAGCCTGCGCCCGCGCGTCATATAAGTCAAGGCTTAATCCTGGCGGGCGGAGGCCCGGGCGGAGGGTCGCGCGGCGGGCCGGGCCGAGGGCACGGTCATCCCGCGAAGGGATCCCGGCCGCGCCGCAGGTCCTCGAGCCACTGGGCGCCCAGCCGCCGGCCGTCCGGGAACTCGTCGCCCCGGTCGAAGCGCCAGGTGGTCACCATGGCCAGCATCAGGCGCCGGCAGCGGGCGACCAGCTCGGCATCGACCCCCGGATAGTGCTGGGCCACGGCCGAGGGGGCATGGGCGATGTCGAACTCGACGGGTCCGCGGCAGCAGGTCTCGAAGTCGAGGAACTCCGGCCCGGTCTCCGTCGCCAGGATGTTGCCGGGGTGCGGCTCCCCGTGCAGGATCTGCTCCGCGGCCGTCCCGACGATCCCCGGGCGCAGGGCCCGCAGGGTGTGCACCAGCAGCTGCCGGTCGGCGGGGGCGAGGTCCGGGGTCCGCGCGGGATCCGCCAGCAGGCCCAGCGCCGCGTCGACGCGGTCGGAGGCGTGCGGGGTCGGCTGGGTGACCAGGCGCATCCCGGCGTGCAGACGATGCAGCGCATCGGCGTACTCGGCGGCCGGGACGGCCCGCGTCGACACGGGCTTCCGGTACGCCCACAGGGAGATGACGAGATCGCCGCGCCGATGGACCTGCGGATCCTCGCGCGGCAGCACCGGCACCACCGGCGCGCCGGTGCGGGCGAGCTGATCGGCGATGCCCACCTCGACGCGCGCCGCCTCGAGCGGCCCCGTGCCGATGCGCGCGACCACTGCGCAGGGCTGCAGCAGGACGGTGAGGGTGTTGGAGGCGTGCAGGATCTCGAGGCGATCGACCTCGAGGCCCAGCTCCTCGGCAAGCTGCCGGGCGGCGGCGAGCGCGCGCGGGCGGTCCGGGGGCGTCATCGCGGATCGGAACGGGCAGGACGGACGACGGCAGGGCCGAGCTGAGGGTCCATGCGCTCATCGTGCCATGCCGGGCCGCCCGCCATCGCGGAAAATCTGCTGGTCGCGGCAGGGTGCCCCGCCCTACCGTGGGCGCATGCCCTCCACTCCCCCGCCCGATGCCTACTACGCCGATCCGCGCCTGGCCGCCTGCTACGACACCATCGACGGCTCGCGGGAGGACCTCGACCACTACCGGGCGATCGCCGAGGAGCTCGGCGCCCGGACCGTGGTGGACCTGGGTTGCGGGACCGGCAGCTTCGCCGTCCTCCTGGCGTCGGCGGGATACCAGGTCATCGGCGTCGACCCTGCCGCCGCCTCCCTCGATCTGGCCCGCGCCAAGGAGCGCGCACTTCCCCCGGGGGCCGCTCCGATCACCTGGGTGGAGGGGGATGCGACCGCCATCGGCCCGCTGGGGGCGGATCTCGCGGTGATGACCGGGAACGTCGCCCAGGTCTTCACGACCGACGAGAGCTGGGAGACGACCCTGCGAGGGCTGCGCGCCGCCCTGCGCCGGGGCGGCCATCTCGTCTTCGAGTCGCGCCGGCCCGCGGCCCGGGCCTGGGAGCGCTGGCAGGCCGAGGATCGCGAGCAGCGCCACGAGGTGCCCGGCATCGGCACCGTCCTCACGCGACCGCGCGGGATCACGGTCGACCTGCCGCGGGTGACGTTCACCGACGAGTTCGTCCTGCCCGATGGGACGGCCCTCACCTCGACCTCCACGCTGCGGTTCCGCGACGAGGCGGAGCTGCGCTCGAGCGTCGCCGCGGCCGGATTCGAGGTACTCGAGGTCCGCGAGGCCCCCGATCGGCCCGGGCTCGAGCACGTGGTCCTCGCCCGCGCCGTGTGAGGGCCCCGCGCCCTGTGAAGGCCTCCTCGACATGTGAGGGCCTCCGCGCCGTGCGAGGGAGGGCACCGTGCGAGTGCTTTCGCGCCGTGTGACGCTTCCGAGCCATGCGATGGCCTCGCGCGGAGGTCATTTGCCGCGGGATGCGGACTCTCCCCGCACCAGAAGTCATTCTGCGTCGCTTGAACGGGTGTTCAAGCGACGCAGAATGACTTCTCGCAGGCGCGGGGCCGCCGGGACGTCAGCCGCGGGCGCGGGGCACGTCAGCCGTGGGCGGAGGGGACGTCAGCCGCGGGCGGGGGGGGACGTCAGCCGCGAGCGGCGTGGGGGCCGCCCTTGCCGAAGCGGCCGCCGGGGCCGTAGGGCGCCTGCCCGGGGGCGGGCTTGCCCGGGGCGCTGCTGCTGGGGCTCGTCGCGCCCGCGTCCAGGCCCACGACCAGCGGGTTGTGGTCGGAGGAGCCGAAGGGACCCGCCTCGTAGAGATCGGTGACGTTGGTGTTGTAGCGCCCGTACTGGGTCAGCACGGACTCGGGGGCGTTGATCGACCAGTCGGTGGCGCCGGTGACGCGATCGGCGGCGGACTCGTTGGCGAGCACGTGGTCCAGCGACCCGGTCATGCCGCCGTAGCTGTAGGACCAGCCCTCGGGGTCGTGCACCGCACCGAGGTCGACGTAGCCGTCCTCGGCGAACAGCTGGAGGGGCTCCTCCTGGGTGTAGGCGTTGAAGTCGCCGCCCAGCAGGACGTCCTCGACGCCGAGCTCCGCGGTGCGCTCCTCGGTCCACTCCCGCAGGGCCTCGGCCTGCTGCAGGCGGGAGGTGCGGGCGTTGCCCTGGACCGGGTCGGGCTCCAGGCCCGCGTCCTCGGCATCGGCCGAGCCCTTGGACTTGAAGTGGTTGATCACGAAGAGGAACGGCTCGCCCTCGCCGGTCTTCCCGCTGCGGCCCGGCCCGTCGGTGACGGGCACGAAGACCTGGCCGATGGGCTCGCGGGCGTTGTCGAAGGCCTCGTCGCCCACCAGGATCTGGGCGCCGCCCCGCGCGGTGACCGCGGCGGGCTTGTAGATGATGGCGTTGGTGATGACGTCGCCGCCGCCGTCGGAGCCCTGCGCCGCGTAGGCATCGGCCGTGGGGACGTACGCCCAGGTGCCGGCGCCGTCGTGCGCGTTCAGCGCGTCGACGAGGGTGGCGGTCGCCTCATCGGGCGTCTCCCCCAGGCGGGCGGAGTTCTCGATCTCGGTGAGGCCGACGACGTCGGCGCCGGTGCCGGAGATGGCGGCGACGATCTTGTCCTGCTGGCGCTGGAGGTCGTCCTCGCCCCAGGCGCCGCGCAGCTCGCAGCCGCCGCGCACGGTCGTGCCCTCGCCGGCGCGGTCGGTGTAGGGCGTGCAGCCCGGGGTGTCCTCGCCGAGGGTCGTGAAGTAGTTCAGCACGTTGAAGGTGGACACCTTCAGGTCGCCGCCCACGTCCACGGGGGCGTCCTGGCGGGTGTCCTCGAAGGTCACGCCGTCGGTCGCGGAGTCCTCCCACGGCTGCGTCGGGTTCAGGCGCCACGCCTCGTGGGAGTAGGCCACCACCACCGGCTCGGTGAAGGTGGCGGCGGCGCCCACGCGCACCGGCTCCTGCGTGGTGAGCCAGCTCATCGGCTGATCGGCGTTCCGGGAGAAGTCGGTGGTGCGCCCGTCGTCCAGCAGCACGAGCTTGTCGGCCTGCGCCGCGAAGTAGGCGGTGGCCTCCTGGCCCGGCGCCATGATGTCGCCGGCCTGGACCAGGGGCTCGTCGCCGATGGCGAGGCCCACCTCGCCGTAGCGGTGCGTGTTGTACACGTCGGTGACGGTGAAGTCGCCCTCGCCGGGCAGGTACAGCATGTGCTCCAGGGACTCGCGCTGGGCCTCCTCCGTCGGGAAGGCGTCCAGCGTCACCGGCTCCACCGCGGGCAGCGCCTCGGCGAGCGGGGCCAGCCCGCCGGCGCGCACCGAGACCTGCGTGGAGCCGTAGTACTCCGAGACGGTGCCGGTGACCTGCACGGAGTCGCCGATGGCGACGTCGGCGACGGTGTCGGGCGAGTACACGAACACCGCGTCGGAGGCCTTCTGCGTGCTGAGGTCCCGCGCGCCGCCGGTGCCGCCGGTCTGGAGGATATATCCGTCCAGCCCGCCCTCGGCGTACACGGCGGTGACCACGCCCTCGGTGATGACGGTCCGGTCGACCAGGGGGCTCTGCGCGCCCTCGCCCTGGATCTCGGCGATGGTCGCGGGCACCGGGACGGGGTCGACGGGGTCCGTCGGGTCCGTGGGATCGGTCGGGTCGGTGGGCGCCTCGGCGCCGGAGGGCTGCGGGGTGGGCGCGCCGACGACGAAGTCGGTGCTGTTCTCGCCGGTGACCGCCACGCGCGCGGCGGAGGTCGCGTTCGAGGTGCGCGGGGCGGGGGCCTCGCCCGAGAAGGTCGCGGCGGCGCCGTAGCCGACGAGGTCCACCACGGCGGGGTCGCTCGCGCAGGTGGTGCCCGTGCAGGCGAGGCGGCCCTCGCTGTCGGAGAGCGCGAAGACGCCGGAGGTGCCGGAGGCGTTGATCCCGCCGGTCGCATCGGCCGCGGGCAGGACCTCGCCGTTGCCGTTGCCGGAGGCGAGCTGGATCAGGAAGGTCCCGCCGGCGGGGATCTCGCCGCGCAGGGTGACGGAGTTGTTGAAGGTGCCGCTCGCGGAGGCGTACTGCAGCGTCCAGCCGTCCAGGGAGACGGGCTCGGCGCCGGAGTTCGCGAGCTCGACGAAGTCGCTCTGGTAGGCGGCGCCGGAGTTCCCGCCGCCCCCGTAGACCTCCTGGATGACGACATCGCCGGGGACGACGACCTCGGCACGGGCGGCGGGGGCGAGGACCAGCGACGGCACGAGGCTCGCGCCGAGGGCGAGGGCCGCGAGGGCGGCACCGGCACGCACGCTCGCGCGACGACGGCCGGGGGCGATGCTGCGGGGATGCATGGGATCTCCTGGAGACGGGAGCGGGGCGGGGCGAGGCGGGGCGGGAGGCAGGACGGGCGCGCGGACGCAGCGGGGCGGCCGGGCGCGAGGCCGGGAGAGGCCGGGAGAGGTCGAGGGACGCCGCGTGCGTCCGATGGACCCCTCGGCGGCGGGAACGGGGCGGCCGGTGCCCGGGCGGGGCACCGGCCGCCCTGCCGGTCAGCGGCGGCCGAGCCGGCGGCGGGCCGTCAGAGCGCCGATGCCGGCGAGCAGCAGCACGGCGGCGCCGATCGCGAACGGGGCGATCTCCGCGCCCGTCCGGGCGAGGTCGTCGCGGTCCGAGCCGGCATCGATGTCGCCGGCGCCCGGGTCGACCGGGGTGACCACCGGCGCGGTGGTCGGGTCGCCGGTGGCGTCATCGGTGGGCTGCGCGGAGGGCTCCTCGCTGGGCTCCGGGTCGCTGGGCTGGGTCGGCTCCGGGTCGGCGGGCTGCGTCGGCTCCGGCTCGGTGGGCTCCGGGTCGGTCGGCTCGGTGGGCTCGGTCGGCTCGGTGCCGCAGTCGGCCGGGGCGTCGCCCGTGGACTCGACCTCGAGGGTCAGCGCCGGGACGCGGGTGCCGGTCTCGGGAAGGGCCGTGACGGTGGCCTCGTGGGTGCCGGCGGGCAGGCAGAACCACTCGTCCAGCTCGACCACCGCGGCGAGCTCGCCGGTCGAGGCATCGGCCTCGTACGGGGCCTCGTAGGTCTGGTCGCCGACGGTGACCTGGACGGACTGGATCTGCGGGGCGCCCAGGCTGCGGGACTCGAACTGCGAGAAGCGCCAGATGATCGGCGTGGACTCCTCGCCGTCCTGGGTGCCGCGCTGCAGCTCCTGCACCTCGGTGCCGCGCTGGGCGAAGCTGGGCTCGATGCCCTCGTGCGCGGTGAGGTACTCGGCGAACGCGTCGCGGTCCAGGATGCCGGTGTCGGTGCGGTTCGTGCCCTCCTGGAAGGTCCAGAAGTTGTCGCCGCCCTCGGTGAGGAAGCTCGCCGCGACGACGGTGTAGGTCGCCTCGAGGTCGAGGGGCTCGCCGTCCACGGTGATGGACAGGATGCGCTCGCGCTCGGGCAGGGTCGAGTCGTAGACGTAGTCGACGTTGTCGGACAGGCCCAGCGCGAGGAAGGGGCGCGAGGGGATCTCGCCGTCCTCGTCGCGCTGCCACTGGTCCTCCAGCAGCTCCTTGACCTGGGCGCCGGTGAGGTCGACGGTGGAGAGGTTGTTGGCGAAGGGCACCACGCCGTTGGCCTCGGCGAAGGTCACCACGCCGTCGCCCTCCTCGCCGTCCGCCGCGTACCACAGCTCGGCGCGCACGCCGCCGGGGTTCATCACGCCGATGGTCGCGGCGGTGCCGGAGTAGGAGTCCTGGTGGGTGGCCCACACCATGGAGTCCGCGATCATGTTCGACAGCGAGGACTCGCTGCCGCGGTCGTCGCCCTTGGTCGATCCGCCGGTGGGGCCGGTGGCGGTCCACACGCCGTCCTGGTAGGCGGCGACGCTCGGGTCCCAGGCGGTGGTGAGGTCCGCGGCGATCTCGCCGACGGGCTCGGCCGCGGGGCCGGCGGCGTCCTCGATCGCCTGGTCGGCGATGCCGGAGGCCTCGAGGTAGGCGGGGTCGGCGTCCGCGTCGCACTGCTCGAGGGGTGCGGCGCCGACGTCCAGCAGCTGGTTGCCCTCGGCGGTGGCGTCCCAGTCGCCATCGGCCCCGAGCTCCAGGGTCAGCTGGGACAGCGCGACGCCGTAGTTGCCGGTCTGGATGATGGGCCGCACCTCGCCGTCCTGGCCGGGGACGGGCGCCTCGTAGGCGTAGGTCTTGTGGGTGTGCGCGGTGTAGATCGCATCGGCCTCCGGGGAGGTCTCCTCGACGATCTTCCGGAAGACGGCGCTGTCGGTCTCGGGCGCCTCGCCGGGCGCGCTCGCGGAGACGTCCGCCCCCTCGTGGTAGGTGACGACCAGGACGTCGTAGTCGGCGCCGGAGGCGTCCAGCTCGTCGATCGCGGTGTTCACGGAGTCGACGGGGTCGCGGAACTCGAGGCCCTCGATGCCCGCGGGAGAGACGAGGGACGGGGTCGAGGCGGTGACGGCGCCGACGACGGCGACCTTCACGTCCCCGGCCTCGACGATCGAGTACGCGTCCAGGGCGCGGGAGCCGTCGGCGGTGTAGACGTTCGCGGCGAGGTAGTCGAAGTCGGCGCGGTCGGCGACCCGGCCGACGAGGTCGTCGTAACCCTGGTCGAACTCGTGGTTGCCCGCGGCCGAGGCCGTCAGGCCCAGGGCGTTGAGGAAGTCGATCGTCGGGTTGTCCTGCTGCAGGAAGGACGCGAACTCGCTGCCGCCGATGTTGTCGCCGCTGGAGATCAGCGTCGAGTTCGGCACGTCGGCGCGGGCCTGGGTGAGGGTGCAGGCGAGGGCCCGCCCCTGGCTGAGGTGACCGTGGAAGTCGTTGATGTCGTAGAGGGTCACCTGGTCGCCGGTCTGCGCGGCATCGGCCGCCGAGGGGGCGAGGGCGCCGGGAGCGAGCGCGAGCGCGGCCAGGGCGAGGCCGGCCATCGTCGAGCGCGCGGCGCTCCGGGCAGAGAACGCGGTCATGGATGTCTCCTGGGAGCAGCGTGGATGCGAGGTGTGAGCCGCTCCTATCCAAGCCCTCCCGCAGGCGACACGCGGACCGGTTCGGGGAACTGGTCCCGGTCTGTTACCGGAAGTTCATCGGCTTTGACCTGGCTTTACTCTCTGCTGAATCGGTCTTTGCCTCCCTCGCGGGGCTCTGCCGAGGAGGTCGGCCCCGCCGGGGAGGCGCGGGCCCGTGCCCTGCGGGCGCGCCCGGGAACGTCTGATGCATCCCATCGCCTGGCGGCCCGGACACCGTGTCATCTAAGGTTCTGGCGTCGTCGATGGAGCGCGCCGTGGTGCGGTTCGGTAGCATCGACTGGACTGCGGCGCTGCCCTCGGCCAAGGACCTGCTCCCCGAGCCCCTCCCCTAAGGAGATCACCGTGCTGTCGCTCTTCGGTCGCCGACCCATCGTTCCTGCGAAGGACGGTGCCAGCTGGCCCCATGTCGTGATCCTGGGCGGCGGCTTCGCCGGCGCGAACGCCGTCCTCGGCCTGCGGGACACCCGGGTGCGCGTCACCCTCGTGGACCGCAACGTCTACAAGACCTTCCAGCCCCTCCTCTACCAGGTGGCCACCGCCGGCCTGAACCCCGGGGACGTCACCATGTTCCTGCGCGGGCTCTCGCTGAAGGTGCCCAACATGCGCTACCAGCAGGGCGAGATCCTCGGCGTGAACCCGGAGGAGAAGTACGTCTGCATCGACGGCGGCGGCGTCGGCGAGAAGAAGCTCCACTACGACTACCTCGTGATCGCCAACGGCGCGACCACCACCTACTTCGGCACCCCGGGCGCCGAGGAGCACGCGATGCCGATGTACACGCGCTCGCAGGCCCTCGCGATCCGCGACCGCGTCTTCTCCGAGCTCGAGCGCGCCAGCCGCCAGCGCGGCAGCGACCGCCTGAACGTGTCGATCGTCGGCGGCGGGCCCACCGGCGTCGAGATCGCCGGCGCCCTGGCGGACTTCCGCCAGCAGGAGCTGGACATCCTCTACCCGGAGATGGACCCGGGCACCCTGCAGATCACCCTGCTGCAGCGCGGCACCGAGCTCATCAAGGAGTTCCGCGAGACCTTCCGCCAGTACGCGGCCGATGAGCTGCGCGAACGCGGCGTCACGCTGTGCCTGGGCCACGGCGTGAAGTCCGTGGGCTACGACCACGTGATCCTGGACGACGACTCCGTCCTCGAATCGGACATCACCATCTGGGCGGCCGGGGTCGGCGTGCCCGACATGGTCAAGGAGTGGGGCCTGCCGCAGAACAAGCGCGGCCGCATCCTCGTGGACGACACCCTGCAGGTCCAGGGCTTCCCCGGCGTCTACGCCGCCGGCGACATCGCCGCCCAGGACGACGAGCTGCCGCAGCTGGCGCAGCCGGCCATCCAGATGGGTCAGGCGGTGGCCCGCTCCATCACGGCCGATGTCCGCGGCCAGCAGCCGAAGCCGTTCCGGTACCTGGATCTGGGCACGATGGCGACCATCGGCCGCCATGCCGCGATCGCGGAGATCCCCCACTTCCCGGACCTCTCCGGCTCCGTGGGCTGGATGGCGTGGCTGGGCGTGCACGTCGGCAAGCTGCTGGGCCACCGCAACCAGCGCGCCGTCGCCATGAACCTGCTGTCGCTGTACAGCGGGACCCGCGCCACCCACCAGCCGAACCCCGTGGTCGGCGAGGTGGACTCCCTCAAGGCCGCCCGCCAGTTCGAGGAGGCCGCCCGCCAGCGCCGCTTCGGAGAGGGCGCGCAGGGCGCCTGACCCCGGCAGCGGCCCCGGGCCGGCCCCGCCCGCGCGACGCCGAGGATCGACGCGCCGCGCGGTGCTCAGGCCTCCCGGCCGAACCGCTCCATGTCCTTGTAGTTCCCGGCGACGATGAGCTCGTCGCCGGGGGCGTACACGGTCTGCGCCGCGACGTACTCCCATCGGCCGCCCATGGCGCGGCGCGCGACGATCCGCACCCCGAAGTCCTGCTCGATGCCGGCATCGGCGGCCATGCGGTGGATCAGCGAGGTGGGGGCGGCGAAGCGCCCCATCACGAAGCCGCCGCCGTAGTCGGTCCAGTCCTGCGCGGAGTCGGCCAGCAGGTGCGCGACGCGCCGCCCCATGGCGGCCTGCGGGCTGATCACGTGCTCGACGCCCAGCTGCGCGAGGATCTGCTCGTGGGCGGTCGAATCGGCCTTCGCCCACAGCCCGGTGACCCCGGCGCGCAGAAGGTGCGAGCAGGTCAGCACGCTGGTCTCGATGCGGCTGCCGACGGCGACGACGACCCGGTCCATCTCCGCGACGCCCAGCTGCTCGAGGGCGTCCGCGCGGGAGATGTCGGCGCGCGCGGCGTAGTTGAGGTCCTCGCTGAGCTCCTGGACGATCTCCTCGTCGGCGTCGACGCCCAGCACCTCGATGCCCTGGGACTCGAGCTCGAGGGCGAGGGAGGAGCCGAAGCGGCCCAGGCCCAGCACGGCGACGGAGCGGATCTGCGCGGGATCGGACGTCCCGCGACGCGATGAGGTGTTCCTAGCCAATGGTCGGCCTTTCCTTGGGAGGTTCGAACAGCAGCGGGCGGCGGCGCAGCGCGAGCGCCGTGCCCAGGGTGATCGGGCCGACGCGGCCGATGATCATCAGCCCCACCAGCAGGATCTTCGACACCGGCGAGAGATCCGCCGTGATGCCGGTGGACAGTCCGGTGGTGGACAGCGCCGAGGTGACCTCGAACAGCACCCGGTCGAAGGGGATCGACTCGAGGACCATCACGACGAAGGTCGACACCGCCACCAGCGCGCCCATCAGCCCGACGACGGTGATGACCTCGCGGTGCACGGCACGGGAGAGCCGCTTGCCGAAGGCCATCACGAAGGGGTCCCCGCGCAGCTCGCTGCGGATGATCAGCAGCAGCACCATGACGGTGGTGACCTTCATGCCGCCGGCGGTGCCGCCGGAGCCTCCGCCGATCATCATGAGCACGTCCGTGCCCAGCCACGACTCCGGGCGCATCGCGGAGGTGTCGATGGCGTTGAAGCCGGCGGTGCGCGAGACCACCGAGTGGAAGACGGCGTTCCACAGGCGGTCGCCCCAGGACATCGACCCCAGGGTGGCGGAGTTGGAGCTCTCCAGGGCGAGGGTCAGCACGGTGCCCGCGCCGAGCAGCACCGCGGTCCCGGTGAGCGTGAGCTTGGTGGTCAGGCTCCAGCGGCGCGGCGTGCGGAAGCGCCGCAGCATCTCCACGATCACGGGGAAGCCGATGCCGCCGAGCACCACCGCGACCATGACCGGGGCGAGGATGAACGGATCGGAGTTCTCGCCGATGAGGCTGTCGCTGTCCAGCGCGAACCCGGCGTTGTTGAAGGCGGAGACGGCCAGGAACGCCCCGCGGAACAGGGCGGTGCCCGCGCTCATCCCGTCCAGGAGGTAGCGCACCACCAGCACCGCGGCGATCACCGCCTCGACGGCGAAGCTGATGGCGAGGATGCGGCCGATGATCGCGGGCGCGTCCTGCAGGGTCCCGGCGCTGGACTGCGCGATCGCGGCGCGGGTGCGCACGCCGATGCGGCGCACGGTGAGCACCGCGAGCAGCGTCGACAGGGTCATCACGCCGAGCCCGCCGATCTGGATCAGCACCATGATCACGAGCTGCCCGGCCGGGGACCAGTAGGTCGCGGTGTCGACGGTGATCAGCCCGGTCACGCACAGCGCCGAGGCGGCGGTGAACAGGGCGTCCACCAGCGGCGGGGCGTGCTCGCCGATGCGGGTGAAGGGCATCATCAGCGCGGCGGTGCCGGCGGTGAGGATCATGGCGGTGCCGGCCGTGATCAGCCGCGCCGGGGATCGCATCCAGCGCCGCACCGAGCCGGGGCCTCGGGTCGGGGCGTCGGATCGCGCGGGCTGCGGATCCCGGGACGGAGCGCTGCGGGGGGAGAGCACGCCGGAGAGCATACGCCTGCTGCGGCCGGGCCCCGACCGCAGGTCACGGGCGGGTCGGCGGCGCTCGGAGCGGCCGACGGCCGGGGCGGGGAGCGTCAGAGGCTGCGGATGAGGGCGAGGAGGAGGTCCGCGTCCTCGCGCAGCGCGGCGCGGGGATCCGCGGTGGGCGCGGCGTGGGACCGGCGGGTCGCGGCGGTGCTCGCCGCCCGCGGCACCGGAGGGGGTGCGTAGCGGGAGGCCTCGAGGGCGGCGCCGATGCGGGCGGCCGCCTCGTGGTGGCGGGCCGTGACGACCGCGGCCTCGGATCCGCGGCCGGCCCATCGGCCCAGGGTGGCGAGGCGGTCCAGCATCGCCTCCAGGGCGCGGCTCGGCGTGAGGGTCGCATCCAGCTCGAGGTCGCCGGGGGGCCGTCCCCAGCGGCCCGTCCAGCCCAGCAGCCGGATGGCCCGGCGGCGGTGGACGATGGCCTGCCCGATCTCCTCCCAGGCGAGCTGGGCGGCGGCGCGGCGCACCGCCTCGGCGTCGGCCCCGGCCTCCGCCTCGCCCCCGGCCTCCGCCTCGGCTCCGGCCTCCGCCTCGGCCCCGACCCTCGCCTCGGCCTGCCCGTCGGTCCCGCCCTCGGTCCCGTCCGCCGCCGGGCCGAGGCCCGCCCAGCGGGCGTCGCGGGCACGGGCCCGGTGCCGCGCGCGCCACAGGAGGCCGCCGCCGAGGCCGGCGCCGCCGAGCAGCGCCCCGCCCAGGACCAGGGCGCCGGTCCCCGGCCCCTCGCCGTCCCCGTCCCCCGCGTCGCCGCCGGGGTCGGTGCCGCCGCCCTCGGAGGCGGTGCTCGCGGACTCGGAGGGCGTCTCGGAGGCGCTCGAGGTCTGCTCGACGGGCGCGGTGGTCTGCTCGGCGCTGGGCGCCGTCGCGGGGGTCGTCTCCTCGGCGGGGGCGTCCTCGTCCTCATGCCCGGGAGCGCTGGTGCCGCTGCCGGCCGACGGCGGGGTCGGCTCGAAGCGCACCCAGCCGTGCTCGGCCCCGAACCAGACCTCGGGCCAGGCGTGGGCGTTGTGGTTGGTGACGGTGCGCTCCTCGCCGTCCTCCGTGCCGGCGGTGAAGCCGATGGCGACGCGGGTGGGATAGCCGCGCGCGTCCATCATCAGCGCGAAGGTCGCGGCGAACTGCTCGCAGTAGCCGATCCGCTCGGTGAGGAAGGAGGCGATGGGGTCGCTGCCGGGCGGCGTGGTCACCGACAGCGAGTAGTCGAACTCGGCGTGGAAGAACGCAACGAAGGCGCGGGCGGTGTCGTAGGCGCCGGCGGCGCCCGCGTCCGCGGCGACCTGTTCGGCGAGGTCGGCGATCATCTGCGGGACGTCCCCGGCGAGATAGCCGGCGTCGAAGGGCTCGGTGAACGCCGAGGTGCTCAGGGCCCGCAGCTGCGCGGCCGTGCTCCCGGAGGGGCGGGAGGCGACCTCGTACGCGACGCCGCTGAGGTCCTGGACGCCGTCTTCGAGCAGGAGGGTGCCGTCGGCCGCCCCGGCGGCGGCGATCCGCCCGTCCAGCGGGGTGCTGTACCAGCCGATGGCCGGCGGGGCGGGCAGCGCGTCGCCCTGCAGGGAGGTGAGGGAGACCTGGTAGGTGATCGCATCGGCCGGAGGGCCCCCGGCCAGGCGGCGGTCCGTGAACGCCGCGGGCAGCTGGTCCCCCGCGCCGCCTGCGGCCCAGCCGTCGCCGCGACGGAAGCTCGCCCCGTCGAAGCGGGTCAGGGTGTGCAGGCGCAGGTAGTCGGGGTCGCCGCCGGTGACCGTCATGCGCAGCACCTCCGCCTCGCCGCGGCGCATGAGGTCGCGGCGCACCGAGATCGAGTCGTCGATCATCACGGCGCCGAGATCGGTGGCCTCCTGGCCGCGCCAGGCGTTGATGGTGTCGATGTCCAGCGGCAGCAGCGGGCGCACCGGCCGCGGCAGGATCGCGGAGAGCATCGGAGCCCCGGCGAGGACCGCGCCGATGGTCCCGGCAGTCAGCGCGGTGACGGCGGTGCGGCGGCTGAGGGGCCCGGTGTGGGGCCGTTCGTCGCCGTGGAGGTAGGAGCCGTCGGCGTGGAGGGTGCGCGCGGCGAACACGATCAGGGCGCCGGCCAGCGGCCCGGTCGCCGTCCACCAGGGCCCGCCCGCCGGGTACATGAGCGCGGGCACCAGCATGAGGGCCAGCAGCAGGAACCCGGTGGGGGTGTGCCAGCCCAGGTCGAGGAACAGCAGGTCCAGCACCACCACCACGAGGGAGACCGCGAGGGTCAGGACCACCTGGCCGGGACCGGTGAGGTCCACCGGGGCGCGGCCCCCGCCGATCTCCTCGATGCCCGCGCGCAGCACGGCGACCTGGGCGTCGAGCAGCCCCGTGCCGGGGGCGACGATGCGGTGCTGGGCCTCGAGCACCCCGGTGGTGAGCTCGGCGAAGACGGTCACCGCCAGCACCGTGCCGAGGTGGATGACGGGGACCAGCGCCGGGATGGGCACGAGGGCGCGGGCCAGCGCGCCGATGCCGAGCACCGCGATCGTGCTGCACAGCGGCACGAACCACCAGGAGGGGGCGGTGAACAGCAGCGACAGCGGCGTCCAGGCGAGCAGGGTGGCGACGGCGAGGATCCCGCCGCGGGCGAGCGCGGCGGCGGGATCGGGGGCGGGGCGGCCCAGCAGCGGGCTCATCGCGCCGCTCCGATGCCGGCATCGGCCACGGCCCGAAGGATCTCGCGGAGGCTCGCCTCGCAGCCGGCCTCGACGCGGCGCCAGCTGCCGCGCGCGCCGCCGCCGGCGACCTCGACGTCGGCCGGTCCGCGGCCGGGGCGCGGCTCGGGCAGGACGGCGAGGGCCAGGCGGCGCGGGGCGCTGCCGGCGAAGCGGTCCAGGTCCAGGTCGGCGAAGGCCTCGCCGTCGCCGGCGCCGATGGCCAGCGCCACCGCGACGGGTCCCGGCGCCCCCTGGTGGGGGTCGCGGTGCTCGTCGGTGTCGCCGAAGCCGACGGCGGCCAGGGCCAGCAGGGCGGCGTGGGCGGAGATCGCATCGGCCTGCGCCCCGTGGTGCGCGATCCCGCCGGACCCGCCCGAGGCGGCGCCCGCCCCGTACCGTCCGGAGCCGCCGGCGGCGGAGGCGCCGAGGGGGTGCTCGCGCCCCGCGGCGACGATGCGGTCCCCGCTCGCGTCGAGCACCGTCACGTCGTACCCCTGGCCGCGCAGGGCCAGCAGGGCGGTGGCGGCGTGGTCGACGGCGCGGTCCTGGGCGCGGGCGATCGCCTCCTCCATCGCGGGCGGGAAGGGCCCGGCCGGGGCGCGGGTGTCCAGGACGATGAGGGCGTTCACGCTGGTGGACGGCTCGTCCTCACGGGTCATGAGGCGCCCGGTGCGGGCGCTGGCCTTCCAGTGCATGCGGCGGATGTCGTCGCCGGGGACGTACACCCGGGCGATGGGCCCCGGGTCCCCCTGGGCCCGGGAGCCGGCGGAGGCGGAGTCGCCGAGGGCGCGCCCCAGGCGCTGCGCGAGGACGAGGTCGATCTCCTCCACCGCGGGCAGGCCGACGACCTGCGCGGGCGCCGGGACGATGCGGCGCAGGTGGAACAGGCCCAGCACGTCCCGCACGAGGATCCCGCACGGGCCCAGCTCGTGCACTCCGCGGCGGCGCACCACCAGGCTGTGCGGCATGCTCGGCGCGAGCGGCAGGTCGCCGTGGCCGCCGAGGGCGGCCGGCAGGTAGGAGCGCACCACCCCGCGGCCCAGCGGCACGCGGGCGAACAGGGCGGTCGGGACCAGGCGCATCTGGACGTCGACCGCGCCGCCGGCCCGGACCGCATCGGCCTGCACCCGGCGCTCGAGGTCGAGACGCACCCCGCTGAGGAGGATCATCAGGCCCGACAGGCCCAGCGCGACCAGCAGCGCGCTGGCGAGGTAGTGCAGCAGGGCCAGGCCCGTGACCTCGGCGCCCAGCAGGAGCAGCGGCGCGAGCACGATCGCGAGGGTCCCGCGGCCGGTGGGCCGCACCAGGGAGCGGTGCGGCACCCGGCTGCGGGCGCGGCGGCTCACCGTTCCAGCGGGGTCGAGGCGAGGACGTCGCGCAGGACATCGGCCGCGCTCACCCCGCGGGAGAGGGCCTGCGGGGCCAGGTGCAGGCGATGGCGCCACACGGGGCCGATGACGCCGCGCACGTCCTCGGGCAGGACGAAGACGCGGCCCTCCATGGCGGCATGGGCCTTGAGCATGCGCACTAGGTGCACGGTGGCGCGGGGCGAGGCGCCGAGGACCACCTGCCCGTGGTCGCGGGTGCCGGCGGCCAGGCGCACCACGTAGTCCAGCAGCGCCGGGGAGGCGTGGACGCGGCGGATGGCGCGGATGTCCGCGGCGATCTGCTCGGGGCTGGTGCGGGCGCGGATCTCGTCGGACGC
This sequence comes from Brachybacterium phenoliresistens, assembly GCF_039530785.1. Taxonomy (NCBI): domain Bacteria; kingdom Bacillati; phylum Actinomycetota; class Actinomycetes; order Micrococcales; family Dermabacteraceae; genus Brachybacterium; species Brachybacterium phenoliresistens. The sequence goes on from NZ_BAAAOW010000003.1 coordinate 499,386, forward strand.
CTCGCGGGCGCTGGCGGCCAGCGGCCCGGTCTGCACGGCGAGCATCCGCAGCTCGGCGTCGTGGGCGGGATAGCCCAGGGAGGTCTGGGCGAGGAAGCGGTCGCGCTGCGCCTCGGGCAGGTGGTAGGTGCCCTCCATCTCCACGGGGTTCGCGGTGGCGACGACCATGAAGGGGCTCTCGAGCACGTAGGTCTCGCCGTCGACGCTGACCTGGCGCTCCTCCATCGACTCCAGCAGCGCGGACTGCGTCTTCGGCGAGGCGCGGTTGATCTCGTCGGCCAGCAGGATGTGGGTGAACACGGCGCCGGGACGGAAGCTGAAGGCGCCGGTGCTGGGGTCCAGCACGCTCGCGCCGGTGACGTCCCCCGGCAGCAGGTCGGGGGTGAACTGGATGCGGGCGCGACGGGCGCCGAGCGCCGCGGCGAGGGCCTTGGCCAGCAGGGTCTTGCCGACGCCGGGGACGTCCTCGAGCAGGAGGTGGCCGTCGGCCAGGAGCACCGTCATGGCCAGCCGGATCGCGCGGGGCTTGCCCTCCACGACCCGGGCGACCTCCTGGACGACGTCCGCGGCGGTGCGGGCGATGCGCTGGGCCTCGGGCTCGGTCAGGAGCGCCTGGTCCGCCTGGGGAACGGCCTCGAGCATCTGAGCCTCCTGGTCAGGGACGGACGTGCGGGCCGCGGCCGCGGCGATGCCGGGCGGGCCCGGCGAGGCTGCCGCACCGGCTCCGCCGGCCCTGCCGCAGGCGGCAGGAGTTGACGAAGACTTGGTGTGGCCCTGGTGACGACCAGGTTCAGCGTCGGGACGCCGACCTCTAGAGTGTACGGAGGATTTCCTGGGTGGCACGGTGCCGTCCGCGCGGCACGAGCCGCGTGCGCGCTCCGGGCCGATCGTCCCTCCGCGAGGACCACGCGGCGGACGGTGGCCGAGGGTCCTCTCCCCCACGACCCCGAGGAGTACGGATCGTGCTCACGCGACCGCGCCCGCCCTTCGCCCGCCTCGGCGCCGGCCTCGTGCTGGTGGCCGCCTGCGCGGGGGTCCCCGCCACCGTGGCGATCGTCGAGCATGCGCCCACGGCAGGTGCCGTGGCGCCCGCGGACCTGCCCGATGTGTGCTCGAACCCCAGCGCCTCCGTCTCCCCCTCGACCATCGCGCCCGGGGAGAGCACCGAGCTGACCGGCTGCGGCTTCCCCGCGAGCACGGCGGTGCGCGTCGACGTCGAAGGGCCCTCGGTCTCCTCGTTCTCCACCACCTCGAACTCCCGCGGTCAGGTGAGCACGCCCGTCACCCTCGACGAGCCCGGCGAGTACCGCCTGATCCTCACCGCCGGGGCCGACCAGGCCTACGCCACCGTCACCGTCGCCGGGTCGGAGCCGTCCGAGCCGACGGACCCGACGGAGGACCCCACCGAGGAGCCGACGGACGAGCCGACGGCAGAGCCCACCGAGGAGCCGACCTCGGGCGGGCCCACCACGCAGGAGCCCACCGAGGAGCCGACCTCCGGCGAGCCCACCACGCAGGAGCCCACCGAGGAGCCCACCTCGGGCGAGCCCACGACCGAGGAGCCCACCGAGGACCCGTCGACCGCGCCGAGCGAGGACCCCTCGACCGCGCCGACGGACCCGGAGACCTCCGGGGAGCCCACGGACGGCTCGACGTCCGCGCCGGCCCCGGATCCCTCGACCGAGCCCACCGAGGGCGAGACCGAGACGCCCACCGAGGAGCCGACCACGACCCCCTCGCCGGAGCCGACCGCCCCCGAGACCACGACCGTGCCGGTCGATCACGAGGCGACCACCGATCCGGAGGACGACCAGGACACCGAGGCCCCGCAGACCCCGTCCGAGGAGCCGAGCTCCCCCGCCGGCTCCGCGACGGCCGGTCCCGCCTCGGGCGTGGGCATGGCCTCGGCCATCGCCGAGCTGCTCGGCGCCGAGCAGGGCTCGGGCGCGACCACCTCTCCCGCGCCCGATGAGACCGGGGCGTCGGCCGGCTCCCAGGAGCCCGGCGAGCTCGCGAACACGGGCGTGGACCTGCGCCTGGGGCTGGTGGGCATCGCCCTGGCCGTCATCGGCGGCGGCCTCGCGCTGTGGTCGGGCCGGCGCGCGCTGCGAGACTGAGCCTCCGAGCGGAGTCCTCGAACGGCATGCTCGATCGCCGTGCGGCGGCGCCGCTCATACGGCGTCGCTCAGGCGGCGTCGGTCTCCGGGTCCGTGTCCGGGTCGATCCCGGGGATCGGCACTGCGAACTCGAGCGCGAGGCGCCGGATGATCTCCTGGTACACCTCGGGCGTGTAGTGGAAGGCCGCCAACCCCCAGCGGTGCTCGGGATCCGCGAGCACGGCGAGGGGCTGCAGCTCCAGGATCCGCAGGCCGTGATCGCGCAGGTGCTGGTAGTAGCGCCGGTAGGACTCGTTCGCCTCGCGCGCGGGGACGCCCATCGACCAGGGGGTCGGCTCGCCGGCGACGGTGATCAGCGCCCACGGGACCTGCAGCACGACGGTCCGCGCGAGCAGCCCGTGCTCCTCGAGGGCGGCGATGAAGGCATCGGCCCGCTCCGTCCAGCGGGCGAAGTGCTCGTCGCTGCCGAAGGGGATGTGGCGGGCGTCCTCGACGGCGGCGAGCGCCTCCGGGACCGACACCAGATCGATGCTGCGGGTGACGACGGTCCCGTCGGGGTACTCGTGCACGCCGTGGCGCTCGTCGACGAGGTCCCACAGCAGCACGTCGACGTCCTCGGCGACGGCCTCGAGGTGGGTGCGCAGGTCGCCGGCGAAGTCGGAGACCATCATGCGGCGCTGGAAGGCGGAGTCGATGGGCGCATCGGCCGGGAAATGGCTGCTCGCGTCGCTGCCCGCGGAGAGCAGGGACTGGCGCGCCACGTAGACCTGGATGCTCATCTGCCCCTCGCCTGCGGCCTCGACGGTGTCCCGGGCGACGCAGCTGCCGTACACGGCGACGCGCGCAGGGCGGGCGCTGGCGGTCGGCTGAGCGGTCACGGATCTCCTCCAGGGGGCGGGCGGAAGCGGGCCTCAGAGTACCCGCACGCGCCCGCGCGCGAGGGCTCCGCATGGCGGATCGCACGTTCGCGGCGGCTCCCCGGCGCTCCGCGGCGACGGCGCGCTACCGGGTGCCGGTGGCGGGCAGGCCCAGCCCGTCCAGCTCCTCCCAGAACGCGCCCGGCACCGCCGTGCCCCGCATCTGCTCCAGCTGGGCGATGCGCTCTGCGGAGGAGATCCCGACCACCGTGGAGTGCACCAGCGGCGAGCGCAGGGAGAACTGCAGCGCCGCCGCCGGCAGGGTGATCCCGTGGCGGGCGCAGAGCTCCTCGACGCGCCGCACCCAGTCCACCAGCTCCGCCGGGGGCTGCCGGTAGGCGTAGGTGGCTCCGCTGGCGGACCCCTTGGCCAGCAGCGCCCCGCCGAACGGGGCGGCGTTCAGCACGCCCATGCCGCGCTCGCCCGCCTCCTGGAACAGGGCCGTCGCGCTGCGATCGGCGAGCGTGTACCGGTTGTGGTTCAGCACCACGTCGAAGGCGCCCGTGCCGACGTAGCGGTGCATCAGGTCGAGCTTCCCGGCCGCGATGCCGATGGCCCCGACCGCGCCCTGCTCCTTGAGCTCCTGCAGGCCCGCGACCGGGCCGTCCTCGGCCATGCCCTGCTCGACGCTGATCCCGTACGGGTCGTGGAGGTGCAGCAGGCCGATCGTGTCGACCCCGAGCCGTGCCCGGCTCTCCTCGAAGGACCGCAGCACGCGATCGCGGTCGAAGGCGCCGGTCTCGGGATCGGCGTCGACCTTGGTCACGATCGCGCGGCCGTCGCCGATGCCCGCCTCCCGCAGGGCGAGGCCGAGGACGGCCTCGCTGCGGCCGCCCGCGTAGGCGTTGGACGTGTCGATCAGCGCGTAGGGGCCGTGCAGCATCGCGGCGGCCAGCTCCACGGCCCGGGCCTCTTCCGGGCTCCCGGGCACGGTGCCGGCGCCGAGGCCGGAGGTGCCCAGGGTCAGGGGGCTGCAGAGGAGGTCGGTGCGCGGCAACGGGCGCGCCTCGACCGGGCGGCTCGCGCGCGGCGGGGCCTCGGGCGACGGGGAGGCGTCCAGGTCGGGTCTCGGATCCATGACCGCGAGCCCATCACACGGGAGGCTCCGCGTCCAGGCGTCGGCCCGAGGATCTGCCCTGGCCCCGGCGAAGGACGACGTAGGCTGTGCCCGTCCCTGCCCCGCCCATCGCCTCGAGGTCCTCTCGCATGTCAGCGCAGCCCCCCGGCTCCTCCGGCCGGACGCCGGAGTCGCCTCTCCGCACCGCCCGCACCGCCCTGTGGCACCTGCGCAAGGGCGGCGTCCCCCAGCTGCGGACGTGGCAGCAGCGCCGGCGGATCCGCGCCACCACCGCCGACGGCTCGGGCACGCAGCAGGACGGCGGGCCGCTGTCCTTCGAGGCGGCCGTGATGCCGCAGCGCCCCCCGCGCTTCGAGGGCCTGCGCGCCGCCGTGATCCTCGACGACTTCTCGATGCTGGCCTGGAGCTACGAGTTCGAGACCGTGGCCGTGACCCCGCAGGGCTGGCGCGAGCAGCTCGCGCAGGCTCCGGTGGACCTGCTGCTGGTGGAGTCGGCCTGGCACGGCAACGCCGATGCCTGGCAGTACCAGCTGACCGGCTCGAAGGCCCCCTCGGCGCCGCTGCGGGAGCTGGTGGCGCACTGCCGCGAGCAGGGCATCCCGACCGTGTTCTGGAACAAGGAGGATCCCCCGCACTTCGAGGACTTCCGGGAGACGGCGCGCCTGTTCGACCAGGTCTTCACGACCGATGTGACGCTGCTGCCGCGGTACCGCGAGGAGCTGGGCCACGAACGGGTGGACGTGCTGCCGTTCGCGGCGCAGTCCGCGGTGCACAACCCGGTGCGCCCACAGAACGGGCACCAGGCCCGCGACGTCGCCTTCGCGGGGATGTACTTCGCCCACAAGTTCCCCGAGCGCCGCGAGCAGATGGACCTGCTGCTGGGCGGGGCGCTGGACGTCTCCCCGCGGATGGGCACGGGGCTGGAGATCTTCTCCCGCTTCCTGGGTGACGACGAGAACTACCAGTTCCCCGGCGAGCTCGCCGATCGAGTCGTCGGCTCCCTCGCCTACTCGCAGATGCTCACCGCCTACAAGGCGTACAAGGTCTTCCTCAACGTCAACTCGGTGGTCACGAGCCCGTCGATGTGCGCCCGGCGGATCTTCGAGATCACCGCCTCAGGCACACCGGTGGTCTCCACCCCCTCCCCCGCGATCGGCGAGTTCTTCGAGGACGACGAGGTCCCCGTGGTTGCCACGCGCGAAGAGGCCGGCCAGGTGGTGCGGGCCCTGGTGCGCTCGGGCGAGCTGCGGGACCGCGCCGTGCACCGCGCGCAGCGGAGGATCTGGCGCGAGCACACCTACACCCACCGCGCCCGCACGGTGCTGGACGCCGTGCAGGTCACCGGGAGGCGCGATCCGCGGGGGCTGCCCGGTGCGGCCTCGCTGCCCACGGTCAGCGTGCTCGCGGCGACCAACCGCCCCGAGCAGATCGCGCACCTGCTGGGCCAGGTGGGCCGCCAGCGCGACGTCGAGGTGCAGCTGATCCTGGTCACGCACGGCTTCGACGCCGCCGGCGGCGTGGACGCGGCCGCCGCCGAGGCGGCGGGGATCCGCGACCTGCAAGTCCTCGCCGGCGACCCGGCCTGGACCCTGGGTGCCTGCCTGAACGCCGCCGTCGCTCGCGCGGAGGGGGCCGTGCTGGCGAAGATGGACGACGACGACCTCTACGGACCCTGGTACCTGCACGACCTGCTGCAGGCCCGGGAGTTCTCCGGCGCGGACGTGGTGGGCAAGCACGCGCACTACATGCATCTGGCCGGGCCCGATGCCACGCTGCTGCGCTTCCCCTGGATGGAGCACCGGTACACCGACCGGGTGATGGGCCCGACCCTCACCGCCGGTCGGGAGGTCTTCGCCGCGCATCCCTTCGAGGACGTCTCCCGCGGGGAGGACACGGCGTTCCTGCAGGCCGTGATCGACGGCGGCGGGACGATCTACTCCGCGGACCGCTTCAACTTCGTCCAGCAGCGCGGCCAGGTCGCCCAGCACTCCTGGACCGCGGGCGACCGCGAGCTGCTCGCCTCGGCCGATGTCGCCTGGTTCGGGACGAACGACGCGCACGTGATGATCTGACGATGGCCGATGCCCGCCGGCGCTCGCGCACCCGGCTCGTCGTCCCGGCCGCGCTCGTCGTGGCCGTCCTGCTGGTCACAGCGGTGGTCGTGGGCCTGCCCGATGCCCGCGACGGCCTCCTCCCGGGCCCCGGAGGGTCGGCGTCCCCCTCGGCGTCGCCGTCCCCGCGGCCGCAGGACGAGCTCGACGCCCCCGGCTACGACCCGGACCCCGGGCCGCTGGCCCTGCCCGACGTCGCCGCCTCCACCGCGGAGCCGGTGACCGCGTCCTTCGCCGTCCCCGAGGGGGCGCAGCGCTGGGACGGGAGCATCGGCCTGAGCTTCGAGGCGACGGACCTGGCCTCCCCGCTGTGGGGCTCGGAGTCCTCCAACCTCGACGAGACGCTGGAGGCGCTGGACTCCCCCGTGCTGCGCTTCGGCGGCAACAGCGTGGACCGGCGCATGTGGTGGACCTCGAGCGGGGAGAGCGCCCCGGACTGGGCGGAGGCCACCGTCACGCCGGCCGATCTGCAGCGGGTCGCCGCGGCGGCGGAGGCGGCGGACGCCTCGGTGACGATCACCCTGGACCTGGGCCATGACGACCCGCAGCGCGCCGCGGACATGGCCGCCCACGCCCGGGAGGCCTTCGGCCGGCGCCTGCTGGCGGTGTCGATCGGCAACGAGCCCAACGGCTTCTTCCACGCCAACCAGCCGCAGCTGGCCGTGCGGGACGACAGCTGGGACACCGACGCCTACCGGGCCGCGCTCACCGAGCACTCGGCCGCGATCGAGGCCGTCGCCCCCGGCACGCCGATCGCCGGGCCGGGCGCCTACGACGCCCCGTGGTGGCGGGCGTTCGCCGAGTCCGGGATCCCGCACCAGCGGGCGCTGACCATGCACTGGTATCCGCTGTGGGACTGCACCGGCCCGGCCTCCTCGATCGCGAACCCGACGGTCGAGGACCTCACCTCCCCGGCGCTGCGCGAGCGCGCCCGGCAGCTCATCGGCATGGGGGCGCAGGTCGCCGAGCAGCACGACCTGCCGCTGTGGATGGAGGAGACGGGGCCGACCTCCTGCCCGGGCACCAACGCCACCTCCCGCACGCATGCGCAGGCGCTGTGGAGCGGGGACTACGCCCTCACCGCGGCGGAGTCGGGCGTGGAGCGCCTGGCCTTCCACGCGACCCTGCAGGCCTGCCAGGGCGGCGCCCCCATGAGCCCGGTCTGCGCGACCGGCTCCCTGGACCGGCCCGGCGAGCTGCTGCGCGGCCGCACCAGCTTCCTGGCGCTGCTGCAGCTGGCCCAGCTGCCCGCGGGCACGGTGCTCGCCCCCGCGGTCAGCGGCGACGGCCGGATCATGGTGCACGCGGTCCTCGGCGACGACGGGACGCTGGGCGTGATGATCGTGGACCTGCGCGACCCGGAGGGCGCGGCGCCGGTCCCCGTGCAGCTCAGCGCCCCCGGCGGCCTCGACGCCGCCGCGCCGACGGCCTGGACCCTCACGGACGGCTCCCTCCTGGCGGGCGACTCCCTGGAGGCCCCGGAATCCCGGCTCGGAGCGCCCGCCGCCCCGGCCGGCGCCCTCGCGCAGGCACCGCTGGGGCGCGGGGCGCCGCTGAGCGTGGCGAGCACCCCGGGCAGCACGCTGCTGCTGCGGTTCGCACCCGTCGCCGAAGCCGCGCCCTCCGACAGCGGCGGGGCCTCGGACCAGGGAGGAGCCGCCGAGGCCGGCGGCTGAGCGGGTCCCGCGAGGCCGTGCCGCCCATGGCCCGAGCGGCCGGTCGGCCAGGGTCGGTGAACGGCGGATGAACGGTGCTTGCCGCCGCGGCCATCGACTCGGGCCCGGGAGCGGGGCCTCTCGCGCTGCCCACGGTGACCCTGCTCGCCGCGACCAACCGTCCCGAGCAGGTCTCGCATCTGCTAGCTCAGGTGGCGCAGCAGCGGGACGGACATCTGCAGCTGGTGCTGGGTCGCTGCGCGCTCCTGGGACGTGGCCGAGCGAGAGCTGCTTGCGAGCGCCGACGTCGCATGGCTCGGAGAGAATCTCGCTCGCACGATGGTCTGAGGGTCGATTCCCGGCTTCGTCGGAGAGCGCGGTGTTCCCGCAGTTCAGAAGCCCACGCTATCGTGTTCCACCGTGAACTCCGACGCAGGCTCCCGCAAGCCCGCCCCTCGGCAGTACTCCCGACGGACCCTCCTCCTCGCAGGAGCCGCCGTCACCGCCGGAGCCTTCGCGCTACCTACGCCCACTGCTTATACCCCCCTGCCTGCGAAGCCCACTGACCTGCGGGAGCGTTGGATCGAGCTCCTCACGGGGCGCGCGAGACTTCCGAGCGCGGGACCACATGCGCTCGATCGCCTCGAGCAGCTCGACGCCTCCGTGGACAACTACGTGAGAGATGCTTCCAGATCCCAGAATCACGAAGCGTTCGCAGCCTATGACCTGCGCGGCGGGGACTCCAGAGCATTTTCCGGCACAGCGACACGGCTCTCTGCGATGGGACGCGCGTGGTCGACCCCTGGTTCCCGATGGTACCGAGAACCCGCGGTGAAGCAGCAGATCGAACGTGGCCTGTCTCGACTGATCGCCGCTGGATACCACAGCGGAGCTCAGCCCTTCGGCAATTGGTGGGATTGGGAGATCGGAACTCCCCGCCCCCTCGCCGATACGATCTGCCTGATGCTCGAGGATCTCCCCCAATCGATGGCGGACGACGCGCTCGAGGCGATCGCCTATTTCATTCCGGACGTCCGACGCAGCGCAATCTCGGATACCGAGAGCACCGGAGCCAATCGCGTCAACACCGCAAGACCCGTGATGATATCGGCAGTTCTCAAGCACTCGTCGGAGCAGCTCGAGGACTGCGCCGAGGCGATCAGCGAAGCATGGTCCACGACATCCACGGGCGACGGGTTCCACCCTGACGCCGGCTTCATACAACATCTATCGGTCCCGTACACAGGATCGTACGGAGTGGAGCTGCTGCGAGACGTCGCACTGCTCAGCAGCCTCGTCTCCGGCACGTCGGCCAGCCTCCCCCGCATGGATGCACTGCACGACCTCGTCGACCGCGCCTTCCTCCCGGTGATCGTCAATGGCCATGTCCTCGACCTCGTGCGAGGCAGAGCCGTATCCCGGGTCCGCACCAACGGTTCGACGACAGGTAGGACCGTCATGGCATCGATAGCGGAGCTCTCCAGCACTGCCCCTGCCGAGGTGCGGGACAGATGGCTCAGCACTCTCGCAGGGTGGGCTTCCGCCCCCTCCGGGATCGACCTGCTAGCGGGTCCCGACGTGGTCGGCGCCCTCGCCCTTGAATCCCTGGCTCCCTCGCTTCCCGCAGATCCTCCCCCGCAGAGGTCCGTGTACTTCCCTTCCATGGACCGTCTCGTCCATCGTGCCGCCGGATGGACGGCGGGGGTCGCGATGGCGAGCAGTCGGGTCTCCGCCTACGAGTGCTCCGACACGGAGAACATCTGGGGATCCCGAACAGGGAACGCCATGCGCTACCTTTTCGTCGATGGCGATCCAGAGCCTTTCAATGACGGCTTCTGGGCGACCCTTGACTACTCCCGCCCCCCAGGAACGACGAATCATCGCTTCGCCCTTCACCCTCGACGGACGGCGGAGGATGGATCACGGCGCCCTGCTAATGATTGGACTGCGGGCATGGTGGGCGGCGAAGTCAGTGTCGCCGCCATGCATCAGACGGGGCTCGACGGCGATGTCCCGAACTGCCGCCGCTTCAGCGTGGCCGACTCCTCCAAGCTGGTGGAGCTGATCAGCGACATCGAGACCGAGCACGGTCCCGCGGTGACGACGATCGAGAATCGGATGCTGGGCGAGAACTCCCGTCACCGCATCGTCGTCGATGGAAAGAGAGTGACTCGAGAGCTGACAGCAACAAGCGCGAGCTGGGCACACCTCGAAGGGACAGGGGGCTATCTGATCCTCGGCGACGGCCAGCTCACGGCGGCGACATCTCGACGCATCGGCAGTTCGCGTCAGGTCGAGCGCTCCGTCGCAGAGATCGAACCCGAAAATCGGATCACGAGGACCTGGGTGACCTTGGACCTGATCCACACCGCCACGTCAGGAGCATGGATGCTCCTGCCGGGTGCTTCGGAAGCCGAGACGCGGAGAGTCGCCGCGAAGGCTTCTCGAGCACAGGCGCCGACGATTCTCCGGAACGACGGGACCGCACAGGTCGTAGGACTCTCCGATGCCCGCACCACAGCGGCAGCCGTGTGGAAGCCCTCTACGATCACATGCGCGGAGGGACTCAAGATCCAATGCTCCACCGCTGTGCTCCTGCTCATAGAGCACCGCCGGGGGGACCTGAGACTGACCATCGTGGAGCCTACGCAGCAGTTGGATTCCATCACGTTGCGCATCAGTGGCACGTGGACGATCGTCACGCACGAAGATATCGACGCCCAAGACATCTCCCTCGACCCCAGCGATCGAAGCACCGGCATCACTGCGACGGTCCGGGAGCGCGCCGGATCCTCCTTCACGCTGGCGCTCGAGCCCTCGCCGAAATGATCCTCCGCAGCTCGCCGCGCCTCGTCCGGGCGATAAGGTGGTGCCCAACCGCCGCCCGCCCCCAGCACCGTGATCACCGGGCGCATGCCCTCTTCGTCCCTCGGCCGGTGGTCCCCTAATGAAGGAGCCCGACCGTGACCCCGCTACCCACTGTCAGGACGCTGTGCGTGATCGGGCTGGGGTACATCGGGCTGCCGACCGCCGCCGTCTTCGCCCAGTCCGGCTTGCAGGTGATCGGCGTGGATACCGACGCCTCCCGCGTCGCGCAGATAAACGCGGGTGAGCTCCCGTTCGTGGAGGACGGCCTCGGCGTGGTCCTTGCAGGGGTCGTCGCACAAGGACGACTCCGAGCGCAGTCGACGACACCGTCCGCAGACGCGTACATCGTCTCCGTTCCCACCCCGTTCACGGGAGACCACGACGCCGACCTCTCCTACATCGAAGCCGCCGCGCGTGGCATCGCTCCCCACCTCACAGGCGGGGAGCTTCTGGTCCTCGAGTCCACGTCGCCGCCCGGAGCAACGGAACGAATGGGAGAGATCGTCTTCGGCGAGCGCCCGGACCTCACACCATCTGCGGGGAGTCCGCACTCGATCTACCTCGCGCACGCCCCCGAGCGCGTGCTTCCCGGTCGCATCATGGTCGAGATGGTCGAGAATGACCGCATCATCGGGGGCACCACGCCGGAGGCAGCGACCCTCTGCCGGGACCTGTACGCCACGTTCTGCCACGGAGAGCTGATGCTCACGGATGCCCGCACCGCCGAGATGGCCAAGCTCACCGAGAACGCCTTCCGCGACGTGAACATCGCCTTCGCCAACGAGCTGTCGATCATCGCCGACCGCCAGGGCATCGACGTGTGGGAGCTCATCGAGCTGGCCAACCACCACCCGCGCGTGAACATCCTCCAGCCGGGCCCCGGCGTGGGCGGCCACTGCATCGCGGTGGATCCGTGGTTCATCGTCTCCGCGGAGCGCGAGCACGCGAAGCTCATCGCGACCGCGCGCAACGTCAACGACTCCAAGCCGAAGCTGGTGATCGAGAAGGTCCTCGAGCGTGCGAACCGCCTGAAGGACCCCGTCGTCGCCGCCCTGGGCATCGCCTTCAAGGCCAACATCGACGACCTGCGCGAGTCCCCGTCCAAGGACATCGCCATTGCCCTGTCCGATCGGCTGGACCACGGCACCGTGCTCGTGGTCGAGCCCAACATCGACCAGCTGCCCCCAGATTTCGACGACCGAGCGAACGCGGAGCTCACCGAGCTCGAGGACGCCGTCTCCCGCGCCGACATCGTGCTGCTGCTGGTCGACCACGACGACTTCAAGGGCTTCGACCGCGAGAAGCTGCAGGAGAAGGTCGTCATCGACACCAAGGGGCTCTGGCGATGAGTACGCGCATCTTCATCTACGGGTCCTGCGTCACTCGCGACGCCGTCGACTTCTGGGATCCTGACCAGCTCGAGATGGCCGGGTACATCGCCCGGCAGTCCCTCATCAGCGCCACCTCGCCGGCCGGGGACATCGATCAGTGGCGCCTCAGCCAGATCGAATCCTCGTTCCAGCGTCGCATGCTTCGCGGCGACATCGAGTCCTCGATCATTCCTGCGCTCGATGCTGCCCGTGATGATTACGATGTGATCCTGTGGGACCTCACCGACGAGCGCAACGGCGTGCAGTCACTGCCCGGGGGAGGCTGGGTGACACGCCTGCGGAACTTCGAGAAGGAGAATCTCTTCAAGGGCACCCTCGGAGAGATCATCACCACGGCCGACCCCGACCACCGCCGCATGTGGAACTCCGCCCTCGACCGTTTTCTCGGACACCTGGCCGACCTCGACCTTCTCGACCGCCTCATCTTGAACGACACCCGCTGGGCGGAACAGGACGACACCGGGGCCCCGTTCTCCCCGACCGAGACATTCCTGAACGAGCATCTGGCGCGGATGACCTCGTCGATCACGGCCGCCGGCGTTCCCGTCGTCTCCACCCCTGCTGAAGCGCTCACCGCGGCGGCCCGCCACAAGTGGGACCGCGCCCCCTTCCATTACGTCGACGAGGTGTACAGAACGATGACGGAGCGACTGCTCTCGACCACCTCTGCGATGGGGTTCTGACGACGTGGCCACCCTGAAGAAGAACCCGGCCACCGGACTCATGGAGTCATACGAACCCCACTTCCAGCTCCCGGTCATCCACCAGCGGTCGATCACGTCTCTGCGGTTCCAGTCGCGACCGACCGCGCTCCACACGGTGGCACTGCGGCACGGTCGAAGACTCGACTTCTACGCCCGGCTGACGAAGTCCGACGAGATCGCGGTGACCTTCCACGGCGCGAACCGCCGAGACAAGAACATCTACCCGAAGTTCGAGAGGGTGACCTCGCTGCACCACGAGTTCCCCTCTCATCTGGCCTTCGCGGACCCGACACTCCTGCTGGACAGCCAGCGAAATCTCCTGCTGGGCTGGTATTGCGGAGGCCCGGGATGGGACCCCCTGGCCGATATCTTGCTCGCCATCGAAAGGGCGCAGGCCCGGACCGGGGCGAAGCACGTCGTCTTCATCGGCGGTTCCGGCGGCGGCTTCGCCGCCCTCCGCGCTTCGGCGATGCTGCCGGGCTCCCTCGCCTATGTGCAGTCCCCGGCGACGAGCATTCGCAACAGCCTGCCGAACGCCAAGCGCACCTACTTCGGGCTCGTGTGGAAGGACTGGGACCAGGAACGCCTGATCGACGCCTTCCCTGAGCGATTCAGCATGCCCGAGCACTACGCCAGCTTCCGGCCCCGCAACTTCGTGTACTACACGCAGAGCACGAGCGACCCGTACTACATCGAGAACCACTACGTCCCCTTCTACACCGCGCTCGGCTCGACTCCGTCGCCCGATGGCCCACCTTCGGGTCGCCGGTGGTTCTCCCCGTACGACGGCGAGAAAGAAGGACACGGTGTGATGACACCACCGGAGTTCCGATTCCACCTGCACCGTGCGCTCGACTGGTGGCGCGCCGCCCGATGACGATCGCCGAGGAGACCCGACGATGAAGAACAGCGACATCCACGCCTGGGACGATCTCAGCACGCCCTTCTTCTCCCTCTCGAACAGTCTGTGGGCACTTGTGCCGCTCGAAGCATGGCGGCGAGGTCTGACCGTCTCCCTGGGCCCTGAAGCCCGCTACGTGATCACCGACGGACAGAGCCGCCGCGAGTTCCGGCAGACCCGCCTGAGCGGTGCCGTCCAGGACCGCATCGCCCGCGAGAGCGACGACAAGCACGCGACCCGGGACCTGCTGCTCGCCGCAGGCCTGCCGACGCCCCAGGGCCGGAGCTTCACCGGAGACATCGATCTGCGAGCCGTGCGCGCGTATGCGGAGTCCCTCGGATTCCCTGTCTGCCTCAAACCGAACTCCTGGGCGAAGGGACGGGGCGTCTTCCCGAAGCTCGAATCCGTAGAGCAGTTCGACGCCGCGCTCGAGCATCTGGTCACCACGCTGGGATGCGACGACATCGTCGTGGAGCAGCACATCCGAGGCGGAGCGCTGCGTGTCTTCGTGGTAGGTCGGCAGGTCGTCGCTGTGACGCTCGCCGAGCCGGCGAACGTCACGGGCGACGGATCGTCGACCGTGGCGGAGCTGGTCGCGGAGAAGACGGCGGTTCGTCGCGGGAACCCGCATCTTCGAAACCATGCCCTTGCGATCGACGCGGACGCCGAACGAGTCCTCGCTGCGCAGGGCGCCGATGCGAGCACGGTTCCGGACGAAGGACAGGTCCTCTTTCTCCGGGAGGCCGCCAACCTCGCTCAGGGCGGCGACAGCTTGGACCTCACGGACACCCTCCCGGAATCGATCAAGCAGATCGCGATCGATGCGGTCGACGCCGTCGAGGGCCTCTCCCACGCGGGTGTAGACCTCCTTGTCGAGGACCCCTCCGACCCCGGCAGCCAGGTGTTCATCAATGAGCTGAACCCCTCCGCAGGCCTGGGCGGGCACATCTATCCCGCGTACGGCTCGCAGCGGAATGTCCCGGCCGCCATCATCGATCACTACTTCCCGGGGACGAAGCGGCGACCCCATTCGTCGTCCTGGTACTTCCCGCTCAACCAGACCTCTCGTCTGCTGACAGCTCGCGCCGCCACCATGATCGAGATGCCGCCGATGCCCTCGATCTCGAAGCCCGCGTGGCGCAGGATACGGATTGCCGCCACGTCACACGTGCTGCCGAAGCTCCGCCTTGCCATCCTGGCCCGACTCAACCGGGAGGACGTGCACGGTGACGTAGGACGCATCGCCGACGGCACGTTCGACGTCCTCCTCGCCGGCGACGAGCGCCCCGTCGAACAGGCCGTTTCCCTTGTCCGTCAGCTCGCCGGCCGGTCTGGCGGAACCGCCAAGATCGCCTCTCGACGCGCGTTCGGCACGAGCGTTGGCGTCCAGAACTCCTGACCCCCCCTTCCCCGCCCCTGGAGACATCATGCAGACCTCGCACCTCGACGACATCCTCGACGCCCTGAAGGACCGGTCCCGCAACGTCTACGGACCGTCGGAGACGACGATCATGGGCAACTACATCGAGGCCGTGAAGGCCCTCGGAATCCCCCACACCATCCGCCATAACAAGAAGGGCCACCCCTTCATCGAGATGCACCGTGAGGACGGCTCCCGCCTGGCATACATCCACACGCGCCTGCTGCCTAGCTGCTCCAAGACCAGCAGCGCCATCTGCAACGACAAGGTCGCCACGCACGACCTCCTCGAGCCGAAGGGCGTGCGCATCCCGCGTTCCCGCGTGTACCGCGAGAACGAGGCGGAGAAGGCGCTGGCGGAGTCGTACGCGGATAACTCCGAGGTCGTCATCAAGGCGCACTCGCTGACGCTCGGCGTGGGCGTCTTCCTTAACGTGCGGAAGGAATCCTTCATCGAGACCTTCGCCGAGTGCATTGCGATCCAGAAGAGCTACGGCCATGATCCAGTGGCCATCGTGCAGGAGATGGTGCCGGGGTTCGAGATCCGTGCCGTCGTGATCGAAGGGCGCCTGGACAACGCCGTGATCCGCATCCCTGCCTATGTCACGGGGGACGGCGAGTCGACCATCGACGCCCTCATCGACGCAAAGAACGCCGAGCGCTCGAAGTGCGGCTTCTTCCACGACAAGCCGATCCGTCGCAACCGCAACATGCACGCCCAGCTCTCGGGGGCCGGCCTCTCCCTGGACTCCGTGCCAGCCGAAGGCGAGAACGTGCTCCTCACTTCGATCTCCAACTCGACGTACGGCGGCGAGACGGCGATCGTGACCGATCTGGTCAGCGATGAGTTCAAGGAGATGGCCGTCCGGGCCGTCGCCGCGATCCCCGGGATGGCCACGGGCGGCGTCGACGTGATGGTGGACAGCTTCGGCAGCACCGATCCCGTTGTTCTCGAGGTCAACGCCTACCCGTTCGCGCACCTGTCGATCTACCCCACCTTCGGTGAGGGCACGAATCCCCTGATCCACTTCCTCGAGGCGTTCCTGGCCCGCGACAAGGTGACTCACGACCCCGGCGCCCTCCTGACCACGAAGGAGCAGAGGTACCTCGTCGACTACATGCGCTTCTATGCGATGCGCGACGAGATGACCGTCAAGGTCATGGCTGCGCAGTCCTGACGTCCAGTTCGGCGGTCACTTCCCCCGGGAGGCACGCCAAGCCGCTACTGCCTGCTGGAAGAAGCGGTCAAACTCGCCGGCAGTGATCTTCCCGTGGCCGGGGACCTCTCCGTCGTAAAGGACGAAGTGGCGGTTCCCGCCGCGTGACACCCCGCTGTCCGTCGTCACTCCATGGAGTTCGCGGAACGGCGCGTAATGGTTCTCCACGTGCGGGGAATCCGCACGGCTCTGCACGTAGTAGACGAAGTTCTCCGGCCGCGCAGCTGCATAGTGCCGGACCATGTCGAAGCGTTCCGGGAACGCCTCCATCAGCTTCTGGGCGTCCCAATCGCCCCACACTGTGTCAAAATAGCGCGCCACGACAGGAGGAAGGTACTTGGCGATAGTCGTCTGAGGCTCCTGCACGAATGCCATCGATCCGGGGACCGCTGCCGACGCGCGGAGCGCCGCATATCCGCCCCCGGACCCCCCGAGGAATGCGATGTGCCTCGCCCCGGTCTTGCGCTGGGCGCGCCGGATCACTCTCAGGACGGCCGGTATCGGGTCCCAGCCCGGGCCTCCCAGGTGCCAGGACAGCAGCATCTCCCGGGAATGATCAACCAGCAGCGTCGGGTCCGCGAAGGACATGAACGCCTTCGCCTTGCCTCGCATCGAACTCACTCGGGTGAACATCGGGTAGATGTTCTTCTCCCGCGACGCCGCGCCCTGGAAGGTCACGAAGAGCTCGTCGCCGCGCCCGAGCCGCGCGTACCAGTCGAGCGTCAGGCCGCGACCGAGCGGTACCGCATGCACCGCCGTCAACTGTCCCTCGAAGCGCAGGGCGCCGAGGCTCCGCTGTTGGACCCGGGGAACCTGGAAGAAGGGGTCCCATTCCTCCCGGAGTCCGGTCCTCGGGTTGACAGAAACTTCGCTCATGCCGCGGACGATACCATACTCATACCCCAAACATGATTTCCTGCGAGAATCAGCAGATAACGCTCGAGACGATCGCCACGCGATCTCGAATCCGCTCCTGCGATCGAAAGATCAGTGTCCTGGCACCCGCTCCAGGACAGCGAGACGGCTCAAGCCCTCTTGAATGACCCGCAACCCAGCGTCTCTCTCCAGCCATCGAGTCACCGCCTCGACCTCATCCTTTCTCTCAGCGTCGTCGAGGACGACGACCGCATCGTCGGAGAGCCGAGAGAGCATCGCAGGGAGAGCCGGGAAGCGCGCCATCTTCCCCGTGCTCGACGGCGGCCCGTCGACGAAGAAGAACTCCACACCATCCACGTCGCGGAAGGCCTCTTCCGCGTACCACGAGAAGGCAGCCCCATCGATCTCTCTATCCTCGATAGGCCCGAGACGCGTCTCGACGACATGCCCCAAGCCGTGACGCTCCACCAAGTATCTTGTGCGCTCCAAGAATTTCCCGTCGTGGTCGACGGAGATCATTGTCGCCCCGATCTCCTCGCACAGGTAGCCGAGCCAGATCGTCGAGGAGCCTCCACCGACCTCCAGGATCCGATTCGGCCGGCGATCTCGGACGAGAGTGCTCAGATGCAGCATCGATCTGGCATTGAGCGCCCACCGCCCAAGGGACGGCATGATCCATCGCGGTTCGATGGATCTGTAGAGCTGCAGGAGCGCCTCCACGTCCTGCGTCTCCGCGCGCATCGCAGTGTTCAGCTTGCGCGTCTCACGTCCCTGCTGGTCGAGCAGTCGACGCTCCTTCTCATCGAGATGAGCGCGCAGCCCGTCGATGGAGCTCACGAGCGCACGGACATCCGGCATACCCGGCTGGCCAGCGAGGACTTCATCAACACTGGCGGACGGGCGTTCGATGACGTCCTGGATAGCGGTGTTCTGCTCCTCATCCGGCTGTGCCGCCGATGCCAACGAGTTCAGCGACACTTTCGCCTGCAGCAGCGACTGCACACCGTCGATCTGCTGAAGAATCTTCTGCTCGGCGCGAGTCGTCCGCCCCAGCACTTCATCGAGACTCTTCAAGGTCTCGGTACGCTGATCTGCGAGGACATCGGCCTGCTCGCTCACCATCGCGGAAAGACGAGCGCCGTCAGCCGCGAGTTCCTCGCTCAGACGCAGTGCTTCCTGCATGTGGGCGCTCCGTCCCTCCGCCACAGCATCGACGGCGTCGCGGAGCGCATCCTGGTGGGCCAGGATCTTCCGCGCCAGGATCTGCTGCGCACGCTCCAGATCCGTGACCAGGCCCGCCGTCGCGAGATCCGCCTGCTTCTGCGCCTTCTCCACCGCCGAGACCACGACACGTCGTTCCTCGACGACCTGCGTACGTACCTGCCTGCTCGTGGCGTCGGCGACGTGACGATACGCCTTCTCAGAATCGTGCACAGCGTCCAGCGTCTCTCGCCCGGACGCGAGGACATCCGACCGCAGCCGATCGAGCCGATTCCGCAACTCGGCGACCTCATGCTGGAGGATCTGATCCCGTCTGCCGATCTGCAGGAACTTCTCCTGCGAGAATCCACGGATCTTCTGCGAGTGGCCGACGACTTCGGCTCTCACCTGACGCCCCTGGTCCGCGAGCGCGTTCTCGAGATGATCGGTGGACGATGCCACGTCCCGTCGCGTCATTCGGGAGGACTCTGCGAGGAGCTCCAGCGTCCGCTTCTGCCTTCGCACCTGACGCAGGATCTGCATCAGATAGAAGGTCGCTGCGGCCAGCATTCCGACGACGGCAGGAACGTACAGGACACGCAAGTCCGTGAACGCGCCGATGAGGCCAGTCGCCGCCAGAAGCGCGACGACGATGCCGAGGATCTTCTCGTACTTGCTCATGTCCGGACCTCTTCGAGGATCGTGCCGATCATGGCGGCATACGCCTGATGGCTGAAGTTCTCTGCCACTGCCTTCTGCGCAACGGTGATCTGAGCGTCGAAGAGGTCCCGGTCGTTATGGAACTTCCGTACGAGCGCACGCACCTGCGCCGGTTCCGCGTAGACAGCTGCCGATCCGAAGACCGGCTCGTAGTGATACGGGAGGATCGTGAGCGCACCGGAGGCGATGGCCTCGAGGATTGAACGACCGAAAGCCTCGATCGCGATCGAGTTCTGGTAGAAGACGTAATAGTCGAGGGTCTTCAGGAACTCCTTCACCGGCAAATCGTCAGTCCCGTACACGGTCCACGCGGCCGGCGCCACGTTCCTTCCTAGCGTCGCAACGGGGACGTTCGCCCCGCCCATGACACGGATGTCGAAGGCGCCGTCGGTCGGGTAGACCTTCTCTAGGACAGCGGGGTCCTCAGGCCACTTCATGACGTTGTCACGAGAGTGCCGCCCCACGACCGGCAGGCCGCTGCGGCGGCGCGGCCGCGGAGTGAACCAGTCCGATGGGAGGAGGATCCCCGGCATGTCGAACGCGGCGAGGAGATCGCTGTCGAGGTAGGGGGCGATCGCCTCCCGTACCTGAGGCCCCTGCGGGACCCAGACGACGTCATCGCAGAACATCGACCTCGCGTTATCCGTGCAATCCTCGACGCGGTAGCGGATGTCAGAACCGTCGAGTTCCGAAGGCGCCTGGTTGGCCAGGATGATCATGCGGGAGACGGCGAGCGCGCTCGGCTCGTCGATCGCGAACTGGAGGATCGGCGGATACCGCAGGACGAGGAGATCAACGTCAACGGGGTCGTCGTACATGACCTCCGTGACCGTCCCGCTGTTGATGAGCTGCTGGATATGTGGGGTAAGAGGCTTCATCACCTTGGTCATGAATCGGGGAGCCTCCATCTGCATGACGCCGATGCGGTACCCCGCGGCCGTGAGCGCTGCAATCTCCTCGAGCATGGACTTCTGCGGCCCGCCGTACTGCCGCCAGTCCCCGGCGAATACGACGTCGAGCCGGCGTGGGAACTCCGCTCTGTCGACGCGGAAGCGCCGCGGGACGCTGATCGCCGGCTCCTTCCCGTGCCCCAGACTGAACTCCTCCAACGGAGCAGTCTCGTGCCAGTACGAATAGGAGAACCTGAACTCTCGGCGCGCGGGATGACTCCAGCCCGCCCGGAAATCGCTTCTCGACAGGGACAGCGGGTCGATTCGCACGACCGACAACGGCTTGGCGATATCCACCACGGGCCGACCCGTGATCCGCTCGATCCGACGGTGCAGCTCGGTGTCTGCCGCCTTCCGAGCACGGAGGAACCCGCCGGCACGTTGGAAGTCCTCCCGCCGGAGCATGAGCGACGATGCGTTCGGAGCGATCGGCTTGTACCCGATCCTCACGCGGCAGAGATCATCCAGGGCGGTGATCGATGAGACACGGCATCCTGCTGCCTCGGGGTGGCTCTCCATGAAGGAGACCTGCTCCGCCAGGCGTTCCGGGTGCGACCAGTCGTCATCGTCCTGGCCGGTGATGTACTTGCCGCGAGCGACACCGAACCCGATGTTCCTGGCCAAGTAGGTCCCGCCGTTCACCGAGGCTTCGATGACGCGCACGCGGGGATCGAGGCTCTCGAGCTCCTTGATGCTCTCGAGGATGTCCGGAGTTGACTTGTCATCGACGATTAGGATCTCGATCTGCGACAGGGTCTGCCGCAGGATGGATCGGACCGACGCATGCAGCTCATCCCTACCAGGATTGAACGTCGTGATGACGACACTCACCAGGGGAGAGTCCTCCGTTCCCCCCTCGGGCAGCGCCCCGGTCGATGGGGACGTCGCCGTGCTGGTGAGGCGATCGAAGGGGGCGGCTTCCCCGTCCTCGAGACGGACCGGCGATACGCCGTGCTCGAGGAACGGCTCGTTGAACTTCCCCAACCATCTCTCGAGGTCTCCACTCCCCTGTGAGAACGGGTTGTCGAGCTCAGCTCTCAGGTATTGATGATGATCGCGGTCGACGTCGGGCCAGGCATCGAGAAGCGCCTCGGCCTCACCGGACCTCCCCTCCACGATGAGGGTCTCGACATACAGCTTCCGGAACCTGCGGGACTTGAGGTTCTTGGGCAGTTTGTCGATCGCGTAGGTCAGCGCGAGCTCCGCATCATCTCTGTCGGTCTCACGCATGTCCTGCAGAAGGAGCACGCGACCCATCTCCGCGAGGACCAAAGGCTCGGGCCGGAGCTCTGCCAGCATCTCCGCATCAGCGAGCGCGCCTCGGAGGTCCGACCAGTCGGCTGCGCCTCGAGTGGCCTCGGCCGCCAGGATGTCGAGGTACTGCCGGGACCGCAGTCTCAGCGCCGTCGCCTCGGCGGCTCCTCTGCGCTTCTTGGAGATGGCTCCGTAATCCGCCAGGACTTGTTCGCGGGAGAGGCGGAAGCGATCCCGCGACCGACTCGGATCTACTCGTTCACTCATCGACGATCACCGCCTCGCCATCTTCGCCCGCTATCGCGATACCATTATCCGCCGCAAAACGGAAGATTTCCTGGAGCGCAGGAATGGAGCCGCCTTTGCCGCACGACAAGCTGAAGGTGATCCGCTTTCCACATGAGCCACCTCCGATGAGCTCCGGCAAATGAGTCCAGCGATGTCTGAAATTCAATTGAGAATGATCATTCTTACCACGCAGCTCCCGGCCTCCCGAAGAGCACGAATGGCGGGTGACCGCCTGACACCACCCTCCCGGAACCATGGCCCAGTCGTCACCTGCTGACGTCAGCTCCGACATGACATTACAAGTGGAGAACCGTGCATTACTGATTGAACCCTCAGGACGACACGCGCGAATCGACTTCGGCAGGTCATCAGGAACCCCCAAGACCCACCCCTTAGAGTTCAACACGAAAGCAACCGGATTCCACGGCGCCTCGAGCGGCGCCACACAGGTTTCTTTTAAACCCCACTCAAGTGTCACAAGTTCCCCCCTCGTCGGCCTCAGCATTCGAAATTCATGCCGCTCATTCGGATATGCTCTCGGATGCATCCGGCCAGCTGGCTCGCCGGATCATGTCTTCCAGCGCTTCTGCCGCAGCCACACTGCCGTTCGCTTCCGGTATCTGCCCCAGGCGCTCCTGCAGGAGGCGCCGCTCCCCAGCATCAGCCATATGGCGGATCGTTCGTTTCAGCATTCCTTCATCCCGCGCAACCAGCGCGAGGCCGCATGCGGCAACGGCCTCGGCTCGCCGTACCTGGTCGTCGGTCTTGGTCGCCTCATTAGGAACCAGGATGGCAGGGAGCCCGAGCGATATGGTCTCCTGCACCACGTTGTACCCCGCTGCGGCGATGGCCAGATCGAACGCCCGAAAGTGCCGCGCCACAGGGTACGCCTGCACGGCGATCACGCGCTCGTCGTCCGATCCCTGCTGAGCGGCGAGCGGCGAGATTACCTGCACTGGCTGCAGATCCGGCGCGTGCTCGGCGAGGAGGCGCAGCGCGGCGCTCGCGATCGAGTCCGGATCTCCGAGCAGACCACCACCGAGGTTCAGCAGAACATAGCGCCGGGACGGATCGAGCCCGAGATCTCGGCAAGCCGCATCACGATCCAGAAGATCCGCCCGGCGTGTCAGCGCTACGGGGCCGACATAGTGCGTGTCGATGTCCGGGCCGTTGTCCACGTCCTCCCGACCAGCGTAATCGCCGGGAACGATCACCTCGTCCGCGGCTGTGATCGCGTGGTGCCGCTGTACCGACGCCTCATCCACCTCAGTCTTCCAGCAGCCACGCTGCACCCAGATCAGAGGAACGCCGAGCGCTCGGCACACGTCCGTAAGGCCGGTGTACACCCAGGTCCCGTCGAACACCACGACGCGGGGCCGTACCTCGTCCATGAGAGAACGGAAGTAGCGGGCGAACACGGCGTTCCAACGTGCAGGCGACTCGCCCGACGCCTCGCTCGACGGGAAGTAGTGGATCGTGGTCCCCGAGCTTGCCACCTGTCGGTACGCCTTGGAGAGCGTCAGCATCTGGTAGGTGCGGTGCGCCGGCAGCTCAGAGGCGATCGCCAGCAGTCGGGAGATGTGGCCGAGACCTGCCCCGTTGCTCGTCACGAACAGCACGTCGTGGCGGCGCTCCAGCCCGACATCGGAGCCATCGACGGACACGAGGAGGCGGCGCACGGTCGCCTCGATCCGAGCCAGGGACTGCTCCTGGTGGTATTCATGGCGGGACTGCTTGGCCCTGGTGTCGTCGACCCGGGACTCGATCATCCGGCGCGTCGAGGCGAGATCCTTCGTGGTCGCCGCCCGGTTGCTCCGCAGCGCGGCAGCTCGGGCCCGCGCCTGCGCGAGGAGGAGCAGCGGCGCCCCCCAGGCGCCGACAACGGCGACCGCTCCGAGGAGTCGCAGTGCCCAGGGCAGGTCGAGGCCGAGGAGGAGGATCCCCCCGACGAGCGCGAACGCGCTCGCCGAGAGGAGGATGCGGAACCTGGTCATCGCTCGCCGCCGGCGACGGCCTCCCGGCCGTTTTGGATCAGAGACTCGAGCCGCCGATGGAACGCCTCGGAGGAGTACCGCTCCATGACCACAGCCCGAGCACGCCGAACCTGCTCCTCGTACCGCTCCGGGTCTGCCCAGAGCTCCTGTACCTGGGAGCGGACCGTCCCCGGCTCGGCGTAGATCGCTCCATCACCGAAGTTCGGACGCATGTACGCGGGGAGGAATACCACGAGACCGCTAGCCATCGCCTCGACTGTGGACATGCCGAACGACTCGGTGAGCTGGGAGGAGTGGAAGTAGGCCCAGAAATCCAGCGAGCGGAGGAAGTCCTCGGGAGTCTCGGCGCCATACTCGACGAGATCCGATGCGGCACGGAGTTCAGTCTGCAGCTCCTTCGGCTGGGAGCTGATCCCTCCGAGCAGACGGACCTGCATATCGCGACCGCCCTTGTACAGCTCCCGCACCGTCTTCGCCTCGTCGGGCCACTTCAGTACAGCATCGCGGGAGTGCCGGCCGAGCACGGGCAGGCGGTCAGATCGCTCCTTCACTGAGGGCTGGAACCGCTCCACGTCGATGAACCCGGGCCAGTCGTAGTCGGCGAGCAGGCTGGGATGGGTTATCTTCAGCGCGAGGCTGCGGGTGACCTCGCTCTCGGGGACGATGTCCACGGTGCTGCCGAAGAGCTTCTCCGCCTTCGTCTTGACCGTCTCGATCTCGAACACGACTCCCGTGCCGCCGTCGAGGATCGGGGGGTTGTTGACGATCACCACCGTGTGGCCGACGGAGAGTTTCGTGGTCAGTCCCTCGACGAACTGCATCACCGTGGGGTGCCGCACCACCAGGAGGTGCACGTCCGCCGGGTCGTTCAGGGAAAGCACCTCGACGTTGTCGAGGCCGGCGACGGTGAGCGCACGATCGGAGATCGTGTCCTTCGGGGAGTTCAGCGGGGAGTCGATCTGGATCATGCCGACGCGGAGGCCGTCCTTGGCCGCGAACTCGATTTCGTTCACCGTGAGGGAGGTGGTGCCGCCGGGGAAGCGGAAGTCGGTCGCGAACACGACGTCGAAGGTGCCGAGGTGCTTTCCCCGCATTCCGGGCTTCATGTTCAGCGGACGAGGGAAGTCCGGCATCGTGACCGTGCCGTCCACCACCTCGGCCTCGTTCAGGGCACGGAAGTAGGCGGCCTGGTAGAAGAGGCGCGAAGGGTCGATGTATCCACGGCCGATCTCCCCTGCGGTGAGGGAGGCTCCGTGCGTGCGTGTGAAGGAGTGCGGGACCGTTCCGAGGACTTCGACGGGCTGACCGCTCACCTTCACCAGACGGTCGCGGAACTCCGCGTCCGCGCCGCGGTTGACGGTGTCCCATCCGCCGAGCCTCTCGAGCAGATCCTTCCGTGCCATGAGAGAGGAGAAGTTCGGCTGGGAGAACGACGGATTGTTGTTGATGCGCGTGAGGACGAGATCCTCTGAGCTGCGGGCGTGGCGCGTCATGTTCGCCGCCCTGTCCGGGTGCTCGATCAGGTCCCTGGCCTGGAGCTCAACCTTTCCGGGGTGCGACCAGTCGTCATCGTCATGCACGGTGACGAACTCCCCGGTGGCCATCGCCAGGCCGCGGTTGCGCGCCATGTAGGCGCCGAGGTTTCGGGGCTGCAGCACGAGTGTGACGTCCTCGTAGCGAGCACACACTTCCTTGAGCTGCTCCCGCTTCTCCTGCGTGGAGTGATCGTCGACGACGATGATCTCGAGGTTCTTCCAGGTCTGGCGGACCAGGCTGTCGAGCGTGGTGCCGATGAGATCGGCGCCGTTGAAAGTCGGGACGATGATCGTGACCAGCGGACCATCGATAGTGCGAATCTCGACGTCGTGGGTCAGGGAGTCGAGCGGAGTGCGTCCCATCGTCTCCGTGAACCGCACCGGGGCGAGATGCTCCCACTCGTACAGAGCATTGAGGCGTTCGATCCAGGTGCCTCGCACGGCCTCGTCGTCAAAACCCTTGGCCTGGACGGCATTGAGGTCCATGAGCTTCGCCTGGACGGGATCCCGACGCTTCAACTTGGTCTCGCGGAAGACCTTGGCGGCCTCGTTGTGGAAGCCCTCCAGCGCCAGCGCCTCGGAGAAGGCGTAGGCATCGCTACGGCCGACCTTGTCGATGCCGAACACATCCCGCACGAGACGGAACAGGAACACTGCGTCACCGGGGTCGCTGGGATGGATGCGCTGGTTCGCGACGATGCGCGCCGTGGCGAGCAGGCCCTTGTGATTCCAGGACTTCACCACCGCACCGGCGCCGGGTGCCTTGCCGGCACGCAGCGCACGCACGATCCGCATCGTGTCATGGTAGTCGAACTGGAGGTTCGTCGCGGAACGTGCGAACACGTCTCGCATATCCGTGCTCTTCGACCGGTAGGTGAATGTCTCGAAGTGCCCTGGCGCCTTCGACGCCCGCTCGCCGTATTCGTACTCGGCGCCGATCCCGAAGTACGCGCCGACGCCACCGGTGGCGTTGCCTGCCGCAGTCTTCCGGAGCTTCTCGATGGCGTCTTCCGCCGACCGACGGTTCGCCTTCTTCGCAGCGGCCTGGACGTGGTCGCCGGTGCTTGCCTGGTGAAGAGAGGCCGCCAGCTGCTGCGTCGCTTTCTGACTCGCGGAGATGTTGGCGTTCAGGGCGCGAGTGTCTCGCTGCTGCACTTCGCGTGCACGGGCGGCAGAGCGGGCCGCGAAGCTGTGGCTGATCAGGATCATCCCGATCACGACAGCGATGGACAGTGCCAGGAACACGGCGCCCGGGCGCATCGCTCCCAGGCCGAAGCAGATGAGGCCGATCAGCGCGAGGAGGACGCCGCATGCGGCGAGGAGGCCGAGCTTGGAGGAGAGGAGATGCTTCACGAGAGGTAACTTCCGGTGGGGAGGGACCTGGGCCCCGCCCCGGCGCCCATCGGCGCCGGGCAGGGAGCCTGTTGGTTCTGGAGATCAGAGGCGGACAGCCGGAGCTGGGGCGGCCCCACGAGTGTCGAGCATGACCTTCGCGTTCTGGGCGATGCTCTCGAGGTCGTACAGCTCATGGGCCTGGAGCAGGACGACGGTGTCCGCCGCCTTGACCGCCGCGTCGAGGTCCTCCTCACGCTCGACGGCGCCGCTCCCGAGGTTCCACGTGGAGACCAGCGGGTCGTGGAACCGGACGATCGCGCCACGCTCGCGCAGTGCCTCGGCAACGGGCTCGGCCGGCGACTCCCGCTGGTCTGCGATATCGGCCTTGTAGGTCACGCCGAGGAGCAGCACCTCCGAGCCGTTGAGGGGCTTGCGGTGGTCGTTGAGGAGGCCGCCGACGCGGTCCACCACGTAGCGAGGCATGGAGTTGTTGATCTCCTGGGCCAGCTCGACGAACCGGAAGGGGTACCCGAGCTGGTTGCGCACCTCGTAGGAGAGATAGTTCGGGTCGATCGGGATGCAGTGGCCGCCGACGCCCGGCCCGGGCGTGAACTTCATGAAGCCGAAAGGCTTCGTGGCCGCGCCGCGGATGACCTCCCAGATGTCGATGTTCATCTCGTGGCAGAACTTCGTCATCTCGTTCACCAGCGCGATGTTCACGTGGCGGAAGGTGTTCTCGAGCAGCTTGGCCGTCTCCGCCTCGCGAAGGCCGTTCATGGGGACCGGCTCGTCCACGAAGTCGCCGTAGAAGGCCACCGCGGCCTGCGTGGAGGCATCGTTCATGCCGCCCATGAGCTTGGGGGTGTTCTTGATGCCGAACTTCTTCGACCCCGGGTCGACGCGCTCGGGCGAGTAGACGAGGTTGAAGTCCTCACCAGCCTTGAGGCCGGAGCCGAGTTCAAGGATCGGCTTGACGACGTCATCCGTCGTGCCCGGGTAGGTGGTGGACTCGAGAATCACCGTGGACCCGGCGACGAGGTGGTCGGCGATCGTGCGGCTGGCGCCCTTGACGGCGCCGAGGTCGGGGCTGCCCCCGTCACCGAGAGGAGTCGGCACGCAGATGACGGTGACGGCTGAGGACGCGATGACCGTGGGGTCGGTGGTCGCGCGGTAGCCGAGCTCCAGCATCTCCTGGATGTCCGTGTCGGAAAGGTCGTCGACGTGGGAGCGTCCCTCGTTCAGCTGGGCGACCAGGGACTCGGTGACGTCGAGGCCGTGAACGGTCCAGCCGGCGCGGGCCGCGGCCTGCGCCAGCGGGAGGCCGACGTAGCCCTGTCCGACGATGGTGACTGTCTTCTGGGTCATGACACTCTCTCCTATGGGGAATTGGGGGGACGATTTCGGGCTAGATCACTGGGAGAAGTCCCGCGGACGTGCGCCCGCTCGGAACATCCAGCGGATGGCTGCGACCGTCCGTTCGGAGGCGAAGCCGTCACCATACGGGTTCACCGCATTCGCCATGCTCTCGTAGGCGCAGGCGGTGTCCAGCAGTCTCGACACTTCGGCGACGATCGTCGCACGGTCGGTGCCCACGAGCTTCACTGTTCCCGCCTCGACAGCTTCGGGGCGTTCTGTGTTGTCCCGCATCACGAGCACGGGCTTCCCGAGGCTGGGGGCCTCTTCCTGCACTCCGCCCGAGTCGGTCAACACGATGTCCGCAAGGGCGAGCAGGAGGTTGAACTGCGCGTAAGGGAGCGCGTCCAGGAGGAAGACGTTCCGGAGTCCGGAGATGTGCGGCTCGATGGCCCCTCGGATCTCCGGGTTGGGATGCAGAGGGAGCACGATCGTGAGTTCTGGGTACGCGACGGCGATGTCGGCGATGGCCCGGCCGATGCTGGTCATGGCTCCGCCGAGGTTCTCCCGTCGGTGCGTCGTGACGAGGAGGACGCGCGAATCGGAACACTCCTTCCGCTCCCGAAGAGCCTGGAGCCGACGATCTTCGAAGGCGATGCCCTCAAGGCTCGCGACGTGGAGGAGCGTGTCGATGACCGAGTTCCCCGTCACGACGATCGTGTCCTCCGCGATTCCTTCAGCGATCAGGTTCGCCTTGCTCGACGCTGTCGGAGCGAGATGCAGGGTGGCAACCTGCGTTGCGATCCTCCTGTTGGCCTCCTCCGGGAAGGGGGAGTCGTTGTTGCCCGAGCGCAGGCCGGCTTCGAGATGGACGACACGCACTCGCCTGTTGAAGGCGGCGAACGCGGCTCCGGCCACCGTGGTGGTGTCGCCCTGCACGATCACGAGATCAGGCTGCTCGGCCTCCAGGATCGCGTCGACTCCAGCGATCACCCGCGCAGCGATCTGGTTCAGAGTCTGCCCTTCGCGCATGATGTCCAGATCATGATCCGGCACGATGCCGAACAGCTCGTTGACCTGATCAACCATCTCTCGATGCTGACCGGTGATGACGACGATGTTCTCCATATCCTCAGCGTCGTCGATCGCCCGGATGACAGGAGCGACCTTGATCGACTCCGGCCTCGTGCCGTAGATGGTCATGACCCTAAGCATTCGAGGCTCTCCTTCGGATTCGTGCGTCACGATCACTCACCCTTCTTCGGCAGGATGGGGTTCGGGAACGCCTTCGGCGCCGAGGACTCTGCGAAGATCTTCATGAAGTGATCCGCCTCGATCTCCGGTGTCGTCCGCGAACGACTCCTCTTGAGCGCAGCCTGAGGCTCCTCCAGAACGAGCTGCGCTTCCTTCCGTCCCGCCGCCCCTTCCAAGATGGCTTCTTTGAGCAAGGAGATCGCCTTCTCCTCGTTGCCCTGGGCGAGATTGTGCGCGAACCAGCGGTACTTCCGGGCCACTTCCACGGCGTCGCCATCGAGCACCACCTGCCCGCGCTCCATCCACACCGCGCGCGAACACATGTTCTCGATGGTCTGGGCGGCATGGTTCACGAGGAACACCGTGCCTGCCTTCTCGAGCATGGAATCCATGGCACGCTGCGAACGTTCAGCGAAGGTCGCGTCACCGGTGGAGAGCGCCTCGTCGATCATGAGGATCTCAGGGGTGGCAGCCAGCGAGATGGCGAACTTGAGACGCGCCCCCATCCCGGCGGAATAGGTGCGCATAGGCAGGTCGATGGCATCGCCAAGGGCGGAGAGCTCCACGACTTCATCGAAGATCTCGTCGGCCTGCGAAGGGCTGAGCCCCATGGCGAGAGCTCCGAGCTTCACGTTCTGCGCGCCGGTGAGGTCCGGGATCAGCGCCGCGTTGACGCCCAGGAGGGACGGCTTGGACGACGTGAGCACCGTTCCCGAGCTCGGCGGTTCGACTCCTGCCAGGGCCCTGAGCAGGGTGGACTTTCCCGATCCGTTGCGGCCGATGATTCCCACGAACTCGCCGGAGCGCACCGTGAGGGACACTCCGCGCAACGCGGAGACGGAGACCTTCTGCTTCCGGGCCACCTTGCCCAGCAAGCCTTTACGGGGCTTGTGGTCGGTGCGGGTCACCTTATAGCGCATGCGCAGCGCATGGGCGACGACGGTGACCGGGGATTGTTCAGGGGCGTGCCAGCGCTCAGCGCTCTCCGAATCGTCAGGACCTTCTGTATCAGCGTTCTCCGCCATAGGTCGCCTCCCCTCGCCAGAAGAAGATGAATCCACCGATGAGGAGCACCGCGGTCCATGCACCCATTGTGATCCAGTGGTCCGCAGACGGGATCACCCCGTCCATGAGCAGTTCGCGGTACATGATCAGCATGTGGTAGAGCGGATTGAGGTGGATCAGGAACATCGCCGTCGGATGGTCGATGAATCGCTCGACGGGAAAGATCACTCCGGAGCCGTACATGAGGAACCGGGCGACGAAGGCCATGAGCTGACTGGTATCCGGGAAGACGAAACCCACTCTGGACATGATGAAACAGATGCCGAGGTTGAGCACGGACTGCATCGCGAACACGACAGGTACGAGGAGCCAGGTCCATTCTGGCGATTCATGCTTCGGGACTACGATGATCATCACCATCATCACGAAGATGGCGATGACCATCTGGAGGGTCTCTCGGATCTCCGCCGAGATCGGCAACGCAGCGCGGGGGAAAGTGAAGGCGCGGATCATGGCTTGGCCGCTACGCAGCGTCTGCGGTCCGCTCGCGACGCTTCGCATGGTGGAGCGGAACATGAGGACGCCGATGATGATGAACGCGGGGAAGTTCTCCATGCCGCGGGTGACGCCCAGGATCCGGTCGAAGATCAGCCAGTACATGAGTGCCTCGAGCAACGGCTTCAGGAAGAGCCACACGTTGCCCAGACGGTTCCTGCTGTGGGACGTGGCCGCGCGATGCTGCGCGTCCATCCAGATGAAGTGACGGCGCTCCCACAGCTGCGCGGTGTACTCGCCGAGGCGGGGGCGCACGCCTACAGGGGAGAGGTCCGTGGTGAGCTGGCCGCGGGCGTGGAGGGCAGCGACTATCTGCTGCGCTGTCCTGGCTTCACTTGCCATGCAGCTCCCCCGTCCTCTGAGCGATGGTCGTCTCGTACACGCATCGGTATCTTCCCGTCAGTGTGGGCCATGTCCGCTCCGCAGCGACTCGTCGCCCTGCGCCTTCCCCGCAGAGGCTGACATCCCCGGTGCAGGCTCCTCGGATCACACGGGCAAGGGCTTCATCATCACCTGCCCGGGTGACGAACGCGTGAACGGTGCCGTCAAGTGAGGTCACCGTCTCCTTCAGCGCCGGCAGGTCGCTGACGATCACGGGCCGGCCCAGCGCGAGCGCCTCCACCGGCTTCTGGGGGGTAACGGAGCGCGAGACTTCCCGGTCCAGGCGAGGCACGATCACGGTATCGAGTGCCTGGACCCACGTGGCGGAGTCCTCGCGCGGCACCCGGCCGGGCATGCGGAGTCGATCCTCGATGCCGAGCTCGGCGGCGAGAGCCTTCAGACCGGGCGCGGCAACGCCGTCCCCGGCGAGGAGCACGTGCAGCCGCACTCCGAGCGGATCGTCGCCGTGGATGATGCGGGCGGCGGCTCTGAGCAGCACGTCGAAGCCTTCGTAGTCCACTAGGGCGCTCACGGCACCCACGAGCAACGCGTCTGCCGGGAGAGCGAGGCCGATGACGGAGCGTGCCTCCGCCGGGCTGAGGCGCTGCTCGAGAAGGGCGGAATCCACGCCGTTGGGCACGAGCGTGATGGCCTCGCGATCCACGCCGCGAGATACCAACTCGTCGGCCATGGACTCGCTGAGTGTGACCACGGCGTCCGCGGAGCGGGCCAGCTCACCTTCGCGGGCGGCGACGAGCGCAACCTTCTCGGATCCGGCCGCCTGGGCGCGCGCCCGGTCGGTGCCGTGCGAGGCGATCCAGGTCTGCTCCATGAAGCCGCGCACCTCGAGCACCCACGGCAGCCCCGTGGCTTCGGAGACGGCCTGGGCGACGAGGGCGTTGAGGTAGTTCGTCGTGGCGTGCAGGACATGTGGCCGGAACTCATCGACGATCTGGAGCGCCCTGTCCACCTCGGCGATCAGTCGTTCCTGCAAGGTGCCGGGCAGGATGGCGGGCAGTGTTCGGGCATAGCGGATGCCGTCCACCTCGTCCACCTCGTCCGCACCTACCCTGCCCACCATCACCGGATAGCCGGTGCGGGTCAGGGCCAGGGAGTCGACGTCGGCCTCCCGCAGAGCGGTGAAGATGCGATGGGTGCGCAGAGAGTAGCCGGACTGGGTGTGCGGCAAGGAGTTGGTGATCAGATGCAGCACGCGCAGCCGCTCCCCCGCAGCGGGCCCGATCGTCTCGGTCACAGGATGCGGGGTGACTGGCAGACGGTACCCAGGCTGGAGAAGGCGCAGCTCGCTGCGCAGTCGCCGAGCATACAAGCTCCCACCGCGACCTTCCCGCTCCAGTACCGCGACGGCCCCTGAAAGGTCGCCGCGGGCCCAGGCGGCCCGGGCCCGCGTGTTCGGGGAGGTCCGTTCGTCGACGAGATCCTCACGCCCCAGGAGCACCGCAACCTCGCTGCCCAGTCGACTGCGGGGTGCCGAGCCGGACGCCAGGTTCTCCGCAGCGACTGCGTCTCCGGCCATGAGTGCTCCAAGTGCCGCGACCCCCTGGGTGCGGGACGTCAGGGCGCAGAGATCACGCAGGGCACGGCCGGCGCGGATTCGCACGGGCATCCCCAGGCGTCTGCTCACCTGCACCACGAGCAGAGCCGGATCGTCGCTGAGGTGCTGCAGGCCGGCCTGCAGGAGGAGGCGCGCATTGCGCCCCAGGAGGCGTGGGCTGGGCACGGGGCTCCGATCGTCGGGGCAAGGGGACTGGACCAAGTTTACCGACCATGGCTCCGGCCTCTTCGACCGGCTCGATCGCTGAGTGTCGGTGTCGGACCCGAGCAGCACCTCGGATTTGACCCCGCATATGGGAAGATCCCCCGCATGACGACGACGCCTCTGCCCGACGTGACGACGCATCATGACGTACCGTTCACCAAGGTCCCCGAGTTCACGGACTTCTCTCCCAGTCCAGACGAAGGCGTGAGCAAATACACCGCGCAGATTCCTCGTGACGTCGCACTCGAGGCGCTATTGCTAAACAAGCATTCCGACGTACTCCTGGTCGCCCTGCATGGCGCGACTATGCGACACAAAGAACTGCCCCGTTTCGAGTTCTTTCGAACCTTGCGCGCCACCCCCTACAGCAGTCTCTACTTCAGTGATCCAGCCCTCTATCTCGACCCCGAGATACAGCTCGCTTGGTACACCGGCTGGCCTGAATTCGACCTCCACCCCGTCATCGCGGATTGGGCAGGGCGAGCCGCCGCCGCCATTGGCGCTTCGCGCGTGATCTTCTTCGGATCCTCAGGTGGCGGCCTCGCCGCCCTCCAGGCCTCGACCTTCTTGCCCGCAAGCATGGCCGTCCCCTTCAGTGCGCAAACCAGCGTAGCGAACTATCTGGTAGCTGGCACTGGACTCGGCGCCCAACGATCTTATATCCGTGCGATCATGCCCCACCTCACACCAGCAGATGGCCTGGGAGCCCTGCGGCCCGACGTCGACTACTTCACTTCCGTAGGCGACAGACTCTCTCCACTTCTTCGCTACCAGCAGAAACAGGAGAACTATGTTCTGTTCGTCCAGAACGCCAATGATCATGCGCATTTCAACCAGCACTACCTCCCATTTCGAGCCGCAGTCGAGGATGGCCCCAACGCCGATAGGATCAAGTTCGAGATCCAAGAAGATCGGCCCGGCCACAACCCTCCGCGACAGGAATTTCTCAAGGACGCGCTGGGGAAGGCAATTGCATGGAGTCGCACTCTGACCTGATGCGCGGAGGCCTCGGTCAGTTCACGCCGCCTCCGCGTTGGGGCAGCGTCGACACCCTTGCGCCGTCAAGACGTGACACGGGAAATCCCCCTGGAGCGTCACCCCCTGCCTGTGCCCCTGCCAGGATCCCGGGCACCTCCTCATGAACGACCTCGTCAGCCTCGCCGTCATCGGGGACTTCGGCCTTCTTAGCATGGCCCGTGACCCCGCCCTACATGGTCCACAGCATCGAGGCCGCGGCGAACTGCATCTCCCGCACGGGGCGTCCCATCGGGCTCGAGCAGCGCATGCCCCCTTGGGAGGCAGCGCAGCGTCACGACCGAAACCGCCTACCGGTACGGAGAGGAGCAGGAGAGGCAACTGCGGGCGGGGATGCGTGCCGACCTGGTCGTGCTGAGCGAGGACCCGCTGCCCATGGCGCCGGAGGGTCAGCGCGAGGCGCCGGTCCTGGCCACCAGGAAGAGCGAGAAGGTCGTCTACGAAGCGTGAGCCGCGTCAGTGCTCGATCGCCCCGGCGATCCTCTCGCGCAGCTCGATGAACTCGGGCATGCGGCGCATCTCCTCGCCCAGCTGCTTCCCGGCGTGGGCCGAGAGGGTGATCTCCTGGTCCAGGACGATGCGTCCGGGCCGGGCGCTCATGACCAGCACCCGGTCCCCCAGGAACACCGCCTCGTCGACGTCGTGCGTGATGAACAGGACCGTGCGGTTCTGGGCCCGTTGCAGGGCGAGAAGATCGGCCTGGAGCCGGGCGCGGGTGATCGCGTCGAGCGCGCCGAAGGGCTCGTCCATGAGCACGACCTCGGAGTCGTTCGCCAACACCCGGGCGATCTGCGCCCGCTGCTGCATGCCGCCGGAGAGCTCGTAGGGCCGCTTGTCGCCGAAGTCGCCGAGGCCCACCAGCTCGAGGTGCTCCTGCGCGCGCTCGGCGCGCTCCTTCTTGGAGATGCCGCGGATCCGCATGCCCAGCGCCACGTTCTCGCGCACCGAGAACCACGGGTAGAGGTTCGGCTGCTGGAAGACGACGCCGCGCCCCGCGCCCGGGCCGGTGATCGGCTCGCCGGCGCAGCGGGCGGACCCGCCGGTGGGCGTGAGGAAGCCGGCGATGACCTTGAGCAGCGTCGTCTTCCCGCAGCCCGAGGGGCCGACCACGCAGACGAACTGCCCGCGGGGGATGTCCAGGTCGGTCTCGGCGAGCGCGTGGACGACCTCGCCGCCGTCGGTGATGTAGCGCTGGGAGATCCCCTCGAGGGAGACCAGCGGCTCGGCGGCGCCAGGCGTCGCGCTCATCGGGAGACCTCCTCGATCGCGTCGGGATAGGGCATCTGCTGGTAGACGGCGGGCTCGGCCTGCGCGTCGATCTCCCCCTGCGCCTCGAGGAACTCCGCCGTCCCGATCAGGGCGCCGCCCAGGGCGCCGGGCGCATCGGCCGTGCCGAAGTAGTCCGGCCCGGCCTGCTCCGCGGCGCTCGGGTAGAGGTAGCCGTCCAGCAGCCCGCCCGCCTCCTCCGGCGTGATGCCCAGCTGCACGGCGATGGAGGCGGCGGCGCGGTCGGGCTCCTCGGTGAGCAGGCGGCTGCCCTCGGCCTGGGCCGCGGTCCACATCCGCACGAACTCGGGGTTCGCGCCGATGAAGTCGTCGGTCCCGGCGACGAGGTCGAAGGTGGGGGCGCCCGCCGTGGCGGACTCCTCGCTCGAGGTGATGACGTGCCCGCCCTCCAGCAGCTGGGTGAGGGTGGGCTCCCAGATCCACGCGGCGTCGATCTCGTCGCGCTGCCAGGCGGCGAGGATCGCATCGGGCGCGAGGTTGATGACCCGCACGTCGGAGACCAGGCCCTCCTGCTCGAGCAGGGTGAGCAGGGAGTAGTGGGCGGTGGAGCCGAAGGGCACGGCGATGGTCTTGCCGCGCAGCCCCTGGAGGTCCTCGATCGCCGGATCCTTGACGACGAGGGATTCGGCCTGGCCGATCACGTCGCTGATCCACAGCACCCGGATGTCCTTGTCCAGCGGCGGGGAGGCCGCCTTCACCGCGGGGCTCGAGCCGACCTGGGCGATGTCCAGCGAGTTCGAGCCGAAGGCCTGGATGACGTCGCCGCCGGAGTTCATCTTCACCCAGGAGATGTCGGCGTTGGGCATGCAGGCCTCCAGCAGCTGGAGGTCCTTGACCACGAGGTCGCCGTTGGGGATCGCCTGCCAGGCGATCCGTGCGCTGGTGGTGATCGACGGGTCCGGCTCGACCGGGCAGGCGACGGCCCCGGAGAAGTTGTCCGGGTGGCTCGTGCGGCCGGACTGCACGCAGCCGGTGAGCGCGATCGCGAGGCAGGCGGCCGCGACGGCCAGGCGCCGGGGTGCGGTGGTGCGGGGCGAGGTCATGCTCAGACCTTTCCGTGCCAGGGGGTCAGCCGGTCGCCGACCAGACGGATGCATCCGTCCAGCGCGACCGCGACCAGGCCGATCACGATGATGCAGGCGATGGTCAGCGGGGTGTTCAGCTGGGTGCCCGAGATGTAGGCGAGCCCGCCGATGCCCGGGATGCCGTTGTTGAGCTCCGCGGCGACGACGGTGGTCCAGGCGAAGCCGACGGACAGGCGCACGCCGGAGAGGATCGAGGCGGCCGCCGCCGGCAGCACCACGTACCGGGCCACGTCGACGGGCCCGGCGCCCATGGAGCGCGCCGCGAGCACCTGGTCCTCGCGCACGCCGCGCACGCCGTCGATGGTCGCGATGACGATCGGCGGGAAGGCCGCCAGGAACAGCAGCAGGTACTTGGAGGTGTCGCCGATCCCGACCCACACGATGATCAGGCCGATGTAGCCCAGCGGCGGCAGCGCCCGCAGGAAGTTCAGGTAGGGCGCGAGGGCCGTGTTCACCGGCTCCCACATGCTCATGAGGAAGCCCAGCACGACACCGGCCACCACGGCCAGGGCGACGCCCAGACCGATGCGCTGCAGGGAGGCGACCAGGTGCTCCCACAGGTAGTAGTTCTGCACGCCGCAGACGGTGCGTCCGGAGGCCTCGTCCACCACCAGGCAGCGGTTGGCGTCGACGAACGCGGAGAGCACCGCGCCGGGGCCGGGGAGGTAGAGCGGATCGATCAGCCGCAGCGCGGCGACCGCCCACCACAGCAGGATGACCAGCAGCAGCACCGCGGCCTGCAGGGCGCGGGTGCGCAACGTCCTGCGGGAACGGCTGCGACGAGCCCGGGTGGCGACCTCCGCGGAGGCGTCGGCGGCAGACGCAGTGGTGCTCATGCAGGTACCTCGGTCCAGCGCAATGACAGGAAACGCCCAGGACCCTACCGCAGTCCCCGCCCCGCCGTGACCCGTACGTTACATTTGGCATCCGCTCTTCCCCCGACGCGCGGGGACGCACTCCCCCACGGCGCCCCTGCGGAGAGGCCGCCATGCCTGCTCTCCTCGCCCTGTCCCTGATCGGCGCTTTCTGCCTGCTCGGAGTGGCCCTGCGCCGCCGGATCCCGCCGCTGCGCAGCGCCCTCGTCCCCGCCACCGTGATCGCCGGGTTCCTCGGCCTGATCGCCATGAACCTCGGCCTGCCCCGCCTCGTCGACGGGGTGGACGCGTCCGTGTTCGCGGCGCTGACCGCGCAGCTGTTCACGCTGTCCTTCATCTCGATCGGACTGGCCCGCGCGCCGCGGACGGACTCCCCCGGCACCGCGGGGCGCACCGGCGGCCGGCGCGCCTCGGGGCTGCTGCTGGGCGCCTGGGCGATGGGCCTGACCTGGGTGGTGCTGTTCACCGCGCAGGCCATCGCCGGTTTCGGCGTGGTCGCCGCCGTGGGCGGACCCTCCGACATGCACCCGATGTACGGGCTGCTGGCCGCCTTCGCCTTCGCCCAGGGACCCGGCCAGGCCGCCACCTTCGGCGCGATCTTCGAGCAGCAGGGCTGGGAGGGCGCCGTCGACGTCGGCCTCGCCTTCGCCGCCGCCGGGTTCTTCGCCGCCTTCGCGCTCGGCGTCCCGCTCGCGCGCTGGGGCATGCGCAAGGGCCTGGCCCGCCACGCCGCCCCGTTCACGCCCTCGGTCCAGCGCGGCTACTTCGGCCCCGAGGAGGACACCGAGCAGATCGGCCGCCAGACCATGTTCTCCGGGAGCATCGACACCCTCTCGCTGCACATGGCCGTGATGGGCGTGTGCTACCTCCTCGCCCACGGCCTGTCCTGGGCGTTCTCCTTCCTGCCCGGGTTCCTCGGCACGACCATGAGCGGGTTGATGTTCTTCAACGGGCTGCTGGCCGCGTACATCGTGCGCTGGGCGATGGGCCTGCTGCGGGCGGATCATCTGCTCGACCCGGGGATGCAGAACCGGATCACCGGCTTCACCTCCGACTTCCTGGTGGTCGCCTCGTTCATGGCCGTGCAGCTGGCGGTGGTCCTCGCCTGGATCGTGCCGATCCTCGCGACGATCGCGGTGGTCACGGCGCTGTCCCTGGTCATCGCGTTCTTCCTGGGACAGCGGTACGGCTCCGACCACGACTTCGAGCGCGCGATGGGCATGTTCGGCACGGGCACCGGCACCACGCCGACGGGCCTGGCCCTGGTGCGGATCATCGACCCGGGCATGCGCACCCGCACCATGGCGGAGATGGGCCTGATGAACCTGCCGGAGATGACCTACCTGCCGGCCATGCTCGTGATCTCCGCGGCCTTCGCCGGCAGCCTCGGGGCCTGGCCCGCGGCCGGCATCCTCGTCACGCTGCTGGCGGGGATCGTGCTGCTGATGCTGGCGACCCGCTCCATCGGCCCGCGCACCTGGACCTTCCGCGGCGGGCACGCGGCCGCCCCGGCCGCCGACGCCGAGACCGCCGAGTCCACGGAGTCCGCGGACTCCCCCGCAGCCGTCGACCCGTCCCGCGACTAATGCCCGTCCGCGACCGACGCCCCGTCCGCGACGGACGCCCGCCCGCGGCCCTCCCGACCCGAAGGAGCCCCATGGCCACCCTGTTCCACCACGGCAGCATCCTCACCATGACCGACCAGGACGAGCGGCCCGAGTCGGTCCTCGTGCGCGACGGTCTGATCGAGCACGTCGGCCCGCTCGCCGAGGGCCGCGCCCTGCTGCGCGAGGGCGACGAGGAGGTGGACCTCGACGGCGCCGCCCTGCTGCCGGGCTTCATCGACCCCCACGGGCATCTGCTCACCCACGGGATGATGGCGGCGTGCGTGGACCTCGCCGAGGTCCGCAGCATCGACGAGATGGTCGCCGCCCTCCGGGAGGAGCTGGCGCGGCGCCCGGACGCCGACGCGGACCGGGCCCTCATCGGGGTGCGCTACGACCCGGCCCTGCTCGCCGAGCACCGCCACCCCACCCGCCACGACCTGGACCGCGTGAGCACCACGGTGCCCGTGTTCGTCCTGCATCGCAGCGTCCACATGGGGGTGGGCAGCACGGAGACGCTGCGGCGCAGCGCCATCACGGCGGAGCTCCCCGATCCCGAGGGCGGCCGCTTCGGGCGGGAGGCCGACGGCCGCACCCCCGACGGCTACATCGAGGAGCTGTCCGCCCTCGCCGCGGTCGGCCGCGGTCTCGCCGTCGAGGGCGGCGGCACCGCCCTCATCCCGGGACTCGCCATCGACCCGGCCGAGGCGCTGCGCCTGGCGCAGCAGGACTACCTCCGCCACGGCATCACCACCGCCCAGGAGGGCGCCGCCGACCCGGCGGCGGTCGACGCCCTCGCCGCGGCCGCGCAGGCCGGGGCGCTGGACCTGGACGTGGTCGCCTACCCGCTGATGTCCCACGGCGGGGCCGGCTGCTTCGCCGACCATCCCGAGCTCGCCGGCGCCTACCGCGGCAACCTGCGCCTGGGCGGCTACAAGATCATCCTCGACGGGTCGCCGCAGGCCCGCTCGGCATGGATGAGCAGCCCCTACGAGCCCCTCGAGGAGGGCCCCGTCCCGGCCGATGCGACCGCGGAGGCGGGCGCCGACGCCGCGGCCGAGGAACCGGGCGCCTGCGCCTGCGGCTACCCGGCGCTGCGCGACGAGGAGCTGGCGGGATACGTCGACCTGGCCGTGGAGCAGGGCCGCCAGCTCATCGTGCACTGCAACGGCGACGCGGCCGCCGAGCAGTGGATCCGCGCCTGGGAGCAGGTGCTGGAGCGGGACCCGGCCGCCTCCCGGATGCGCCCGGTGATGATCCACGCCCAGACCGTGCGGCCGGACCAGATCCTCCGCATGGCGCGCGCGGACATGATCGCCTCGATCTTCGCCGTCCACGTCTACTTCTGGGGCGACGTGCACCTGCGCAACCTGGGCCCCGTGCGCGGGCGCCGCATCTCCCCCACCCGCACGGCCCTGGACGCGGGGCTGCGCGTGACCCTGCACCAGGACGCGCCCGTCACCCCGCCGGACATGATGCTCACGATCTGGGCGGCCGTGAACCGGATCAGCCGCGAAGGCCGGCCCATCGGCCTCGAGCAGCGCATCTCGACCTGGGAGGCGCTGCGCGCCGTCACGGCCGATGCCGCCCACCAGTACGGCGAGGAGGACTCCAAGGGCACGATCCGCCCCGGAATACGCGCGGACCTCGTGGTCCTGGACCGCGACCCGCTGGCGACGGCGCCGGAGCAGCTGCGCGACATCCGCGTGCTGCGCACGATCAAGGACGGGCGGACCGTGCACCGGGCGTGAGCGCACGTCCACCGTTGGGCGCCGCAGCGCCCCCCGAGGGCTCGGCGGCGCTCAGGCCCGCGCGAACAGCCCCACCGCGTCCCAGGCGACCCAGCCGCCCTCGACCAGGTGCAGCTCGAGCACGTTCTCCCCGGCGTCGAGCATCGCGGCCGGCACGGGGAGCTCATGGTAGGAGCGCTGCAGGGTCGATCCGGGCACGGTCGCATCGCCCTCGCGGGAGCCGCGGGTGGCGCCCTGGGGCAGCGTGACATCGGCCAGGTGCTTCCCGCCGACGCTCACCCGCAGCGTCCCGCCCAGTCGCGTGGTGTCCACCAGCCAGAGGGCGAGGTCGAGGTCGCCGGCGGGCCGCTGCGGGAGCGGCACCGTCCAGCGGGCACGGTAGGCCTTCCTGCCGGCCCAGGCGTCGCCCGGGCCCGGGAGCAGGTACGGCCATGCCTCTGCGGGCCGATCGGTCCCCTGCACGTACTCGATGACGGCGTCCGGGTAGGTGGTGGGGATCCGGGCGTAGGAGGAGGGGGCGAAGCGGTGCTCGAGGGTGCGCCCGTCGAAGACGCCGATGCTCGCGATCTCCCGTCCGGTCGCGGTGACCGAGGGCTGGGAGGCCGCGGTGACGGGATCGCTGGGCCGGCCTCGCCGGCCGGCGTCGGAGACCGCCAGCACGGTGTAGGTCCGCTCCTCCCCCGCCGGGTCCAGCCCGTGGTGGACGAAGCGGGGGTAGACGGTCTTGCCGACGAGGTCCTGCTCGCGCGGGGCATCGGGCGCGGCGCCGCCGGCCACGGCGTAGATGCGGTAGTGGTCGATCAGCGGATCGAAGCCGAGGCTGTCCCAGCTCAGGGTGATGGTGGTCAGGGCGGGCTCGGCGACGATGCCCGAGACGGTGGCGGGGCGGGGGCTCATGGTGCGTCCTCTCAGGCCGGGATCAGGCGGGGGTCGCCCGCCGGGGTGACGAATCGGGCGGAGAGCTCCTTGGGCGCGGTGTCATCGGCCTCGATCCAGGGGACGATCCAGAAGCTGGAGGTCATCTCCTGCTCGGTCAGGCGCACGTGGACGTAGCCGCGGCGGCGTCGTAGTGCTTGACGTAAGGGTGACGGGTCCAGTCCTCGGTGTAGCCGTCGGTCACGGCGCCGTCGCCGTCGGAGGCGACGGACGTGCACACCAGCTCCACCCCGATGGTCTGCGCGTCCGGGTCCGCGGCATCGGCGCGCAGCTCGGCGGCGACGTGCTTGTGGATGTCGCCGGTCAGCATCACCGCGTTCCCGGCCTCGGCCATGGCCTGCAGCAGGCGGCGTCGGGCGGCCGGGTAGCCGTCCCACATGTCCGTGCGGTCCTCGGAGATCGGGGTCAGCACGACGCCGTTGGCCAGAAGGTTCCACGTCGCCGGGGACTGCACGAGCCGCTGGTCGGCCCATTCCTCCTGCTCCGCCCCGAGGATGCTGCGGTCCTCGGCCTGCTGCTCCTCGGCGCTCGCGGGCTCGGGGTCGCGGAACTGCCGGGAGTCGAGCAGCGTGAGACGCGCCAGCGACCCGACGTCGATGCCGGCGGTGATGTCGGTGGCCGGCCCTTCGGGCAGCGCCGCCGCGTCCAGCGGCATGTTCTCGTAGTAGGCGCGGTAGGCGACGGCGATGCGGTGGGCGAACAGCTCGTCGGGGAGTCCGTAGGCGGAGCGGGCGCCCTGGTAGTTGTTCTGGACCTCGTGGTCGTCCCAGACGGCGATCGCCGGCACGCGGGCGTGCACGGCCTGCAGATGGGGATCGGACTTGAACAGGGCGTAGCGCAGGCGGTACTGCTCGAGCGTCTCGACCTCCACGGCGTGGGCCGCGGAGACCTCGGCGCCCTGGCGCCAGAGGTTGCTGCCCGTGATGCCGTACTCGTAGATGTAGTCGCCGACGAACAGGACCAGGTCGAGGTCCTCCTCTGCGGCGAGATGCCTGTGGGCGGTGAAATGCCCGTGGTACCAGGCCTGGCAGGAGACCACCCCGACGAGAACGACTCGACCGCGGCCCCCTCGGCCGGCAGCGTGCGCAGATGCCCGATGGGGCTCGTCTGCCGCCCCACCACGAAGCGGTACCAGTAGTCCGTGGCGGGGTCGAGGCCCTCGACGCGGGGATGCACGGCATGGGCCAGCTCGGCCTGGGCCAGCGCCTGGCCGCGCCGGACGATGCGGGTGAAGCCCTCATCGGCCGCGACCTCCCAGCGGACCGCGACGTTCCGGGCCGGCATCCCGCCGTGCCCGTCCTCGGCCAGGGGCTCGGGGGCGAGTCGCGTCCACAGCACGGCGCCGTCCGGGCGCGGGGCGCCGCTGGCCACGCCCAGGGAGAACAGCCCCTCGCGGTGGGGCAGCGGGTCGGCGACCGCCGCGGGGGCGTCGATGCCGAGGGCGATCACGGCGGCCGAGGCGCCGCTCAGCTGCAGCAGACGGCGGCGGTCGAGGGTCGGGACGGGCGGGGCGGGCGGCATGCGCACTCGTGGGGTCGGGAAGGGCTGGGAGCGCTCCCAGCCTCCCAGACGCCGGTGACCTGCGGGTGGCCTTCGTCGGAACATCGGCCGACGGCGCACGCCGCCGCACGCGCGAGATCGACCGGATCCTCCGTGTCAGGACGATCCGGCCGATCGTGCGAGCACCCGGCCGACGACGACCTGGGCCGGCGACGGCTCGGGCCGGCGGCGGCTCGGGCCGGCCGACGCCCCGAGCCGGCGGCTCCTCGGCCCGGCCGGCCCGGCTCAGCCGGCGTACACCAGCCCGTAGTGGTCCAGGGCGTCCTCGACCGGCTGGAAGAAGGACGAGGTCCCCTCGACGTAGCCCTGGTCGAAGCCGCAGTCCTGGCCGGCCGGGCCGCCGGAGGTCATGCCGATGGCGTAGCCGCCGGCGACGTAGGCGCCGCCGGAGTCCCCGGCCGCGGTGCAGATGTCCGAGGCGCCGAGCCCGGTGACCCGCGCCTGCTCGCGGCCCTGCGCGTCGGTGTACGCCACGGTGTAGCCGTACCCCTTGATCTCTCCGCAGGTGATGCCGCTGGTCGCGCCGGACTTGCAGGCGTCGGTGCCCACCGGCGGCGTCCACGTCCCGCGGGACGCGTCCAGCTCCTGGCCGTAGCCGTAGTCGTTGACCTCGCTGGTCATGTCGACGCCGGCGGCGATCTTCGCCAGGCCCATGTCCTGGTCGTCCTGCCCGTCGTAGGAGACGAACTCGGTGCCGGCGTTCCTGGCCAGCAGCGTGCCCGACTCGTCGCGGATCTCGTCGCGGCCCTCGAGGCAGTGCCCGGCCCAGATCATGTACTCGTCCCCGGAGCTGTTGCGGGCGGGGAACCCGGCGGAGCAGTAGCCGCCGGTCTCGCTGATCACGGCCTTGTCGCCGCCGGTGAAGGTGGCGTGCGCGGCCATCGGCGCGCCCTCCTCGACGACGACGGCGTCGCCGAAGGGCGCGGCGTACTCCTCCACCGCGGAGGCGTCGCCGGAGACGGTCAGCACGACCGCGTCGCGCCGCACGTCGGGGGCGATCGTGACGAGCCCGGTGTCCACCGGCACGGAGGAGGTCAGCTCGGAGGTGATCTGCCGCAGCTCGTCCTCGCCGTGCTCGGGGGCACGCACCTCGAGGCCGATGTCCAGGGCGATCTCGGCCTCGATCGAGCCGACCGGGGCCTGCAGGACCAGGCGGTTCTCGGCGTCGAAGTAGGCGCCGTCGAAGTCGAGGCCCTGGGCGTGCAGCTCGGCGTACAGGTTGTTCTGGGCCTCCTGCTCCTCGAGCCGGTCGATCTGCTCGTGGACGCTGATCCCGGAGCCCTCGGCCAGGAGGGAGATCTCCAGGGGCGAGAGCTCGAGGTCGATGAGCTTGGGGTCCGGATCGGCCGGAGGGCCGTCCCCGGAGGGATCGGCGAGCGCCG
Organism: Brachybacterium phenoliresistens; assembly: GCF_039530785.1. Lineage (NCBI taxonomy): Bacteria > Bacillati > Actinomycetota > Actinomycetes > Micrococcales > Dermabacteraceae > Brachybacterium > Brachybacterium phenoliresistens. The sequence goes on from NZ_BAAAOW010000003.1 coordinate 543,759, forward strand.
GCAGGGCGCTCGCGGCGAGGAGGCAGGCTGAGGCGAGGGAGGCCAGGGGGAGGATGCGAGCGAACTTCACGGCGCTCTCCGTTCGGTGGTGCGGGGGCGGGGAGGGAGGCGCACGTTCAGGGAACGTGCAGAACCGCACGGTAGCCGCGATTCTGTGGCGCGTCTAACAGCGCAGGTAACGAGGAGGTCACGGCGGCGGGTCGGCGCCCACCTCCGGGCCCGCCCCCGGGCCGGTCCCCCGGCCCGGGCCCGGGCTCTCGGCTCAGCGGGCCGCCGCCCCCAGGTGCTCGCGCAGGGCCACCAGCTGGTCCCGCGGGGTGAAGCCCGCGGCGCGGATCTTCGCGAGGTCCAGCACGGAGCGGCGCGGGCGCGGGGCGATGGTGCCGTCGCCCTCGGCGCGGCCCTGGGCGGCGTAGTACTGCGCCGTGCTCACCCCGGTGATCCGCGCGGGATCGTGGCCCGTGGCCGCGAAGACCTCTCGTGCCACATCGGCCCAGCTCATCGGCTCCCCCGCATTGGAGAGGTGGTAGGTGCCGAAGGGCGCATCGGCCCGCAGCAGGTGGTCAATCGCGGCGGCGAGATCCGCCGTGAAGGTCAGGCGGCCCACCTGGTCCTCCACCACGCTCGGGTCCACGCCCCGGGCCGCGAGGGACGCCATGGTGTCCACGAAGTTGCCGCCCGCGCCCACCACCCAGCTGGTGCGCAGCAGGTAGTGCCGCGGCAGGGTCGCCACCAGCTGGTCCCCGGCGGCCTTGGTCTGCCCGTACACGCCCAGCGGGCTCGGGGCCTCGTCCTCGCCGTGGACATCGGCCGAGCCGTCGAAGACGTAGTCGCTCGAGACGTGCACGAGCACCGCTCGATGCCGGCGCGCCGCCTCCACCAGGCGCCCCACGCCGGTCACGTTCGCGGCCCAGGCCTCGCGGCGGCCCTCCGGCGTCTCCGCACGGTCGACCGCGGTGTACGCGGCGGCGTTGACGATCACCCCGTAGGGCGCGAGGTCGAAGGCGTCCACGCTCGCGGCATCGGCCAGGTCCAGCCGGTCCCGGCCCACCACGTCGACATCGGCCCGCCCCTGCCACAGCGCGGCCAGCGCCCGGCCCAGCTGGCCGGTCGCGCCGATGACCAGCGTGCGCCGCGGCGGCACCGGGGCGACCTCCTCCAGGCGCGGGTGGGCGAGGTCCTTGGCGGAGCGCTCGGCCTGCTCGAGCGGGATCGGCCACGGGATCGCGGCGGTCTCGTCGGCCAGGTTCAGGAAGGTGTACTGCGCCTGCGCGGCCTCGGACCAGTGGTCGTTGACCAGGTACGTGTACGCGGCCGGAGCCTCCAGGGTCTGGAAGGCGTTGCCGACCCCGCGCGGCACGAAGATCGCGACTTCGGGGGTGATCTCGTGCCAGAACGCGGTGCCGAAGGTGGGGCCCTCGCGCAGGTCCACCCAGGCGCCGAACACGCGGCCCGTCGCCACCGAGATGTACTTGTCCCACGGCTCGGCGTGGATCCCGCGGGTCACCCCGACTGCCTGGTTGAAGGAGATGTTGTTCTGCACCGGCCCCAGGTCCGGCAGGCCGGCAGCGATCATCTTCTCGCGCTGCCAGTTCTCCTTGAACCAGCCGCGGGCGTCCCCGTGCACGGGCAGATCGACCACCAGCAGGCCCGGGATCGGGGTGGTACGGACGGCGAGCTCGGTCATGGCGTGCGCTCCTTCGGGATCCGGGGGCCGGTCACTGGCCGCTGGCGGCGTACTTGGCCTCGGTGACGTCCTTCTGGTGGCGCCACCAGCCCTCGTGCTCGCGGTACCAGTCGATCGTCGCGGCCAGCCCCTCCTCGAAGTCGCGGTAGGCCGGCTCCCAGCCCAGCTCCGTGCGCAGCCTGCTCGCATCGATCGCGTAGCGCAGATCATGGCCGGGCCGGTCGGCGACCAGGTCGTAGTCCTGCGGGTCGCGGCCCATCAGCTGCAGGATCAGCTCGACGACCTGCCGGTTCGACCTCTCGCCGTCCGCGCCGATCAGGTACGTCTCCCCGATCCGGCCCGCATCCAGGACCCGCAGCACCGCGCTGGAGTGGTCGTCGACGTGGATCCAGTCGCGCACGTTCGCCCCGCTGCCGTACAGCCGCGGCCGCACCCCCAGCATCAGGTTCGTGATCTGGCGGGGGATGAACTTCTCCACGTGCTGGCGCGGCCCGTAATTGTTCGAGCAGTTCGAGATCGTCGCCTGCACCCCGAAGGACCGCACCCACGCCCGCACCAGCATGTCGCTGCCGGCCTTCGTCGCCGAGTACGGGCTGGAGGGGTTGTAGGGCGTCGCCTCCGTGAACCGCTCGGGATCATCGAGCTCCAGGTCGCCGTAGACCTCGTCGGTCGAGATGTGGTGCAGCCGCGTCCCATGGCGCCGCGCCGCCTCCAGCAGCGTGAACGTGCCGATCAGGTTGGTCTGCAGGAACGGCGAGGGGTCGCGGAGCGAGTTGTCGTTGTGCGACTCGGCGGCGTAGTGCACCACCGCATCGGCCGCCGAGACCAGCTCGTCGACCACCGCAGGATCGGCCACGTCCCCCTCGACCAGGGTGACGCGGGAATCGGGCAGCCCCTCCAGGGACGTCTTGTCCCCGGCATAGGTGAGCTTGTCCAGAACGGTGACGGTGTCGTCGGTGTGCTCGAGCACATGATGCACGAACCCGGAGCCGATGAACCCGGCTCCCCCGGTGACGAGCAGATGACGAGTCATGGATGGTCTCCTGGAGTTCACTGCGCCGGACGGTCCCGTTCACGGCGGTGGCGTTGACTGCGCGGGTGAGGCGCGGGGCCCGTCCCCGCACGACCGAGCCGCCTCGCATTCTACGGATGCGGCACGGTCCCTCGCTCCGCTCGCGAAAGGCAGCCCGCCCGTGGTCGACCTCCTGCCCTCCCCGGCCCCGCCCCGCACCGCCCCCAGCGCGGACCTCGCCCCCGCCCCGGCGGACCGCGCCCCGGCCCCCGGCCCGCTCGCCGTGTCCGTCATCGGCTGCGGATACCTCGGCGCCGTGCACGCCGCCTCCCTGGCCCAGATCGGCCACCGCGTCACCGGCCTAGACGTCGACGCCGACCGCATCGGCGCCCTCGCCGCCGGCCGCGCCCCGTTCCACGAGCCCGGCTTCTCGGAGGTGCTCGCCCGCGGCGTCGAGGAGGGCCAGCTCTCCTTCACCGTCGACCCCGGCGACCTCGCCGGCTGCGACGTGCACTTCCTGGCGCTGGGCACCCCGCAGCGCGAGGACGGCCTCGGTGCGGACCTGCGCTACATCGACGCCGCCCTCGACGCCCTCGAGCCGCACCTGCGCTCCCGGGCCGGCCGCCCCACCCTCGTCGTCGGCAAGTCCACGGTCCCCGTCGGCACCGCCCGCAGGATCGCGCAACGCCTCGCCCCCATCCCCGGCGTGCACCTCGTGTGGAACCCCGAGTTCCTGCGCGAGGGCTTCGCCGTCGCCGACACCCTCCGCCCCGACCGCCTCGTCTACGGGGTCGCCGACCCGGACGGGGCCGATGCCGCCGTCGCCGTCGCCCTGCTGGACGCCGTTCACCGCCCCCTGCTCGAGGCGGGAGTGCCGCGCCTGGTCGTCAACTACGAATCCGCGGAGCTGGTGAAGGTCTCCGCGAACTCGTTCCTGGCCACCAAGATCTCCTTCATCAACGCGATCGCCGAGCTGTGCGACATCACCGGGGCCGATGTCTCCGACGTCGCCGAGGCCATCGGCATGGACGACCGCATCGGCCCGAAGTTCCTCCGCGCCGGGATCGGCTTCGGCGGCGGCTGCCTGCCCAAGGACCTGCGCGGCCTCATCTCCCGCGCCGGGGAGCTCGGGGCCGTGGACTCCTTCGCCTTCCTCCGCGAGATCGACGCCATCAACACCGGCCGGCGCGAGTACGCGCTGCGCCTGGCCCGCCGCGCCCTGGACGGCCGGCTCGAGGGCCGCCGCGTCGCCGTGCTCGGCGCCGCCTTCAAGCCCGACACCGACGACGTGCGCGACTCCCCCGCCCTGGACATCGCCCTGCGCCTGCACGGGGAGGGCGCCGACGTGCGCCTGGCCGACCCCGCCGCCCTGCCCGGCGTGCGCCGCCGCTACCCCTCCCTGCCCACCGCCGACACCGCCGAGGACGCGCTGCGCGGCGCCGAGCTGGTGCTGCTGCTCACCGAATGGCCCGAGTACCGCGCGCTGGACCCCGTCCGCGCCCGGGTCCTCGTCTCCCGCCCCGTGATCATCGACGGCCGCGGCGTCCTCGACCTCGGCAGCTGGCGCGACGCCGGCTGGGAGGCCCTCGGCCTCGGCCGCCGCTGACCCGGGCCCGGCCGGCCCCGGACCCGCCCCATCAGGCCCCCGCCCGGCCCATCAGGCCCCTACCCAGCCGAGCCCCGCCTGCCCCGGCTCCGCTTTCCCATTGCCCGGCCTCTGATCCTGCTCCGCACCGGACCGATCCCGCAGGTCGGCGGACACAGACGGCTGTCCCAGGTCCTCGAGCCAGGCGATTGCCTGGCTCGAGGACCTCAGCCAGCCGTTCGTGCCCGCCCGCCGCATCGGCCCGGGGTTATCCACAGCCCGCGGAGGCCTCCGTGCGCCGAGCCCGATGACCCGCGAGCATGGGCGGATGCGCACAGGGCTGAGGGCACTTCTGAGACTCTGGACCTACCGGGACCTCCGGGCCGCCGGGGTGAACCGCCGAGAGATCGCCGCGCGGCTCGAGAGCGGCACGCTCCGCCGCTGCGCCCCGGGCTGGTATGCGGAGGCGGGCGCACCTGCGGATGTCACCGCGGCCCTGCGGCGAGGAAATCGGCTGACGTGTGTTCCTGCCCTGAAGCACTACGGCGTGTGGGTGGTGCACTCCCCGGGTCTGCACGAGATCGGTCGGCGCATGACGAGCGCCGCGCTCGTCCCCGCATCGGACGATTCGCCGGTCCACACGCATGGCCGCCTCGAGGCGTGGCCGGACGACGAGCCGATCATGCCGCTGCTCGTGGCGCTCGAGCACGCCGCGGCCTGCGTACCGGTCGAGGACCTCGCCATCATGCTGGACTCGGTCGCGAACCGGGGGCTCGCGCACCCGGATGACCTCGAAGAACTCCTCCTCCGTCTGCCCCAGAAGGTGCGCCGGGCGATCGGCACGATCGAGAAGCGCGCAGAATCCGGTACCGAGACTCGAGTACGTCGTCACCTGCAGAAGCTGCGGGTGAAGCTCGGCGTGCAAGTCCGGATCGCAGGAGTGGGCCGGGTCGATCTGCTGGTCGGGGAGAAGCTCATCATCGAGTGCGACAGCCGGCAGTTCCACACCAGCGACGACACCTACCACGAGGACCGGCGCCGCGACCGGGAGGCGGTGCTGCGCGGATACGTCGTCGTCCGGCTGACCTGGCGCGATGTGATGCTCGATTGGGAGAGCACGTCCTCGTACCTCACGGACCTCGTGCGCCATGAGATCCATCGCGCTCCACGGATGCGTCGGGCCGGTCGGGTCGAGTCCCGGCCCCGACTGCGGACGCAGCCGTCCCTCCGGGCCCGGGTCGACATCCCGAGACGTGTGCTCGGAACCTCCGCAGCGACGGCACCCGGCCGGGCAGGCCGCGACTGATCGGAGTGATCCGCGCGCGCCCGCCTACCGCGGGCGGGTACGCGCCGTGCGGGTACGCGCCGTGCGGGTACGCGCCGTGCACGAACGGCGGTCTGAGGTCCGCGAGCCAGTCAATCGCCTGGCTCGCGGCTCTGGGACCGCCTTTCGTGTCCGCGGCCGGGACCGAGCAGGGTGGCTGCGGGGCGCAGCGGGGTGGGGCGGCGACAGATGGGGCGGCGACGGGGCAGGGGGTCGAAGCGGGGCCGGCGGGGAGAGATGTTCGTCGCGGCGGGAGGCGGTCCGGGGTGCGGGGACACCCGGTGTTCACCGAGGCATAGTTGGATGCCGGGGTGACCGATCCCGTGCCCGGCCTCCTGCCCAGCCTCCTCGCCCGCGACAGGGCGCCGTCCCCGCGCACCCTCGTGGACGTCTTCCGGCGCACGGTCGAGGCCAGCCCGGACGCTCCCGCGATCGACAGCGGCGCCGAGTCGCTGACCTATGCGGAGCTGGACGAGGCCGCCTCGGAGATCGCCGCCCGCCTGCACGAGATCGGCGTCGGCCCCGGGGCGAAGGTCGGGGTGCGCATCGTCTCGGGGACCACGGACCTGTACGCGGCGATCATCGGGACGCTGATCGCGGGCGCCGCCTACGTGCCGGTGGACGCCGACGACCCCGACGAGCGCGCCCGGGTCGTGTTCGAGGAGTCCGGGGCCGCGGCGATCATCGGCAACGGGCTCATGATCACGCCGGTGGGCCCGGAGCGGCCCGCCATCGCGCAGCCGCGCCCGCCGCTGCCGGAGGACGACGCCTGGGTCATCTTCACCTCCGGCTCGACCGGGAAGCCGAAGGGCGTGGCCGTCACGCACCGCAATGCGGCGGCCTTCGTCGACGCCGAGTCGCGGATGTTCCTGCAGGAGCAGCCGATCGCCCCCGGCGACCGGGTGATGGCGGGGCTGTCCGTCGCCTTCGACGCGAGCTGCGAGGAGATGTGGCTGGCCTGGGCGTACGGCGCGTGCCTGGTGCCGGCGCCCCGCTCGCTGGTGCGCTCGGGCGTGGACGTGGGGCCGTGGCTGGTGGCCAACGACATCACGATCGTCTCGACGGTGCCGACGCTGGTGGCGCTGTGGCCCGGCGCGGCGCTGGAGAAGGTGCGCCTGCTCATCATGGGCGGGGAGGCCTGCCCGGCGGAGCTCGCCGCGCGCCTGCAGGCCCCGGGCCGCGAGGTGTGGAACACCTACGGCCCCACCGAGGCGACCGTCGTGGCGTGCGGGGCCCTGCTGGACGGCACGGACCCGGTGCGCATCGGTCTGCCGCTGGACGGCTGGGACCTGGCGGTCGTCGACGAGGAGGGCCGCCCGGTGCCCGAGGGCGGGACCGGCGAGCTGATCATCGGCGGGGTGGGGCTGGCCCGCTACCTCGACCCGGACAAGGACGCCGAGAAGTACGCGCCGATGCCCACCCTCGGCTGGGAGCGGGCGTACCGCTCCGGGGACCGGGTGCGCCACGACCCGGCGGGCCTGGTCTTCGCCGGCCGGGCGGACGACCAGATCAAGCTGGGCGGCCGCCGCATCGAGCTGGGCGAGATCGACGACCAGATGCTGCGGCTGCCGGGGGTGCGCTCCGCCGCCGCGGCGGTGCGCTCCTCCCGCTCGGGCAACCGGCTTCTGGTCGGCTACCTCACCGTCGATGACCGCTACGACGCGGAGGAGGCCAAGACCCTGTTGCGCGAGCGCATGCCCGCGGCCCTGGTGCCGCGCCTGGCGGTGGTGGACGAGCTGCCCACCCGCACCTCCGGCAAGGTGGACCGCGACGCGCTGCCCTGGCCGCTGCCCGCCGCCGGCCCCCGCGGCGAGGGCGGCCAGGGCGGCCCGGCGCTCTCGGGCACGGCCGCCTGGATCTCGGAGATCTGGGCCGATGTGCTGGGCGCCGAGGCCTCCTCCCCCGCGGACGACTTCTTCGACCTCGGCGGCGGCTCGCTGACGGCCGCGCAGGTGGTCAGCCGCCTGCGCACCCGCCACCCGGAGGTCGCCGTCGGCGACGTGTACGCCCACCCGCGCCTCGGCGACCTCGCCGCCTTCCTCGAGGCGATGGGCAGCACGAGCGTCGCCTCGGACCGGCGGGTGCCGCCGCTGCGCCGCCGCTCCCAGATCGCGCAGCTGGTGGCGCTGGTGCCGCTGCGGGGCCTGGCGGCGCTGCGCTGGATCACCGCGCTGATGATCCTCTCGAGCATCGGCGCGGCCCTCACCGACCTGCCGTGGATGCCGGCGTTCCCGCCGGGGCTGCTGGTCGTCTCGGGAGCGGCCGTCCTCACCCCGCCGGGCCGGATGATCCTCGCCGCGCTCGCGGCGCGGATCCTGCTGCGCGGCCTGCAGCCGGGCGCCTACCCGCGCGGCGGCCGCGTGCACCTGCGGCTGTGGCTGGCCGAGCGGATCCAGGACGAGCTGGGGGCCGCGGCCCTCGGCGGCGCGGCCTGGTTCCCGTTCTACGCCCGCCTGCTGGGCGCCCGCATCGGCCGGGACGTGGACATGCACACCCTGCCGCCGGTCACCGGCATGCTCGAGGTCGGCGCGCACGCCGCGATCGAGCCGGAGGTCGACCTGGCCGGCACCTGGATCGACGGGGACCGGGTGCGGATCGGCACCGTCCGCATCGGCGCCCGGGCCCGGGTGGGGGCCCGCAGCACCCTGGGCCCCGGCGCGCGCATCCGCAAGGATGCCGAGGTCGCCCCCGGCTCCTTCGTCACCGGCACGGTCGGCGCCGCGGAGTTCTGGTCCGGCGCCCCGGCCTCCCGCCAGGGCACGGCCCGCGGGCCGTGGGAGGCGACGCCCCCGCGCCGCAGCCCCCTGTGGACGGCCCTGTACGGCCTGGTCGGCGCGCTGATCTCGGGGCTGCCGGCGCTCGCGGTGGTGGTCGGCGCGGCGGTGCTGGCCCCCGCAGTGCGCGGGACGGAGACCCTGGGCGCGGCGCTGGCCGCGGCGCTGCCCTGGCTGCCGGTGGCGGCCCTGGCCGGCTACGCGACCCTCGCCCTGGGGGTGCTGCTGCTGACCCGGGTGCTCGCGCTGGGCATCTCCCCCGGCCACTACCCGGTGCGCTCCGGGGCGGGCGTGGCGATCTGGGGCACCCTGCGGCTGCTGGACGAGACCCGCACCTGGCTGTTCCCCCTGTACTCCGGCGCTCTCACCCCGATCTGGCTGCGCCTGCTGGGCGCCCGGATCGGTGCGGGCGTCGAGGCCTCGACCGTGCTCATGATCCCGAAGCTGGTGCAGGTGGGCGACCACGCCTTCCTCGCCGATGACACGCTGATCGGCTCCTACGAGCTGGGCGGCGGGCGGATCCGGGTGGAGCGGGTGAAGGTCGGCAAGCGCGCCTTCGTCGGCAACTCCGGCATGCTGGCGCCCGGCCGGAAGGTGCCCAAGCAGTCGCTGGTGGCAGTGCTCTCGGCGGCGCCGCGGCGCAAGTCCGCGAAGGCCGGCACGTCCTGGATGGGCAGCCCGCCGCGGAAGCTGCGCCGCACCAGCTCGGACCAGGACGAGACCCGCACCTACGATCCGCCGCTGCGGCTGCGGGTGCTGCGCGGCCTGGTCGAGACCTGCCGCCTGCTGCCGATGCTGGCGGCCATCGTCCTGCACCTGGCCGTCGCCGCCGCGCTGTGGTGGCTGATGGATCCGCGGCCGACGGGCCCGGCATCCCGCGCGGCCGCCGCCCTCGGCGCCCCCGAGAGCACGCTGTGGGGCCCGCTGCTGGTGCTGCTCGCGGGCGGGGCGGTGCTGCTGGCCGGCAGCGTCGCCGCGGCCGCGATCACGGTGGCCGCGAAGTGGCTGATCGTGGGACGGCACCGCGCGGGCGACCATGCCCTGTGGACGTCCTTCGTGTGGCGCGACGAGCTGGCCGACACCTTCACGGAGGTCCTCGCCGCGCCGTGGTTCGCCCGCACGGCCACGGGCACCCTCGCCCTGACCTGGTGGCTGCGGGCGCTGGGCGCGCGCATCGGCCGCGGGGTGTGGTGCGAGAGCTACTGGCTGCCGGAGACGGACCTGGTCTCCCTGGGCGACGGGGCGACGGTGGGCCGCGGCTGCGTGGTCCAGACGCACCTGTTCCATGACAGGGTGCTGAGCATGGACGCCGTGACCCTCGCCGACGGCGCGACGCTGGGACCCAACAGCGTGATCCTGCCGGCGGCGAGCATCGGCCGCCATGCCACCGTCGGCCCGGTCTCGCTGGTCATGCGCGGCGAGGGCGTGCCCGCGTCCACGCGCTGGGTCGGCAACCCCATCGGCCCCTGGGAGGAGGAGCAGGAATGAGCGCAGCAGGACCGAGCGCCGCAGGACCGCGCGGAGCGGGCACCGACCCCTACGTGCCCGGCCACGGCGAGGCGAGCTTCGCCGTGGAGCACTACGAGATCTCCCTGGCCTACAAGGTCGCGGGCAACCGGCTGGATGCGGAGGCAACCCTGCGCTGCCGGGCGCTGGCCGATGCCCCCGCGATCCGGCTGGACCTGCACGCCCTGCGCGCGCAGAAGGTCTTCGTCGACGGCCGCGCCCGCCCGTCGCGCCACCAGCAGGGCAAGCTCGTGATCGCCCGGGCGATCCGCGCCGGCGAGGAGTTCGAGGTGCGGGTGCGCTACGACGGCAGGCCGCGGCCGGTGCCCTCGCGGGTGCTGGGCACGGCCGGCTGGGAGGAGCTGGCCGATGGCGCGATCGTCGCCGCGCAGCCCCACGGCGCGCCGTCCTGGTTCCCCTGCAACGACCGTCCCGACGACAAGGCCACCTACCGCCTGCACGTGAGCGCTCCGGCGGACTACTACGTGGCCGTCTCCGGCGAGCTGGTGGGCACCCGCCGCCACGGCAGCTCGGTGACCTGGACGTACGAGCAGCCGGTGCCGATGGCGACGTACCTGGCGACGGTGCAGATCGGCCGGTACGAGGTGGTGCGCGAGTCGGCGCCGCCGGTGCCGGTGCGCACGATCGCCCCGCCGCAGCGCGACCGGGCCGCGTTCGACGCCTCCTTCGGGCGGCAGGCGGAGATGCTCGCCTTCTTCGCCTCCTGCTTCGGGCCCTACCCCTTCGACTCCTACACGGCGGTGATCACCCAGGACGACCTGGAGATCCCGCTGGAGTCGCAGGGGCTGTCGACCTTCGGGCAGAACTTCGTCTCCGCCGAGTGGGACAGCGTCCGCCTGGTCGCCCACGAGCTGTCCCACCAGTGGTTCGGCAATGCGGTCACCGCGAGCAGCTGGCGCGACATCTGGCTGCACGAGGGGTTCGCCTGCTACAGCGAGTGGCTGTGGTCCGAGCACTCCGGCGGCCGGTCCGCGGCCGAGCGCGCGGCGCAGCATCACGCCAAGCTCTCCCGACTGCCGCAGGACCTGATGCTGCGCGACCCCGGCCCCGCGCTGATGTTCGACGACCGCGTCTACAAGCGCGGCGCGCTGACCCTGCATGCGCTGCGCTGCCGGGTGGGGGACGCGAGGTTCTTCGACATCCTGCGCTCCTGGGTCGCCGAGCACGCGGCCGGCAGCGTCACCACCGAGATGTTCGTCGAGCATGCCGCGGCGCGCTCCGGCGAGGACCTGGGCGGGCTGTTCGACGCATGGCTGGACCGCCTGCCGCTGCCGGCGATGCCCGGCCCTCACCAGGCGGCGAGCGCCAGGCGGTAGCCCTCCGGGGCGGGGAGGTCCCGCACCGGGTGGTCGGCCGCCCGCAGGGAGGCCATCGGCACCGCGAGGCCGCGGCCGTCGGCCTTGAGGATCGCCTCCTTGCGGCACCACAGGGCCGCCTGCGCGGCGGGGTCGCGGTCCTGGCCGTGCTCGCTCGGGTGCAGCACGAGCGTGCTGTCCCAGCCGGCGGCGACGGCGGCGATCTCCTCGATGTCCACGCCCAGGTGCGCCGGGCGCCCCACCGCGGTCACCAGGTGCGGGCCGGAGCGGGAGATGCTCACCCCGACCTGCTCCCTGCGCCCGGCGGCCCGCGCCCAGGGCCGTCCGTGCGCGGAGGAGCCGCAGCGCGGGCACAGCCGCCCCACCTGCACGGTCGCCGGGGCGACGCCGAGGAGGGCGGCGACCTGCTCGCGGAGGATCGCCTCGGCGTCCGCCGCGACCGGATGGATCTGCACCTCGGGGTCCACCCGGGAATCCTAGGTCAGGGACTGCACCTTCACGCGGATCACCGTGTCCGGCGGGAGGTCGCCGGCGACGGCCTCGCGGACCGTGCGCTGCAGCAGCGCGACGATCTCCCGCACGGGGGCGGCGCCCCGCTCCAGGCCGACCTCGAGGGTGATCGTCCCGCCCTCGGGGTCGATCACGACGCCGTAGTGGACGGCGCCCTCGCCGGCACGGCGGATCCGGGCGTCGATGGTGCGCAGCGCGGAGCCGATCCCCGGCTCGATGCCGCGCACCCCGGGCAGGGCGCCGACGATCTCGACCAGCTCGGAGGCGGTGATCCTAGGCGGTGTCGTCATCATGGAGGTCCTCGATGTGGATGTCGACGGCGGGCAGGGGCAGGTCGAGCTCGCGCTCGCAGGCCTCGAGGACGGCGCCGCGCACCGTCTCGGCGAGCGCGGGCAGGTCGCGGCAGCGCCGGGAGGCGGTGATCCGGCAGGCGATGCGGACGGGCCGGCCACGGGAGAGCCGCTCGCCGTGGGGCTCGGCGTGGTCCACCCGCGAGCGCAGGGCCCGCACCCCGGGCACGGCGTCGACCGTCTCCCGGATGAGGGTGCGCAGGGCCAGCTCGGAGAGGCTGTAGGGCCCCTCGGGGGTGGGCGGCATCTCGACCTGCCGGCCGTGGCGGACCTCGGCGCGCACGGAGGCCTTGATGAGGTCCATCGCCCGCGCGGACAGCTGCACGGAGGCGTCGCCGCGCTCCTCCTGCTGCGTCCATTCCCTCCGGGCGGAGCGGATCATCTCCTGGTAGCGCAGGGTCGCCTCGTGGGAGAGGGTCTCCTCGGGGTCGTCGGGGGTCTCGGGCGGTTCCGGGGTCGGAGCGCGCGTGTCGTCGGTCATCTCCATCCCTCCATCCGGTCGAAGATCTGTCTGCGGGCGCGGGCCAGCCGGCCACGGACCGTGGCCTCGGTACCGCCGGTGATGTGCGCGATCTCGCGGTACGGGAGCTCCTCGACCTCGCGCAGCACCCAGGCGGTGCGCAGGTCGGGATCGAGCTGGTCGAGGACGTCGGTGAGGGCGCGCAGCTGCGCGTTGACCTCGGCGCTGCGGGCGGGGTCCGGGGTGCGGCCGATGCCTGCGCGGAGGCCGTCGCCGTCCGGTGCGCCGTCGGCGACGAGCTCGAGGTCCTCGTCGGCGTGCGCCCGGGTGGCGCGCCGCGCGAGGCGGCGCACCACGTCGGTGGCCCGCCGCGTGCAGATCCGGGAGATCCAGCCGCGGAAGGCGGCGGGCTCCTCGAGCAGGCCGATGCGCTTCCAGGCCTGCACGAGGGTGTCCTGCACGACGTCCTCGGCCTCCTGCCGGTCGCCCAGCAGCAGGTAGGCGGAGCGGAACAGCCGCCCCTGGTGGCGGTCGACGAGCTGCTCGAAGGCGGCCACGTCCCCGTCCTGGGCGCGCAGGACGAGGAAGCGGTCCTCCTGGCGCTCCTCGTCGTCGGGTGCGGTGCTCATGCGGCCCCGGCTCCTGCCGCGGGCGCCGGGGCCGGGTCCGGGTCCGGCTCCGGGTCCGCCGCGGGGGCGGGCCCCGAGGGGGCCGACCGCGCGGCCTCGACATGCGCGGGGCGGCGGCCGCGGGCGGCCGCGGTGCGCAGCGCCACCAGCACGTCGACGCGGTCCGGGTCCGCGCCGAGGACGGTGCGGACCTCGCGCGCCAGCAGGGCGCGGGCTCCGGCGATCGCCGCGGAGATCTCCGCGTCCTCGGCCACGCCGATGCTCGCCTGGATCCAGGGGGCGCTGAGCGGCCCGCCCAGGCGGACCACGGCCGAGCGCACCCCGGGCTCCGCCTCGACCTGCTCGGCCAGGGCCCGCTCGAGCACCTGCGGCCGGAAGGAGGCCAGCAGGGTGCCGTCCTCGTCCAGCACCCGGCGGCGGGTCGCATCGGGCCGGGCAGGGATCTGGGACCGCAGCAGCGCGATCCCGGCGGCGACGCCGAGCGCCGCGAGTGCGACCGCGGCCGGCAGGAGCCCGGTCCGATGGGCCTGCGCGAACCGGGCGAGCTCGGTCCCCGGCTCGGGCAGGGCGGGGACGAGCTGCGGCCAGGCGGCGCCGAGGTCCAGCGGGACGGCAGCCAGCAGGACGGCCGCCGCCAGCGCGGCGAGGCCGGCGAGGGCCAGCGCGGTCCGGTTGCGTGCCCCGGAGATGCTGCGCATTCCTGTCCTCCTCTCAGGAGGTCCGTCGTGCTCGCACGAGCACGCGCGGGTCGTGGACGGGGCGGATCTCGGCGATCGTCCCGTGGGCGGCGCGCCGCGCCGCCGCGAGGACGGGCGCGGTGTCCTCCAGGACGGTCGACACGGTGATCCGCACGGTGCGGGGTCCGGCGGCGGCCCGGGCGGACCGGACCCCGTCGACCTGCTCGAGGCGGGCCCGGAGGCGGCGCTCGAGGTCGCGGTGCGGCAGCGCGGTGGTGCCGGGGACGGCGTCGCCCAGCACCGCGCGGGTGCGCGGCCGGCCGGGCCGCAGGGCGGCGACCAGCAGCACGATCCCGAGGATCGCGCAGCCGGCGGCGGCCGCGAGGAAGGCCGGGTCCGCGAGGCGCAGCGCCCCGAGGCGGGCCATCGGCTCCTGCAGCGGCGCGGGCCAGCTCCCGGTGAGGAGCAGCGCGCCGAGGGCCCACAGGGCCAGGCCGCCGGCGGTCAGCAGGGCCAGCGCCAGCAGGGTCGCCGGGACGGTGCGGGTGGGGCGCGCCACCAGGGGGCGGGGGATCGTGCTCATCGCAGGCCTCCTCGGGCGGGGTCCTGGGGGCGCAGCGCCCGGATCTCGACGTCCAGGCGCCCCACCGAGACGCCGGCGAGCGCCTCGACGCGCCGGACGACGTGCGCACGCAGCGACCGGAGGGTCGCGGCGAGCGGGACGGGGTGGGCGAGGTCGACCTCGAGGCGGAGCACGGCCGTGCGGCCGTACAGCTCGCAGTCGGCGTCGGGGCGGGCCGCGGGGCGGGCGCCGCGGCCCGCGGCCGACGCGGCGGTCTCCGCGGCGGCCTGCTCGGCGATGCGGGCGACGACCTGCCGCGGGACCGTCGTGCTGCCCCGGACGAGGGTGTCGAGGCCGGTCACGGTCATCCCCTCCGGCGCTCGGAGATGCCCTGGATGTCGATCCGGCCGTCGATGACCAGGCCCACGGCCAGGCCCACCATCGCGAACACCAGGACGAGGAAGAACTGCGAGAACGTGCCGAAGGCGAGGACCGCCCCCAGCAGCAGGCCCACCAGCAGGCTCAGGTGCGATGTCTTCATGACAGCTCCTTCGGGTCGGGGCGGGCGGGTCACTGCAGCTCGGTGCCGCGGGCGCCCTCGTCGCGGGCGGCGTCGTCCTCGGGCAGGTGGACGTCCACGACGTTGACGTTGACCTCGAGCACCTCGAGGCCGGTGGTGGTCTCGATCTGCTCGATGATGCTGCGGCGGATCGCATCGCCCACCTCGACGATCGAGGCGCCGTACTCGACGACGATGGTCACGTCGATCGCGGTCTGCGTGTCGCCCTTCTCGACGCTGATCCCCCCGGCGACGTTGGTCTGCGCGTTGGGGATCCGGTCGGTGACGGCGCTGAACATGCGCCGGGCGGCGTTGCCCATGTCGTGCACGCCGGGAACCTCGCGGGCGGCCATGCCCGCGATCTTCGCGACCACGGTCTCGTCGAGGGTGGTGATGCCGCGGCTGGTCTGCAGCGGTCCGCGCGGCGTCTGCGCCGCGTCCTCCTGCCGCGCTCCCGCCGCGGCCGCGCGGCTGCCGGGCCGGGCGTCCTGCTGCTGACCTGCCTGCGGGTCGGGGGTGCTCGCCATGGTTCCTCCTGTGTTCGGGCCGGTCGTTCGCCGGCTGCCCTTCGCGGACACCTCCAGGACGTCACGACCGCCCCGGATGTCACGCGCCGCGATGTGGCGCCGGACACGTCCCGGGAACGGAGGAGCCCCGGGCCGCCGCCGGGTGGCGGCGACCCGGGGCTCCGGGATCGGGCGGGGTGCGCCTCAGGCGCGGTCCTTGGTGATCAGGCCCCACACGAACGAGAAGACGATCGCGCCGATGACGGCGATGAACAGGGAGCCCCAGGACCAGGGATCCGAGAGCACGGCCCCGACCCCCTTGCCGCCGAAGATGCCGAACAGGAGGCCTCCGACGAAGGCGCCGATGACACCCAGCAGGATGGTGCTGATCCAGCCCCCGGCCTGCTTCCCGGGGAGGATGAGCCGGGCGAGTGCTCCGGCGATGAGACCGACGATGATCCAACCGATGATGACCATGGGTTCTCCTCCTTCTACTTCCTCAGCGCCCGGCGCGATGCCGGGTCGCGGCGAGGGCTCCGCCGTGCGGCGGGAGCACCCCTGTCACGCCCCTGACGGGACGCAGCTCACGCTCTACGGTACGCCTTCTGCGCCAGGACGCCAGGGCCTCGCGCAGTGCTGCGACCAGGACGATCGGTCGACCGCACGGTCGGAACGGGGCCGCCGGGCGCGCCGCCGAGCCCGCGCACCCGGTCCTCCCGGCGCGGGCCGCGGCGGCCGGGAGCCGCACCGGGCTCCGGGATGCGGCGGCCCGGTCCCCGGCCTCGGGACCATCGGCCTCCCCGCCCGTCGCGGGGCCGCGCCGCCCCGTCCGCCGGCGCCCGCTGCGGCGGCGGCCCGGAGCCCATCGGGACGACGCGGCGCAGCGGCCCGCGGTCGGTGCGGACCTCCCGGAACCTTCGCGTCACCCCAGGTCAGCGCGCGACCGCTCGGGGCGTAGCGGCCGGTGGGCGGGCCCGGGGCCCGGCCGCGGCGCGGCCTCGGAGCACATCGCCGCCGCAGCGGCCCTGCTGCGGCGATCGCGGTCGCCGGGAGACCGCCCGGAGCGCGGCCGCCCTCGGGGGCGCGATCCCCGTCGGGTCGCCGTTCCGGGCGGCGGGGGCGCCGGCGCGCCGGGCTCGGCGGGCCGTCGCGAGGCCCGCGGCGCCGGGGTCCCGAGGCGGCGCAGGGGGCGGGGATGCCAACCGCTCGGTCGGGACGACGGCCCGCGTGCCGCCCGCCCTGTCGTTGTCGAGGGGGCACGTCAGCGGTAGATTCCCCGCCAGATCCTCTGTCACCGCTGCGCGCGAGAGGGGCGAGATCGCGATGAAGTCCTCCTGGGTCGACCGGCACGACCCGTCCCGGATCCCCACCTCCGTGATGCCCTCGCGCGGCGACCACATCGACGTCGCCATCGCCGGCGCCGGGCTGGCGGGCCTGGCGACCGCGGTGCTGCTGGCGCGGGCCGGTCGCCGCGTGGTCGTGCTCGAGGCGCGCAGCGTCGGCGCCGTGACCACCGGGGCCAGCACCGCGAAGGTGTCGCTGCTGCAGGGCACGCGGCTGTCCACCATCCGCCGGCAGCACGGACCGCAGGCCGTGGCCGCCTACGTCGCCGCGAGCCGGGAGGCCCAGGACTGGCTGCGGGAGTTCTGCGGCGGGCACGAGGTCCCGCTGCAGACCCGCAGCGCGCACACCTACGCCACCAGCCCGCGCGGGGCCTCGCGCCTGCGCGAGGAGGCGGAGGCCTCCCGCGAGGCCGGGCTGCCGGTGCGCCTGGGGACCGACTCGGAGCTGCCCATGCCGGTCACCAGCTGCCTGTCCCTGGAGGGGCAGGCGCAGCTGGACCCGATGGAGCTGCTGACCGCCCTCGCGATCGAGCTGGACGCCCTCGGCGGCGTCCTCGTCGAGGGCGCGCGGCTCACCGCGGCCGGCTCCCGCAGCCCCCTCGAGCTCGAGACCACCCGCGGCGCCCTGCGCGCCGACCACCTGGTCCTGGCCACGGGCGTCCCCGTGCTGGACCGCGGGGCCCACGCCGCGCGGCTGGAGCCGCACCGCTCCGGCGTCCTCACCGCCCGGCCCCGCCCCGGGGCGTGGCTCCCCGAGGGCATGCACGTCAGCGCCGAGGGCGACGGCCGCACCGTGCGCTCCGTGCCCACGCCGGAGGGGCCGCTGCTGCTGGCCGGCGGCGCCGACCACATCACCGGGCGCTCCGCCTCCCCCGCGGCGGGCCTGCAAGAGCTCGAGCGGTGGGCGCTGTCGCTGTCCCCCGGCGCCGAGATCACCCATCGATGGGCCGCGCAGGACTACGTGCCGGCCGGGGCGCTGCCCCTGGTGGGCCCGCTCCCCGGCGCCGAGGGGCGGGTGCTCGCGGCGACCGGCTTCGCGAAATGGGGCATGACCGGGGCGGTGGCGGCGGCGATGGCCTGCACGGGGCTGATCGTCGGGACGGTGCCGCCGTGGCATGCCGAGCTCGAGCAGGCCCGCTCCCGCGCCGGGGCGCTGCTGCCGGCCGCCGAGCTCCTCGCCGGCACCGGCGCGGCCGCCGCCCGCGGCTGGGCCGGCGGCGAGCTGCGCGCCCTGCCCGAGGCGCCGCCCGCCGAGGGCGAGGGCCAGGTGGGCCGGCGGGAGGGCCGGCCCACGGCCGTCTCCACCGTGGCCGGCCGCCGCTGCGCCCTCAGCGCGGTGTGCCCGCACCTGGGCGGCATCGTCCGCTGGAACGATGCCGAGCTGACCTGGGACTGCCCGCTGCACGGCTCCCGCTTCGCGGCCGACGGCACCCTGCTCGAGGGCCCTGCCGTCCGCGGGCTCGACCCCCTGGAGGAACGATGAGCGACCGTCCGATCCGCCGCCTTCCCCGGGGAGGCCACGCCCGGGGCCGCAGCTCCGGCCCCGGCATCCCGCGCCGGGCGCTGCCCGCGCTGCTCGCGACCGGCCTCCTGGCCGGGGCCGCGACGGGCTGCGGAGCGATCCCCCGCGACGCGCAGGGCACCCTCGCCCGCGCCTCCGGCGGCACGCTGCGGGTGGGCCTCACCGAGAACCCGCCCTGGACCGAGGTCGCCGCGGACGGCGGCGTCTCCGGCAGCGAGGTCGACCTCGTCACCGGCTACGCCGAGAGCATCGACGCGCAGATCGCCTGGACCATCGGCTCCGAGGGCGAGCTGGCGCGCGCCATGCGCGACGGGAAGCTGGACGTGGTCATCGGCGGACTCACCCGGGACACCCCTTACTCCACCGAGATCGCCCCCACCCGTCCCTACACCGAGGCCACGGCCGATGACGGCTCCACGCTGAAGATCGCGATGGGCGTGCGGCCCGGGGAGAACGCCCTGATGGTCTCCCTCGAGCGGTACCTCGCCGAGCAGGAGGGAGAGCTGTGAACCGGACGGAGGAGGAGACGGGCACGGGCGGCCGCGGGGAGCCGGCCCCGGAGACGGCGGAGGCCTCCGGCCACGACGCCCTGCCCGAGGAGCAGCGCCGCATCCTGCGCCGCGCCATCCGCCTGGAGTGGGTCTCCCTGGCGTGCACGGCGGTCGCGGTGACGCTCGAGATCGCCATGGCCGGGCAGTCGCAGGCGATGAAGGCCGCGTGGATCGAGGATGCGCTGGCGCTCCTGCCGCCGCTGGCCTTCCTCGTGGCCGTGCGCCGGATCCGCCGCGGGCCGCACGCCGAGTTCCCCTACGGCCACCACCGGTCCATCGGCGTCGCCCACCTGGTGGCCTCGGTGGCGCTGCTGGCCATGGGCACGTTCCTGCTCATCGACTCGGCGATCACGCTGATCAAGGTCGAGCGCCCGCCGGTCGGCCTGACCATCGTGGCCGGGCACGCGATCTGGTCCGGCTGGCTGATGATCGCCGTGCTGATCCTGGCGCTGACCCCGCCGCTGATCCTGGGGCGGATGAAGAAGAAGCTCACCGAGCCGCTGCACGACAAGGTGCTGTACGCGGACGCGGACATGAACACGGCCGACTGGTCCTCGTCCACCGCGAGCATCGTCGGCGTGCTGGGCATCGGCATCGGCCTGTGGTGGTTCGACTCCGCGGCGGCGATCCTCATCTCCTTTTCGATCCTCCACGACGGCGGGAAGAACCTGCGCGGCGCGCTGCGCGGGCTCACCGACGGCCGCGCCCGCACCTACGACGACGCCGAGCCGCATCCGCTGATCGGGCAGATCGAGGAGCGCGCCCGCGACGAGGAGTGGGTCGGCGACGCCGTCGCGAGGGTCCGCGACGAGGGCCATGTCTTCCACGTGGAGATGTTCGTGGTGCCGGGCGACGGCCGTGCCGTGACCGGCGCGCAGTGCGAGGACCTGCGCGCCGCGCTGCGGGACGTGGACTGGAAGATCCATGACGTGGTGATCGCCCCCGTCGCCGAGATCCCGAGCACCCAGGCCTTCCGCGACTGAGGCGCTCAGCTCTCCCAGCGCACCGCGGAGGCGTCCTTGTCCTCGCGCAGCCCGCGCCAGCGCGGGTGGCGCAGCCGTCCCTCGGCGGTGCGCTCGGAGAAGCGCACCTCCCCCACGAGGTCCGCCCGCACCCAGTGCGCGTCGCGCCGGTCCGCGGCGGGGACGTCGTCGGCCGGCGGGGTCTTCCGCTCCCGCGAGCGCAGCGCCGCGCCGATCCGCTCGAGGTCCCGGTCGCGGAAACCCGTCCCGACCCGCCCCACGTAGTGCAGCGTGCCGTCCTCGTCCGGCACCGCGAGCAGCAGGGATCCGAAGGCTCCCGTGCGCGCGCCCTGGCCGGTCCGCCAGCCGATGACCACGACCTCCTGGTGGCGCTCGTGCTTGATCTTGATCCAGGTGCGCCCCCGCGCTCCGGGGCGGTAGGTGCTCGAGGCGCGCTTGGCGACGACGCCTTCGAGGCCCAGCTCCCGGGACAGCGCGATGGCCTCCTCGAGGGTGCCGTCATCGGCCGGGGGGACCTGCACCCGCTCCCCGGAGGTGATGACCTCGGCGAGCGCCGCACGGCGCTCGGTGCAGGGGCGGCGCAGCATCGACGTGCCGCCGCGCTCGAGGAGGTCGAACAGCATCAGGTGGACCTCGGTCTCCGCGCGGGCGCGCTCGACGTCCCGCGGCGCCGTCAGCCCGAGCCGGCGCTGCAGGCGCGAGAAGGAGGGCCGGTCGTCCTCGTCCAGGGCGACGATCTCCCCGTCCAGGACCGTCTGCCCGGCGGCGAGGACCTCGGGGTCCACGGCCTCGCGCAGCTGCGCCAGCTCGGGGAAGGTGGCGGTGAGGTCGTGCCCGTTGCGGCTGGTCAGGCGCACGCCCTCGGCGGTGACGGTGGCGATGGCCCGTACCCCGTCCCATTTCATCTCGAGGATCCAGTCCTCGTCCTCGCGGATGTCCTGGGGCGTGCCGGCGGTGGCGAGCATCGGCTCGGGGGCCTCGGACATCCCCGCGCTGTCGCCGATCGGCACGTCCTGCTCGCCCTCCGCCGCCGCGGGCCGGCCCTTCGGCGCGGCGGAGCGTCCCGACCTCGCCGCGGGCTGGTCCTTCATGAGGTGCAGCAGCCAGCTGCGCGAGTCCTCGTCCTCGCCGTCGGTGCGGATGAAGGCGTAGCGCCGCGGCCTCCCGCCGAGGCCGCCGTCCTCGCGCCCGTGGCAGACGGCGATGACCTCCTCGCCCTCGCGCCACTTCTCGATCTCGATCGTGCCGGCGTCCCAGATGGTGACCTCGCCGCCGCCGTACTCGCCCTTCGGGATGGTGCCCTCGAAGGTTCCGTACTCGAGGGGGTGGTCCTCGGTCTGCACGGCCAGGCGGTTCACGGAGCTCTTCAGCGGCGGGCCCTTGGGCACCGCCCAGGAGACGAGCACGCCGTCGTGCTCGAGGCGGAAGTCCCAGTGCAGGCGGCTGGCGTGGTGCTCCTGGATGACGAACATCGGCTCCTCGGACTCGAGGGCGGCGGTCGCATCGCGCACCGCGGGCACCGGCTCGGGGGTGCGCTCCGGGTCGCGCTTGGAGCGGTAGACCTCGAGCCGGTCCCGGATCTGCTCCGCATCGGCCCCCTCGCCCGAGCCCTCGCGGGCCCCGTCCCCGTCGGCGCCGTCCGCGCCCAGGCCCAGCGGCGCGATGGGGTCCAGCCCGTCCTCGACCCGCTCGAGCACCTCCGCCATCTCCAGGTGGGCGAGGTCGCCGTCCTCGATCTCCTCCCAGGTGCGGGGCGCGGCGACGGTGGGCCGCAGCCGCCCGCGCAGCGAGTACGGGCAGACGGTGGTCTTGCTGCCGTTGTTCTGCGACCAGTCCACCAGCACCTTCCCGCGGCGCAGGGTCTTCTTCATGTCGCTGACGACGTCGTCGGGGTGGTCCTCCTCGAGCGCCCGGGCCAGCCGATGCGCCACCTCGGAGATCTCCTGGGCGCTCGCGGTGCCGTCCAGCGGCGCGTACAGGTGGATGCCTTTGGAGCCGGAGGTCACGGGATAGCCCTCCAGCCCCATGCCGTCGAGGATCTCGCGGCACCACAGGGCGACCTGCGCGCATTCGGGCAGTCCCGCGCCCTCGCCCGGGTCGAGATCCAGGACCAGTCGGTCGGGATGGCGCGCGGCGCCGTCCTCGTCGAAGCGCCACTGCGGGGTGTGCACCTCCAGGGCCGCGACCTGCGCGAACCAGACCAGCACGGCCGCTTCGTCGGCCAGCGGGTAGGTGGAGGTCCCGCGGGAGTGCTCGATCCCGGCGCGCGGCACCCAGTCCGGGGCGGAGGACTCGAGGTCCTTGCGGAAGAACACCGCGCCGGGCTCCTCGGCCGTGCCGACGCCGTCGACCCAGCGCTTGCGGGTCGCGGGGCGGCGCGCGGCCTGCGGGATCATCACCGGCGCCACGCGATGCATGTAGTCGATGACATCGCCCTTGGTGGTGCCGGTGGAGGGATAGAGGACCTTGTCGAGGTTGCTCAGGCGCAGGGTGCGCCCGTCGATCTCGACCCGCTGCTCCGAGGTGGCCATGGGGCCACTGTGCCGCAGTCCGCGGCCGATGTCACCGTCCCGGCCCGGACCGGCGCTGCGGGCCCGGCCGGGCGCTGTCGGCCCGGGCCGGACCGGCCGATGTCACGCCCCGGCGTCCTCGCCGGCGTCGTCGGGCTCGAAGCGCAGCAGGTCCCCGGGCTGGCAGTCGAGCTCCTCGCACAGGGCGGCGAGGGTCGTGAAGCGCACCGCCTTGGCGCGGCCGTTCTTGAGGACGGCCAGGTTCGCCGGGGTGATGCCGACGCGCTCGGCGAGGGTGCCGACGGCCATCTTGCGGCGGGCCAGCATCACGTCGATGTCCACCACGATGCCCATCAGATCACCTCGTCGAGCTCGGACTGGAGGTGCTCGGCCCGGGCGAGGGTGCGGGTGGCCTGGGCCAGCAGCTGGCGCTGCACGTGCACCACCAGCGCGACTCCGGCGATGACCAGGGAGATACCGCAGATCAGGCCCACGAGGCCGGGGGCGACCTCGTCCCCGGGGGTGGTGCGGTTGGCGATCGCGCCGACCACGGCGATCGCGAGCACGAGCACCGCCCCCGCGCCGAGGGACGCCGTGATGACGTCGACGTAGCGGAACGCCCGCGGGGAGAACACGCGGCCGCGGCGCACCAGGCCCAGCAGGCGCAAGATGCACACCCCGATCACCTGCAGGGCGAGCACGCCGAGGATCGCGATCACGGCGAGCGCCGTGCTCACCGCGTCCGGCCGCGACTGCCACCACGCGAGGGGGATGAGCCCCCACTGGACCACCAGCGATCCCAGCAGGGCGATCACGATGATCCCCCGCAGCACATGCACGCTGACCGCGCTCATACGGACCTCCCCTACCGGACGACATCTATCGGACGACGATGCGAATCTATCGCTTTTCGATAGCCGACGCAAGGGGCACCGATCGGTCGGTCCCCTGGTGCGCACGGCGGCCCCGTGGTGTCATGGGGCATGCGCGCGATATGGAGCGGAGAGATCACCTTCGGGCTCGTGAACGTGCCGGTCAAGCTGTACAGCGCGACCCGCTCGCACGATCTGTCCCTGCACCAGGTCCACGACGAGGACCACGGCCGGATCCGCTACGAGCGGCACTGCGAGGTGTGCGGGCGCGAGATCGACTACGAGCACATCGAGAAGGCCTACGACGACGGCGACAAGACGGTGGTCCTCACCGACGAGGAGCTCGACGCCCTCCCCGCCGAGGACAACGACGAGATCGACGTGGTCCAGTTCGTGCCCGACGAGCAGATCGACCCGATCCTGCTGGGCACCTCCTACTTCCTGGAGCCGGTGGGCCGCTCCGCGAAGGCGTACGTGCTGCTGCGGCGCACCCTCGAGGACGCCGAGCGCACCGCGGTCGTCACCTTCACCCTGCGCACCAAGACCCGCCTGGGCGTGCTGCGCACCCACGACGACCTGCTGGTGCTGCAGACCCTGCGCTGGCCCGAGGACCTGCGGGAGATGGACTTCTCCCCGTCCAAGAGCCGGATCGGGAAGAAGGAGCTGGACATGGCCTCCTCGCTGGTGGACCAGTTCAGCGGCGACTTCGATCCCTCGCAGTTCTCCGACGAGTACCAGGAGCAGCTGCGCGAGCTCGTCGACGCCAAGCTCGAGCAGGGCGATGCCGTGGACACCGACGAGACCTTCGGCGAGGAGCGCGAGAAGCAGGAGTCCGCCTCGGGCGGCAAGGTCGTCAGCCTCATGGACGCCCTGGAGAAGAGCCTGTCCTCTCGCAAGAGCGGGCAGAAGTCCTCGAGCGGGTCGTCCTCGAAGGGCTCCTCGTCGAAGAGCGGCCCCTCGAAGAGCTCGTCGTCGAAGAGCTCGTCGTCGAAGAGCACGAGCTCCTCCTCCGCATCGGCCCGGAAGAAGGGCGCCTGAGCCGAGGATGACGCCGTATGTCGCCGCCCTTCCGGGGGCGGGCGCGCGCGACCTACGCTTCGAGCGTGGATCCGCTCCTCGCCCTCGCCGTCGTCGGGGCCCTTCTCGCCGTGAGCATCGGCGTCGGCCTCGTGCTGCGTGCGCGCTCGGGTCGCCGGGTGCGCACCCGCGATGACCGGGTGACCGCGGCCGAGCTGGGCCTCGAGGCCCATGGCGCCCTCGCGACGGTCGTCCAGTTCTCCACCGAGCTCTGCTCCCGCTGCCCGGCCGTGCGGCGCACCCTCTCCCGCGCGACGGCCGATGATCCCGGCGTCGCGCTCACCGAGGTGGACCTCACGCACCGGCCCGATCTGGCCACGCGGTTCCGCGTGCTGACGACGCCGACGGTCCTCGTGCTGGATCCGACGGGCTCGGTGCGCGCACGGTTCTCCGGGGCGGTCACCGCCGCCACCATCCGCGAGGAGATCTCCGCCCTGAGGAGGACCGACGATGTCCCGTCCCGCTGACGCCCCGCCCGCCGGCGGTCCCCGCGCCCCGCGCCCGGCCGGCATCGACCCGCGCGGCCCCCGGTTCGCCGCGGCGATCACGGCGACCCTGCTGGCCGTGGCCGTGTTCCTCGCCCTGCTGGGCACCTCCACGGACCCCGCGGCGGGCCTGGCCGCCCGGCTGGGCGATCCCGCGTTCGTGCTGCTGGCGGTGCTCGCGGTCCTGTTCGCCTGGGGCGCCGGGGCACCGGGAAGCGCCCCGTGGGGCGTGCTGTTCCGCCGCCTGATCCGGCCGCGTCTGGACCCGCCGACCGATCTCGAGGACCCGCGGCCCCCGCGGTTCGCGCAGGCCGTGGGCCTCGTGGTGGTGGGGATCGGCCTGCTGCTGCACGGGGCGGGCGTGCCCTACGCCCTGCCCGTCGCCGCCGCGGCCGCGTTCCTCGCGGCGTTCCTCAACGCCGCCTTCGCCCTCTGCCTGGGCTGCGAGCTCTACCTGCTCCTCACCCGCGCCGGGATCCTCCGCACCTCCTGAGCCCCGCCGCAGCCGGCTGAGCCGGCATCCCGCTCAGCCGCAGTGCACGGCATCGGCGAACTCATCAGAGCGGGCCGGCCCTCCCTCAGGCACTGCATCGCGAGGTGCGACCGCGAGCTGGATCTCCGTCGAACCATCGATGGTCTCGTGGTCCGAACAGACCGCCAGCACCATCCAGCGATCCGACGTGCGCTGCGCATCGGTGAACGACGGCTCGAGATCGAATTCCGCGGAGAGATCGACGATCGAGACGCGCGCACCCGGGGAGATGTGCTCGTCGACGGTGGACATCGGCGTCCCCACAGCATCCTGAGCGGGCAGGTCGCGGGTGCTCGGCCCGCAGGCGACCACCACGAGGGACGCGCCGAGGATCGCTGCCGCCATCACGATTCTTCTCATCCGCAGTCGATCCTCCATGCCACCACCAGAGCTGCCCCCGTTCGACGGGATCACGGTTCTGCCGAGCATCGCTGCCGCAGCTCGCACCATTCTGCCTGCACGCCCACCCTCCCCGCGCCTCAGGCACGCGCGGGGACGATGCCGTCTCCTCCGGCGCGGCGCCGCGCCGCGAGCACCCCGCGCGGCCCCAGCACGAGGACGAGGGCGAACAGCAGGCCCTGGGCGAGGACCACCAGGCCGCCGCTGGAGGCGTCCAGCCAGAAGCTGCCGAGGATCCCGGCGACGGCGCACAGGGCGGCGCTGACCGGGGCGATCACGAGCATCCGGCTGAAGCGGTCGGTGAGCAGGCGCGCGGTGGCGCCGGGGATGATGAGCATCGCGACCACCAGGATCACGCCGACCACCTGCAGCGCGACTACGCAGGTCAGCGCGAGGGCGCCGAGCAGCAGCGCGCCGAGGCGGCGCGGGCTGAGGCCGATGGCGTGGGCGTGCGCGGGGTCGAAGGCGTACAGCGTGAGGTCGCGCCTCTTGGCGAGGAGCACTGCGGCCACGAGCGCGGCGAGCACCCCGATCTGCAGCAGGTCCCCGCGGGAGATGCCGAGGATGTTCCCGAAGATGATGTGGCCGAGGTCCGTCTGGCTGGGGGTGACGGAGATGAGCACGAGGCCCAGGGCGAACAGGGTCGTGAAGACGATGCCGATCGCGGCGTCCTCCTTCACCCGTCCGGTGCCGCGCACCAGTCCGATCAGCGCGACCGCCCCCAGGCCGAAGACGACGGCGCCGAGCGCGAAGGGCGCCCCGACGATGTAGGCGAGCACGACCCCCGGCAGCACGGCATGGGAGACGGCGTCGCCCATCAGCGACCAGCCGATGAGCACCAGCCAGCACGACAGCAGCGCGCACACGATCGCGGCGACCACCGTGGTGGCCAGGGCCCGCACCATGAAGTCGTAGCGCAGGGGCTCCAGGACCAGGTCCAGCAGGCCGATGTCGAGGCCGATCATGCGGGCACCTCCGCGGTGGGGTCGAGGCCGAAGGCGCGGGCGAGCACGGCGGGCTCGAGGGCCCCGGCGACCGGGCCGTGGTAGAGGACTCGCCGCAGCAGGAGCACGGCGTCGTCGGCCAGCTGGGGCAGGGCATGCAGGTCGTGGGTGGACACCAGGACCGTCCGGCCATCGGCCGCGAGCTCCCGCAGCAGGCGCACGAGGGTCGCCTCGGAGCGCTTGTCGACCCCGGCGAAGGGCTCGTCCAGCAGCAGCAGGGAGGCGTCCTGGGCGATGCCGCGGGCGACGAAGGCGCGCTTGCGCTGCCCGCCGGAGAGGCGGCCGATCTGCCGCTCGGCGAGGTCGGTGAGCTCGACGCGGTCCAGGGCCTCGTCGACGGCGGCGCGGTCGGCGCGGGAGGGGCGGCGCAGCGGGCCCTGGTGGCCGTATCGGCCCATCATCACGACCTCACGCACGGAGATCGGGAAGTCCCAGTCCACGGCCTCGGACTGCGGCACGTAGCCGGCCAGCCCCCGGGAGCGGGCGCGGGCGGGGTCGTGCCCGGCGAGCCGCACGGTGCCGCGGTCGGGACGCTGCATGCCCATGGCGGTGCGCATGAGCGTCGACTTCCCCGAGCCGTTCATGCCGATCAGCCCGGTCACGCGGCCGGGGGCGATCTCGAGGTCCACGCCGTCCAGGGCGGTGACCTCGCCGTAGCGGACGTGCACCTGGTGCAGGGCGAGGGCGGGCGGGGCGTTCATGCGGGCTCTCCGGTCAGGGCGGTGACGATGGTGTCGGCGTCGTGGCGCAGCAGGTCGAGGTAGGTGGGCACGGGACCGTCGGCCAGGGAGAGGGAGTCGACGTAGAGCACCCCGCCGTAGCGCGCCCCGGTGGCGTCGACCACCTGCTGCATGGGCCGGTCGGAGACGGTCGACTCGCAGAACACCGCGGGGACGTCCTGCGCCTGGACCACCTCGATGACGTGGGCGATCTGCTGCGGGGTGGCCTGCTGCTCGGCGTTGACCGGCCAGATGTACTCCTCCTGCAGGCCGACGTCGCGGGCGAGGTAGGAGAAG
This sequence comes from Brachybacterium phenoliresistens, assembly GCF_039530785.1. Classification (NCBI taxonomy): domain Bacteria; kingdom Bacillati; phylum Actinomycetota; class Actinomycetes; order Micrococcales; family Dermabacteraceae; genus Brachybacterium; species Brachybacterium phenoliresistens. Next base: position 571,531 of record NZ_BAAAOW010000003.1, read on the forward strand.
GCGCCCTCGCAGGTCACGAGCACGCGCTGGTCCTCGGGGAGCTGCGCGAGGCGGGTCCGGAGGTCCTCCTCGATGCCGAGCAGCTGCTCCTTGTAGGCGGCGGCGTTGGCGGCGTAGTCCGCGGCGTGCTCCGGGTCGAGCTCGCTGAAGGCGGCGGCCATGTTGTCGATGTAGGTGCGGGCGCTCACGGGGCTCATCCAGGCGTGGGGGTTGGGGCGGCCGGCGTAGGCGTCGCCGGTGATGTCCATCGGGTCGACGCCCGCGGAGACGACGACATGGGGCACGTCGACCTGCTCGACGAACTGCCCGAACCAGGCTTCGAGGCCCATCCCGTTGTCGAGGATCAGATCGGCCTGCGAGGCCTTGGCGATGTCGCCGGGCGTGGGCTCGTAGCCGTGGATCTCCGCGCCGGGCTTGGTGATCGAGGCGATCTCGAGGTGCTCCCCCGCGACGCCGCGGGCCATGTCCGCCAGCACGGTGAAGGTCGTCAGGACCACGGGCCGGTCGCTGCGGGCGAGGTCGAGGGCGGAGCCCGCGGTGCAGCCGGCGAGCACCAGCGCGCCCAGCAGCGCGGTGCAGACGGACGCGGCCGCCGCGCGCAGCGCCCGGCCCCGCCGCAGGGCGCGCCCTCTCCCCGCAGCACGCCGCTCCTGCACCGCCGACCTGGACCTCCGCGTCATCCCGCCCTCGATTCGCTCCGGCTGATCTGATTGTTTGGCAAGCCTAACATCGGCGGGCGGCGACCGATGCCCTCGCCCCGCCGGCATGTCGCCTTCGCCCCGACCGCTGCACCGAGGCACCCGCCGCAGGCGCGTCGGCCGGCGCGTCGGCAGGCACGTCGGCCGGCGCTCGCGCCGGGCGCGTCCACGGAGAGGACGCCCCGCCCCTCGATGGACTGGTGAGGTTAGGCTGTCCTCATGTCGAGCTACCCCCGCACCATGCCCGAGTCCCCGCGGATGTTCTGCGCCCGGGTGGCCCGGTCCCGGCGCCTCTCCCCGGCCTTCCAGCGGGTCACGATCACGGGGCCCGAGCTCGACGGCTTCGCCTTCGCCGGGCTGGACCACTGGTTCCGCCTGTTCCTCCCGCAGGATCCGCAGGGCCCGTTCCCGCTGCCGGCTATCGAGGGCCGCACCTGGTGGCAGCCCTATCTCGACATCGACGAGTCCGTGCGCCCGCACTGCTCCAACTACACTGTCGCGGACCTGCGCCGCACCGAGGCCGGGACCGAGCTGGACGTGGACGTCGTGCTGCACTGGGACGAGACCGGCGAGCTCTGCGGCGGCGTCGCGATCTGGGCCACGAGCGCGCGGCCCGGCGATCCCCTGGCGCTGCTGGACCAGGGCGTGCTGTTCGATCCGCCTGCCGATGCGCGGGAGCTCGTGCTGGTCACCGACGAGACCGGCCTGCCCGGGGTGCGCGGGATCGTGCGCGATTTCCCGGCCGATGCGCGCGGGCGGATCTACGTCGAGGTCCCGGGCGCCGGCGACGTGGAGGACTGGCAGGTCCCCTCCGGCATGAGCATCGCCTGGCTGCCGCGGGAGGACGCCCATGCCCGGCCGGGCGCGCTCGCCCTCGCGGCGCTGCAGGCCGATCCGGCGCCCTCCCCCGAGTCCTACGCCTACGTGGTCGGCGAGTCGGCTCTCGCCACCGGCGGCCGACGCCACCTGGTGCGCGCCGGGCTCGCGAAGGACCGCATCTTCTTCTCGGGGTTCTGGAAGCAGGAGAAAGCCCGCACCGCGCAGCCCGCCGCGGCCTGAACCCACGAGATGTCATTCTGCGTCGCTTGAACACCCGTTCAAGCGACGCAGAATGACATCTCGCCGTCGCCGCGCGGTCCAGGCGGGGCGGGCGCCCCGCCCGGCACCGCTGCCCGGATCAGCCGGGGACGACGTCCTGCGCGGTGGTGATGGTCTCGGCCAAGGCCGTCATCTGCGCGGCCTGGTAGGCGTAGGACATGACGCCGTTGGGCCACACGACGACCTGGCCCGCCACGAGGGCGGGGTCGTCGGCGAAGGTGGGCTGGGCCTCCATGTCGGCCTGCTGGAAGCCCTCGTCGCTGAGCAGCAGCACGTCGCCGGTCATCATGTCGGCGGCGTTCTCCCAGCTGTAGATGTCCCAGTAGAAGTCGCCGTCGGTCACCAGGGTGGTGAGGCGGACGCCGAACTCGGCGTACATCTGGGTGACGGGCTCATCGGCCGTCTTGACCAGGTAGATGCCGCTGGCGTCGGCGTACAGGCGGGTCAGCTCGATCTCGGGGCGGGCCTCGCTGGCGGCGGTGAGGGCGTCCCGGGCGGTCTCGAAGTCGGTCTTGGCCGACGCGATGGCGGCCGGGTCGGCGCCGACGGCCTCGGACAGCTCGACCAGCGCCTCGATGACCTCGAGGCCGGCGCCGCCGACGACGACCGCCGCGACCGGGGCGATCTTCTCGATCTGGCCCTGCTGCTCGAGGTCGGCGAAGGCGTAGAGCACGCCCTCGGTGTCGAGGGTGCCCTCGCGGTCGGTGGGGTAGATGCCGGTGATGATGAGCTCGGGCGCGGCGGTGGCCAGGGCCTCGAGGTCGATCTCGCCGTAGGCGTTGCCGACGATGGCGACGTCGCTCAGGTCGTGCTCGGCGAAGCGCGGGTCGGAGGCGACGTCGGTGCGGCCGAACACGGCCACCGGCGTGATCCCGTAGCTCAGCAGCACCAGGGCGTAGTCCGCGAAGGCGGCGATGCGGGTGGGCATGGCGTCCAGCTCGAGGGTGACGCCGCGCCCGTCGGTGTAGGTCCAGCCCCCGGCGCCGCCCTGGTCGGAGGCGCCGTCGGCGGTGTCGTCGCCGGAGCCGCCGCAGGCGGTCAGAGCGGTGAGGAGGGCGGTGCCCGCGAGGCCGGCGGTGAAGCGGCGGCGGGTGAGGGATGAAGTGGTCACGCCCCAATATTAGGTGAGGCTAACCTCATCCGCACAGGGCGAGGTGGGGCGTGCCACATCTGCCGCATCGGCCGGCTCGTGGGGGACGATCATCGGCGCTCCCGTGTGCGGATCCTCGACGACGGAGGCCTCGAGGTCGAAGGCCTCGCGCAGCACCCGCGGGGTCAGCACCTCCCACGGGGAGCCGTCGGCGACGACGCAGCCGTCCTTGATCGCCACGAGGCGGTCGGAGAAGCGCGCGGCGAGGGTGAGGTCGTGCAGCACCATGACGATCGTGGCGCCGCGCTCGCGGTTGATGCGCCGCACGATCCGCAGCACCTCGAGCTGATGGCTGAGGTCGAGGAAGGTGGTCGGCTCGTCCAGCAGGATGGTGGGGGCGTCCTGGGCGAGCACCAGGGCGATCCAGGCCCGCTGCAGCTGCCCTCCGGAGAGCGAGGCGGCGTCGCGGTCGGCGAGCTCGCGCAGGCCGGTCGCCACGAGGGCCTCCTCGACGGCGGCGGCGTCCCGGCGGGTCCAGGGCCGCAGCAGCGACTGGTGCGGGTGCCGGCCGCGCGAGACGAGATCGCGGACGGTCGTGGCATGCGGGGTGAGCGGCTTCTGCGGGAGGATCGACAGCTGCCGGGCGACCTGCCGGGCGCCCTGGGAGTGCAGCGGGGCCCCGGCGAGCTCGACCGTGCCCGCGACCGGGGCGAGCAGGCGGCTGAACGCCTTCAGGAGGGTGGACTTGCCGCTGCCGTTGGCGCCGATCAGCGTGGTGACGGTGCCTGCCTGGATGCTCAGATCGGCCTCGGGGACGACCACGTGGCCGTCGTAGGCGAGGCGGAGGCCCCGCGCCCGCAGGGCCGGCACGGGCGCGGGTTCCGGCACGGGCGCGGGGGCCGGCACGGGGGCCGGCGCGGCGGCGGCGGGGGCGATGGGGGCCTCGGGGGCCGGGGCGTGGATCCTCGGGACGGCGGTGCTCATGCGGCGGACCTTCCTCCGGCGGTGCGCCGGGTCAGCAGCCAGATCAGGTAGGGGGCGCCGATGATGGCGGTGATGATGCCGACCGGGACCGACCAGGGCAGCACGGCGCGGCCCAGGATGTCCGCGGCGGTGACCATCGCGGCGCCCAGCAGGGCGGAGGCGAGCAGCGGCGGCCGCGGGGTGCGCCCCAGGCGCTGCGCGAGCTGGGGCGCGACGAAGGCGACGAAGCCGACGGGTCCGGCGGCGGAGACCGCGGCCGCGCACAGCACGACGGCGCACACGAGCACGGCGATGCGGTGGCGCTGGACGGGGACGCCCAGACCGGTGGACATCTCGTCGCCGAGCTGGCCGATGTCGAGGGCGGAGGTCTGGGTCAGGGCCAGCGGGGTGATGACCAGCAGCACGATCAGCACCGGCCAGACGCTCGTCCAGGTGACGCCGGCCAGGCTGCCCACCAGCCACTGGGTCGCGGCCGCGGCCTGCGACAGGGAGCCGCGGACCATGAGGTAGTTCGTCAGGCCGCCGAGGGTCGCCGTCGCGCCGATGCCGATGAGGATCAGCCGGTAGCTGTCCACCCCGCCGCGCCAGGACAGGCCGTAGACGACGGCGGCCGTGCCCAGCGCCCCGATCGTCGCGACGACGGGCATGCCCAGGCCCAGCAGGCCCGAGCCGACGGCGTAGGCGCCGCCGCCGAGCACGATGGCGGCGACCGCGCCGGCCGCGGCCCCCGAGGTCACGCCCAGGATGTCCGGGGTGGCCAGGGGGTTGCGGGAGAAGGTCTGGGTGAGCGCCCCGGACATCCCCAGGGCGAGGCCCACCACCACGGCCCCGATCACGCGCGGCAGGCGCAGCTCGCGGACGATGAACTCGTGGCTGGGCTCCCCCGCCCCGAGCAGCGCCAGCACCGTCTGCCCCACCCCGAGGTCGCTGCTGCCGGCCATGACGCCCCAGACCACCAGCGCGGCCGTGGCGGCGAGGGCGAGGACGGTCACCAGCAGCAGGCGCCCGGCGAGGTAGCGGCGCCGCAGCGCGCGGAGCACGGCGAGCCGGCCCGCCGGGGCGATCACGGCGGTGCGCGGGGCGGCGCCGAGGCCGGCGGCGGCGCTCACAGCGCGGCCATCCGGCTGCGGCGGACGATCATCACGAACACGATCCCACCGAGGACGGTGAGCACCACGCCCACCGACACCTCGCCGGTCCCGCCGATGAGCCGCCCGATCACGTCGCTGAGCAGCAGCACGCCCGCCCCGACGAGGCCCGCGGCCGGCAGCAGGCGCCCGTGGCCGGCGCCGACCATGGCGCGGGCGATGTGCGGGGCGGTCAGGCCGATGAAGCCGATGGGGCCGCTGAGGGCGACGGCGCTCGCGGTGAGCAGGGTGATGGCCCCGAGGCCCACCAGGCGGGCCCGCAGGATGTTCTCGCCCAGGCCCTGCGCCAGCTCGCCGCCCAGCGCGAGCATGTCCAGGGAGCGGATGTTGGCGGCGGCGAGCACCAGGCCGGCCAGCGCCATCACGATCGCGGGGCCGATGCCCTCGAGGGTGCGGCCCGACAGGGACCCGACCACCCAGATGCGGTAGGCGGCCAGGGTGCTCTGGTCGGTGAGGACGAGGAAGGAGGTGATGGCCGTCAGCAGCGCGGTGACGGCGGTGCCGGCGATGGCCAGGGGCACCGGGCTCGAGAGGCTGCGGCCGAGGGCGGCGATCGCGAACACGGCCACCGAGGCGACCACCGCTCCGAGGAAGGACATCCACAGGATGCCGAGCACGCTGGTCACGCCCGCGACGTAGACGCCGAGCACGACGGCGAGGCTCGCCCCGGCGGAGACGCCGAAGATCCCGGGGTCGGCCAGGGGGTTGCGGGTCTGGCCCTGCATGACGGCGCCGGCGATGCCGAGCGCCGCGCCGACCAGCAGGCCGAGCACGGTGCGGGGCACGCGCGAGCCCCAGACGATCGCGCCCTCGTCCAGCGCCGGGTGCAGCAGCCGCTCGAGGACCGCGCCGGGGCCGATGGCGTTGCTGCCCAGCAGCAGGGAGACGGCGACGGCCCCGAGCACCACCAGCGCGGCGACGCCCGTGCGGGACAGGGCCTGGCCTGCGGTGGGCGGGCCGCCGACCGCAGGGGTCGGCGGCGGCGCGGTGCGCGAGGGCGTGCGCGGCGGGGCGTCGGAGGTCACCCGGTTATGTTAGGCAACCCTAAGGTCCTGCGCCACCGGCTGTGTCCTGCGTCGCTCCCGTCTCAGGCGCGCTCGCGCTCGAGGACGTCCAGCAGATAGGTGCCGTACCCGGACTTCACCAGCGGCGCGGCGCGTTCGCGCAGCTCCTCGTCGCTGAGGTAGCCCATCCGCCAGGCGACCTCCTCGGGGGCGCCGATGGACAGCCCCTGGCGCTTCTGCACCGTGCGGATGAACTCCCCCGCCGCGGCGAGGTCGTCGAAGGTGCCGGTGTCCAGCCAGGCGGTGCCGCGGGTGAGGACCTCGACCTGGAGGGCGCCCTCCTCGAGGTAGCTGCGGTTGAGGTCGGTGATCTCGAGCTCGCCGCGGGCGGAGGGCTCCAGCGCCTTGGCGCGCTCGACGACGGTGTCGTCGTAGAAGTACAGGCCGGGCACGGCCAGGTTCGAGCGGGGACGGGCGGGCTTCTCCTCGAGGGAGACGGCGCGGCCCTGCGCGTCCATCTCCACCACGCCGTAGGCGGTGGGGTCGGCCACCCAGTAGCCGAACACGGCCGCCCCGTCCAGGTCGGAGTAGCGCCGCAGCTGGGTACCCATCCCCTGGCCGTAGAAGAGGTTGTCGCCCAGCACCAGCGCGGCGCGCTCCCCGCCGAGGAAGTCCTCGCCCAGCACGAAGGCCTGCGCGAGGCCGTCCGGGGAGGGCTGGGGCACGTAGCGGATGTCCACGCCGAAGCGGCTGCCGTCGCCGAGCACCCGGGCGAAGGCGTCCTGGTCCTGCGGGGTGGTGATGACGAGGATGTCGCGGATCCCGGCGAGCATCAGCGTGCTCAGCGGGTAGTAGATCATCGGCTTGTCGTAGACGGGCATGAGCTGCTTCGAGACGCCGATGGTCAGCGGATGCAGACGGCTGCCGGTCCCCCCGGCCAGGATGATCCCTCGCATGGCGCCAGTATGTCAGGACGCCCGGACTCCGGGGCCGGCGGAGCCCCCGGGCGCCGCGCGGTCGCCGACGGTCTCGGCGAGGATCTCCAGGTACACCTCGGCGAGGAGGTCGTCGTCGGCGTGCAGGGCGACCCAGTCGCGGCCCGCCCCGCCGGTGGACAGCCCCGAGCGGTCCGCGGCCAGGCGCCGCCACAGCTCGGCGAGACCGTCCAGGTCGCCGGGGCGGATCACGTCGCCGGCGCCCGCGGCGCGGACCACATCGGCCGATTCCCCGGCGACGACGGCGCTCACGTGGCGGCCGGTGGCCAGCAGCTCGTAGAGCTTCGAGGGGATGGTCCAGGCGAAGGGCTCCCAGTCGCGCAGGGAGACCAGCACCGTGTCCGCCCAGTCGTACTGCTCCCCCACCTCGCGGTGCGGGATGCGGGTGCCGACGGTGACGGGCGCGTCCAGGCGCTGGGCGAGCTCGGCGAGGTCGGCGGAGGCGACGCCGTGGCCGATCATCCGCACCTGGATCGGCACGCCCTCGCGGGCCAGGCGGGCCGCGGCGATCACGACCATCTCCAGGCCCTGGGAGCGACCCATGTTGCCGAGGTAGAGCACGCGCAGCTCCTCGTGGTCGCTGCGGGGGCGGCGCACCGCCGGGCCCAGGCGCGAGAGGTCGGTCCCGTTGCGGACGACGTCGACCTTCTCGATCCCGCGCGCCCGCAGCACGTCGGCGAACAGGGCGGTGGTGGTGACGACGCGGTCGGCGCCCTCCTGCCAGTCGGAGACGACGTGGTGGACCTGCTGCTTGGCGAAGCCGGCCAGCACGGAGGCGACCCGGCGGGCGGGGGTCGCGCGGCGCGGCTCGACGTCCTCCCCGGCCACCACGGGGCCGATGTGGGTGACCAGGTCCGGCCAGGCGTCGCGCATCTCGGCGATCAGCGGAACCTTCCAGCGGGCGGCGAGGACGCGGCCCACCAGCAGGCTGGGGATGGCCGGGGCGGTGGCGATGATGACGTCGGGCCGGGTGCCGGGCCGGCGGAACCGTGCGCTCGCGCGGCGCAGCGCGTCCAGCGCCGCGACCATGTGATCGGCGGTGCGGGTGAGGATGTCCGCCCGGTGCGGGAGGTAGCCGGTGCGCAGGATCTGCTCCCCCCAGGTGCCGCGCTCGACCGTGCCGGGCCGGTGCTCGCGGCCGTGGGCGCGGGTGGGCCTGCCCTCGGGGTAGTGCGGGACGGGGGCGACGACGGTGACCTGGTGCCCGGCGCGCACGAAGCGCCGCACGAGCGCGGACCAGCGGCGCTGCGGCGCCCCGTACTCGGGGGCGTAGTAGTGGGTGACCAGCAGGATCCTCATCGGGGCGCCGGCTCCTCGAGCCCCAGGGCGCGCAGGGCCTGCTCGAGCACGTCGGGCTCGGCGTGGAGGGTCACGGGGGCGTCCAGGCCGCCGCGCACCGCGGCGGCGTCCACGCGCAGGTGCACGCGGCCGTCGGCATCGGGGTGCTCGGAGGCGAGGGCCGCCGCCGGCACCAGCACGGTGCGCACGGTCAGCCGGCCGATCGCCACCGAGATCGCGGCGAACTCCCCGGAGGCGTCGTGGAGGTAGATGTCGTGGACGTGGCCCACGCGCGCGCCGTCGACGGCGAGGACCGCGGCGGAGGACAGCTCGGGCAGATCCGGCAGATCCGGCGGATCTGACGCGTCGGAGCGCCCACGGCCCTCCGGCGCTGCCTCGCTCGTTCCCATCGCTGTGCCCCCTCTGTCCCTGTCGTCCGCGCGCGGATCAGCGTTCGAAGACGATCGCCATCGGCGTCTGCTCGCGTCCCTGGCCCAGGGGGTTGTCGGCGAACTGCAGCTCGTAGTGCTCTGCGCTGAGCGGCGCCGCCTTGCCCAGGGTGTTGCGGCCGATGTCGTTGGCGTCCATGACCACCGTACCGGCGAAGCCGTCGCGCCAGCGCTCGGGCACGACCTCGCGGATCACGGCGTTCAGGTGCTCGGCGACCGCGTCCGGGTCCTTCGGCGGCAGCTTCGCGGAGACGTTCGCGGGATACACGGAGTACTCCGTGGGCCCGTCGATGGCGCGCACGTTCCCGCCGACGACCTGGTAGAACAGGCCCTTGCGGCCGAGCACCTTGCCGGCGGCGCCGGCGGCGGAGGCCAGCAGCACGCGCGGCAGCCCGGCCTCCTGGATCGCCAGCTGCATGGTCACCGGGTCCCCCAGGCCGATCCCGGCCGGGGTGCGCGCCACGTAGCGGGACAGGGTGGTCGCCCACCAGGTGGGCTTCACGTCCCACACGAAGTAGGAGCGGCCCTGCATGATGGCGATGATCTTCTCGCTCACCGTGAGGTTCCAGCGGCGGCCCACGGTCGCCGCGCGGTGGTCCTCGACCTCCGGGCCCTCGCCCTCGAGCGCGGCGTCCAGGGCGGTGAAGAAGTCGGCGACGTAGCGGGAGATCTCCGGGTCCATCGGGGTGTCCGCGGCGAACTTGCCGGTGCGGATCGGGTAGCGGCGGGCGATCGCCCCGCCCTCGGCGTCGGCCAGCTCGAGGTCCAGCTGCTTGCCGGCGTTGGCGGCCAGCGGGTCCTTCGGCTCGGGCTCGTCGAAGCGGCCGTGGTCGTCCTCGAGGGAGACGGCCACGCCGGCCTCCGGGGCGGGGGCGCTCGGGTCGCGCTCGACGACCTCGCGCATCCACAGCTCCAGCAGGAACAGGCGCCAGAAGACGTCGGCCCCGCCGTCGGTGCGCCCGGCGATGTGCTCCTCGAAGGCCTCGAGGACGGCGCGCTGGTCGTTCCAGGGCCGGCGGGCGAACTGCTCCGAGCGGAACACCTGGTGGAGCATGCCCTTGAGGCGGCCGGTCCAGGCGTCCTGGTCGATCGCGGCGAGGGCCTCGGGCTCGGTGGCGGCCGCGGAGGGGTTGGCGAGGGACCCCAGGGCGCGCAGGGCCGCGGCGGGATCGGCGGCGACCGCGGCCGGGTCGGCCCCGGCGGCGGGGCGCAGCGCGGCGCGCACGGCCGGGTCCAGCAGCGGCAGGCGCAGGTCCACGCCGAAGCGGGCGGCGTTGCGGCGGGCGGCGGCCACCGCGGCGGCGTCGCGGTCGGTGCGGTCGGCGGCGGGGCGCTGGCCGGCGGCCGCCGTGGCCTCGACGAACGCGTCCTGCAGCAGGGCGTCGACGTCCAGGACGCGGCGACGGCGGGACGCCAGGGTGCGGCGCGCCCGGTCCACGGCGCCGGGCAGCAGGCCCTCGCGGCGGGAGGCGGCCTGCGGGAGGCTCGCGGCACCGATGAACCCGGCGCCGCGCGGCCCGGTCGCGTCGATCACGGCCGCCCCGGGGGCGCCGGTCTCGGCGGCGCGGCGCACCGCGACGAAGTGGGCGTACACGCCCAGGTGCGCGAAGGGCTCGCCCTGGGTGCGGACGAGGTCGGCGAGGTCCTTCTTGAACTGGTCGGTGCTGGGGCGCACCGGCTCGTGGGCGATCCCCGCCCGGGTGGCCACGGCCTCCAGCGCACGGGAGACCCCCACCGGGGAGGCCGCGCCGTCGGCGGCGCGGGCGCTCGCGGCGTGGACGGTCACGGCACGCACCGCATCGGCCTCGACCAGCAGGGCCGCCGAGCCGAGGTCCTCGGCCAGCAGCACGGTGGCCTGCTCGGCGGTGCCCACCGCCGCGCGGACCGCCTGGGCGAGGGAGCCGTGGCCGGCAGCGGCCGCCTCCTCGCCGCGCTCGCGGCGGAACGCGCCGTCGGCGCCGATGCGGACGCGGTCGCCGACGTCCAGGCGCTGCACGCCCTCGAAGAAGGTCGCCGAGCCGCTGGCCACGTCCTGGCCGCGCAGGTACGCCATGACCGTCGGCTCGTGCGGGGCGGGGGCGAGGCCGCGCTCGGCGCGGGCGGCGACCACGGCCGCCAGATCGGTGCCCCACAGCACCCCACCGTCCACGGGGGCGAGGTAGAGCTGGGGCGCCGAGGGGCGCAGCCGGCTGGCGAGCACCTCCGCCCCGTCGCGGGCGATGCCGATGCCGATGCCGGGGGCCTCCTCCGCGGGGATCGGGGCGCGGCCGGAGTCGGCCGTGCCGTCGAGGGAGAGGAAGCCGATCTGCTCGGTCATCGGGGGTCCTTCTGCTGGGAGTCGGAGGTCTCGCGCGGGTCCACCAGGAACGTCGCGACGAGGGCGGCGAGGTCCTGGGCGGCGGTGTCGTCGTGCCCGGCGCGCTGGAGGGTGCGCACCGTCTCCTCGCGCACGGCGAGGGAGAGCACCAGGGCGACGGTGCAGCGGGCCGCGAAGCCCGGGTCGATGCCCTCGCGCAGCTCGCCGCGCTCGGCGAAGGCGGTGTAGACATCCTCGAGCACGTGCTCGTGGACGCGGCGCAGGCGGGCCAGGCGGAACCGGCCCGGATGGTCCTTGCTGACGGCCTCGCCGTTGAGCGTGGACAGCAGCAGGATCGGGTGCGAGCGCGGGTTCCACTGCCGCTCGAGGGCCGTGAGGAAGGTCGCGCGGTCCGCGGACAGCCGCGGCGCGGCCTCGAGGATGCCCTGGGCGTGGTTCTCGAGCCGGTCGACCACGGCGCTGAGCAGGGCGTCCTTGCTCGCGAAGTGGTGCAGCATCCCGGGGTGGGAGATCCCGATCCGCCGGGAGATGTCGCGCAGGCTGGCGCCGTGGTAGCCGTGCTCGGCGAACATGGTGGCCGCGCCGTCGAGGATCTCCTCGCGCCGGGAGGAGCCGGCGCCGGTGCGCAGGGTCGGCTCCACGGTGCCGGAGACGGTGTCCAGCGTCCGGATGGCCCGGATCAGCGGGTCGACGGAGGCCGCCGCCTGGTCCTGGGAGACGGTCCCGGTGCCCGACCGGTCCGAGAGGAACGAGGCCAGCGGCACCGGTCCCGGGCCGGAGGAGGGGTGCACCGACGGCGGGATGCCGTTCACCGTGCCGTCTCCTCCACGAGGAGCTCGGCGATCTGGATGGCGTTGAGGGCGGCGCCCTTGCGGAGGTTGTCGGCGACGGCGAAGAGCACCAGGCCCCGGCCCTCCGGGACCGACTGGTCCTGGCGGATGCGTCCGACGAAGGTGCCGTCGCGGCCGGCGGCGCGCAGCGGGCTGGGCACGTCCTCGAGGATCACGCCGGGGGCGCCGTCGAGGAGGCGTCGGGCCTCCTCCGCGCTGAGCGGGCGGTCGAACTCGGCGTGGATCGCGACGGCGTGTCCGGTCAGGACGGGCACGCGCACGCAGGTGCCGGCCACGGCGAGAGCGGGGATGCCGAGGATCTTGCGGGACTCGTGCCGCAGCTTCTGCTCCTCGTCCGTCTCCCCGGAGCCGTCGTCCACGAAGTTCCCCGCATGGGCGAGGACGTTGAAGGCGATCGGCTGGGAGTAGACGGCCGGGGCCGGGAACTCGACGGCCGAGCCGTCCGTGGCCAGGCCCTCGATGCCGGGGGCGACCGTGCGGACCTGGCCCACCAGCTCCTCGACCCCGGCCAGCCCGGAGCCGGAGACGGCCTGGTAGGTGGCGACCTTGAGGCGCTGCAGCCCGGCCGCGTCGTGGAGCACCTTCAGCGCCGGCATGGCGGCCATGGTGGTGCAGTTGGGGTTCGCGATGATCCCGCGCGGGCGGTCGGCCATGGCGTCGGGGTTGACCTCGGCGACCACCAGGGGGACCTGCTCGTCGCGGCGCCAGGCGGAGGAGTTGTCCACGACCACGGCGCCGGCCTCGGCGAAGCGCGGGGCCAGGGCGGTGCTGGTGGCGCCGCCGGCGGAGAAGATCGCCACGTCCACGCGGCGGCCCTCGGAGGTGATGTCCGCCGTGGCGGCGTCCTCCACGCGCAGCTCCAGGCCCGCGTAGTCGACGGCTGTGCCGGCGGAGCGGGCGGAGGCGAAGGCGCGGATCCGGGAGTGCGGGACCGCGCGCTCGGCCAGCAGCGCCAGCATCACGCGGCCGACCTGCCCGGTCGCCCCGACCACGCCGATCACGGGCCCGTCCTCGCGATATCCCGGCGTGCCGGAGAAATCGGTGCCGGAGACATCGGTGCTCGAGCTGCTCCGGGAGTCGATCGTGCGCGCCTCGGTCATGTCAACGCCCCGTCCCGCCGTACACGACGGCCTCGGTCTGGTCCGCGTCCATGCCGAACGCGGAGTGGATCACCCGGACAGCATCATCCAGCCGGTGCACGTCCGTGACCACCGAGATGCGGATCTCCGAGGTGGAGATCATGTCGATGTTGATGCCGGCCTCGCCCAGGCAGCGGAACAGCGTCGCCGAGACGCCCGGGGAGGACTTCATGCCCGCACCGACCACGGAGACCTTCCCGATCTGGTCGTCGTAGCGCACCTCGCGGTAGCCGATGGTCTCGCGGGCGCGCTCGATGGCGGCCAGCGCGGCGGGGGCATCGGCCTCCGGCAGCGTCAGGGAGATCGCCACGGTGTCGTCCACCGTGGAGGAGTTCTGCACGATCATGTCGATGTTCGCGCCGGAGGAGGCGACCACGTCGAACAGCAGGGCCGCCTTGCCGGGGATGTCCGGCACCTCGACCACGGTGATCTTGCCCTCGCTGCTGTCGTGCGCGACGCCCGAGATGATCGGCGCCTCGAGCCCTTCCTCGCGATTGCTGTGCACGATGTCCTCCTTGCTGGGGCGGCCGGCGTCCAGGTGGACGACCTCGGCGGCGGGGATGGTCAGGTCGGGGTCCACGGGGACCAGGCGATCCGCCTGGTCGGTGACGAGGGTGCCGATGCGGCCGCTGAAGGAGCTGCGCACATGCAGCGGCACCCCGTGGCGGCGCGCGTACTCGACGCTGCGGCCCATCAGGATCTTCGCGCCGTTGGCGGCGAGCTCGAGCATCTCCTCGCAGGAGATGTAGGGGACGCGGCGGGCCGCCGGGACGATCCGCGGATCGGCGGTGAACACGCCGTCCACGTCGGAGTAGATCTCGCAGACATCGGCCTCGAGCGCGGCGGCGAGCGCGACGGCGGTCGTGTCCGAGCCGCCGCGGCCCAGGGTGGTGATGTCCTTGGTGGTGTGGGAGACGCCCTGGAAGCCCGCGACGATCGCGACGCTGCCGCCGTCGAGCGCGTCCTGGATGCGGCCGGGGGTGACCTTGAGGATGTGCGCCTTGCCGTGGACCTCGTCGGTGATCACGCCGGCCTGGGAGCCGGTGTAGGCGCGGGCGTCGACGCCCAGGTCGTTCAGGGCCATCGACAGCACGGCCATGGAGATCCGCTCCCCGGCGGTGAGCAGCATGTCCAGCTCGCGCGGCGGCGGGGTGGCCGTGACCTGCTCGGCGAGGTCGATGAGCTCATCGGTCGTGTCGCCCATCGCCGAGACGACGACCACGACCTGGTGGCCGGCCTTCGCGTACAGCGCGATGCGGTCGGCCACGCGCTTCACGGACGCGGCATCGGCGACGGAGGAACCGCCGTACTTCTGGACCACCAGGCTCATCGAGGCGGGCCTCCTCAGGTTCGTCGGGGCGCGAGGGACGCGCCGTCGCACGCGGGATGGGACCGGCACCGGGCCGTGCCCCCGCGAGACCCCGGGCATGGCGGAGCGCACGGGCACGTCCTAGGGCCTCCCCCAGTGTACGAGCGGTGTCCAGGGGGCGGACTGCGCGGTTGCCATGCGGGACGTCCTGCCCGTGTCCGCCCGGCTCCTCGCCGCAACGATCTGCGCACGATCTGCGGAGGTTCCGTGCAGGAGAGACCCGGCGCACGTCCGGGATGACAGGATCGGGGCAGGGCCGAGGGGCGGCTCGAGGAGGGGTGGCCGATGTCGATCGCGACCGCAGGATCCGGAGCCGAGGGCGTGCCGGGGATCGTCGTGGACTCCGTCTCGCGGGCCTTCGGCTCCGTGCAGGCCGTGGCCGGGCTGTCGCTGGTGGCGCCGCAGGGCCAGGTCACGGCGCTGGTCGGGCCGAACGGCTGCGGCAAGTCCACGCTGATGCTGATGCTCGCCTCCCTGCTGGCGCCGGACTCCGGGTCGGTGCGGATCCTCGGCCACGACCCGATGGTGGACACCGATGCGACGCGCCGCGCCGTCGGCTGGATGCCCGACCAGTTCGGGGCCTGGGACTCGCTGCGGGTGCACGAGGTGCTGGAGGTGGTGGGCCGCGCCTACTTCCTGCCGGGCGACCGGCTGCGCGAGCGCATCACGACCCTGCTGGCCGAGCTGGACCTCGTCTCGCTGGCCCGCAGCCCGGCGCATGTGCTCTCCCGCGGGCAGAAGCAGCGTCTGGGCCTGGCCCGCGCCCTCGTCCACGAGCCCCGGGTGCTGGTGCTCGACGAGCCGGCCTCGGGCCTGGACCCGGCGGCGCGCAAGCGCCTGCTGAGGATCGTGCGGGACTTCGCCTCCGCCGGCGGCACCGTGCTGGTCTCCAGCCACATCCTCTCCGAGCTGGAGGAGATGGCCGACCGCGTCGTGTTCATGGACCAGGGCCGCGAGACGGGGCAGGCCGGGCTGGACGAGCTCGCCGCGCGGCCGCAGGCCTGGCGGATCCGCAGCCTGGACGCCTCCTCCCTGTGGCGCGCCCTCGAGGACGTGGGCGTGGCCCGCGGGCGGGTGCGCCGGTCCGAGCCCGCCGCCGATGGCCACGTCGACGTCACCCTCGACCTGCCCGACGAGAAGGTCGCGGCCCTGCTGCTGGCCGACCTCGTCGCCCACGACGCGCAGATCATCGGCTTCGGCCCCGCCGCCGGACGCCTCGAGAACGCCTACCTCTCCAGCGAGGCGGCCCGGCGCCAGGGCGCGCTGTGACCGCCCCGCCGCTGCACCGGCCGCAGGCCCCCTCCCGCCGCCCGGCGCGCGGGGCGACCGCGGGCAGCGCCTGGCGCCTGCGTCCCCGCGGCCTCCTCCTGGTGGCGTCGCTGACCCTGCGGCGCCGCGCCGCATCGCGCCGCTGGCGGTGGGGCCTGGCTCTCTGGGCAGTGGTGCTGCTGGCGCTGGACCTGCTGTTCCTCCTGGCCGATGCGCTCCGGCGCGGGACGGGATCGGCCGCCTTCGAGATGGCGGGCCTCGTGCTCGCCGTCGCCCTGCTGCTGGTGCTGCCGCCGCTGGCCGCCGGGCAGATCCAGGCCGACCGCGCGGCCGGTCGGCTCGAGGTCCTGCGGGCCAGCCTGCTCAGCCCGGCCGAGATCATCGGGGGCCACGCCCTGGCGAGCTGGACCACCTCCGTCGCGCTGATCGGCCTGGCTCTTCCCTCGCTCCTGCCGGGCGCCGTCCTGGCCGGGCACCCCCTGTCGCGGGTCCTCGCCGTCGCGGCTGTGCTCGCAATGGTGTCCCTCGCGATCGCGCTGCTCGGGGCCGGGCTGTCCGTCCGCGCCGCGCGGCGCTCCGGGGCCGTGGTCCGCACCGCCGGCGCCGTCGCGATCCTCGTGCTGGGCCTGCCGATCCTGTGGTCCGCGTCCCTGCCCCTGCTCACCGAGGAGCAGGAGGTCCTGACGTCGCGGCCGATCGATGCGGACCAGATCCTGGCGCTCGCCGAGGTCCCCGGGGTGGAGCACCCCTCCCTGGCCAGGGAGGCCGACGTCGGGGTGCCGATGATCCTCGTCCCGGTGGGATGGCTCGAAGCGTCGGACGCCGCCGGCTCCGAGGACCCCTGGCGCTCCGTGACGCGTGCCGAGCGGTGGTGCGTCTTCTCCGAGGAGTCCCGTCCGGTCCCCCGGTCCGACCTGCTCCTGCCGCTCCTGGCCGTCCATCCGCTGGTCGCCGTCGCGGAGGTCTCCCCGCCCGGCATGGGCGTGCTGTCGACGATGCGCTCGGGTCTGGACGGCGCCGCGCATCCCGCCCAGCCCGCGCGCTTCACCACCTGCTCGCCGGGGGACGTCGGCCATCCCGAGGTCTCCCGCGACTCCACCCCTGCCTGGCCCGTCGGCCTCGCCGTCTGGCTCCTCGCGGGAGGCGGCGCCGCCGCTCTCGCGGTGCGCCGTCTGTCCGTCCCGACCCGCGGCGACACCGCCGAGCGAGGAGTCCTGCGATGACCGCATCGACCGTCCCCTCCCCTGCCCCCGCCTCCCCCGACCCCGGCCCTGCGCCGGGCCTGACCGCGGGGACGTCCACCTGGCGCCTGCGGCCGCAGGCCCTGCGGGTCGTGATCGGCCTCGAGCTGCGCCAGCGGGTGCGCTCGAAGCGCTGGTACGTGGCGCTGGGGCTGTGGTTCCTGTTCCTGATGGGGATGAGCCTGCTGATCCTCGCCTCCTACCTGGTGCTGGACCTCGACGGCGCGGGGTCGCTGCGCGGAGCCGGAGGGCTCGCGTTCTCCCTCGGGACGCTGCTGCTGGTGTTCCTGCAGCTGCTGGTGCTGCCGGCGCTGTCCGCCGGCGCCGTCAACGGGGATCGGACCGCCGGGACGCTCGCGACGCTGCAGGCCACCCTGCTGAGCCCGGCGGAGATCGTCGCCGGGAAGGTGCTCGCGAGCTGGATCGTGGGGCTCGCGTTCCTCGCCGCGGCGCTGCCCTCGATCGCGCCCGCGGCGCTGCTCTCCGGCGCCTCGCCCCTGTACCTGCTGCGCATCATGGTGATGCTGGCGCTGCTGTCGCTGCTGGTGACGATGCTCGGGGTGGGCCTGTCCTCGCTGGTGCGCAGGCCGCTGGGCTCCGTGGTGCTCACCTATCTGGTGGTGATCGGCGCGATGGTGATCCTGCCGGTGATCTGGGCGGCCTCGCTGCCGATTCTCAGCGTCGACCGCGAGAGCACCGACTACTACCAGCAGCCCTTCGACAGCGACTGGATGCAGGTCGGCACCGCGCCGGGCCACGAGGCGACGGTCGTGCTGCCGCCCGGCTCCCCGGAGCCCCAGCCCGGGGATCAGGTCTGCGTCGCGGAGACCTGGGAGACCGGGGGCGTGCGCTCCGAGATCTCCGCGCCGCTGCTGTGGGTGAACCCCTTCGTCCTGGTCGCCGACATGGCGCCGCAGATCGACCCGGAGGAGCTCATCGCGGGATCGGAGCCGCCCCTGGACCTGCTGCGGTACCTGCAGCTGGGCATGCGCTGGGCCTCGGATCCGACCTCGGGCTCCTGGTCGGTGCACTGCGATCCGGGCGTGCCCGGCTACCCGGAGGACCTCGACACCTCCCTGCCCGGTCCGATCTGGCCGATGGGCCTGGCCGCCTGGCTGCTGCTGGGCGGCGCCTCCGCGGCCACGGCGGTCCTCCGGCTGCGCGTGCCGATGCGACGGATCGGCAGCGGCACGCGCATCGCCTGAGCCGGCGGCGCCTCAGGGCGCCAGACGGTGGAGGTCCCGGGGGAACAGCGCGACCTCGCGGACGTTCGCCGCCCCGATCAGGCGGGAGACCCACCGTTCGAGGCCGATGGCGAACCCGCCGTGCGGCGGCATGCCGTGCTCGAAGGCCCGCAGGTAGTCGGCATGCGCCGCCGCGCTCATCCCCCGCTCGGCGAGGGCGGAAAGGTAGTCGCGGTGGCGGTGCAGCCGCTGCCCGCCGGTGACCAGCTCGACGCCGCGGAAGAGCAGGTCGAAGCTGTTGCTCCACGGCCCTCCGGGGATCTGCGGGCCGGTCCACGGGTGGGTGTAGAAGGGCCGCTTCGCCAGCGGGTACCCCTCGACCGCGAGCAGGTCGCTGTCGTGCTCGGCGCGGGCCCATCGGCCCAGCTCCCGTTCGTGCTCGGGGCTGAGGTCCTCCTCGGCGGGGTCGGCTCCCAGCAGCGCGAGGGCGTCGGCGAAGCGGATCACCGGGACCTCCTGCGGGATCCGCGGCAGCTCGACGTCGAGCAGGTCGAGCTCGGCCGCGGCGCGCTGCGCGAGGCCCTGGACCATCGCGCGCAGGACGCCCACGAGCACGTCCAGCACGTCGCGGTGGTCGCGGACGAAGCCCAGCTCGACGTCCATGGAGCTGTACTGGGCCAGGTGCCGCAC
The DNA here is from genome assembly GCF_039530785.1 of Brachybacterium phenoliresistens. NCBI lineage: Bacteria > Bacillati > Actinomycetota > Actinomycetes > Micrococcales > Dermabacteraceae > Brachybacterium > Brachybacterium phenoliresistens. The sequence continues at coordinate 590,335 of NZ_BAAAOW010000003.1, forward strand.
GGTGTCGTGGGGCTCGGCGCGGAAGACGGGGCCGATCTCGTAGACCCGCTCGAAGGCGCCGACGAGCTGCTGCTTGTACAGCTGGGGGCTCTGGGCGAGGAAGGCCTCGCGCCCGAAGTAGTCCACCGCGAACAGCCCTGCCCCCGACTCCGTCGCCCCGCCGACGAGCTTCGGGGTGAGGATCTCGGTGAAGCCCTGCGCGTCCAGCGTCTCCCGGAAGGCGCGCAGGGACTGCGCGGCCAGCCGCCAGCGCGCCTGCTGGGTGCGATGGCGCCAGGCGACGTCGGCGTGGTCCAGGAGGGTCGGCAGCGAGGCCGTGAGCGCCGGCCGCCAGATCTCCACCGGCGGCGTGGCGGCCGGGTCCCCGAGCGGGGTGATGCGCGGGGCGGTGATCTCGTGGCCGCCGGGAGCCTTGGGGTTCGTGCTGAGCGTGCCGGTGACCTCGACGGGCGTCTCCTCCGGCGGCAGCGCGGCGGTGCCCCCGGCGCGGTCGACGACGGCCTGCACGAGGCCGCTGCGGTCGCGGACCACGAGGAAGGCGACGGCGGAGAGCTCGCGACGACGGTGGACGTGGCCGCGGACGGTCACGACCTCTCCCGGCGGGACCTGGGCGAGGTCGGCGGCGAGGGTGCGGACGGCGGGTACGGGGACTGGTGTCATCATTCCTCCAGGTGGCGAGGCCCTGGAGGTGCGGGCGGGGGCTAGGTCGCTGTGCCACCGCACCTTCGCCGGCTGCTGCCGGCCTCTCGTCGGTCCGCCGGTACGCGCGTGCGCTCGCCGCCCCGAGCGGGGCCGAGGGGTGTCAGGCCTCCGTGCGCCCCGTCATCGTAGCGCGGGGGCGCCGACGGGTCACCGGGGAGGATCGTGCCGGTGCAGGCCCGTCTCGGTGTCGGGGATGCGGTGGGGGTCCTCCCGCGGCGACTCCTCGTCGGCGGCCGCGCCGAAGTCAGGCAGGATGCCCTGCGAGATGGCCTCGGCATCGGCCGCCCGGTACGGGTCGGCGTGGGAGGCATGGCGGGCGGGGCCTGCCGGCGCGACGTGCCGCAGCGGCGCGATGCCGCCCTCCGGCGCGACGAGCAGGAACGGCGTCCGGCGGCGGACGTACCGCCCGGCGGGCCCGTAGAGCACGTCGCGCAGGCGGCGGCGCATCGCCCAGCTCGCGCCGAGGCCCAGCAGCGGGACGAGCAGGAGGACGTCCACCGCCGCCCACACCCAGCCGACGGTGCTCATCGCGCCGGCGGCCAGGAGCAGCACGGTGTACACGGCGGTGATCAGCAGCGCCTGCAGGCTCACGAGCACCCCGGTGAGGTTCACGACCCGCACCTCCCAGGGGTTGCGGGCGGCGCGCTCCTCCCAGGTCGGGTAGGTGCGCTCATCGGTCACCGCGTCGCGGGTCCCGGCGGCCAGCAGCATGGCCAGGTGCGGGGTGAGGGCGACGAGGCCGGCGAGCACCAGCAGCAGCGGGACGCCGAAGGCGAAGACCTGCCAGGGCTGCTCCGCCCGGGCGACCGTGAAGGTCTGCGTGCTGGTGAGGCGGTGGATCACCACCACGAGGTCCTGGACGGTGAAGATGATCCAGCTCAGGGGGAGGGCCACGGGAGCCACCCAGTACAGGGCGGCGCCCGCGATCCAGCGCAGGCTGCGCGCGGCGTGGACGAGCAGCTCGGCGGGGCCCGGCTCGAGCCGGGCGGGGACCGGCGGGAGGTGGCGGCGGTCCTGGGTGACCAGGACGGCGAGGCGCTGGGCGCGCTCGGCGGCCGGGACGGTGCGGGTGGAGCGGTCCCAGATCCCCAGCTGCGCGGCCGGGGACGGGACCTCGAGCAGCTGGGTCGCGCTGAGGCGACCGCGCATCGCCAGCCACGCCAGCAGGCACCACAGCAGTCCGGCGCTGAGCGCGGCGAGCACCCCGGCGCTGAGGGACTGCCAGTGCGGGGAGAGCGGGGTCAGCGCCAGCACGGCGACCAGGACGATCGCCGCCAGGGGCGGGATCATCAGCGGTGCGGCGGCCCGGCGGGCCAGGCAGCGCTGGAAGTCCTCCTCGGTGAGGTGGGCACGGGGGTCCATCATCGCCACCCGATGCACGGACACCGGCAGCAGGGCGAGGCTCACCAGGGTGCCCAGCACCGGAAGCAGCAGGTAGGCCAGGCCTAGGGTGCTCGGGCTGAACCCGACCGCCCGCGCGAGCATCGCGAAGTACCCGGGCTCGAACAGGATGCTGAGCAGCCCCAGCGTCCAGAAGGTCGGCGAGGTGCCCATGACGTAGCAGGTCAGCAGCAGGTACCAGAGGATCAGGAGGATCAGCGCCGGCAGCCACGCCGCCCGCAGCATCCGGGCGGCCAGCACCCGCCGCGAGGGCAGCATGATCTGCTGCGGCGAGGCCGTCGCCGGGGGCTCCGGGGGGACCTGCGGCGGGTCGGGCAGGTGGCGCAGCGGCTCCGGAGCCGGTCGCCGGCCCGGGACGGGACGTCCCGGGGGCGGGGGCGGCCGATGGCCCGGGAGCGTACCTGCGCCCCCGACCATGCCCCATCCTCCGGGAGCATCGCTCATACGCTGCGCCGTCCCAGGAACGCCCTCCCGAGGGTCATCTCGTCGGCGTAGTCGAGGTCGCCGCCCACGGGGAGCCCGGAGGCGAGGCGGGTGACGGTCAGCTCCATCGGCTGCAGGAGGCGGGAGAGGTAGGCGCTGGTCGCCTCGCCCTCGATGTTGGGATCCAGCGCGAGGATGACCTCGGTGGTCTCGCCGCTGGCCAGGCGCGACATCAGCTGGGCGATGCGCAGGTCGTTGGGGCCGACGCCGCCGATGGGGTCGATCGCCCCGCCGAGGACGTGATAGCGGCCGCGGAACTCGCGGATCCGTTCGATGGCCACGATGTCCTTGGACTCCTCGACCACGCAGATGACCTCGTCGCTGCGGCGGGCGTCCGCGCAGATGCGGCACAGCTCGTCCGCCGCGACGTTCCCGCAGACGGTGCAGAAGCGCACCGTCTCCTTCACGCGCACCAGGACGTCCGCGAGACGGCGCACGGAGTCCTCGTCCGCGTCCAGCAGATGGAACGCGATCCGCTGGGCGGACTTGGGGCCGATGCCCGGGAGCTTTCCCAGCTCGTCGATGAGGTCCTGCACGATGCCTTCGAACACGCCCCTAGCCTAGGCGGCGCGACGGACGCGGCGGGCACGGCGGGGCCCGCGGCGCCCCGTCACCGCGGCTAGTGTGTCCGGCACCACCCCGATGTCCGTGAGGAGCTCTCGATGACCTCGATGCCCGCGCCGTACGACTCCGCCGATCCGCTGCCCTCGTGCCGCATCGCGCAGGCCCCTGCCGTGCCGACCGCCGTGGTGCGCCAGGAGGGCTTCGCGATGTACGACATGCCCTCGCTGATGGACGGCACGTTCTCGCACCTGCCCCAGGCCCTGGCCGAGGCCGGCATCGCGCCGATCGGCCCGGCGTTCTCCCTCCATCACCGCGCGCCCGTGGACACCGCCGACCTCGAGGTCGGCTTCCCCGTGGACTCCCCGCCGTCCGCGCCGATCACGCTGCCCAGCGGGTTCGTCGTCGAGGCCTCGGAGCTTCCCGCCGGCCGAGTGGCGATGACCAGCCACATCGGCGGCTACGGCGGGCTCGGGGAGGCCTGGGGCCGGTTCACCCGGTCGGTCGGCGACCGGGGCGAGCAGATGGTCCACCCGTTCTGGGAGCTCTACGTGACGGCCCCGACCCCGGACACGGATCCCGCGACCCTGCGCACCGACCTGGTGAGCCTGCTCGAGCCGCGCGGGTAGCGCCGGGCTCTCAGCCCTTCGTCTCGTCGATCACCTCGAGGACGCGGCCGCCGAGCATCTTCTCGATGACCTCGCGCCCGTTGCGACGGGACACGGTCGCATCCGCGTCGTCCCAGCGGGCGCCGCCGGTGGGGTCCTCCGGCTCGGGCGGCGGGGCCGAGGCGCTCGGCGCCGACCGGGTCCGGCTGCGCTCCTGCGCGGCCGCCCGGGATGCCTGGGCCGCGCGCCGCGCGAGCTCGGCCCCGCTGGCGGCCTGCTCCGTGGTCGCCGGGGCCGGAGCCGGGGCCGCACCCGCCGGCGCGGCGGCGGGCCGCACCGATTCCGGCGGCGTCACGGCCGCGGGCGTCCCCGAGGGCACGGCGACGACGTCCCAGTCCGCCGCGGCGGCCGCCGGGCTGCCGGGAGCCGGGGCGTCGGCCAGCATCGGCGCAGGCGCGGCGGGCTCGGGTGCGGGCTCTGACTCGGGAGCGGGGGCGGGGTCAGGGGCGGGGTCGGATCGGACCTCTTGCGGGGGCGTGGGCGCGGGGGCCGGCCCCGCCGCACCCTCCGGCACGATCTCCCGGGTGCGGACGACGCGGCCCTCGGCGATGGCCCGGCGCAGCGCGGCCTGTCCGTGGGTGCGGGGCTGCCCGTCGGGGACGGTGTCGCGGCGCAGGTCCTCGACGACGAGCGGCTGCTCCGGCTCCGAGGCCAACTCCGCCGCCGAGGGCGCCGCCGGAGCGGAGGCGACCGCGTCGCCCCAGGACGCGGGTGCGGGCGGCGGCGTGCTCGCCGGCGCCTCCTGCACGGCCGGGGCAGGAGTCGCGGCCGGTGCTGGGGTCGCGACCGGGGCGGGGGCCGATGCGGCCGCGGGGGCGGCCGGCTCCGGGGAGCCCCAGCCGCCGGGCCCCTCGTCGTACGGGTCCGGCGGGAACGGGTCCTCGGGCTCGGGGGCGTAGTCGGGCTCCTGCGCCGGGCGGGGGCGCGCGGCCGAGGAGGCGGACGGGGCCGAGGGGGCCGGCGCCGCCGATCGGGCACGGCCTGCGCCCTGCATCGACCGGTCCGCGACCGCGCCCCAGCTGCCCTGCTCGCGCGAGGCCGTGGGACCGGCCGGAGCTCCTCCGCCTGCCCCTCGTCCCGGCGACGGCGGGCCGGACTGGACCGGCGGGCCGGACTGCGAGGGCGGGCCGGACTGCGGCGGCGGTCCGGCGGGGCCTCCCCCGGACCCCGGGTCCTCCCCGACGACGGCCTCGATCGCGAGCTCGACGTGGGTGACCCGGCGGACGGCCTCGGCGAGGTTCTCCGCGTTCGTCCCCCGGTGGAAGGCGGACAGCAGCCCGGGCGTGCGGAAGCCGATGATCAGCGTCGAGCCGCGCACGTCCTGCACGTGGCCGTTCTGCGACACGAGCGCCCAGGCGGGGCGGCGGATCTGCGAGAGCTCGTCCATGATCGCCGACCAGTGACCGCGCACCGCATCGGCCCCGATCGCGGCGCCCGCCGGCTGCTCCGGAGCCGGCGCAGCAGGCGCCGACGCCGCCGGCGCAGGGGCCGGTGCCGCGGAGGGCGCCGGTTCCGCCGGCGCAGGTGAAGGGTCCTGCCGCGGAGCGGCGGGCGCCGGCGCCGCGCTCGACGACTGCGCGGGGCGGCCGCCGCCGGGCACCACGACCTGGCCCCATCCGTCATCCGGGGCGGCCGGCTCCGGCTGGGGCTCCGGAGGCGTCGCGGCGGCGGCCGCCGGGGCGGCCTGCGCAGGACGGTCGCGCCCCTCGGAGCTCCGTGCCGGGGTGCTCTGCTCCTCCTCGCGGGCCCGGCGCGCGGCCTCTGCCCGCTCCTGGGCGATGCGCCGCGCCTGCTCGCGCCCGCTGCCGCCGCCCCCGGACGGCGCCGCAGCGGCCGGGGGCTCGCCGCCGCCCTGCACCGGCGCGGCGGCGCGCTCGTCGCGCAGCACGAGGCGCGCCGCCAGCAGCTCGAGGTGGAGGCGCGGGGAGGTGGCGCCGGACATCGTCGAGAGGGTCTCGTGGATGAGATCGCCGCAGCGGGAGAGATCGGCCGGCTGGAAGGCGAGGGACTGCTCGCGCATCTGGGCGAGGTCCTCCGCGGGGACCTGCGGGAGGAGATCCTCGCCGCGGTCCGGGACGGCCGCCAGGACGATGAGGTCGCGGATGCGCTCGAGGAGATCCTCCACGAAGCGGCGCGGCTCGTGGCCGGTGGCCAGCACCTGCTCGACGGCGCCGTAGATCCCGGCGCCGTCGCGCTGGGCGACCGCCATGATCGCGCGGTCCAGCAGGGCCGTGTCGGTGAAGCCGAGCAGGGCGATCGCCGTCGCATGGTCCAGGCCCTGCTCCCCCGCCCCCGCCATGAGCTGGTCCAGCACCGACATGGTGTCGCGGGCGGAGCCGCCGCCGGCCCGGACCACGAGCGGCAGCACGCCCTCGCCGACCTGCACGCCCTCGGCGTCGCAGACCTGCTCGAGATAGGGCAGGAGGATCTGCGGCGGGATCAGCCGGAAGGGGTAGTGGTGCGTGCGCGAGCGGATCGTGCCGATGACCTTGTCCGGCTCGGTGGTCGCGAAGACGAACTTCACATGCTCCGGCGGCTCCTCGACGAGCTTGAGCAGCGCGTTGAAGCCGGCCGAGGTCACCATGTGCGCCTCGTCGATGATGAACACCTTGAACCGGTCGCGGGCCGGGGCGAAGGTCGCGCGCTCGCGCAGCTCGCGGGCGTCGTCCACGCCGCCGTGGCTGGCGGCGTCGATCTCGACCACGTCGAGGCTGCCCGGGCCGCCGCGGGAGAGGTCCCGGCAGGAGTCGCAGGTCCCGCAGGGGGTGTCCGTCGGCCCTTCGGCGCAGTTCAGGCAGCGGGCGAGGATGCGCGCGGAGGTCGTCTTGCCGCAGCCGCGGGGGCCGGAGAACAGGTAGGCATGGCCGACCCTCCCGGCTCGCAGCGCACGCTTGAGAGGCGTGGTGACATGGTCCTGCCCGATCACATCGGCGAAGGACTCCGGGCGATAGCGTCGGTACAGTGCGGTGGCCACCCCACCAGGCTAGTGGAGGCCGCCGACACCGCCGACCGATGTGGACATCACCGCATCGGGGAGGAGGAGCCGTCGTCGGGGCTCTGCTCGTCCTCGCCGGCCTGCTCGAGCCGCCGGGCCCGCCGCCGCACCCCGTGCCAGGCGGCCGCCCCGGCCCCGAGCACCACCACCGCGGGCACCAGCACGTCCCCGACCCATCCCGGCAGGTCCGGCAGATCGGGGAGGGACAGCCCGAAGGCGGGCAGGGAGATGTCCGGGATCCACCCGAACAGCGCCTCGCGCACGGCAGAGATCGCCTCGCCGACGGGCGCCAAGGCCTCCCGCACGGGCGCGGTGACCTCCGCCACCCAGCGCCGCACCGGCCGCAGCACCCCGGACAGCAGGGCGCCGATCCCGAGCAGCGGGAGCAGGAACCCGGCGGCCCGCCCTCCCGCGGCCACCAGCGCGAAGCGCAGGGGATGCGCCGCCCGGCGCTCCTCTCGGGCGGCCGATGCGCTGCCCGGCTCGGGGCGCAGCGGCTGCGCATCCAGGCCCAGCGCATCGGTGACGTCGACCTCTCCCGCGCCGCGCCAGGCCGTGCGCACGACGATCCGCTCGGCGTCGTGCAGCTCCCCCTCCTCATCGGGCCGCCGCACCTGGTAGGTCGCGGAGGAGAACCCCTCCTGCATCGTGACCGTGATCCCGTCGGCGTCCTCGTCGTCCTGCGACGGCTCCGACGTGCGCGATCGCTCGCGCACCGGCTCGTGGAGGACGCCGTCGATCACGAGCTCGGCACGGGCCTCGAGGAAGGGGTGCCGGGCGCGGATCTCGTACTCGTGGCCGTCACGCCGACCTCGGTAGACGGTGGTCGCCGGGGATGACTCGGAGGCGCTCATGCCTCGAGGATGCCGGGACGCCCGCCGGGGCGCATCGTCCGAAAGGTGCGACGAGAGTCGGAGGCGGGGTTCAGCGGCGCAGCACGTGCCGCAGCGCGGACTCGAGGTCCGTCGCGGCCGGGTCGAACCCGCTCGCCCGCAGCCGGGCATCGCTCACGGCCTGGTCGGCCAGCACCAGCTCACGCGCCGCTTCGGCACCCAGCAGCAGCCGCGGGCCGATGGCGGGGACGGGCAGCAGCGCGGGCCGATGCAGCACCCGACCGAGGGTGCGGGCGAACTCCCGCTGGGTCACCGGCTGCGGGCCGACGGCGTTCACCGGCCCCTCGAGGTCCTCCGTGACCAGAGCGTGGGCGTAGGCGCGGACCATGTCGTCCAGGGTGATCCAGCTGAGCCGGGCGTGCACCGGGGCGATCCGCCCGCCCAGACCGGCCCGGTACAGCGGCAGCTGCGGCAGCAGCGCTCCCCCGCCGTCGCTGAGCACCACGCCGGTGCGCAGCAGCACCGTGCGCACGCCCGCCTCGGCCGCCGGTCGTGCGGCCGCCTCCCAGGCGCGGACGACCTCGGCGAGGAAGCCCTCTCCGAAGGCGTCGGACTCCGTGAGCAGCTCGCCCGGGCGCTGCGCGCCGTAGGCGCCGATCGCGCTGGCCTGGACGAGCACGCGCGGGCGGACATCGGCCGGGAGGGAGGCCAGCGCCTCCGCGAGGAGGGCGGAGGACCCGGTGCGGGATTCGAGGATCTCGCGCCGGGCGCGCGGGGTCAGCCGGGTGGCGATCGACCGCCCGGCGAGGTTCACCACGGCGTCGACGCCGGCGAGGTCCTCCGGGTCCAGCCGGCCGCGCGCGGGATCCCAGGAGATCTCGCCCGGGCCCGCCGAGCGGCCGCGGACCATGCGCAGGACGGTGTGCCCGCCGGTGCTCAGCAGGGCGGCCAGCTGCGTGCCGATCAGCCCGGAGGCCCCGGCGATCGCGACGGTCTGCCGGGGCTGCTGGGCGTGCCGGCCGTGGAAGGCCAGGTCATCGCGCAGCTGGCGCTCTCGGAATCCGAACAGCCCCTCGAGCGTCCGCGCCAGCGTCCCCTCCCCTGCCGTGGTCCCGCCGGGAAGCTCCGCGTCGATCCGGTCGCGGATCGCCGTGCCGTCCCCGTCGGGCCCGATGTCGTGGCGGTGGCGCCACAGCCGGAACGGCCCGGTGAGCTGGGTATCGGTGAAGGAGAGGGAGGCGGGGTCCCGGCGGGTGCCGCTGTGCCGCAGCCGCCACACCGGACGCAGCGCTCCCGGCAGCAGGTCCGGCCCCATCCGCACCGTGACGCGGCTGCCCTCGGAGAGGTCGCCGGAGGAATCGGCGCGGCCGAGCCCCGGCGGTGTCAGCCGCACCAGGGCGCCGGGCCGGGAGTGCCAGGCGACGACATCCTCGGCGGGATGCGGCAGGCGGGTGGTGCGGTCGACGCGCATCGGGGCCTCCTTCACGGGGTCCCGGTCACGCTACGCCGCGTCCCCCGGAGGAGCCTGCGAACGCAGAGGACGGGCGAAGGTCAGCACCACAGCGGCGGCCGCGAGCCACAGCACCGCGGTGACGCCCTCGACGATCCACAGGCCCGCGCCGGGATGCAGCGGCTCCACGAAGCCCTGGTCGATGCCCACGCGCAGGCTGTTGAGCAGTCCGTGCCCGAGCACCGCCGCCCAGACGGTGCCCGCCGTGGTGGACAGCGCGGACAGCAGCGGGGCGACCACGACGATGGTGCCGAGGTACAGCACGGACTCCGTCGCGCTCATCCCGAGGGCCAGCACGATCGGGAGGTGCCAGAGCGCCCACAGCAGACCGATGGCCGCCGAGGAGGTCCAGAAGCCGAGCGGGGCGAGCTGCTGCTGCAGCCATCCGCGCCAGCCGGTCTCCTCGCCGATGGCGAAGACCGTCTGCGCGATCAGGACCATCGGCAGCGCCACCAGCAGCCCCGGGACGCCGAGGCCGTCGGAGGCCGGGGCGGCGCCCGCGGCGACGGAGACCATCACGCGGATGGTCGGCACCAGCGCGAAGGCGGCGACGGCGACCAGGACCATCACTCCCAGGCGCGGCCAGGACGGCACGCCGAGCCCCAGCGCCCTCCACCACGGCCGGTCGCGGCGGCGCACCAGCAGCGCGGCGACCATCGGCGCGAGCTGCACGAGCGGGACCAGGAAGGCCAGGGCGCCGATCGGCAGCATGCCGAGGGCGAAGGGCAGGGACACCGCCGTGGATGCTCCCAGGGCGAGGACCGCGAAGGCCAGCACGCGCCGGAGCTCGACGGAGGAGGGGGCGGTCTCGAGGGAGGAGTCGTCGTGCGAGGTCATGGCTGGCTCCTGGGGGTCGGGATGCCTCCACGCTATGAGGTCGCCCGCGACCGGACCAGGGTGGAAACCCCCCACCTGCACCCCGGGGCGCACCCCCGGGCATGGAACGACCCCTCGCGCACCTGCCAGAGCCTGCCTGCCCTTGCTGCCGTCAAGCCCTGGGGGAGTTCAGCCGGATGACACCGCACGAGGGGTCGCGAAGGAGTCTATCGGACCGAGGGGCCCCGATGCACACCGCCCGGGCGCAGATCACGGCTCGGCAACGAGACGGCCCGATTCTGCGAAATGCCCGATAGTGCGGCGCGGCTCCGCTAGCGTGGGCCGAGCTCACTCCCTGTGTGCGCGGCCTCACACGACGAGGTCGGGCGGCCGGGACCGCACTTCCCTCTTCCTGGAGATCCCATGAACTTTGCTGACCTCATCGACGGAGCGAACACCCTCGTCTGGTCGCTCCCGCTGGTCGGCCTGCTGCTGCTGGCCGGCCTCTACTTCTCCGTGCGAACGCTGTTCCTGCAGGTCCGCTGCATCCCGGACATGCTCGCGCAGCTGAGGAAGGGTGAGGCCTCGCCCGACGGCACCTCGTCCTTCCAGTCGCTCATGATGTCCCTCGCCGGCCGCGTCGGCATGGGCAACATCGGCGGCGTGGCGACCGCGATCGCCCTCGGCGGCCCCGGCGCGGTGTTCTGGATGTGGCTGATCGCCTTCCTCGGCGCGGCGACCTCCTTCATCGAGTGCACGCTCGGCCAGATCTACAAGGAGAAGGACGTCGACACCGGCGAGTACCGCGGCGGTCCGGCGTACTACATCGAGAAGGCGTACAAGCACACCTCTGCCGGGCCCGCGTTCCTCGTGTACGCGATCGTCTTCGCGATCGTCACCGTGATCGCCATGTGCTTCTTCCTGCCGGGCGTGCAGGCCAACGGCATGGCATCGGCCGTGTACAACGCCTGGAACGTGCCGCACTGGCTGACCGCGGTCACCGTGGTCATCCTGCTGGCCTTCATCATCATCGGCGGCGTGAAGCGCATCGCGCACTTCGCCGTGGTGGTCGTGCCGGTCATGGCGGTCCTGTACATCATCGCCGCGCTCGTCGTGTTCTTCGTGAACTTCGACCAGATCGGCCACGTGTTCGGGACGATCTTCTCCAGCGCCTTCGGCGCCCACGCCGTCTTCGGCGCGATCGTCGGCAAGGCCATCGAGATGGGCGTCAAGCGCGGCCTGTACTCCAACGAGGCCGGCCAGGGCACGGGCCCCCACGCGGCGGCCGCCGCCGAGGTCTCCCACCCCGCCAAGCAGGGCTTCGCCCAGTCGTTCGCGGTCTACATCGACACCCTCTTCGTCTGCACCGCGACGGCGTTCCTCATCATCTCCACGGACATGTACAAGGTGTTCACCCCGGACGAGTCCGCGGTGATCTACCAGGGCGCGATCGACCCGGCGACCGACTACGGGCCCGAGTTCGCGCAGGCCGGATTCGAGACGGTCTTCTCCGGCCTCGGCCCGACCTTCGTGGCGCTGGCGCTGCTGTTCTTCGCCTTCACCACGATCGTCGCGTACTACTACATGGCCGAGGTCAACCTGACCTACCTGGCCCGCTGGATCCCCAACGCCCTGCTGCGCCGCGCTCTGGTGCGCGCCCTCCAGGGCCTGATCCTGTTCGCCGTCGTCTTCGGCGCCGTCGGCACCACCGGCCAGGCCTGGGCGCTCGGCGACATCGGCGTGGGCGCGATGGCCTGGCTCAACGTCGTGGCGATCATCATCCTGCAGGTCCCCGCGCTCAAGGCGTTCAAGGACTACCACGAGCAGAAGAAGCAGGGCCTGGACCCGCAGTTCGATCCCCGCAAGCTCGGCATCAAGAACGCCGACTTCTGGGAGATGCGGGCCGACGGCCTCATCCGCCCCGGCGGCCAGGGCGACATCCAGAGCGTCAAGGACGCCGGCTGAGTCCCCGACCGCACCAGGCAGCACCGCAACGGCCACGGGCCGGGATCCGAGGATCCCGGCCCGTGGCCGTTGCGGTGGGCGGCGCCGCTCAGGACAGGCGGTGCGGCGGGGAGACCGTCCGTGCCGGGTCGGTCTCCGGCAGGTCGCCGAGCACCTCGTCGATGCGGGCCTTCACCGCATCGTCGAGCCGCACGCCGGAGGCCTTGACGTTCTCGGCGATCTGCTCGGGCCGCGAGGCGCCGATGATCGCGCCGGCCACGTTGTCGTTCGACAGCACCCAGGCGACGGCCAACTGGGCGAGGGACAGCCCCGCCTCCTCGGCGATCGGCTTCAGCTCCTGGACGGCGGTGAGGGTCCGATCCTCCAGGAAGCGCTTGATCATGTCCGCGCCGCCCTTCTCGTCGCGGGCGCGGGAGCCCTCGGGGGCCTCCTGCCCGGGAAGGTACTTCCCGGTGAGGATGCCCTGGGCGATCGGCGACCAGACGATCTGGGACACGCCCAGCTCGCGCGAGGTCGGCACGACCCGCTCCTCGATGACCCGCCACAGCATCGAGTACTGCGGCTGGTTCGACACCAGCTGGATGCCGAGGTCGCGGGCCAGCTGGTGGCCCGCCCGGATCTGGTCGGCGTTCCACTCGCTGACGCCGATGTACAGCGCCTTGCCGGCGTGCACCACGTCGGCGAAGGCCTGCATGGTCTCCTCGAGCGGCGTCGCATAGTCGTAGCGGTGCGCCTGGTAGAGGTCGACGTAGTCGGTCTGCAGGCGGCGCAGGGAGCCGTCGATGGACTCGCGGATGTGCTTGCGGGACAGGCCCGTGTCGTTGTGCCCCTTCGGGCCCGTCGGGAAGTAGACCTTCGTGAAGATCTCCAGGCCCTCGCGGCGCTCGCCCTTCAGCGCCTCGCCGAGCACGACCTCCGCCGCGGTGTTGGCGTAGGTGTCTGCCGTGTCGAAGGTCGTGATCCCCGCGTCGAGGGCGGCGCGCACGCACGCGGTGGCGCGCTCGTCCTCGACCTGGGAGGCATGGGTGAGCCAGTTGCCGTAGATGATCTCGCTGATCTTGAGGCCGCTTCGGCCCAGGTGACGGAATTCCATGTGACCCAGCCTACGAGGAACCTCCGTCCGGTGGGAACCTCAGAAGGGCCGGCCCGACGGCGGGAGCACCTCGGTCGAGGTCGGCGAGGGGCGCGTCGCCGGCAGCGGCGTGCCCCACACCGGGCGGCCCTCGGCGTCGAAGGGCAGCACCTGGGCGCAGGCGTGGCGGTTGGGGTCCAGCAGCGGGTCCCCGTCGATCTCGGTGTAGGTGCGGGCGTGGTAGACGAGCACGGCGTCGCCATCGGCCGTGGTGGTGAAGGAGTTGTGGCCCGGCCCGTAGCGCTCGACCGACGGGTCGGAGACGAAGACGGGATCGGGGCTCTTGGTCCAGGAGCGCGGGTCCAGGAGGTCGGCCTCGGCCGAGGCGGTGAGCAGGCCCATCGCATACTGCGGGCCGGTGGCCGCGGCGGAGTAGGTCAGGAACAGGGTGCCGTCGTGCTGCAGCACGGCCGGGCCCTCGTTGACCCAGAACCCGTCCTTCTCCCAGTCGTGCTCCGGTCGCGTCAGCTCGACCGCGGGACCCGAGAGGGTCCACGGGTTCTCCATCGGCGCGATGTAGAGGTTGGAGTTGCCCGCCACCTCGGGGTGCTGCTGCGCCCAGACGAGGTACTGCTGCTCGCCGAGCACGAAGCTCGTCGCATCCAGCGCGAAGGACTCCCAGCCGCTGTCGATCTGGCCGCGCAGGGTCCACTCCCCCGCGAAGGGATCCTCGGCGGTGTTCTCGAGGACGTACATGCGGTGGTGGAAGGTGTGGTGCATCCCCGGCGCATCGGCGCCGACCTCCGCGTTGGGCGCGGCGGCGAAGTAGATGTACCAGGCACCGGCGACGCGGTGGATCTCCGGGGCCCAGATGAGGTGCGAGAGAGGGCCCTCGTCCTCCTTGGTCCAGATGGTGACCTCCTCGGCCGCCTGGAGATCCGCGAGCTGCGTCGCGCGGCGCAGGATGATCCGGTCGTACTGCGGATGCGAGGCGGTGAAGAAGTACTCCTCGCCGTGGCGCAGCACGCAGGGATCGGCGCGCTGCAGGACCAGAGGGTTCATGAGGGGTGCGTCGTTGCCGGCCATGATCATCCTTCGGAGGGCGGGGCGGCCGGGCGGTCCGGCCGGGGGTCTGGATCGGGATGGTGCTGTCCGTGCGCACCGGGCGGGCCCGGCACGTCGGACTCCCCCATGGTAAACGTTGTAAACGGGTTCGTGCCACCGCGGGCCCGGTGCGGTGCGCCACGGGGGCCGATGCGGCGGCGCCCTTCCGGCGCGGGGCGGGACGTTCTAGGGTGAGGATCCCGAGGAAGGACCCGTCATGACCGACTCCTCCATCACCGGCGCTCCGGAGCGATCCGTGCCGCTGCCCGAGCCGACCGAGGCCGATGACGTCCTCGAGCTCGAGCCGACCATCGACGGCGAGGACTTCTCCCGCGTCGCGTTCACGCGGCCCGCGCTCGAGATGCTGCAGCTGCTGATCGAGCGCAACGGCCCGCTCATGTTCCATCAGTCCGGCGGCTGCTGCGACGGCTCGTCGCCGATGTGCTACCCGGAGGGCGATTTCATCACCGGCGACTCCGATGTCCGCATGGGGCACGGGGAGGTGCCGATGCCGGACGGGTCGACGAGCCCGCTGGACTTCTGGATGAGCTCCGAGCAGTTCGCCTACTGGCGGCACACCCATCTGACGATCGATCTGGTGCCCGGTCGCGGCGGCGGCTTCAGCCTGGAGTCCCCGGAGGGCAAGAGGTTCCTGACCCGTTCTCGGATGCTGGAGGGCTGAGCGGCGCCTCCGCCCCTGGGCCGGGGCCGTGACGTCCGTCAGAGCCGCGCCATGCGACCGCGCGCTGGGCGAGCAGGCGCAGCACGGAGAGCACCGGGTCGATCATGACGGTGCCGACGACGACGCGGTGCACCGCGGCGGCCGGGTCTGCCGTCGGCACCGAGGCGACGTCGACCCTCGCGATCTGCTCGACGGCGTCGGCGTAGCGATCCATCGCGGCCTCCCCGATGTCGATGCCTGCGCGTTCGCAGGCGGACCATGCCGCCTCGAGGCGGCCGGGCAGGGGGTCCTGGTCGGGCAGGGCGGGCCATCCGCGGCGGGCGAGCCAGGCCCGGGCTCGGGTGTCGTCGGGGTGCTCGGCGTCGGATTCTGCGAGCAGGGCGTCCTGGGCGGTCGCCATGAGGTCGAGGTGCGCCGGGTCGGGGACGTCGAGGGCGGCGAGGACGCGACGGACCCCGTCGATTCCGAGGCCGCCCTCGTCCAGGAGCGCACGGATGAGTCGCAGGCGTTCGAGGTGGGCCTCGGTGTACTCCGCGGTGGTGCGGGATGTCCGCTCGCCCGCCGGCAGCAGCCCTTCGCGCAGGTAGTACTTGATCGTTCCCACGCTGACGGCCGAGGCCGATGACAGCTCGGAGATCCTCATCGGGCCCCTCCTGGGCGGGCTGGCGGTCACGGTGCGATCCGATCCTGCCATCTTCAGAAGGGCGGGGGTCCGTCGGAGCCGAAGGGGAACGCCGTCCCGCCCGTCGGGCCGGGACCGTGCGGCGGCTTGCGGCGCTGCTGGACGCCCCACGGATCGGCAGGATCGACGGTCGCCCGCGACCCGCGGGTCGAGGCGTCGGTAGCGCGGCTGGGAGCACCATCATTCCTGGGGCGCTCGACGTCGTTGCCTCTCCCGGGGCGCACGTCAGCGCCACCGCCATGCCCTCCGGCCCCATGCCCGGAGTCGTCTTCCCCGGCCTTGCCGTGTCCTCCGCCCCGGTCTCCGGGGTCCTTGACCCCGGGGTCGCTACCTCCAGGGTCCTTGCCTCCGGGATCTCGGCCTCCGGGGTCCTTGCCTCCGGGGTCATCGCCCCCGAGAGTGGGCGGGTCGTCGGGATCGTCGTCCTCGTCCAGGGGGATCGGCCGGCCGAAATGACGGCAGTCCTCACCACAGAGCACACCCTGATGTCCCTGGTAGTGGTCCATCAGATGCTTGACGGTCATCGTGCCGATCAGATCGACATCATCGACCACATCCCGGATCACGTGATGCCCCTCCCTGCTCCCGATCAGC
>NZ_BAAAOW010000004.1:0-325175 GCF_039530785.1 Brachybacterium phenoliresistens
CGATCCGGACCCTGAGGATCACTCCTCGTTCCCGTCCCGTTCACCGGGGCACGAGGGAATACATTACGCACGCCCCGACCCCCGCGCAACTCGAGAGCCCACTTTCGGCACGTGTGCTGCGACACGTTCTCCGGATCGCTCCGTTCCGGCCCCACGGCGGGCCGCAGCGGATGCCGGCTCCCGGCTCCTCCCCGGGCTCCTCTCCAGGCCCCGACGAGGAGACCGCTCCTGCCCCTCTGCGCGACGGGAGCCGGTGCCCTGCCGCTCGGAGGAGGGGCGGCGGTCCTGCCCCAGAGCGAGCAGTCCTGCCCCATGGAGAGAGCCGACTGCCCTTCTCCACGAGAAGGAGGAGGGGAGAGCGACCGCCCCGCGCACCTACGAGGAGGAGGGGGAGCATGCGACCGCCCCGCGCAGCACGCCCACCGCTCCGCCCTCCGGCTCGGATCCCCCGCGTCCCTCGGCCGGCTCCCGGCCCGGCAACTCCATCCCTCCCTCACCATCGGCTGCCCCCGGGATCCCGGCTCGTAGGCTCGAGGGGCACCGATGCATCGACGAAGGACTCCCGATGGGCTTCACCGCCGGAACCGCCCCGCGCCGCACCTACCTCCGCCAGCTGATCGTCGCCGCCGTGATCACCCTGATCTTCGGCGGTGTCGGGACGCTGCTGACCACGATCGCCGCCGTGACCGGAGGGCATCCGGCGCTGTGGATCGTCGGCATCGTCTTCCTCGTGGCGGGTCTGATCGGCCTGATCGGGCTCATCGGCATGGCCCGGGAGCGCCTGGCCGTGGGTCGCGACGCCGGCCGCGCCCTGCAGGAGGTCGTCGTGGGCGGCCCGCTCCCCTCCCCCACCACCCGCTCCGCACCGTGGTCCTGGCCGGATCTCGTGCGCGGCGTCGCCGCGGCCTTCGAGGACTCCCCCTACGTCGTCCACGCGGACGACCACCGGGTCCGGATCACCGCCGACCTCACCGACGCCCGCTGGATCCAGGTCACCTCCCTCCGTACGTACTCCACGGTCTTCGCCGCGACCCTGACCCGGAAGCGCCCCGGGCTGGCCCGGCGCAACGACCTGCTCCACCACGTCGAGACGACCGCGGGGCCGCTGCGGCTGGGCGCGATCGCGGCCGTGCGCTCGGGCCGCAGCTGGTTCTGGAAGCGGGAGGTGCAGGCGGCCATCGGCCCGTCCGGCTTCCAGAAGGTGGTGGACATCGACTTCTCGACCTCGGACATCAACGGCCCCCTCCAGGACGTCGTGAAGGCCGCGGGCTGGAAGCAGACCCTGGACGCCGAGTCGAAGCTGGCGCTGGCCATGGCGCTGCTCGGAGGGTCCTCGATCATCATCGTCCCGCTCGCGCTGCTCGCCTCCTGGCTCCTGGACCGCTGACCGCGCCGCGCCCGCTCCGCGCCGGGCCGCCGCCCGGACGACATACTGTGCTGGTCAGCGCTGGTGCGCCGATGGCGCACGCCCTGGAACGAAGGAGCTCCCCGTGACCGACACCCCGGCCGATCCGGTCGTCCTGCCCGCCCCGCCCGCCTCGCCGCTGCTGGCCGAGGGCGCCCGGCTCGAGAGGGTCGCCACCGGCGCCACCTGGGCAGAGGGGCCCGTGTGGATCCCGCAGCGGCAGGCGCTGCGGTTCAGCGACATCCCCGGGGACCGCATCCTCGAGTACTCCGAGGCCACCGGGCAGCTGAGCGTCCACGCCGAGGGCGTCGAGTTCACCAACGGCCGCACCCTGGACCGCGACGGCACCGTGCTGGAGTGCTCCCACGGCCAGCGGGCCGTGGTCCGGGACCGCGCCGTCGAGCCCGGGGAGGAGCGCCGCGCCGTCGTCGTCGCGGATCGCTTCGGGCCGGCACGGCTGAACTCGCCCAACGACGTCGTGGTCGCCTCGGACGGCGGCATCTGGTTCACCGACCCCTCCTACGGGATCAAGAAGCCGGCCGAGGGCCACGCCGGGCAGGAGGAGTACGGGGATCGCTACGTCTTCCATCTCGACCCGGCCGACGGCACGGTCCGTGCCGTGGTGATCGACGTGGAGGCCCCGAACGGGCTGGCCTTCTCCCCCGACGAGTCCCTCCTCTACGTCGCGGACTCCTCGCTCTTCCCGGCCGATGAGGCCGCCTCCGCCGCGCGGCCGCGCGGGCACGCCATCCACGTGTACGACGTGGTCGAGGGACGGCATGCGAAGAACGGCCGCATCCTCGCGGAGGTCTCCCCGGGGGTTCCCGACGGGATCCGCGTGGACACGGCGGGGAACATCTGGTCCTCGAGCGGCTCCGGGGTGCAGGTCCTCTCCCCCGCGGGCGAGAAGCTGCTGGACATCCCCGTGCCGGAGCCGACCGCGAACCTCGCCTTCGGCGGCGCCGACGGCACCACCCTGTACATGGTGGCGACGACGAGCCTCTACCGGATCCGCACCACGGCGCGCGACGCGGTGATGGCCGCGCGCGGCATCTGCGCATGACCGCCCCGCCCCCGCTGCGTGCGGCCGATCCCGCCGGGGCGGACGGCGCTGCGGGCCCGGCACCGCTGTCCGGCCGCGGCCGCGCCCTGCACGGGGCGGTCTTCGCGGTCACCGCGCTCACCGCGGTCACGCAGTTCGTGCTCACGGGAACCGGGCCCTTCGATCCGAGCAGTCCCGATCCCGGGACGATTCCGTCGATGGTGCGGTTCTTCTCCTTCTTCACCATCCAATCCACCATTCTTGTCGCCGTGACGTCTCTTCTGCTCGCGATGGGCCGCCCGCTCACCCTGGGACTGAGGGTGCTGCGCGTCGATTCCCTGGTCGCGATCGTGATCACGGCGGTGGTCCACTGGTTCCTGCTGCGCCCGCTGGGCACCGAGCCGGGGATCATCGGCGTCCTGGACACCCTGCTGCACGTGGTGGGCCCGGCCCTGGCCGTCCTCGCCTGGATCCTGGCGGGGCCGCGCACCGCCGTGGGCGCCCCGCGCGGGCTGGGCCTGCGCGTGACGGCCTGGGCGCTGGTGTTCCCGGTCCTGTTCGGCGCCTGGACCTTCCTCCACGGCGCGGTGACGCACTGGTACCCGTACCCGTTCATCGACGTGCCCACGGTCGGCTACGGTCCCGCCGTGGCGATGGCCCTGGGCGTGCTCGCGGCGTTCGTCGTGCTCGCCGCCGGGCTGGAGGGCATCGAGCGGGCGGTGGCCCAGGTCATCTCGGCGCGTCGCGCGAGACGCGATGGCACGTAATAAGGAACAGCCGATGTTTTCTAAACTCCTGGCGTTTCCTAAAGGACCGAGGGTCGCCTTCCCTTCCTAGCGGAAAGGAATGCAGAGGTCTAATCTGGGGGCATCGGCCGTGGCCCCACGACCGGTGCCGCCGGTCGAGGCCCCACGGCCGGCCCCTACGTCCAGGAGGAGAACCATGTCCGTCGTCGATATGCCCCGCGTCTCCGAGTGCACCGTTGCCGGCTGCTCGTACAACCACGACGGCTGCCACGCCTTCGCCGTGACCGTCGGCCAGGATCATCACTGCGCGACCTTCGTCCCGCTCGACGTGAAGGGCGGCCTGTCCAAGGTCGTCTCGCAGGTGGGCGCCTGCCAGCGCACCTCCTGCGCCTTCAACAAGGACCTCGAGTGCAGCGCCGAGTCGATCCGCGTGGGCGGCGCCGGCACCGACACCGCCAACTGCCTCACCTACACCGAGGCCTGAGCCTCGCCACCGAGCACCGGGCCTCGCCACCGAGGCCTGAGCACCGCCGCAGCGACGCGGCACCGAGAGCGCGCGAGCGGGCCGGAAGATCATCTCCCGGCCCGCTCGCGCGCTCTGCCGTCAGGCCTCCCACCAGTCCAGGACCCGCCGGGCGTGCAGCGTGAGCCAGGGCGAGGGCTCTGCCTCGGGGACGTCGACCGCGAACCACACCGCCCCGGGCAGGACGGGCCCCTGCAGCCAGGTGCCGTCCTCCTGCCGGGCGGCGCGGACCATCCCGATCGCCTCGCCGGCCCGGGGATCGGGCGCCGTGCCGTCCAGGGCCGATGCCCGACGCAGGTGGTCCAGCGCCCGCAGCACGCTGTACTCCCAGCGGAAGGGGTACCGGAAGCGGTCCACGAACGGGCCGACGCTCTCCCCGGTGGAGAGACGGCGGTGCAGGTGACGGCGCAGCAGGTACTCCTCGCCCCGCCGGCGCGCCGCGCGCACGGCCTGCGTGCCGCCGGTCGCCTCCTCGAGGGCCAGCAGGCCGCCCAGGGCGTTGATCGTCGAGTGGAACGAGGAGCGCTGCGAGCCCTCGACCCAGTCGCAGTTCCAGCCGCCGTCCTCCAGCTGGTGGGCGAGGAGCCAGTCGGCGATCGCCCCGACCTCCGCCCCCAGCCACAGGCCGTTGGCGAGGGTCATCGCGTTGATGCAGCAGTCCACCTCCCCGCCCCAGTACGGCAGGTCGTCGTACTCCCAGCGGGCGTGGCGGGCCAGGCGCTCCACGGCCCCGTTCTCCCGCAGCGGCGCCGGGTCCATGCCCCATTCGCGCAGGGCGGTCAGGCTCCAGGTGGTCGCGGTCCACGGCTGGCCGGGGAGGTCCTGGTTCGCCGGGTCCTCGAAGAAGCCGCCGGGGAAGTAGGCGCCGCCGGCCCACATGCCGTCCTCGCCCTGCAGGTCCAGCAGCCGCGCGCCGAAGCCCTCCTGGGCGATGCGGCGGCGCGTCGCCTGCCACTGCTGCGGCGGCGCCCCGAGCAGATCGCGCTCGACCTGCCAGCGCAGGGCCGGATCGGTCGCCAGGAGCCAGGCGTCCGCGTCGTCGACGGGCATGGGGTCCTCCTCGCCGGGTCAGCCCCGGTGGGCGTACAGGTCGCGCAGCAGCGCGATCTCGGAGAGATGGTGGATGAGCTCGCGGTTGATGTGGGCGACCAGGGCGGCCCGGGGCTCGGCGGCGAAGGGCCCCTCGGCCTCGCCGGTGGGCTGGGAGAGGGCCTCGAGGTCCCAACTGCGCACCCCCGTGATCCATCGGGCGTACTCGGCGTCGAACTGGGCGAGCGCGCCCGCCGCGGTCCCGGAGTACTCCCAGCTCATGTAGTCCGCAGGCGGGCCCGCGTGGTGGGAGGCGCTGCGCGCGGCGAGCACCCCGACGATCACGTGCCCGAGCCGCCAGGCGATCGTTGTGAACGGGGCGGGAGAGGGCTCGGGGAACTCGAAGTCGATGACGAACTCGCCGCTGCCGCCCTGGACCGCGGCCTCCGACGGCTGGGTGCGCGGGTGCACCGTCCAGACCGTCCGGCCGTCGGCCGTGGGGTCGAAGAGGTACTCCTCGTCGGTGAGCCCCTCGAGTCGGGGCCGCAGGTGCTCGGTGACGTGCCAGTCGATCTGCTCGAGCAGCACCCGGGGGACGTCGAGGCTCTCGCCGTGGGTCGTGGTCATCGCGCTCACCACCCTTCCGGCGGCCAGGTGCCGCCCTCGGCGAGGGCGTTCAGCTCGTAGGTGCCCTTGGCATCGATGCTCTCGCGGATGATGTCCGCATGCCCGGCGTGGCGGGCGTGCTCCTCGATCTGGTGCATCGCGTACCAGCGCACCGTCCACAGCTTCCTGCCCTCGAACCAGGGCTGGTCCGGGAAGGGGCCCTTCTCGTCGGGATCCGCGGCGCGGATCGCGGCCTCGAGGGCGTCGGCCGCGGTGCGCAGCTCGGCGATGAGGGATTCCGCCGTGTCCCCCTCGCGGACGGCCTCAGGAGTGATGCCGCCCTCGGCCTGGTACTGCTCGGGAGTGCGCGGGGCCGGCGAGCCCATCTCCGGGGCGGCGGCGATGTGCAGGGCCGCGCCCTCGGCCATGAGGATCGCGTGCCGGGCCAGCATTCCCAGGCTCATCGCCGAGGCGCTGGGCGTCTCCCGGATCTGCTCCGGGGTGAGCCCATGCAGCGCGGTCGCCAGCTGGCGCACCTGCTGGGAGGCGAAGGTGGCGAGCGCGTCGCGCTCGTCAGTGGTCTCGGGGGTCAGGAAGCCCATGGCTGCTCCTCGGTCGGGTCGTCGTGCTGACAGGATGCAGTCTGGCTCACAGTGCGGACAGGAGCTGTCCGCTGATCGCGGCACACTGGTCCCCATGAGCGACGTGACGAGACGAGCCCTGCGACTGCTGTCCCTGCTGCAGTCCCGCAGCGTCTGGACCGGGCCGGAGCTGGCCGAGGAGCTCGGCGTGACCACGAGGTCGGTGCGGCGGGACATCGACCGCCTGCGGGAGCTGGGCTACCCCGTGCTGGCCTCCAACGGCCACGGCGGCGGCTACCAGCTGGGCGCCGGCAAGGCCCTGCCTCCCCTGCTGCTGGAGGGCGAGGAGGCCGTGGCGGTCGCCGTGGGGCTGCGCCTGGCGGCCGGGTCGGGGATCGAGGGCCTGGACGAGCAGGCGCTGCGCGCGCTCACCGCGATCGACCGGATCCTCCCGCCGACGGTCCGGGCCGAGGTCTCCGCGATCAGCGAGGTCCTGGCGGTCCTGGACTCCGGGCCCTCGGGCGTCACCTCGCCGACGCTGCTGACCCTCGCCCGTGCCGCGCGCGAGGGCGTGGAGGCCCGCATCGACTACGAGCGCCGCGACGGCGAGCGCATGATGCGCCGGGTGGAGCCGTACCGCGTCCTGTCCGTGGCCCGCCGCTGGTACCTGTTCGCCTGGGACCGCGATCGCGAGGACTGGCGCACCTTCCGCCTGGACCGCATGCACGAGGCCCGCGCCACGACGTTCCGCTTCACCCGCCGCACCACGCCGGACGTCGAGTCCTATGTGCGCGAGTCGCTCAGCGTGGGCGCCTACGCCACCCAGGCCGAGGTCCGCGTGCTGCGCCCGCTCGAGGAGGTCTCCCCGCACGTCCCGGCGATGATCGGCACGCTCACGGCCGATGGCCCCGACGCCTGCCTGCTGCGCATCGGCGCCTGGGACCTGCGCTGGGTCGCCGCCCATCTGGCCTACCTGGACCTGCCGATCGAGGTCGTCGACCCGCCGGAGCTCATCGCGGAGATCGCGGACATCGGGGCGTGGGCGAGCGGCGGAGCTCAGCGCGCGGCCGGCTCCGAGGGGGCGTAGGCGCGCAGGAAGGCGGCGCATCCCGTGGACCCAGGATTCCCCGCGTGTCGTCCCAGCCGGGACGGAGGTCAGGGGGCCAGGCTGTCCGGCATGAGCACCACGCACCGAGCATCGAGGTCGCTGCCGGGCCGTGACCTCTGGTCGCGCGGGACCTCCCGCACCCCCCGGTCCGGCGCGCTCCCCATCGTCATCCCGGCCCCGACCGTCGAGGAGCGCACCGTGCCCCGCACCCCGCGCACCGTCGAGCTGCCCGCCCGGCTGCGGGACGGGCTGTGGGACGGCCGGTCCCTGCGCGACCTGGGCGAGCTGTACGACCGCTGAGGTCAGCCCGCGACGGGCAGCTCGCCGCTGCGGGCGATCTGCCCGTACCAGCGGGCGCTGGGCTTGACCGTGCGCGCGAACGTCTCCGGGTCCCAGCCGATCAGGCCGAAGGTGGGCCGGTAGCCGCTGGCCCACTCGTAGTTGTCCAGCAGGGACCAGTACTGGAAGCCGCGGACGTCGATGCCGTCGGCCATCGCCCGGTGGATCCCCTCCAGCGAGCCCTGGATGTAGGCGCGGCGGCGGGAGTCATCGGCCGTGGCGATGCCGTTCTCGGTGACCATCAGCGGCACCTGGCCGCTGAGCTCCCAGGCGCTGCGCAGCCCCAGCTCCGCGGCCGGCGGGAAGAACTCCCAGCCGGTCAGCGTGGTCTCGACGCCCTCGGCCACGGGCAGCGGCCCGTTTGGGCCGATGAACGTGCGCGTGTAGGCCTGCACGCCGAGGAAGTCGTCTCCCGCGGAGTTCTCGAGGTACCAGAAGTCGCGCGGGTACCCGTACTCGTGGAGCTTCTCGGCGCTGCCCTCCTCGTCGGTGGCATGGAAGGCCTGGGTGGCGATGGTCCAGCCCGAGAGGATCCCGCCCCGGCCGGCGAGGACCTCGCGCGAGGCCCGGTGGGAGGCCAGCAGCTGGTCCGCGACGTGCAGGTCGGGGAAGGCCAGGCCGTGGGCGACGAGGTTCTCCGCCTTCTCGCCGCCGGCGAGCATGGCGGCGATGTTCGGCTCGTTGATGGTGCACACGTAGCGCACCCCGTCGAGGATCGGCAGCACCGTCTCCGTGTACCGGGCGAACAGCTCCGGGGCGTCGTCCGCGCGCCAGAACCCGTCGCGCTCGAACCAGCGGGGCACCGTGAAGTGCATGAGCGTGACCACCGGCTCGACGCCGTGCTCGAGGCAGGTGTCGATCATGCGCCGGTAGTGGGCGAGCTCGGCCCGGGAGACGAACCCCCGCTCCGGCTCGATCCGCGCCCACTCGATGCTGAAGCGGTAGGTGTTCATCCCCAGCTCGGCGAGGAGGCGGATGTCCTCGGCGAAGCGGTGGTAGCTGTCGGCCGCATCGCCGCTGGGCTCGACCACGGGCGAGCCCGGCCGATGCTCCATCTCCCACCAGTTCGAGTTCACGTTGTTGCCCTCGATCTGGTGGGCTGCGGTCGCGGCGCCCCACAGGAAGCCGTCGGGGAAGCGGAGGGAGGTCATGGGGACTCCTGTCGTGGAGAGGTGGGGCGTGAAGGGTGGGGCCGGGCCCTGCGGCGGGCCCGGCCGGGGGTCAGGCGCCGTGCACGCGCGCCGGGTCGGGGATCGCCTCGAGCAGGCGGATCGTGTACTCGTCGCGCGGATGCCGCATGACCTGCGCCGTCGGCCCCTGCTCGACGACGCGGCCCTCGTGCAGGACGAGGATGTCGTCCGTGATGAGCCGGGCGCTGAGCAGGTCGTGGGTGATGTAGAGCAGGGACATGCCGGTGCGCTCGCGCAGGTCGCGCAGCAGCGCCAGCACCCCGGCGCGCAGGGACACGTCGAGCATGGAGACGGGCTCGTCGGCGATGATCACCTGCGGATCCGCGGCCAGCGCCCGCGCGATCACCACACGCTGCCGCTGCCCGCCGGAGAGCTGGTGGGGCAGCTTCGCGGCGTACTGCTCCACGGGGGTCAGGCCCACCGTCTCCAGCAGCTCCAGCATCCGCCGGCGCAGCGCCGGCCCGCGCAGGTCGGTGAGGTTCGCCAGCGCCCGCGTGAGCGTGTACTCCACGGTGCTCAGCGGGTTCAGCGCCGAGTACGGATCCTGGAAGACCATCTGCACGGTGCGTCGCAGCTCCCGCAGGGCGCGGCCTCGCAGCGGGCCGATGGAGGTGCTGCCGAGGTGGATGGTGCCGGCGGTCGGCTTCTCCACGCCCGTGATCATCTTCGCGAGGGTCGACTTGCCGCTGCCGGACTGGCCCACCAGGGCCGTCGCCCCGCCGGGCGCCAGGGTGAAGCTGACGTCGTCCACGGCGAGCACGCCGGCGGCGCGGCGCCGCGGCGGCGCGAAGGACTTCGTGACGCCCTCGACCCGCAGCTCGAGCCCGGCCCCGGGGCGCCGGCGCCCGGGCCCATCGGCCGCAGGAGCATCGGCCGCGGCAGCATCGGCCGCGGGAGCATCGGGCCCATCGGCCGCAGGAGCATCGGGCCCATCGGGCCCATCGGCCGCAGGAGCATCGGGCCCATCGGGCCCATCGGCCGCGGGCTCGGGCGCCTCGATGCCCGGAAGGGACACGTGCTCGGCGCGGGGATCGGCGAAGTGGCTCAGCAGCATCCGGGTGTACTCGTGCTGCGGGCGGTGGAGGATGTCCGCGCTGGGGGCGTCCTCGACGATCCGCCCCTCGCGCATCACCAGCACCCGGTGCGCCGATTCGAGGACCACGCCGAGGTCGTGGCTGATGAGGATGGCAGTGAAGCCCTCCTCCGCCTGCAGGGCGCGGATCGTGTCCATCACCGCATGCTGGACGAGGACGTCCAGCGCGGTGGTGGGCTCGTCGAAGACCATCAGCTGCGGCTCCAGGGAGAGCGCGAGGGCGATGGTGACGCGCTGGCGCATGCCGCCGGACAGCTCGAAGGGGTAGCGGTCCAGGACCTCCGGCCCCAGCGACACGCGGCGCACCAGCTCGGCGGCCCGGGCTTCGCGGCGCGCCGGCGCCACGTGCCGGTGGGCGGCGAAGATGTCCCCGAAGTGCTGGCGGATGGTCCGCACCGGGTTCAGGGTGTTCATCCCCGCCTGGAGCACCATCGCGAAGCCGCCCTGGCGCTGGGTGCGAAGCTGCTCGTGGTCCATGCTCGCGATGTCCACGTCCCCGAACAGGATCCGCCCGCCCTCGATGCGGGCCGGCGGACGGGCCAGCGCCGTGATCGCGAAGCCCAGGGTCGACTTCCCCGACCCCGACTCCCCGACCAGGCCGAGGAACTCGCCGCGGCCCACGTCGAAGGACACGTCCTTCACGGCCCGGGTGGGCGTCGCGCCGACCGGCTCGTAGACGACGCTGAGGTCGCGGACGCTGAGCAGGGGTGCCTCCCCGCCCGGGGTGTCCCGGGGGCCGGTGGTGGTCTCGGTTCCGGTCATCGCCCGGTGCTCCCTTCCCGCAGACGGGGATTGCTGATCCCGTCGATGCCGAAGTTGATGAGGGTCAGCGAGGTGGCGAGCAGGGCGATGCACAGGCCGGGCGCGAACAGCAGCGCCCACTGCCCGGTGAGCAGGGCGTTGGAGTTCTGCGCCCAGTAGAGCATCGTGCCCCAGCTGACGATGGTCGAGTCGCCCAGGCCCAGGTACTCCAGCCCGGCCTCGGCGAGGATCGCCGCGGTCGCCGCGCCGAAGAACCCGCCGGCGATCAGCGAGGTCATGTTGGGCAGGATCTCGCGGAAGATGATGCGCGGGGCCCGCTCGCCGGAGAACCGCGCGGCCTCCACGAAGTCGCGTCCGCGCAGGCTGGCGGTCTGGCTGCGCAGCACGCGCGCGCCCCAGGCCCAGCCGGTGATCGCGATGACGGCGATGATCACGGAGATCCCGCCGTCGCTGAGGTACGTGGCCACCACGATCATCAGCGGCAGCCCGGGGATCACCAGGAACAGGTTGACCACGAAGTTGATCACCTCGCCCGGCAGCCCCCGCACATAGCCCCAGCACAGGCCGATCACCACGGAGATGATCGTGGAGATCCCGCCGGCGCCGAAGCCGACCAGCAGGGAGATGCGGGCGCCGTGGATCAGCTGGCTGAGCACGTCCTCCCCCGCCGCGGTGGTGCCCAGCCAGTGCTGGGCCGAGCCCGCGAGGCTGCGGCCGAAGCTGTTGTCCTTCGGGTCGTAGGGCGCGATCCAGGGGGCCAGCACCGCGAGGACCACGAACAGCCCCAGCACGATCAGGCCGATGCGCGCCTTGCGGTGGGTCCAGATGGTGCGCAGGCCTCCGCGCAGTCCGGCGAGCGTCGGCGGCAGGGTGCGGGGTGCGGTCTCGGGTGCGCTCATCGCCTCGTCCTCGGGTCGAGAATGCCGTACAGGATGTCCACCAGCAGGTTCGCCACCAGGACGCTGACGGTGATCATGAGGAAGATCGCCTGCATCAGCGGGTAGTCCTGGCCGGTGACGGCGTTGAACAGCAGGAAGCCGATGCCGGGATAGCCGAAGACCTGCTCGACGAGGATCGAGCCGCCGACCACCCCGCCCAGCGCCATGCCGAAGCCGGTGAGGTTGGGAAGGATCGCGTTGCGGGCCGCGTACTTCAGGGCGACGGTGCGGCCGGGGATGCCGTTGGCCTCCGCGAACGTCACGTGGTCCTCGCCGAGGGTGGTGATCATGGCGTTGCGCATGCCCAGCACCCACCCGCCGAGGGAGGTGATGAGCATCGTCGTCGCCGGCAGCGCCGCGTGGTAGACGGCATCGACCACGGTGCCCCAGTCCAGGCCCGGCTGCGTCGTGGCGGAGAACGCCCCGAAGGTCGGGAACAGGTGGGCGACGTAGCCCAGGAAGAACAGCAGCAGCAGCGAGGTCCAGAAGTACGGGAACGTCGTGAGGAAGCTGCCGCCGACGGTGGGCAGGGCGTCCATCCAGGTGCCGCGCCGCCACGCCGCGAGCACGCCGAGCAGGGTCCCGATCACGAAGGACGCGATCGTCACCAGGCCCACCAGGACCAGCGTGTACGGCAGGGCCTGGGCCACGAGACCGGAGACGGGCTCCGGGTAGAAGGCGTAGGAGACCCCGAAGTCCAGCGAGAGGATCTGGCGGAGGTAGTCGACGTACTGCTGGATCAGGCTGCCGTCGGGCACGCCCAGCTGCGCCTCCACGGCGCGGCGCGTCTCCGCGGTGACCGGCCCGTTCTGGGAGAGCTTGGCGATCGCGGCATCGGCCGGGGATCCCGGCATCATGCGCGGCAGCAGGAAGTTCAGGGTGATCGCAGCCCACAGGGTGAGCGCGAACCATCCCCCGCGCTGGAGGAAGTACCGCATCAGGAGGCCTCCTTCTGGGCGCGGCGCAGCCGGGTCAGGACCAGCAGCGGCGAGGACCCGTAGGTCTGCAGCGGCGCGTAGGGGTCCTCGGCGGTGGGCCATCCGGTGAAGCGCGCCTGGTTGTAGAGCCCCCAGAGCCCGCCGTAGTACAGCGCGATGACGGGCAGGTCGGTGTGGAAGAGCCGTTGCAGGGCATGCAGGATCTCGGTCTGCTCGGCCTCGTCGACGCTGGCGCGGTAGCGGGTGATCAGCTCGTCGGCCTCGGCGCTGCGGTACCGGATGCGGTTGTTCTGGCTGGTCTCGCCGACGGGCACGTAGTACTCGCCCGACATGAGGTTGCTGAACCCCTGGAAGGCGTCGGAGCCGTTGGAGGAGCCCACCGCCACCTGGTAGTCGCCGCTGGAGAGGTTGGCCTCGTAGGCCGCGGGCTGCGGGGCGTCGATGTCGACCGCGATGCCGATGGCGCCCAGCTCGCGCTGGACCTCCTGCACCGCGCGCAGCCAGTCGGTGTAGCCGTTGGCGGTGGTGATCGCGAAGGTGAAGGGCTCGCCCTCGGGGGTGCGCATGGTGGTGCCGTCGTAGGTGAAGCCGGCCTTCTCGAAGGCGGCGATCGCCGCCTGCGTGTCCTGGCCGATGATCCCGCGCTCCGGCAGCGAGGGGTCCAGCAGGTCCTCCTGGTTGGGCAGCAGCAGGCCGGACTGGCTGGCCTCGTCCATGTACCCCTCGGCGGCGACCTCGGCGACCTGCCGCCCGTCCAGCGCCAGCGCGAGGCCGCGGCGCACGTCCACGTCGTCGAAGGGGGCGACGTCGTGGTTGGGGTGCAGGCCGATGATCCCGCCGGGCGGGAACCAGTAGCGGTTGGCGTCGTTCGCGGCCATCCAGGTGTTCTCGACGTCGCTCATGTACGCGTAGGCCCAGTCGTAGCCCTTGGTGACCAGGTCCAGCTCCTCGCTCGCGGCGGGGTACACGAGGTGCTCGATGTCGATCGACGAGGCCTGCCAGTGCCCGGGGAAGCGGTCCAGGGTGTACTGCAGGGCGGTGAAGGTGCCCAGCTGGAACGGCCCGGAGCCCACGGGCTCCTCGTTGCGCCAGGTCGAGGGGTCCGCGACGCCCTCCCAGAGGTGCCGCGGGACGATCACGGTCTGGCCGATGACCGGCAGCGCCGGCGAGTCCGGGCTCTTCAGAGTGATCGCGATGGTGCGTCCGTCGACCTCGAGCGTGTCGATGCGTCCCCAGGCGCCGGCGACGTCGTTGGCCGGGAAGTCCTGCAGCATCCGGAAGGTGTAGTCGACGTCCTCCCCGGTCAGCGGCGTGCCGTCGTGCCAGCTGACGCCCTCGCGCAGCGTCAGCACGATGCGCTGCGGGTCCGGCTGGTCCCAGCTCTCGGCCAGCCACGGGACGAGCTCGCCGTCGAGCGGATTGATCCAGATCAGGGGCTCGTACAGGATCGACGCCGCCGTGCGCTTGTTCGCGTGGAACGGGTTGAAGTTCGCGGTGAAGGTGGGGGTCCCCTTGTCGCCGGCCACGAGCATCGTGTCCGGGCCGATGGTCGGATCGGGCCGGCTGCGGATCTGCAGCGAGCAGCCCGACGCCAGCAGGCCGGTCGCCGCCAGGGAGGCGCCGCCCAGCAGGGTGCGTCTGCGGAGCAGGGGTGGTGCGGATGCCACGGTGGTGCACGTCCTCACGCCGTCGTAGGGAGCGGGGTCGCCGGGCGGCGACCTCAGCGGGCCGCACGACGCGGCCCCGACCTCCGCCGCTCTCCGCGGCGCGGTCGACGACGACTGTATGCGCTTACATTCCGGCGGCGCAACCCCGGCGCCCGGCCCGGGATCGGGCGTGCGGGGAACGGAGAGGGGAAGGGGGCGAGGTGACCGGGGCGGACGGATCGGCGTGCACGGAACGGCGCAAGGCCGCCGGCACGGGGGGTCGCGTGCCATGGCCGCTGCGCGAAGAATCGGAGTGAATCCGTCGCTGCGCCCATCGATCGGAGTAACTCCGTCGCTACGCCGATCGACCGGAGTAACTCCGTCGCTACCTCGCCGGGAAGCGACGGACTTACTCCGGTCGTGTGTCCGGCCCCTGCCCCGAGCCGGCGCCTGTTGCCGGTGGCGGTGGCGGTGGCGGTGCCGATGCTGCCGGGGGATCGGCGGCGACCCGCGCCAGCCCACGTCGGCCCGCCCTGACGGGCGGGGTCAGCCGAGGGGGCCGCAGCTCGCGCGCAGGAGGACGTCCACCGGCAGCTGCAGGTCGCGCGGGGCGGCGTCCGGGTCCGCGAGGCGGCGCAGCAGCAGCTCGACCGCGCAGATCCCCAGGTCGATCATCGGCTGGCGCACCGTGGTGAGGGTCGGGGTGCTGTAGCGGGACTCGTCGATGCCGTCGAAGCCGGTGACCACGCAGGTCCCCGGCACGTCGACCCCGCCCTCGCGCAGCGCCGCGAGCGCCCCCAGGGCGCTCTGGTCGTTCGCGCCGATCACCGCCGCGGGGATCTCCTCCTCGAGCTGCGCCGTGACCGCGTCGTGCCCGCCCTGCCAGGTGAAGTCGGCCATCGCCGTGCGCCAGGGGACGTCCTGGCCGGCGATCGCGTCGTGGAATCCCCGGGCGCGGCCCGCGGCATCGGGCGAGTCCGGCGGGCCGGCGAGATAGAGCACGGGCCCCGGGGGCTTCACCGCGAGGACGTGGCGCACCAGGGCGGACATCCCGCCGCGGTTGTCGACCCGCACCGCATCGGCTCCCGTCCCGCCCTCCCCGGCGACCGTCACCATCGGGGTGCGGCCGATGCTTCCCCGGAGCAGCTCGTCGGGGACGGTGCGTGCGACGACCGCGAGGGCGTCCACCCGTCCGGCGAGGTCGTGCATCACCACGTCCCGGCTCACGCTGGTCCCGGCCGCGACGAGCAGGGCGTAGCCGGCGCGCCATGCCGCCGCCTCCGCCCCGCGCACGAGCTGCTCGAAGTAGCGGTTGCGGTACGGATCGGCCTGGCGTCCGTCGCGGTCGTCGAGGAACTCCACGACGGCGGGCGCTCCGTCCTCCGCGGGGAGGCGCCGGCTCGTCGCCGGGATGTCGTGGCCCGGGATCAGCAGGCCGAGCACGCCGGTGCGCCGATCGGCCAGCCCGCGGGCGCTCGCGTTGGGCACGTACCCGAGCCGCCGCACGGCCTGGAGCACGCGCTCTCGCGTCGAGACGCTCACCTTCTCGGGGCTGCGCAGCACGCGGGAGACCGTGGCGATCGAGACGTCGGCCTCGCGCGCGACGTCGTAGACGGTCGGGGACTTGCTCTCGGCCACGCCAGGCCTTTCAGGAGACGCCGGGATCGGCGCAGGGACGGGACCGTGGCACCGTACCCGACGGCGCGGCGCGGCACTCTGCGCGGGAGGGCCCGGGGCTCAGAACGCGTACGGCCCGAACCGCATCCACGCCACGAACACCGAGAGGATGCCCAGCACGATCGCGGGCATCGCCGCCGGGAGGTCGTCCTCCTCGCGTCGCAGGTGCAGCAGCGCGGCGAACACCATGGTGATGCCCAGCCCCGCGGCGGCGAAGGCCGTCAGCCAGGGGGCGATGCCGAGCGCTGCCGGGAGGATCAGGCCGATCGCCCCGAGCACCTCGAGCGCTCCGATGCCGCGCACGGAGGGATGCGGGAACTGCTCGACCCACGGCGTCCGTTCGATCAGTCGTTCACGGGAGCTGACCAGCTTGGTGGTCCCCGAGGTCGCGAAGACCACCGCGAGAAGTCCGGCCAGGGTCCACAGGAGGATCTCCATCTGCCCATCTCCTTCGGCGAGCCGGCGCCTCCGGCGGCCGGGGCGGCCACCTGCGCCGGGTATCAAGTATCTCTCCGACATCGGCCGATGTCATGCGAACGCGCAGGTCGATTCGTCCGAGGCTCGCCACGGGGCGTCCCGGGACCGCGGCCTGCACCCTGGCCGGCCGATCCCGCGGGGTCTCAGCGCGAGGGGCGGTCGCGCCGGCGGGCACGGGGCATCGGGTAGTGTGCCGGGCGTGACACGGGGTGCCGCCACGCGCGGCTGAGAACACACCCGTCGAACCTGATCCAGTTCACGCTGGCGGAGGGATTGTCGCAGCGGCCGTGCGCCGGATGCCCCGGGTGACCGGTGCATCCGTGCAGGTCACGCTCGGGGGTGCCTCTCGCCGAATCGAGAGGCAGACGATGACCGATCCCGTCCCCGCAGCCCAGCCCGATCCCGCCGCGCAGCCCGATCCGACGGCCCAGCCCGATGCGGCTCCCCGCGGCTCCGCGGCACCTCCCGCGCCCTCCTCCGCCCCTGCGCTCTCCGAGCAGGTCGTCGTGGTCACCGGCGGCGCCCGGGGCCTGGGCCGTGCGATCACCGAGGCGTTCCTGCGCGAGGGAGCCCGGGTGGTGATCGACCATCTGCGCAGCGCCGACGCCGCCCGCGAGATCGCCGCCGCGCACGAGGGGCGGGCCCTCGCCGTGCGGGCCGACGTCCGCGACCGCGCGGCGCTGGACGCCCTGTTCGCCGAGGCCGAGGACCACTTCGGAGCGCCGGTGAGCACCGTCGTCTCCAACGCCCTGACCGACTTCGCCTTCGACGGCGATGCCCGCCCGAAGGCCGCGGAGATCGGCTACGAGGCCTTCGCCGCCCAGTTCGCCGGATCCGTCCAGGGCACCGTCAACCTGGTCCAGGCCGCCCTGCCCCACTTCGACCGCGCCGGTTCCGGGCGGGTCGTCACCATCGGCACGAACCTGTTCCAGAACCCCGTGGTCCCCTACCACGACTACACCGCGGCGAAGGCGGCCCTGCTGTCCCTGACCAGGACCTTCGCCGCAGATCTGGGCCCGCGCGGGGTGCGGGTGAACATGCTCAGCGGCGGCCTGCTGCGCACCACCGACGCGAGCGCCGCGACGCCCGAGGCGGTGTTCGACGCGATCGCGGCGAGCACCCCGCTGGGGTCGGTGACCACCCCCGAGGAGTTCGCCGACGCCGTGCTGCTGCTGGCCTCGCCGCTCTCCCGGGCGATCACCGGCCAGAACCTCGTCGTCGACGGCGGGCTGGTGAAGGACTGATGACGGCCGCACCGCGCCCCATCCACCTGAACCTGTTCGCCCACGCCTGCGGCCACCACTCGGCGGCCTGGCGGCGGCCCGGCTCCGATGTGGCGCGGCTGGGCGACATCGGCCGATGGGAGGAGCTGGCGCGCCTCGCCGAGCGCGGGACGCTGGACGCGCTGTTCCTCGCGGACGGGCAGTCCGCGGGCGTCCCCGGGATCGCCGGCGGGCCGCGCTGGTTCTTCGAGCCGATCACCGCGCTCACCGCGATGGCCCGGGCGACCACGCACCTGGGCCTGGTCACGACGATCTCGAGCACCTTCTGGCAGCCGTTCCACGCGGCGCGCATGCTCGCGAGCCTGGACCACATCAGCGGCGGCCGCGCCGGGATCAACGTCGTCACCTCGATGACCGACGAGGAGGCCCGCAACCACGGCATGGACGCGCTGCCGCCGCATGCCGAGCGCTACGCGCGGGCCGATGAGTTCATCGAGGCGATCACCGCCCTGTGGGACTCGTTCCCGGCCGAGGCGATCCTGCCCGACGGCGGCGCCACGGTCTACGCGGACGTCGAGCGGATCCGACCCATCGACCATCGGGGCGAGAGCTTCCGGGTCGCCGGGCCGCTGAGCATCCCCTCCCCGCCGCAGGGCCGGCCGGTGCTGTTCCAGGCCGGCAGCTCGGAGCCCGGGCGCGATCTCGCCGCCCGCCATGCCGAGGGGATCTATGCCGTGGCCTGGGACATCCCCATGGCGACGGAGTACCGCGCCGACATCCGCGCGCGGGCCCGGGCGCAGGGCCGGGACCCGGATTCGATCGTCGTCATGCCGGGGCTGGTCACCTACATCGGCCGCACCGAGCAGGAGGCGCGGGAGAAGAAGGCGGCGCTGGATGCGCTGCTGCCGGCGCGGGAGTCCCTCGCCCAGCTGTCCTTCTTCATCGGCCAGGACGCGAGCGCCTGGGAGCTGGATGCCCCCGTGCCGGAGCTGCCGCCGCTGGAGGAGTTCACCGGTCCGCAGGGCCGGTATGCCACGGTGCTGCGGATCCTCGAGTCCGCCCCGGCCCGGCCGACGGTCCGGGAGCTGCTGGGGCTGCTCGCCGCCGGCGGCGGGCACGCGACGATGATCGGCACCGCGGAGCAGGTCGCCGACCAGATCATCGCGTGGGTCGACGCGGGCGCGGCCGATGGCTTCAACCTCATGCCCCCGACCCTGCCGGAGAGCCTTGAGGACGTGATCGACCAGGTCATCCCCATCCTCCGGGAGCGGGGCCGGTTCCGGCGGGAGTACGCGGCGACGACTCTGCGCGGCCATCTCTCCCCGGGATAGGGACCTCGCGGCGCGGGCAGCGGGGAGCGCTCCGCTCCTCCTCCCCAGGGCACGTTCGTCCCCATCGTCGGGGTGCCTGTGGCGCGGCCGCGACACGCCGCGGAGGATGAGGGGAGAACGTCTCTTCGCGGAGTAGAGTCGTTCTATCGAACAGGTGTTCGATGCGAGGTGCAGGGGCGCACGATCATCCCGCTCGCGCGATGAGCCGGGGAGGAGGGGACGATGAGCCACGGAATGCCGTCGGACGAGGAGATCCGCCGCGCCATCGAGCAGCATGTCCCCCGCCGCTTCCGGGTCGCCGCGCCGCGACGGCGCGTCACCCGCACCGACCTCCCCGCGCGCGCCGAGGAGAGCGGGGACGTCGAGCTCGGCTCCCTGCTCCAGGATCTCTGGGATGCGGAGGCTCGCGCCTCGCAGCTGCACGCGCAGCGCACGCGGGTCCTCGCCGCCCTCGCCGTCGACCCGGGCGAGGGCGACGATGCGCGCCTGGAGCTCGAGCTGAACGCCGACCGCGCCGCGCTCGCCCTCCAGGTCACGCGCCAGGTCGCGCTGCGGCGCATCCTCGACGCCCGCATGGCCGTGCGCTCCCTCCCCCGCAGCCTCGAGCGGCTCGCCGCCGGGCGCATGCCCGTGGACCGGTTCACCCGCCTCCTCCGCAGCACCCGCGCGCTGCGCGATGCGCACCGCCGGATCATCGACCAGCTCGTCGAGGACTGGGGCGAGGGGCTCACCGCGGACACCTTCGAGCGCCGGCTGCGCCAGCTGGTGGCCTGGATGACCGACCGGATGGACCGGGCCGAGGGGCCGCGCGAGCCCCGGCGCGGCATCGAGGTCCTCCCCCCGGCGGAGGACGGCACCGCCTGCCTGCAGGTCTTCGGCCCCGCCCCGGAGATCCTCGACCTCGGCCGGCGCCTCGACGCCGCCGCCCGCGCGGTCCAGGACGTCCAGCGGCGGGCGCTGGCCGCGGGGACAGACGTCCCCCTGGACCCGGACGGTTCCGCCGCGGGCCGCGGTCGGCCGCTGCCGCTGACCCTGATCGGCTATCAGCTGCTGCGCACCGCGAGCTTCGACACCGAGGGCGTCGAGGTGCCGCGGCCGCGCTTCCGCATGAACATCACGGTCCCGGCGATGACACTGCTCGGCGTGAGCGACGCCCCCGGGCTCCTCGACGGCATCACGCCGATCCCGGCGGACATGGCCCGCGAGCTCGCCGGCGGCTGCGACGTGTGGCATCGGGTGCTGACGGACCCGTCCACCGGCGCGTACCTCCCCCTCGCCACGGACACGTACCGCCCGTCGGCGGGGCTGCTGGAGCACCTGCGCCAGCGGGGTCCCACCTGCGCCGTGCCCAGCTGCACGCGCAGCGTGTGCACCGCCTCCGAGAACGACCACATCCGCGAGTACGACCCCGCGCACCCCGAGCTGGGCGGCCCGACCAGCAGCGAGAACTGCCATCTGCTGTGCTGGATGCACCATCGGATGAAGACCCTCGGGATGCTCGACCCGGTCCGGCTCGGACCCGCCCCCGGGGCGGGGCCTGCGGGCGTCTCCCCCGGCCGCACCCGCTGGCGGATCGGCGCCGCGGGCGAACGGTGCACCGCCCTGGACGATGTCGACCTCATGACCCCGGCGGTCGTCGCCGAGTTCGAGGAGCTGTGGGAGGCGCATCAGGAGCGGGAGCGACGGCGGCTCCATCCCCCGAGGCCCGATCCGGGACCTCCCCCGCCGTTCTGACGAGCCGAACCCCTCAGCCGAAGGCAGCCTCAGTCGGCGGAATTCTCAGCCGGAGGTGCCCCCGTCGACGCCGGCTGCGCGTCCTCCGGCCCGGTGCGCTCCACGATCTCCCGCATCGCCGCGGCCGCCGCCGCGGGGTTCCCGGCGGCGATCGCCCGGCACACCTCGCCGTGCAGGGCGACGTCCCGGGCATCGGGGGCGAGGTGGGCGCGCTCGAGCAGGGCCCGGTCCCGCAGCCCCTCCTCGATCACCCGGCGCAGCCGCACGAACATCGCGCTCCCGGACAGCGCGAGGACGGCGGCGTGGAGCTCGGCATCGGCCGCGAGGAAGGCCTCGGGATCGTCCGCCTGCGCCAGCGCCTCGCCGGCGCGGGCAAGCCGCTCGCACTGATCGGGAACGGCGTGACCAGCGGCGACGGTGCGGGCGGCGGCGGCTGCGGCCTCCGGTTCGACGGCGCGCCGCAGGGAACGCAGCTCGTCGATCTGGGCGCGGCGCCCCTCCTCGCCCAGCGCCAGGCGCCAGCGGATCACCCACGGGTCCAGGGTGTCCCAGTGCTCGGCCCCGCGCACGCGCAGACCCACGCGGCGCCCGGCGCTGAGCATGCCCAGGGACCCGAGCACCCGAGTGACCTCGCGGACCACGCTGCGGGAGGCCCCGGTGCGCGCGACCAGGCCCTCGACCGTGTCGGCGTGGCCGGCCGGCAGCTCCCCCGCGACGATCGCGCGGCCCAGCTGGTCCAGCGCCCGCTCGAAGGCGGAGGTGCTCACGCCTGGGAGACCGGCGAGATGACCAGCTCGTCGACGCGCACGTGCGCGGGCGCATCGAGCACGAAGCCGATCGCGCGGCCGATGTCCTCCGGGCTCAGCATCACCGCGCGCGCGGCCTCGCCGGGGACCTCGGGGCGCTGCTCGAGGAAGTCGGTGGCGACGTCGCCGGGGCACAGGTGGCAGGCGCGCACGCCGTGGGCGGCCTCCTGCTGGTTCAGGGTGCGCACCAGGGAGCCGAGCGCCGTCTTCGAGGCGGAGTAGGCGACCCCGGCTCCCGGCTGGAAGGACCAGCCCGCATAGGAGGAGACGACGACGGCCACACCCCCGCTCGTGCGCAGGTGCGGCAGCGCGGCGTCCAGGGTGCTCGCGGTCGCGGTGAGGTTGGTGGCGAGGATCGCGTCGAACTCGCCGAGGTCCTGGTCGTCCCATCGGCGCCGCGGAGCGTTGAGCCCGGCGGAGACGACCACGCCGTCGATGCCGCCGCAGCGCTCGGCGATGCCCTGCGCCGCCGCGCGGACAGCGGCGCGGTCCTGGACGTCGAGCACCAGCGCGGAGGCCACGCCGCCGGCGGCCTCGACCTGCGCGACCGTCTGCTCGAGGGCGTCCCGGCGGCGGCCGCTGACCACGATGCGCCAGCCCGTCGAGGCCGCGGCGAGCGCCGCCGCGCGTCCCATCCCGCTGCCACCGCCGGTGATCCAGAGGGTTCCGCGCGCGTCCTGTGCCATGCCGTCTCCTGCCGTCCCGCCGCCCGCTGGTCGGACGGCCCACAGCAATAGTATGTTTATTCCGGTGCCCGGCGTCGAGCGCACGCCGCACCGGGGAGTGGACAGTGGAGCTGGATCTGCGGAACAAGGTCGTCATGGTCACGGGCGCGGCGCGCGGCATCGGCGCGGTGATCGCGCACCGCTTCGCCCAGGAGGGCGCCCGGGTGGTCGCCCTCGACCTGGCGTTCCCCGAGGGCGACCCGGCGGAGGCTGAGGCTGCGGGCGAGCCCGCCATCGGCCGCGTGACCTGCGACGTCGCCGATCCCGCCTCGGTGGAGGCGGCGGTGGCGGAGGTCGTGCGCCGTCACGGCACGATCGACGTGCTCATCAACAACGCGGGCATCAACGTCGAGGGGACCGTCGCCGATCTCGACTGGCAGCGCTGGCGCACCTGCTTCGACGTGAACGTGGGCGGCGTCTTCCTCATGAGCCGGGCGGTCGCGCCGGTGATGCAGGAGGCCGGCCGCGGGCGGATCATCAACGCCGCCTCCTTCGCGGCGATCATCCCGAGCGTCGGCAGCGCCGCCTACGCGGCCTCGAAGGCCGCGGTCGTCCAGCTCACCCGGGTCCTGGCCTCGGAGCTGGGACCGTGGGACATCACCGTGAACGCCTACGCGCCGGGCATGGTCCCCACCGCCATGAACGGCTTCGCCGACATGCCGCAGGAGGCGCAGGACCGCCTGCTGGACACCCTCTCGCTGCGCCGCTGGGAGAGCCCGGACGACGTCGCCGACCTGCTGGTGTTCCTCGCCAGCGACGCCGCCTCGTACATCACCGGCACCCTCGTGGACGTCTCCGGCGGCAAGCTCGCCACGCAGATCCCCTCCCGCGCCCACGGGCGCTGAGAGGCGCTCAGGCCACGGCGGCCGGCGTGAGCAGCTCGAGCAGCAGCACCGCCGGGACATCGGCCGTGTCCTTGAGCGGGCTGATCGCGCTGACCAGCCAGTCCGGGGTGGTGGTGCCGGGCAGCGAGATCGTGCGCAGCGTCGCGGCCTGCGGCTTCGCGGCGACGTGCTGGGGCACGATGGCGATCCCGAGGCCGCGGCGCACCAGGTCCAGCAGCGTGTGCACGTCGTTGACGCTGCAGCGGACGCTGCGGCGCACCCCGTGGGCGGCGAGCAGCTCGTCGTTCATCGTCCGCACGCCCCAGGAGGCGCTGAAGTCGACGAAGTCCTCGCCGTCGAGCATGTCCCAGCGCAGCGAGGACCGGGCGGCGAGCGGGTGGTCCGGCGGGGTCACGAGCACGAGGGGCTCCTCGCCCAGCGGGGTCTGCCGCAGGGAGCCGAGGTGCCGGGTGGTCGCGACGAAGGCGACGTCCAGCCGCCCGGCCCGCACCGCCTCGACCAGCTCGTGGGAGCCGGACTGCGCGAACTCGGTGGCGATGCGCGGGTAGCGGCGATGGAACTGCTCGAGCAGCGCGGAGACGTCCACCAGGCCCAGGCACTGCTCGGCGCCCACCCGCAGCGAGCCGCTGACGGTGCGGCTGACGCGGACCACGGCGTCGCGGGCGCGGGCGGCCTCGTCGAGCATCGCCCGGGCGTGCGGGATCAGCGCGTTGCCGGCGGCCGTGGGCTCCACGCGCCGCGTGGTGCGGTCGAACAGGGGCGTGCCCAGCTCGAGCTCGAGGCTGCGGATCGCGCTGCTGAGCCCGGACTGCGAGATCCCCGCGAGGTCCGCGGCGCGCGTGAAGTGCCGCTCGTCCGCGAGCGCCACCACGTACTCCATCTGTCGAAGCTCCACTGATCCGTCCCTCTCATGAATGACATCGCCCTGAGCTGTTGGACTTATATATCAAGGATCCCTAGAGTCTCTCGCATGACTGTTCCCACCATCACCCTGAACTCCGGCCACGAGATCCCGCAGCTCGGCTTCGGCGTCTTCCTCGTCCCCGCCGACGAGGCCGAGGCCGCGGTCACCAGCGCGCTCGAGGTCGGCTACCGCCACATCGACACCGCCGCGATCTACCGCAACGAGGAGGGCGTCGGCGCCGCGATCGCCAAGAGCGGCATCCCGCGCGAGGACCTGTTCATCACCACGAAGCTGTGGAACGACCGCCAGTCCGGCGAGCAGCCGCACGACGCGATCCGCGAGAGCCTGGAGAAGCTGGGCCTGGACTACGTGGACCTGTACCTCACCCACTGGCCCACCCCCGAGAAGGACACCTTCGTCAACGCCTGGGAGAAGCTCGTCGAGATCCGCGACCGCGGCCTCGCCCGCTCCATCGGCGTCTCCAACCACCTGCCCGAGCACCTCGACCGCATCGTCGAGGCCACCGGCGTGGTCCCGGCCGTCGACCAGATCGAGCTGCACCCCGCCCACCAGCAGAGCGACGTCCTCGAGTGGGCCGCCGCGAAGGGCATGCACATCGAGTCCTGGGGCCCGCTGGGCCAGGGCAAGTACCCGCTGCTGGAGAACAACGCGGTCACCGCCGCGGCCGCCGCCCACCAGGTCACCCCGGCGCAGGTCGTCATCCGCTGGCACCTGCAGCGCGGGTTCATCGTGTTCCCGAAGTCCTCGCGACAGGAGCGCATGCAGGAGAACTTCGACGTGTTCGGCTTCGAGCTCTCGGCCGATGAGGTCGCGGCGCTGGACGCCCTGGATCCGGGCGACGGCTCCGGCCGCGTGGGCGGGCACCCGCTCGAGGTCAACTGATGCGCACCCTGACCCTGCCGGGCACGCAGATCACCGCCCCCAACGTCGTCCTGGGTCTCATGCGGATCCAGGAGAAGTCCGATGAGGAGGTCCGCACCCTCGTGCGCACCGCCCGCGATGCGGGCATCGACTTCCTGGACCACGCCGACATCTACGGCGCGGACCTGCACGGCTGCGAGAAGCGGTTCGCCGAGGCGCTGCAGCTCTCCCCCTCCGAGCGCGAGAAGTGGACGATCCAGACCAAGGCCGGGATCGTCCGCGAGGGCCCGTACTTCGACTTCTCCTACGAGCACATCGTGGAGTCGGTCGAGGGGTCGCTGCAGGCGCTGGGCACGGACTACATCGACATCCTGCTGCTGCACCGCCCCGATGCGCTGGTGGAGCCGGAGGAGGTCGCCCGCGCCTTCGACGAGCTCGAGGCCGCCGGCAAGGTGCGCGCCTTCGGCGTCTCCAACCACACGCCGCGGCAGATCGACCTGCTCAAGAAGTTCGTGAAGCAGCCGATCGTCGCCAACCAGGTCCAGCTGTCCATCACGCACTCCCCGCTCATCGCCCAGGGCGTGGCGGCGAACATGCAGGCCCTGGAGCAGTCCGTCAGCCGCGACGAGGGACTCATCGACCACGCGCGCCTGCACGACATCACCCTGCAGGCGTGGTCGCCCTTCCAGGCCGGGTTCTTCGACGGGCCCTTCCTGGGCTCGGAGCGGTTCCCCGAGCTGAACGCCGTGATCGACCGCCTCGCCGCGCAGTACGACGTCACCCCGACGGCGATCGCGGTCGCGTGGATCACCCGTCACCCGGCGAACATGCAGGTCGTCCTCGGCACGACCACCCCGCAGCGGGTGGCCGATGCGGCCGCCGGCTCGGACCTCCCGCTGACCCGCGCGGAGTGGTACGAGATCTTCCGCGCCGCGGGGTACACCGTTCCCTGATCGGTCAGGGCCCCTCGGTGAGGGCGAACGTCCCGCGCGCGTCCCCGACGGACGCGCGCGGGACGTTCCGCTTTCCCCGGGGCCGAGGACGCCCCTTGACAGCGGGCCGCGCCGTCCCGCATCCTTCACGTCATACGAATAACGGATCCGAGGAGGGACCCATGGCGCACCGCCCCACGATGCACGACGTCGCGGCCGCCGCAGGCGTCTCGCAGGCCGTGGTCTCCCTCGTCCTGAACGGCAACCACGCCGGCCGCGCCTCCGAGAGGACCGCCGAGCGGGTCCGGGCCGCGGCCCAGCAGCTCGGGTACCGCACCAACCTGCAGGCCAAGAGCCTGAAGACGGGCGTGGCCGAGATCCTCGGTCTGGTCGGCGACGAGGTCGCGACCTCGCCCTTCTCGGGCATGATGATCAAGGGGGCGCAGGACCGCGCCTGGCAGGACCAGCACGCGCTGCTGACCATCGACACCGGGGGCGACGACCGCCTCGAGGCCGCCGCGATCGACACCATGCTCTCGCACCGGGTGCGCGGCATCGTCTACACCGCCATGTACCACCGCGAGGTGCACGTGCCCGATGCGGCGCTGGACACCCGGGCTGTCTGCCTGAACGCCCGCGACCTCGACGAGCGCGTGCCCAGCGTCATCCCCGACGAGGTCACCGGCGGCTACGAGGCGACGAAGGTCCTTCTCGAGGCCGGGCACACCCGCATCGGCATCATCACCATCCACGACGCCCTGCCGGCCGCCGTCGGCCGCCTCGAGGGCTACCGCCGCGCCCTGGCCGAGGCCGGGATCGCGGAGGACCCGGACCTCGTCCGCCCCGGCACCGGCATGCAGTCCGACGGCGACCGCCAGACCCGCGCCCTGCTGGCCCTGCCCGAGCCGCCCACCGCGATCTTCTGCCAGAACGACCGCACGGCGCTGGGCGCCTACCAGACCCTCACCGCCGAGGGCCTGCGCGTGCCCGAGGACATGTCCGTCGTCGGCTTCGACGACCAGGACGTCCTGCGCGACTTCTTCCTCCCGCCGCTGACCACCGTCCAGCTCCCCTTCGCCGCCATGGGATCGCTCGCCGCCGAGCTGCTCCTGTCCGGCGAGACCGCCCCCGAGGTGCACCGCATCCGGTGCCCTCTCGTCCTGCGCGACTCCGTCGCACCTCCGAAAGGATCCTGATGCCGTCCACGCTCACCGGCTCCGAGCCCGTGGCGAGCGCCGGCGTCGACGACGACGCCCCCGCTCCCTCGCCGAGCCCGCCCCCGCCCCATCGGCCGCGCGCCGCCCTGCTGCACCGCGTGCTGAACGCCTGGCAGTTATACGTACTACTCGCGCCGGCCCTCGCCTCGCTCCTCGTCTTCAAGTACTGGCCGATGTACGGCGCGCAGATCGCCTTCCGCGACTACAACCCCGTCGACGGCTTCTTCTGGAGCCCCTGGGTGGGCCTGGAGCACTTCCGGGCCTTCGTCACCTCGTTCCAGTTCGAGCGGCTGGTCGCCAACACCCTCACCATCAACGTGGTCGGCCTGCTGGTGGCGTTCCCGGTGCCGATCATCCTCGCGCTCATCGTCAACCAGCTGCCCAGCGAGCGCTTCAAGCGCCTCACGCAGACGATCCTGTACGCGCCGTCGTTCATCTCCGTGGTGGTCGTGGTCGGCATGATCCACCTGCTGTTCTCCCCCAGCTCCGGGATGGTCAACCACGCGATCACCCTGCTGGGCGGCGAGCCGATCTTCTTCATGGGCGCCCCCGAATGGTTCCGCCCGCTGTACATCGGCTCCGACGTCTGGCAGAACGCCGGATTCTCGATGATCATCTACCTCGCCGCGCTCACCGCGATCGATCCCTCGCTGCACGAGGCCGCCCGCATGGACGGCGCGAACCGGTTCCAGCGGATCCGCCACATCGACATCCCCGGGATCCTGCCGGTGATCGTCATCCTGTTCATCCTCGCGGTCGGGAACATCTTCAACCTCGGGTTCGAGAAGGTCTACCTCATGCAGACCGACCTCAACCTCCCCACCTCCGAGGTCATCAACACCTACGTGTACAAGACCGGTCTGCAGGGCGCCCAGTTCAGCTATTCGGCGGCCATCGGACTGTTCAACTCCGTCCTCAACCTCGCCCTTCTCGTGACCTTCAACCAGGTCGCCAAGAAGGCCAACCAGTCGAGCCTGTGGTGATCATGACGACCTCCGCCCCCGCCCTCCCCCGCCCCCGGCGCGCCGAGCCGCTGCACCGGCGCCTGGCCGATCCGCTGTTCGCGGTGATCACCTACGGCCTCATCGCCGTCGCGATCCTCGTGATCGTCTACCCGCTGTACTTCATCGTCATCGCCTCGATCTCCGATCCGACGCTCGTGCAGCAGGGCAAGGTCGTCCTGTTCCCGCGCGGCCTCACCGTCGACGGCTACGCGACGATCTTCGGGACCTCCACGATCGTGCGCGGGTTCGCGAACTCCGTCCTGTACACCGTGGTCGGCACCGCGATCAGCGTGACCATGATCCTGTGCGGCGCCTACGCCCTGGCCCGCAAGGACATGCCCGGCCGCAGCCTGTTCATGATCCTCTTCGTCGTCACGATGTTCTTCGACGGCGGCATGATCGCCCGCTACCTCGTGGTCAAGGAGCTGGGCATGCTCGACACGATGTGGGCCGTGGTCCTGCCCGGCGCCGTCGGCGTCTGGAACCTGATCATCGCCCGCACCTTCTTCGAGCAGAGCATCTCCCCCGAGCTGCGCGAGGCCGCCCAGCTCGACGGCGCGAGCGACTTCCGGTTCTTCTTCTCCATCGTCCTGCCGCTGTCGAAGTCGCTCCTCACCCTCATGGCGATGATCCACATCGTCGCGAACTGGAACGCCTTCTTCGACGCGATGATCTACCTGAGCGATGAATCGAAGTATCCCCTCCAGCTGGTGCTGAGGAACGTCCTCATCCAGTCCCAGGCCTCGACCGCGGGAATGGACATGGCGTCGATGGAGTCCACCGCCCAGGCGCAGAAGATGGGCGAGCTGCTCAAGTACTCCATGATCGTCGTCTCCACGGTCCCGCTGCTCATCGCCTTCCCGTTCCTGCAGCGCCATTTCGTCAAGGGCGCCA
The DNA here is from genome assembly GCF_039530785.1 of Brachybacterium phenoliresistens. Taxonomy (NCBI): domain Bacteria; kingdom Bacillati; phylum Actinomycetota; class Actinomycetes; order Micrococcales; family Dermabacteraceae; genus Brachybacterium; species Brachybacterium phenoliresistens. Next base: position 28,598 of record NZ_BAAAOW010000004.1, read on the forward strand.
CGCTCGGGGCGCTCAAGAGCTGACGCCCGCCCCGTTCCCGCACCCCCCCCCGCACGTCCCACCGCACCCACCCCGCAGCACCGTCACGAAGGAGTCCCGCATGCTGTCCCGCCGCCGCTTCACCCTCACCTCCGCCGCCCTCACCGCCGCGATGTTCTCCCTGCCCGCCTGCACCCGCCCCTCCGAGCGCCTCACCGAGGACCTCTCCTCCGAGATGGGCCTGACCGAGTCCGGGCTGCCGATCGTCACCGAGGAGCTCACCCTCACCTTCGGCGGGGCCAAGTCCCCGCTGGCCCCCGAGTACGAGACCATGCAGCTCGTCCAGACCTGGGAGGAGGACTCCGGCATCTCGATCACGTGGAACAACGAGCCCGACGAGGTCTGGGGCGAGAAGAAGAACCTCCTGCTGGCCAGCGGCGAGCTGCCCGACGCCCTGTTCAACACGGGCCTCACCGACGCCGAGGTCGCCAAGTACGGCGCCAACGGCACGCTCATCGCCCTCGAGGACCTCATCGCCGAGAACGCCCCGACCCTCTCCGGGATCCTCGAGAGGCGCCCCGACATCCGCGCGGCGATCACCGCCTCCGACGGCCACATCTACACCCTCCCCTCCGTCGAGGAGATGGGGCTCGTCGAGTTCCCGAGCATGATGTTCCTGAACACCGACTGGCTCGCGCGGTACGGCCTGGCCATGCCCACGACCGTCGAGGAGTACCACCAGGTCCTGCTCGCCTTCCAGGCCGAGGGGCCTGCCGGCGTGCTGCCGCTGTCGTTCATCGGCGCCGGGGCCATCTGCGACCTCATCGCGGCGCTCGGCGGCCAGCCCGACGTCCCCGACCACCGCATCGTCCAGGACGGCACGGTCGTCTTCACCGCCGACAAGGACGGCTTCCGCGACGCGATCGCCCAGCTGCACACCTGGTACACCGAAGGGCTCATCGACCAGGAGGCCTTCGCGCAGGACTACGTGAAGTTCATCGCCAAGGGCACGGCGGAACCGCAGATCCTGGGCTCCTTCTGCTTCTGGGAGGTGCCCGAGGTCGTCGGCCCCGAGCAGGCCGACCAGTACGCGATCGTGCCGATCTTCCCCGGCCCCGACGGCGTGCGCCGCGCCTGCGTCGTCTCCAACCAGGAGATCAACCGCGGAGCCTTCGCCATCAGCCGCACCAACGAGTACGCCGCCGCCACCGTGCGCTGGGCCGACATGCTGTTCGACCCGGTCATGAGCGCGCAGGCCAACTGGGGCCCGATCGGCGTGACCCAGCAGGAGAACGCCGAGGGCCTGCTCGAGCAGATCCCCGTCGGCGAGGGCGAGACCGAGCAGGAGCGCCGCGTCAAGGTCTCCCCCGGCGGCCCGAAGATCATCACCGCCGAGGACTTCGAGACCGTCGTGCTGCCCGAGCCCCGCGCCGCCGCGCGCCAGGCGCAGATCGCCGAGCACTACGCACCCCATCGGGCGAACGAGAAGTTCCCGCCGGTGATGCTCAGCGTCGAGGAGCTCGACCAGGTGAGCACCATCGAGGCCGATGTCCAGACCTTCGTGAGCGAGAAGGTCGCCACCTGGATCGTCAAGGGCGGCATCGAGGCGGAGTGGGACGGCTACGTCTCCCAGCTGCGGACGATGGGCCTGCCGGACCTCCTCGGGGTCTGGCAGGGCGCCTACGATCGCTTCACCGCCGCCGGCTGACCCGGACGGCCGGCCGGGGCCCCGCGCGCCCCGGCCGGCCCCGAATCTCCCCACCCGAGCACCCGAGCATCCGGAAGAGAGCATGACCACCACCGCCCCGCCCCGCGCCGAGCTGCACCGGCCGCAGTTCCATCTCACCCCCGACGCGACCTGGATGAACGACCCCAACGGCCTGATCCTGCACGAGGGCACCTGGCACGCCTTCTTCCAGAACAACCCCTCCGGATCGACCTGGGGGAACATGTCCTGGGGCCATGCCGTCTCCGAGGACCTCGCCACCTGGCGGGAGCTGCCCGTGGCGCTGCCCTGCCGCGAGGGCGAGCTCATCTTCTCCGGCAGCGTGGTCCACGACGCGGAGAACTCCTCGGGGCTCGGCACGCCCGGCGAGCCCGGCCCGCTGGTCGCGATCTACACCAGCGCATACACCGACGCCCACCCCGAGCGGGCGGGCACGCAGGCTCAATCCCTCGCCGTCTCCCGGGACGGCGGCACCACCTGGCAGTTCCACTCCGAGAACCCGGTGCTGGACCGCGGCTCCGCGGACTTCCGCGACCCCAAGGTCTTCCGCCATGCCGCGACCGGCCGATGGGTGATGGTCGCGGTCGAGGCGGTGGACCACAGCGTCCTCATCCATACCTCGACCGACCTGCGCCGCTGGGAGCTCGCCTCCACGCTGACCGACCCGGCGCTGGACGGCGGGATCTGGGAATGCCCGGACCTGGTGCGGATCCCCGCGGCGGGGTCGGAGACGGAGGAGAGCTGGGCGCTCATCGTGAGCACCAACCCGGGCGGGCCGGCGGGCGGCTCGGGCACCTATGCGATCCTCGGCGGCTTCTCCGGGCGCACCTTCACCCCCGCGGCCGAGGCCGTGCCGCTGGACCTCGGGCAGGACTGCTACGCCGCGGTCTCCTTCGGCGGCGTCGAGGGGGCGCCGGTGCTGCTGGGCTGGATGAACAACTGGGACTACGCCGAGCTCACCCCCACCGGCCCGTGGCGCTCGGCGATGACCCTGCCGCGCACCCTGGAGCTGGCCGGCGATGCGGGCGGCGCGCCCCGGCTCGTGCAGCGGCTGCTGGTCCCCGCGGACATCCCGGTCGTGGATCTCGGCGGGCAGATCGCGGCCCGCCTCGACGGCTCCGCGGTGTGCGTGACCGGCGTGCTCGACCTCCGCACCCCGCACCTCCTGTCGGTGCGGTTCGGCGAGGGCGAGGACTCCCCGGAGCTGCGGGTCGAGATCGACGCGCAGCGTCGGGTGGTGCTGGACCGCGGCGCCGCGCACCGCGAGCCCTTCGCGCCGGGCCATACCCGCTCCGCGCCCTTCGTCCCGCCCGCCGGCGTCGAGCAGATGCCGTTCCGCCTGGTCCTGGACGCCTCGACGGCGGAGCTCGAGCTCGACGGCGGCCGCGCCGTCATCTCCCAGCAGATCTTCCCCGGCGCCGGCCCCACCACGGCGCGGATCGAGCCGACCGTCTGAGCGGCTCGCCCGGGCGGCTCGGCGGGCGGACACGAACGGCTGCCTGAGGTCCTCGAGCCAGGCGATTGCCTGGCTCACGGCTCACTGGCGGCCGTCCGTGCTCGCCCGGGCCCCCGTCAGGCCGTGGCGGCCGAGGACAGCTGGCCGGCGCCGCGGCCTGCCGCGGGCCGGGCGGCGGCGCGGACGTAGCGCTCCAGCAGCACGTCGATCACGGCGGGGTGGGTGCCCAGCGGCGCGGTGACCTGGTCGGCGCCGGCCGCCGCGACGAGGCCCGCGAAGTGCCCCGGGGCCAGGACGTAGCTCGCCGCGATCACCCGGTCGGCGCCGGCGGCGCGGGCCGCGGCGACCGCCTCGGGGATGCTCGGGGAGGCCCCGGCCCCGTAGCCGACGCTCACCGGGACCGGCAGCTCGTCCTCGAGCAGGGCGCGCATCCGCCGGGTCGCCACCGCCGCCGCAGGATCCGAGGACCCCGCGGCGGCGAGGACGACATGATCCCCCGGCCGGCGACCCGAATCGCCCTCCGGGAGATCCGCGAGACGCCCCAGGAGCGCCTCGATCAGCAGGTCGTGGGGGCCCATCGGCTCCGCCACGACCACGTTCTCGAAGGGAGCGGCCGCCCGGGCGATGTCGACCTTCGTGTGGAAGCCGGTGGCCAGCAGCAGCGGCACCAGGACGGCGGGACCGTCGGCGGCGAGGCGGGCGACGACGTCCGCGACCTCGGGCTGCTCGACGTCGACGTAGGCCTCCTCCACACGCACCCCGGGCAGGGCCTCGGCCAGGCGCGCGCGGATCGCGGCGACCGTGGCGCGGCCCTGCGCCGAGCGGGTGCCGTGGGAGCAGGCGATGAGGGCGGGCGAGGTCATGCCGACCCCGCCGCGGGCACCCGCTCGAAGTGGGAGACGACCTCGCGGACCAGGGCGCCCAGCCGGTTCCGCTCGGGGGCGAGGACGGGCAGCCCGCGCTCGACGAAGGGCCCCGCGGTGACGGGTCCGACGACCGCGAGGACCAGGCGGCCGGTGCCGGCGTGCTCGACGATGCCCGGCAGGGCGCCTTCCTGCTCGGCGGTCTCCAGCCAGCAGGCGGCGCCCGGCGCGGAGGTGAACACCACCGCGTCGATCAGGCCGCGGCCGGCGCGGACGGTCGAGCGGCGCACGGCGTCGGGGTCCCGCGGAGGGCCCCAGCGGTAGATGGTCAGGCTGACCACGTCCGCGCCGAGGCCGACGAGGACCTCGTCGAGGCCGTCGGCTCCCGAGCCGTGGTGCTGGACGGCCGCGCGGCACCCGGAGAGATCCTCTCCCGCCAGGTGCTCGGCGATCTCGGCCGCGGTCTCCGAGTCCGCGATCCAGTCCGCCCGCAGCCCCGCCTGCACCAGGGCCCCGCGGGCCTTGGGGCCCCGCGCGAGGATCCGGGCGCCGGCCAGGGCCGCGCGCAGCGGGCCGTCCAGCCCCGCTTCCGAGGCCGCCTCGAACCATCCCCGCAGGCCGACGCCCGTGGTGACCACCAGCAGCTGCGGCGGATCCGCGATCAGGTCGCGGGTCCGCTCCAGCAGCTCGGGGTCGTCCACATGCGGCAGCATGCACAGGGCCGGTGCCCGCTCGACCTCTGCCCCGTGGCGGGCGAGGGCGGCGGCGAGCTCGTCGGCCCGCCGGTCCACCGCGATGACGATGCGGCGACCGGTCAGGGTCTCGGAGAGGCGATCCTCGGAGTTCATGGCGCGCTCACCGCGCGTCCCCGCACAGCAGGTGCACGTCACCGTCCTGCAGCAGCACGGGCCAGACGCGCAGGGCGGCGGGGTCCTTGCCCTGGGTGTCCAGGCAGGCGCCGGTGCGCAGGTCGAAGACCTGCTTGTACATCGGCGAGGCGACGGTGGGGGCCTCGCCCCGGGTGCCGACGATCCCGCGGGAGATGACGTTCGCGCCGCTGTAGGGGTCGTGGTTGTCGACCGCATGGACGGACCCGTCGGGCAGCAGGAACAGGGCGACCTGCGTGCTGCCGAGCAGCGCGGCGCGGCCGCGCTCGACCTCGAGGTCCGCCACGCGGCACACCCGCAGCCAGCTGGCCTCGGGGGCCGTGGCGGGGTCCAGGGTCTGTGCGGTCATCGCCGTACCTCCAGGGTGGTTCCTGCGATCAGGACGTCGCCGGACCGGCGCTCGTCGATGCTGGCCGGGCGCACCTGCCCGCGCTCGGGCACGTAGGCGAGGTCCGGGTCGGGGGTGGACGGGGCGTTCACGAAGGACTGGAACCGGGCGAGCTTGGCCGGGTCGGCGAGGGTCGCCGCCCATTCGTCCTGGTAGCTGTCCACGTGCTGGGCCATCAGCGCGTCGAGGTCGGCGCAGATGCCCAGGGAGTCCTCGAGGATCACCTCGCGCAGCCCGTCGATCCCGCCCTCGAGCGCCTCGAGCCACGGCGCGGTGCGCTGCAGCTTGTCGGCGGTGCGGATGTAGTACATGAAGAACCGGTCGATGGTGCGGATGAGGGTCTCGTCGTCCACGCCCTCGACCAGCAGCTCGGCGTGGCGCGGGGTCGCGCCGCCGTTGCCGCCGACGTACAGGTTCCAGCCCTGGGCGGTGGCGATGATGCCCGCGTCCTTGCCGCGGGCCTCCGCGCACTCGCGGGCGCAGCCGGAGACGCCCAGCTTGAGCTTGTGCGGGGCGCGCAGGCCACGGTAGCGCAGCTCGAGGTTCACGGCCATGCCCACGGAGTCCAGCACCCCGTAGCGGCACCAGGTGGAGCCCACGCAGGACTTCACGGTGCGCAGCGACTTGCCGTACGCCTGCCCGGACTCGAAGCCGGCGTCCACCAGGCGCCGCCAGATCTCGGGCAGCTGCTCGAGGCGGGCGCCGAACATGTCGATGCGCTGGCCGCCGGTGAGCTTGGTGTACAGCCCGTAGTCGCGGGCGATCTCGCCGATGACGATGAGGCCCTCGGGGGTGACCTCGCCGCCGGCCATGCGCGGGACGACCGAGTAGGTCCCGTCCTTCTGCATGTTGGCCATGACGTGGTCGTTGGTGTCCTGCAGGGTGGCGTTCTCGCCGTCCAGGACGTGGCCGCGCACGAGCACCGCGAGGATCGAGGCGAGCACGGGCTTGCACACGTCGCAGCCGCGGCCGCGGCCGAAGCGCTCGATGACGGAGCTGAAGGTGGTCAGCCCCGAGACCCGCACGGCGTCGAACAGCTGGGCGCGGGACATCTCGAAATGCTCACACAGGGCGGTGGAGACGCTCCGGCCCATCTTGGCGAGCTCCGCGCCCACCAGGCCCTTGATCGCGAACACGCAGGAGCCGCAGGTGGCGCCGGCCTTCGTGCAGGCCTTGATGCCGGCGACGTCGGTGCAGCCCTCCTCGTGGACGGCACCGCGGATGGTGCCGGCGGTGACGGAGGCGCAGGAGCAGACCACGGCCTCGTCCGGGAGCTCGGCCGTCGGCGCCTCGACGCCGCCGGCGGGCATGAGGTAGGCGGCGGGGTCCCCGCCGAGCGCCCCGCCGACCAGCGGCCGCAGCGCGCCGTAGGCGGAGGCGTCGCCCACGAGCATGCCGCCCAGCAGGGTCTTCGCGTCGTCGGAGAGGACGAGCTTCTTGTGCACGCCGCTGACGGGATCGGTGTAGACCACGTCGAGGGCGCCCGGGGTGGTGGCGAAGGCGTCGCCGAAGCTGGCCACGTCCACGCCGGAGAGCTTGAGCTTGGTGGACAGGTCGTAGCCGGCGAAGGTGGCGCCGCCGCCCAGGATCCGGTCCGCCGCGACCTCCGCCATGGCGTAGCCGGGGGCGACCAGGCCCACGCACATGCCCTCGAAGCTCGCGACCTCGCCGATCGCGCTGATGTCGGGGTCGCTGGTGCGGCAGCTCGGGTCGATCTCGACGCCGCCGCGGGGGGCGCAGACCAGGCCTGCGGCCCGGGCGAGCTCGTCGCGGGGACGCACGCCGACGGTGAAGACGACCAGGTCGGTCTCCAGCACCGTGTCGTCGTCGAAGACGACGCCGCGCACCTCGCCGTCGTCCCCGGCCAGCACCGAGGTGGTGCGGGTCCGGGTGCGCACGGCGATGCCGCGCTGCTCGATGAGGCGGCGCAGCACGGCGCCGGCGGGCAGGTCCAGCTGCGCGGACATGAGGCGGTCGCTGGACTGGATGACGGTGGGCTCGGCGTCCAGCCCCTGCAGCGCTCCGGCGGCCTCGAGACCCAGCAGGCCTCCGCCGATGACGACGCCGCGCACGGGCCGTCCCAGCTGGGCGGCGCGGCGCTCGACGTGCGCCTTGAGCTGCTCGACGTCGTCCAGCGTGCGGTACACGAAGCAGCCGGGGTGCTCCGCGCCCCGCACCGGCGGGCGGGCCGCGGAGGAGCCGGTGGCCAGGACAAGGTGGTCGTACCCGAGCTCGGCGCCCGATGCGGTGCGCACGGTGCGGGCGGCGCGGTCGATCTGCGCGACCGGGTCGCCGGTGACCAGGCGGATCCGCGGGTCCTCGAGCACGGCGGGATCCAGCTCGAGGTCCTCGGCGCCGGCGCCGTCGAAGAAGCGGGTCAGGCCCACGCGGTCGTAGGGGCGGCGGCTCTCCTCGCCGAGGATGGTGAGGGAGATGTCCTGCTCGGCGCGGGAGACGAGGCTGTCCGCGAAGCGGTGCGCCACCATCCCGGCGCCGACGACGACGATGCGCGCGGTCATCGGGCGGCCCCCACGAGCTCGGGCTGCTCCGGCGCGGCATCGGCGGCGGCCGCGATCGCCGGCTCCACCGGGAGGGCGGCGGGCTTCTCGGCGCGGCGGGCGTGGGCGAGGTACAGGGGCAGGCCCACCAGGACGAAGCCGCCGACCAGGTTGCCCAGGACCGTCGGGATCTCGTTCCACAGCAGGTAGTCCATGATCGTGAAGTCCGCGCCCAGCAGCAGGCCCGAGGGGAACAGGAACATGTTCACGATGGAGTGCTCGAAGCCCATGTAGAAGAACAGCATGATGGGCATCCACATGCCGACGATCTTCCCGATGACGTTGTCGGTGAGGAAGAAGGCGACCACGCCGGTGGAGACCATGGCGTTGCACAGCACGGCCCGCACGAACAGGGTGAGCATGCCGCCCGCCCCGTGCTCGGCGTAGCCGACGGTGCGCCCGTGGCCGATCTCGGAGATCGCCAGGCCCACGGCGCTGGGCTCGGAGGTGAACCCGTACGTGAAGTAGATGGCCATGGCGACGGCGACGCTGAAGGCGCCGATGAAGTTGCCCAGGAACACCAGGCCCCAGTTCCTGAGCATGCTCGTCGCGCTCACGCCGGGCTTCCGGGCCAGCCATGCCAGGGGGATGAGGGTGAACACGCCCGTGAGCAGGTCGTATCCCAGCAGGTAGAGCAGGATGAAGCCGACGGGGAACAGCAGCGCGCCCAGCAGGGGCTGGCCGGTCTGGGTGGACACCGTCACCGCGAACGCGGCGGCGAGGGTGAGGATCCCGCCGCCCATGATCGCGCGGACCAGGGTCTGCAGGGCGGTGTAGCGGACCTTCGCAGCTCCGGCGGCGGTCAGCTGGTCGACGAGGTCGACGGGCTTGACGTAGGACATGGGGGCTCCTGACGGGGTCGGAGGGGCACGGCATGTCCCGCGGGTGCACCAGCGGGAGGTCTGCAATCTATGGCGGGGCGCCGCGGATCCGAACAGTCGGGAGCCGCCGTGATCTTCCCGTGACATAGCGTCTCAGGGCCCCGAAACCTGCAGGTCGGTGCAGGGATGGGGCGCGGGACGCCGCCCCGCGGAATGCCCCGGCGCCCCGGGCCGTTACGGTGGACCAGGAGGTTCCATGAATCCTGAAGCATCCGCCGGCGCCGTGCCGTCGGCGAGCGCCGCGTCCCGCGAGCGCACCAAGCAGCTCTTCGCGAGCTTCCCCACAGGTGTCGCGGTGCTCGCGGCGCAGGACGCGCAGGGCCGCTGGGCGATGCCCATGTCGACCTTCACGGTCGGCATCTCCCTGGACCCGCCTCTGGTCAGCGCCGCGTTCACGCGGTCCTCGCGGACCTGGCCGCATCTGCGCTCGGCCGCCCGCATCGGCGTCTCCATCCTCGGCGAGGACCAGCATGCGGTGCTGCGCCGCCTGGGCGGGGCGGACCGCGCGGCCCGCTGGGAGGGGCTGGAGCCGATCGTCCTGGAGGGCTCGGCGCTGGTCCTGCCGGGTGCCGCGGCCTGGATGCTCACCTCCCTCGAGGCGGTCCATCCCGCCGGCGACCACGAGCTCGCCCTGCTGCGGGTGCTCGACCACGGCCTGCACGCCGCGCAGCGGCCGATGATCTACCACCGCTCCGGCCTGTACGGCCGCGGGGCGGACCTCGAGGGCCCCGCCTCGGGCTCTTGACCGTGCCCCGAGGGCACGGTCTGGGATCGATCCATGAGCACCTCGACGACCCGCCCCTCCCGCCCGCGCCCCGCCCTGCTGGCCCCCGTCCGCCTGATCCGTGAGCATCTGCGGGCCTTCCTCGCCCTGAACGCCATGGCCTTCGGCCTGCTGCTGCTGGGCATGCTGGCGGGCCTCCTGTTCCCGGACCTGCATGCCTCCCGCGCCGCCGGCATGGACGCATCGGGGACCACCGACCTGGTCGTCTCGCTGCTGAGCAGCATGTGGCTGTTCGCCGCGACGATCCTCGCGGTCAACGTCCTCACCGTCGCCCTGGCGACGATCGCCCTGCCCTCCCTGGTGGTCCCCTTCCTCGGGATCCCCCTGTTCGCCTATCGGGCGTTCCTGTTCGGCGTCTCGCTGGCTCCGGTGGACGCGACCGTCCGCACCATCCTGATCCCGCACTCGGTGACCCTGGTCCTCGAGCTGGAGGCATACATCCTGGTCACGCTCGGGACGTACCTGCTGGGCCGGGCGTGGCTGCGGCCGGCGAGCGTCGGGGAGAGCAGCCGGCGCCGGGGATACGTCCACGGGCTGCGTCAGCTGGGCGTGCTGTGGCTGCCGGCGCTCGCGCTGTTCGTGCTCGGCGCCGTCTACGAGGCCTTCTCGATCACGCGGATCATGCCGATCATGCTCGGAGGCTGAGCTCATGGCCTGGAGCACCCGGCAGCTCGCGCAGCTCGCGGGCACGACCGTGAAGACCATCCGCCACTACCACGAGCAGGGCCTGCTCCCGCTGCCGCGGCGGCGCTCCAACGGCTACAAGCAGTACGGGGCGACGCACCTGGTGCGCCTGCTGCGGATCCGCCGGCTGCGGGAGCTCGGCATGTCCCTGCCGCAGATCGCCGCCCTGGACGCCGGCACCGAGGATGCCGCGGGCACCGTCCGGGCGCTGGACGCCGAGCTGGAGCGGACCATCGAGCACCTCACGCGGCTGCGGGCGGAGCTCGGGGAGGTGCTGCGGCACGGCTCGCCCCTGGACGTGCCGCCGCTGTTCGCGGACGATGCGGCCGGGCTCAGCGACCGGCAGCGCAGCCTCCTCGCCGTCTACCAGGAGTTCTTCCGCGAGGAGGACATGATCGCGCTGCGCGACATCGTCGCCCGCGCCTCCCCGGCCGATGCCGAGCTCGAGACGCTGCCCGAGGACGCCTCCGAGGCGGAGATCGACGCCCTCGCCCGCCGCCTGGCGCCGGAGGTGCGGGCGCAGCGCCTGCGCCACCCGTGGACCGCGGACCCCGCGGGCCGCTCCCCGCGCGGTCGCGCGGCCGCCACCACCGCTCTCGCCCACGCCGTCGGCGAGCTCTACCATCCCGGCCAGATCCGGGTGCTGCAGCGCGTGGAGGAGCTGCTCGGCCAGGACGCGATCCCGCCCGTCGAAGCTCCCCCGCGCGATGCTCCTGCGCCATGACCGCGGTGCGGGATCACCGGGCCGCGGCCGATGGGGAGCCCGTTCCGCCCTCGCACCGCTGGCCGTGCTGGCCCTCGCGGGCGGCGAGACCATCGACGTCACGGTCACGGTGACCGGCGTCGACGGCACGGACGTCCAGTTCGACATCCAGGTCGCCGACGCCGTGAACTGATCCGCGACAATGGCAGCATGGATGCCCCGGCCGCACCAGGCCCCGCCCCCGCCCGCGCCGGGACCGCCCGGGAGGTGCTGCTGGTCTTCGGCCGGCTGGGCCTGACCTCCTTCGGCGGCCCCGTCGCCCACCTCGGCTACTTCCACGAGGCCTTCGTGGTGCGCCGCCGATGGCTCTCCGAGGCGCAGTACGCCGACCTCGTGGCGCTGTGCCAGTTCCTGCCCGGCCCCGCCTCCAGCCAGGTCGGCATGGCGATCGGCCTCCAGCGCGCGGGACTGCGCGGGCTGTTGGCGGCCTGGGCGGCGTTCACCCTGCCCTCCGCCGTGCTGATGGTGGCGGTCGCCGCCGGGGTCGGCGCGCTCGGCGTCGACGCCGGCGCGGGCTGGCTGCTGGGGCTGAAGGCCGCCGCGGCCGCGGTGGTCGCCCATGCCGTGATCACCATGGCCCGCAGCCTCGCGCCCGATGCGCCCCGCGCGAGCATCGCCGCCCTCGCGATGATCCTCGTGCTGCTGGTCCCCGGGCCGTTCGTGCAGGTCGCCGCGATCGTGGCGGCGGGGCTGGTGGGCGCGGCCCTGCTCGGGCGCGAGGACGCGGAACCGGGCGATGCGAAGCCGGGGGCAGCGGCAGGGTCGAGCCCGGCGCCGCCGGGCTCGCGGCGGCTGGCCCTCGGAGCCCTGGTGGCCTTCGCGGTGCTGATCCTCGGCCTCCCGCTGCTGGCCGCGGCGACCGGGGACCCGTCCCTGCGCCTGGCGGACGTGATGTACCGCGCCGGCGCCCTCGTGTTCGGCGGCGGGCACGTCGTGCTGCCGCTGCTGGAGACCGGCACGGTGCAGACCGGCATGGTGGACGCGCAGACCTTCCTCGCCGGCTACGGGGCGGCGCAGGCCGTGCCGGGCCCGCTGTTCACGCTCTCCGCCTTCCTGGGGTTCTCGGCCGGCGGCGGGGCCGGCGGCCTGGTGGGCGCGGCGATCGCGCTGGGGGCGATGTTCCTGCCGGGGGCGCTGCTGGTCATCGGCGCCCTGCCGTTCTGGGAGCGGCTGCGCAGCGCCCCGCGAGCCCGCCGCGCCCTGCGGGGCACGAATGCGGCGGTGGTGGGGATCCTCGCCGCCGCGCTCTACGACCCGGTGCTCACCCAGGGCGCGGCGAGCCCGGCGACGCTCGGTCTCGCGGTCGCCGCCCTGGTGGCGCTGATGTTCTGGCGCATGCCCGCGTGGGCCGTGGTGCTCGCGGCGGGGGCCGTCGGCGCGATCGCCCTGTAGGGCCGGCCCTCCGCCTCCGCCGCCGCCGGGTCGTGGAGGTCGCCCTGACCATTGACAGGGTGTGGTCGCCGCCACAGGCTGGGGGCATGACACGTGTGAAGACCTGGCTCTGGTTCGACGGCGGGGTGGACGAGGCGGCCGAGTTCTACGTCTCCCTCATCCCCGGCTCCCGCATCGTCTCGACGATGCCCTACACCCCGGTCGAGGACAGCCCGGGCGGCGCCCCGCCCGAGGGGCAGTCCCTGGCCGTCGAGATCGAGCTCGCCGGCGTGCCGTACGCCCTGCTCAACGGCGGACCGCACTTCCCGCAGAGCGAAGCCGTCTCGATCGAGGTCGCCGTGGACTCGCAGGAGGAGATCGACCGGCTGTGGGACGCGATCGTCGGCGGCGGGGGCCAGGAGTCCCAGTGCGGCTGGTGCAAGGATCGGTGGGGCGTCTCCTGGCAGATCACCCCGCAGCGCCTCTACGAGCTGCTCGAGGGACCCCACGCCGCCGCCGTCACCGCGGAGATGTTCACCCAGCGCAAGCTCGACATCGCCCGGCTCGAAGCCGCGGCGGGCGTCTGAGCGCGGCGATGGGCAAGGTCACCTGGGGGTTCACCAGCTCCCTCGACGGCTTCATCGCAGGACCCGGGCACGACATGAGCTGGCTGTCCGCCGCCGAGGAGCTCGACGAGCAGACCGTCCAGGAGATGGCCGATGCGGTGGGCGTGATCATCTCGGGCCGGGACGGCTACGACGCCGCGCGGGCCCAGGCCGACGAGAGGGACGAGCTGACCGCCGAGGCCTACGGCGGCCGATGGGACGGCACCGAGATCATCCTGACGCACCGTCCGCAGGAGATCGCCGACGACCCCGCGATCATGCCCCTGGACTGCCACATCACCGAGGCCGTGCGCCGCGCCCGGGAGATCGCCGGGGACAAGGACGTCCAGATCATCAGCGCCCAGATCGCCCGGCAGGCCCTCGAGCACGATCTGATCGACGAGATGCAGGTGTTCGTCGCCCCCGTGATGCTGGGCGACGGCATCCGGATCTACGAGGTCGCCGGCGGCCGCCGCGTGGACTGGGAGCTGGTGAGGACCTTCGATCGCAGCCCTCGGTCGTTCGGCCGGGTCTATCGGCCCCGACGGGCCTGACCCGCCGCACCGGCACGGCGGGACCCGCCCGCGAGAGGAGAGCCCGACGGAGGAGAGCAGGATGCGCGACCTGGACTTCTCGGCCCTGGGCCGCGGCAGCGGGGCCCGGGCCCGGCTGCGCGTGCTGGCCGAGAGCCCGCTGCTGCTCATGGGGACCACGGTCGTCGTGCTCCTGGTGCTGGTCCCGGCCATCGTGCTGGTCGTGGTCCTCGCATCGGGCGCTCCGCTCGACGGCGGGATGCTGGCCTTCCTCGGGATGCTCCTCCTGGGCGGGATCCTCGGGCTCGTCGACGTCCGGCGGCGGACCACGACGTCGGGAGGGGTCGAGGCCTTCGCCGAGGCCAACGGTCTCGACCTGATCCGCGAGTCCCCCGCCCGGGACTACGGGGCCCACCGGTTCCGCACCGGGAGCCGCATCGTCCGGGAGTCGGTGCGCACCCGCGAGGCACGGCTGCGCGAGATCGGGGACGCCTGGCCGATGACCCTCCCGGAGGTGGGGATCAGCGCCGCGACCGGCGTCCGCGTCGGCGGGCCGCGCACGGCCGAGGTCTTCCTGCGCGCCCGCCTCAGCGCCCCGGTGCGCGCTCCGCTCGTCCACGACGGCCGGGAGGCCGTGACCTCCGACGGGCAGGAGGACCGCGCCGCTGGGTCCACGCCCTTCGTCAGCCCCGAGATGGACCGCGACCTGCGGGCCTTCGCCGGCCCCTACACCCTGGAGATCTCCGGGCAGGAGCTGGTCCTGTGCGGGAGCAGACCCCTGGACGCCTCCCGCGCGGAGCGCGTCCAGGAGGCCGCGGTCCTCGTCGAGGCCCTCGCCTCCCGGACCGAGGCGCTGCTGGTGGACGACGCGGCGGGCGGGCCCCACGCCCCCGTTGCCTGGGCGGCCGCGACCGGGCCGCACCACCCCGCCCCGCCGCGGCGGGGCGGGCGCCGCCCCGTGGTGGTCGTCCTGGCGGTGCTGGTCCTGCTGGTGGTCGTCCCCGTCGCCCTGGCCGTGGTCATGTCCTCGATCGACCATGTCCTCCTGGGCCGGGAGGTGCTGGCGAAGGCGGTCGTCGGGGTCGCCGTCGTGCTCATCCTCGGCATCGTGGCGGCGGTCGCCCGATGGATGACGGCCGGCCGCGGCGCCCCGCGGCGCTGAACGGTCTCACCAGGCGCCTCAGGGGGCGACCAGGACGGAGCCGAGGGTGCGGCGGGTCTCGACCCGCCGGTGCGCGGCAGCGATCTCCTCCAACGGCAGCTCGCGGTCGATCACGGCGCGCAGCCGGCCGGCCTCCAGCAGCTCGAGCAGGTGGGTCATGTCCGCGGCGCGCACCGGGGTGACCCCGGTGATGACGCGGCCCCGGCCCGGGAGCATCTGCAGGAGATCGCCGCTGACCAGCGCCAGGCCGCCGCCCTCGGCGAGCAGGGTGCGCCCGGCGGGGAGGGTGAGGGTGCCGGTCGTGTCGACCACGGCGTCGAACTGCGGGCCCTGCGTGCCCAGCGCCGCGGGATCGACCACCCGCTCCGCCCCGAGCTCCCGCAGGAGCTCGACGGCGTGCGCTCCTGCCGCGGCGGTGACCACCGCTCCGTGCAGCGCCGCCAGCTGCACCGCCGCTGTGCCGACGACCCCCGAGGCCCCCATCACCAGGACGCGCGTCCCCTCCCGCACCTGCAGGCGGTCCCGCAGGAACCACAGCGCGGTGGTGCCCCCGAACATCAGCGCCGCGGCCTCGCGGATGCCCGCCCCCTCCGGCAGCCGCGCGACGCGCCCGAGGGGCGCCACGCAGAGCTCGGCGTGCGCTCCCGCGAGGGACTCGGCCATCGCGGCCACCCGATCCCCCGGGCCGAGCTCCCGCACGCCCTCGCCGACCGCCTCGACCGTCCCGGCCAGCACGGTGCCCGGGATGCGCCGCCGCGGCCCCCGCACCCCCAGCGCCAGCCGCCCCAGCATCCCCATCCCCGCTGGGAACCGGGCCGCCCGCATCCGCGCATCACCGCTGGTCACCGCCGCTCTCTCCACGCGGATCAGGACCTGCCCCGGCCTCGGCCGCGGGACGGGCACGTCCTGGACGCCCACCACCTCCGGCGGGCCGTACCTCTCGACCACCGCTGCGCGCATCGCATTCCCCTTACGGTTGTAAGCCTGGACGGGGCGAGCGTATCCCTTACACTCGTAAGCCCGCAAGAGCCGATCCGAGGAGGATCCATGCCCCGGCGTCCCGCCCTGGACCGCGCCCGGATCGTGGCGGCCGCCGTGCAGGTCGCCGACCGCGACGGCCTCGCCGCGCTCAGCATGCGCAGCCTCGGCCGGGAGCTCGGCGTCGAGGCCATGTCCCTGTACCACCACCTCCGCGGCAAGGACGAGCTGCTGGACCTCCTGGCCGACTGGCCCTTCAGCCGCATCACGCTGCCGGAGGCCGGCGCCCCGTGGCGCGAGGCGATGCGCGCTCGAGCCGCATCCGCCCGGGAGGTCCTCACCGCCCATCCCTGGGCGCTGGGCCTGGTCGAGTCACGACCCGTCCCGGGCCCGGCCATGCTGCGACACCACGAGTCCGTGCTCGCCTGCCTGCGCGGCCACGGATTCTCCGTGCGCGAAGCCCTGCACGCCTTCAGCACGATCGACGCCTACATCTACGGCTTCGTGCTCACCGAGCGCACCCTCCCGGACCCGGCCGTCGCGGCATCAACCGGCCTGCCGACGGCCGAGGACGTCGGGATCGACCCGCAGAGCCATCCCCATCTCGCCGAGACCTTCGCCGAGGTGCTGGGGCGCGAGGGCTTCACCCCCGCGCAGAGTTTCGGGAGCGGGCTGGCGATGATCCTCGACGGCCTCGCCCAGCGCCTGGATCCCCCGGGACGATAGACCCCCGGGCCGGGGCCCGGCAGACTGGTCGCATGAGAACTCTGCGACGGATCGCCGCCGCCGGCACCTTGGCCCTGGGACTCGCCGTCACGGGCGGCGCCTGCACGGGGCTGCTCCCCGGCGCGGGCGACGATCCGCTCTCCCGCGCCCTGGCCGTCACCCCCGCCGGCCACGGGGCGGAGACGGAGCTGTACGTCTCCGACATCGCCGCGGCCCGTGCGCTGGGCGTCTTCGAGGACGCCGAGTCGCCGTTCGGCGCACTCGGCACCGCGGGCCTGGGCCCGTTCCGCGAGTACGCCCTCGCGGCCCCCGAGCAGGTCCCCTCCCCGGAGGCCGAGGAGGCGCTCGCAATTAGCGTCGGCCAGCCGCCCCGGGCCTCGTTCCGCTTCAGCGGGATGGATCCGGAGGCGCTGGACCGCCTGTTCGCACACCATGACGCGGGGCGCGAGGACCTGGCAGAGGGCGAGCTGCTCGTGCGCCGCGGCCCCGGCGAGCTGGACATCGCCGACCCCCTGGGCACCCCCGCCGCCCTGGGCTACTACAACGCCGTCTGGTACACCGACGACGTCCTCGCCGGCAGCCCCGACGAGGCGATCACCCGGGCCTGGGGCGACCCGGAGACCACGCTCGCCGAGGCGGGGACGTACGAGGACCTCGCCGGCTGCCTGGGCGAGGACGTGGTCGGCGCCTACCTCTCGCGCGAGGGCGCCAGCATCGACCCCCTGCCCGGCGGGGTGGCGGGCCTGGCCACCGCCACCACCGGCACCAGCGCCGAGGACTGGCAGGACGTGCTGTGCCTGGAGCTGCCCGACGAGGCCTCCGCCCAGGACCTCGCCGACGTCATCGAGGCCGCCGTCTCCGACGGCGCGGACCCGATCACCGCCCGGCCCTGGTCGGAGATCCTCGGGGACGCGGACGTCGAGGTCGTCGGCTCGCAGGTGCGGGTGACCTCGCAGGCCCGCGGCGGCATCTTCCTCGCGGTGATCAGCCAGCAGGCCCTGCCCGGCCTGCTCACCGGGCAGCCCTGACCGCGCTGCGGCGGGACTGCTCGGACGGGGAGCGACGCGTCAGACGAGGAGCGACTCGAGGCGTCGCAGCGTGGACTCCTGGGCCTCGAGCTCGACGAGCCTCTCGCGGACCGCGCGTCGGTGCTCGCTCAGGTACTCCTGGACGCAGGCGCCGAGCGTCGCCCCAGCGTCGTGGAAGCAGGGGAGCATCTTCTCGATGATCGCGAGCGGCAGCCCGGCCTCGAGGAGCAGGCGGATCCGCCGCACCGTCTCGACGTCCTCCGGACGGAAGCGCCGCCGGCCCGTGGCGGTGCGATCCGCCGCGAGCACGCCGCGGGCCTCGTAGTGGCGCAGCGATCGCACGCTCGCGCCGGTCAGACGGGACAGCTCGCCGATCCCCAGGGTGCGCTCGCTCACCATGATCGTCACTCCCCCTTGAAGGTGCCTCTGGTGTCAGGTCCTAGCGTCGCCGGCATGACGACGACACATCGCACAACACCGAGCACCTCCGATGCATTCCTCCTCGGCGGGGAGCTGCCCGTGCGCAGGATCGGCCTGGGCACCATGCGCCTGACCGACGGCACCGGCGACGGCACCCACGCCGGCGCCCGGATCTGGAGCGCCCCGGCGGATCCCCGCTCGGCGATCGACCTGCTCCGACGCGCCGTCGATCTCGGCGTGAACCTCCTGGACACCGCCGATTCCTACGCCCTCGGTCAGAACGAGGAGCTCATCGCCGAGGCCCTGCACCCGTACCCCGAGGACCTGGTCATCGCCACCAAGGTCGGGAACCTGCGCCCGCGGGCCGAGGAATGGGTTCCGCTGGGGAACCCCGCCTACCTCCGGCAGCAGACGGAGCTCAGCCTGCGCCGGCTGCGCCGGGAGCGGATCGATCTGATGCAGCTGCACCGTCTGGATCCGGACTATCCCGTGGCCGAGCAGGTGGGAGCGCTCGCGGAGCTCGTGGCGGAGGGAAAGATCGGCCACATCGGCCTGTCCGAGGTGACGGTGGCGCAGCTCGAGGAGGCGCGCCGCACGGCGCCGATCGCGGCCGTGCAGAACCGCTACAACCTCGTCGACCGCGACCACGACCCGGTGATCGACGCCGCCGCCCGCACCGGCTCCGCCTTCCTGCCGTTCTTCCCCCTGGCCACCGGGGATCTGGCCCGGCCCGGCGGCGCCGTCCACCAGGTCGCCGCGGAGCTCGGAGCCGCTCCGGGCCAGATCGCGATCGCCTGGCTGCTGCAGCGTTCGCCGAACGTGCTGCCGATCCCCGGCACCACCTCGCGGGCGCATCTGGAGGAGAACCTCCGCTCCGACGCGCTGCGTCTGGACACCGGGCAGATCTGCCGGATCGAGGAGGCCGCGACGGCCGCCTGAACCAGGATCCGTCGACGGGCAGACTTCCGGGACCCGGTGCGCGAGAGGGGCGGACACGAACGGCGGTCTGAGGGCCTCGGACCAGGCGATTGCCCGGTCCGAGGACCTCAGACCGCCGTCCGTGCGCGCGGCCCGCCTGTGTGCCCCCGGGCCGGGGTCTGCCATGCTGGCCCCGTGACCTCCGAGGCCTCCGCCGCCCCTCCGGATCCCGCCCGCCCGGCCCCGACGACGCCGCCGTTGAGCGCCCGCACCGTGCTGCCCGCCATGGGGGTCGCGCTCTCCGCGTTCCTGCTGTTCGGGCTGATGCTGCCCGGCTGGGGGCACGCCCTGCTGCTGCTGAGCCTCGGCGCGGCGTGGTGGTCCTCCCGCGAGCTCGCGACGGACCTGGGGCTGATCGGCCTCGGCATCGCGATCGTGTCGCTGACCTCGGTGGAGGCCGATGTCAGCTGGGACCGGTTCTTCACCATCGGCACCGTGCTGATCCTCGCCGCACTGGTGCCCTCGCTGATCGACCGCCTGCTGCTGCACCGCCGCGCCATCGCCTTCCCCTGGCGCACGGGCCGGCCCTGGACCCGCTGGGAGAAGGTGTACCTGGTGGCGGTGCCGCTGCTGGGCTGGCTGATCCTGCCGTACTACTTCATCACCTCCGGCGCCTACCTCAACTGGCCGCACATCACGGACGGGAGCGAGCTGGCCCGCTTCTTCGTGGCGGTGAACTTCGTGGGCACCTGGGACGAGCTGTTCTTCATCTGCACCTGCTTCGCGCTGCTGCGCCGGCACTTCCCGGTGTGGCTGGCGAACCTGCTGCAGGCGACCATCTTCGTGTCCTTCCTGTGGGAGCTGGGCTACCGCGAATGGGGCCCGCTGCTCACCGCCCCCTTCGCCCTGCTGCAGGGCTGGATCTTCACCCGCACCGGCTCGCTGACTTACGTGCTGATCGTGCACCTGCTGTTCGACGTGATGGTCTTCCTGGCCATCGTCCACGCGCACAACCCCGGGGTGATGGGCTTCTTCCTGGTCGGGTGAGGCCCTGGCCGATCGTCCCGCACGGGCGCATGATGGGAGTGCATCCGAGTTCGCCGCAGAACCTTCAGGAGGCCGGGATGAGCCAGCAGATCGACCGCATCGTGATCATCGGCGACGGGCTCGCCGGGACGAACGCCGCACAGTCGCTGCGGGAGAGGGGCTTCGCCGGGAGCATCGTCCTGCTGGGCGCGGAGGAGCACCTCCCCTACGAGCGGCCGCCGCTGTCCAAGGCGGTGCTGCTGGGCGAGGCGGAGCCGGACTCCGCCCGCCTGCACCCGCGGGACTGGTACGCCGAGCAGGGCATCGACCTGCGCACCGGCGTGCGCGCCGAGGTCATCGACCGCGCGGCGAAGGAGGTGCTCCTGCGCGGCGGCGAGCGCCTGGCCTACGACCGCCTGCTGCTGGCCCCCGGCGCGCAGCCCCGCCGCCTGCCGCATCTCGAGGTTCCGGGGGCCGATGTGCGCCGCCTGCGCACGATCGACGACTCCGCCGCCCTGAAGGACCGGCTCGCCGGCCGGCTGCTGATCATCGGCGGCGGCTGGATCGGCCTCGAGGTCGCCGCGGCGGCCCGCCGCGCCGGAGGCAGGGTCACCCTCGCGGTGCGCGGGGCGCTGCCGCTGGCGGGCGTGCTCGGCGACGAGGTCGCCCAGGTGTTCGCCGACCTGCACCGCGAGCACGACGTGGACCTGCGCACCGGGACCACCGTGGAGGAGGTGCGGCACGTGGAGGACAGGACGCGGGCACGGCTGTCCGACGGCGAGGAGCTCGAGGTCGACACCATCCTCGTCGGCATCGGCGCCGCGCCCGATGTCGAGCCTGCCGCCGCCGCGGGCCTGGCCGGCCCGGACGGGATCGCGGTCGATGCGGCCCTGCGCACGGCGGATGCGGACATCTGCGCGGCGGGCGATGCGGCCCTGCACGAGCATCCGCAGCTGGGCCGGATCCGCGTGGACCACTGGGATGCGGCCATCGAGCAGGGCAGGCACGCGGCCGGCACGCTGCTGGGCGGGCAGGAGCCGTATGCGCGCCTGCCCTACTTCTTCACCGACCAGTACGACCTGGGGATGGAGTACGTGGGGCACGTCGGCGCGAAAGGCTTCGACCGCGTGCACCTGGTGGGCGATGTGCCCGGGCGCGTGTTCCGGGCCTACTGGGTCCGCGGGGAGTCCGTGGTCGCCGGGATGCACGTGAACGACTGGGACGCCATCGACGAGGTGAGGCGCCTGGTGGGCGGCAGCGTCGCCGGGCTGCCGGCGCGCTGACGGGCGCAGCGCCCCGGGGCCGGCTGAGCCCGGCCCGGGGCGTCGAGGCATCGGATCCCTCCTTGACAGGCCCGCCCCGCGGCCACACACTTAGTCATATGGCTAAGTATTCCGGCGATCCCGACTCCGAGGTCGACCTCGACCGGATGTTCCATGCGCTGGCCGACGGGACCCGCCGGGCGATGGTCGCCCGGCTGGTCCACGGACCCGCCTCCGTGAGCGAGCTCGCCGAGCCCTTCGGCATGGCTCTGCCCACGGTGGTCCGTCATCTGCAGGTGCTCGAGGAGGCGCGGATCGTCTCCTCCGAGAAGGTGGGCCGGGTCCGCACCGTCCAGCTGATGCCCGATGCGATGGTCCCCGCGAACGCCTGGATCATGGCCCACCGCCGACCGCAGGAGAGCCGCCTGGACCGCCTGGGCGAGCTCCTGGACCGGCACGACCCCGCCGAAGAGGATTGACATGACCCAGCACACCCAGACCCACGCCACCTTCGTCCTCGAGCGCCGGTACCCCGTCCCCGTGGACCGGGTATGGGCGGCCTTCGCCGACCCGGAGATCAAGCGGACCTGGTTCGGCGGCGGCGAGTTCGTCGACGTCTCGCGCAGCGACGACTTCCGCGTCGGCGGCACCTGGACCGACGACGGCCGCCCCGGCGAGGACGGGCCGATGTCCCGCTTCCGCGCCACCTACACCGACATCGTCGAGAACGCGCGGATCGTCTACAGCTACGACATGTGGCTGGACGACGCGCACGCCTCGACCTCGCTGTCCACCGTCGTCCTCGAGGCCGTCGACACCGCCGAGGGCCCGGCGACCCGCCTCACCTACACCGAGCAGGGCGTCCACCTCGACGGCGTGCACGGCCCCGGCCCCGAGGCCGCCGCCGGCCGCGAGGAGGGCACCGCCGGGCTGCTCGACGCCCTCGGGGCGACGCTCACCGCCGGCCGCTGAGCGAGCGCAGGTATCGCTGCGTGGAGAGGCGCTGCATGAGCAGCACCGCCGGGTACGCCGCCCGGAAGATCCAGCCGGCGGGCCGGGAGAAGGCCCGGATGCGCAGCCAGACGGAGCCGTCCGGGTCGTGCTCGACCAGGAACACCTCCTCGCCGCGCTCCGGATGCCCGGGCAGGGTGCCGTAGGCGAAGCCGCGCACGGCGGGCTCGCCGGCGCCGCCCGGCTCGTCGACCGTGTACACGACCCGGCACGGCACGTCCCGGGGCCACAGCGGAACGCGCATGAGAACCACGTCCCCCGCGGCGAGCGGACCCTCGTGCGGGGCCGCGACCTCGATGCCGGAGCGCCGCTGGATGCCCCAGCGGAGCGTCTCCTGCGCCGCGGCGCGCCAGGCGGCCTCGCCCCGGCCGATGCGCACCCGCCGCTCGATGGCCCGATAGCCGCGGGGCGGCCGCGACCGCAGATCGGCGCGGCGGGTCGCGCCGACCTCGGCGTACGTGAAGGTGTCCCCCGTGTGCATCAGGCCATCGTGCCACCGTGCGCGGTGGCGGCGGTGCCGAGGGCGCGGTCCCGATAGGGTCGAGGCACCCCATCCCCAGGAGCTGCCGCCGTGGTCCTCAAGACCCTCGCCATCGGACTGATCGTGCTGCTGCTCGCGCTGCGGCTGCTGCGCGGCCGGCTGGGCAGCGCCCTGCTCGGCGTGTCCGAGCGGGTGATCGACCTGGTCTACATCGGTGCGCTCACGGTGACCCTGGGGATCTCGATCGCCGCCGAGCAATGGCTGCTGGTGGCGATCTGCGCCGTGCTGCTCCTGCTGCGCGGGGTGGAGGCGCTGCGGGCCCGTCGGTCCCGGTCCCGCGCCTGAGCGGACCGCTCCGCCCGGCGGGGTCCGACGTTCCCGCGGGAACGCCGGATCCGATCATCCCCGGGGGTCGGCGTCCTCCCGCGGCGGCGCCGGAGTCTCGTCGACGGGCCGCGATCCGCCGAGGCGCTCCCGGAGCCTGTCGCGGACGGCGCGGACCGCCTCGCGCCCCCGGTCCAGCTCGGCCCGGCGCTCGTCGATCACCGCGAGCTGCCCCTCGAGCACGGCCAGGCGCTGCGCGTCGCTCATCGTGTCCCAGTCCCGCAGCTGCGTGCGCATCTGCTCGAGGGAGAAGCCGGCGTTCCGGCCGGCGATGATCAGCTCGAGGCGGCGCACCGCCCCCGGGCCGTACTCCCGGTACCCGTTGGCGCCGCGCGCGACCTGCCCGGGACTGAACATGTCCTCGCGCTCGTAGTGGCGGATCGCCGAGGGTGCCAGACCCGTGCGCCGGGACAGCTCGCCGATGCGCATGGCATCCCCCCTTGACCTTGAAGCGGCTTCACACTTTACCGTCCCGGGAGTCAGCGCATCGTCGTCGCGAAGGAAGTCCTCCATGTCCCCTGTGCTCCCGCTGGTCCCGTGGCTCGCCGCCGGCGCCGCCGCCCTGTTCGCGATCCGACTGGTGCTGTTCGCGGCGCTCCACCTGGTCCCCGGCGGCGTCCATCCGGTGCGCCACGCGGTGAGCGACTACGCGGCATCGCCGCAGCCGCGCACCCGGCGCCTGGCGACAGCGGCCTCCTGGTCGATGGCCGGGGCGTGGGTGGTGCTCGGCGCGGCGGTGCTGGCCGATTCCGCAGGCGCCGGCGGAGTGGCGCCGGCGGGGCTCTGGATGCTCGTGCTGGGCGCGGTGCTGGCCCTGATGCCCCTGGTGCCCACGGATCTGCCCGATGCCCCGACGACGCTGCGCGGGCGGGTGCATCTGCTGATGGCGATCGCCTGGTTCACGATCTCCTACTCCGAGATCGGGCCGATGCGCCGCATGCTGGGCGGGTCCGCCCTCGGCGGCGCGGTCTCGGCGCTCGGGGCGATCGCCGCGGTGGGCCTGGCCGCGCTGATCATCTCCCGCCTGGTGCCGGCGCTGCGCACCCGCACCTTCGGGATCAGCGAGCGGGTGTTCATCCTCGCCGTGACCCTCGCGCCGCTGCTCCTGGCGATCGGCCTGGCGGCCGGCTGATCGCCCGGCACCACGGCCGGGGCACCCCGTGGCCAGCACCCCGATCCCGCGGCCCAGCGCCCCGGGGCGGCTCCTGCCGACCGGGACCCGGACCGACGGAAGAGGCCGCCTCCCTCACGAGAAGCGGCCTCTGTCCTGCGCGGTGGAGACTAGGGGGGTCGAACCCCTGACCTGAAGCTTGCAAAGCTACCGCTCTACCAACTGAGCTAAGTCCCCGTATCGAGTTGTGCGATCCCGGCGCACCCGGGGGTGCGGGCCTCGGATCAGGAGGCGGGGATCTTCTCCGACTCGCCGGAGCCGGAGACCCTCTCGGCCTCGGCCCAGAGGGCGTTCTCGAGGCGGTCGGCCTCGACCTTCCTCCAGACGAGGAGACCGGCGACCGTGGTGCCGATCAGGACTGCTGCGAGCTTCACGAGCTTCATCTCGAATCCTCCGATACCTCGAAGTGGGCCTAACTGGACTTGAACCAGTGACCTCTGTCTTATCAGGACAGCGCTCTAACCGACTGAGCTATAGGCCCGTGCGACGTCCATCCCGCTCTCGCGGAACCTCTGCCGACGCACAACTGTACAGCCGCGGCGGGATCGGAGCCAACTCGGGGTGCGCGACTGTCCCGCAGGTCACAGAGCACCGGTCAGAGCCCGTCCGCGTCGTGCCAGAGGTTCTGCCATCGCCAGTCGATGGGGTCGCCGGCGCGCTGGTACCGGATGTCCGTGGACAGCCGCAGGGTCCCCGTCCCGTCGACGTTGTCGAGGGCGGCATGGATGATGTGCGCCGAGTGCACGACCACGTCCCCGGCGGCGTAGTCGGTCACCAGCCAGCGGGCGTCGTGCTCCTGCGCGAGGGCCGGGAGATCCGCCGTGATCGAGGCCGCCGGGCGCCGCAGCCGCCCCTGCGCCTCCTCGCGCAGCACGCGGCGGTGGCTGCCCTCGAGATAGGTGAGACCGCCCCGCTGCCGCGGGCAGTCCCCGAGGGGGATCCACAGGGAGAGCACCCGATCGGTCCCCTCCCGCAGGTAGACCAGGTCGTAGTGCGCCTGCGTCGCCGTGCCGATCCCGGACTCGCCGGGGCGGGTGTGCCGGATGATCCGGCGCCGATGCAGGTGGACGCGATCCCCGAGCAGCCAGGCGAACCAGTTCCGGATCCGCGGCAGCGTGCACAGGCGCTCGTACTGCGCCGAGGGCACGATCTCCTCGAACAGCCGGCGGCGCAGCAGGGCCCGGTCGATCTCCTCGCCGGCGTCGATCCCCGCGGGAGCCCGGTCATCGTCCGGGACCAGGCCCGTGCCGCGCATCGCGGAGAAGTAGAAGCGACGGAAGTCGAGGACCTCCCGGGCGGGGAGGTGTCCGGGCAGGTACAGATACCCGTCCCGTCGCAGGCGGTGCCAGAGGGCGTCCCGGTCCTGGCGTTCGTCCGCCGGCACCGGCTCCAGCGGGCCCAGCCGCTCCGGTCGCTCGTCGAGGACATATCCGTTCGAGGTGAGCATGCATCCAGCCTCCGCGCCGCCGACGGGCATGTCCCGGACTTCTCGCGACAGAGAACCAGGACTATCCTCACGGGCATGCCGCAGCCCGAGGCCAGGCCGTGGGCGCACTACGCCCCGATATCGCACATCCTGCGCGATTCCGGTCTGTGCTGCCTGGGTGCCGGGGAGCAGCAGGGCACCCCCGCGCCGGTGCGGCGCCGCGTGCTCGGCCACCACGCGATCCTCGTCATCACCGCGGGGACGGGCCGCTTCGAGGACACCGCGGGGAGCCACCGGATCGACGGCCCGTCCTGGCTGTGGCTGGATGCCGGCCGATGGCACAGCTACCGCCCCGATCCGGCCGGCTGGAGCGAGCACTGGGTCCTCCTGGACGGGATCGGTGCTCGGGCCTATCGCCCAGCCGTGCGCGGCCCCGGAGACGCCGTGGTCCGGCCGCTGCGGATGCCCGAGGGGCAGGTCGCGACCGTGTTCGAGCAGCTGCGCTCCGCGACCGGCACCCCGGGTCGCACGGCCGCGCTGCGGGCCTCGGCCCTGGTGCACCGCCTCCTCGGGGAGCTGCTCCCCGCCGACGGGGACGATGCCGCGGCCTCCGTGGTCGACGAGGTGGTGCGATCGGCGGCCGAGCACCTCACGGTCCTGCAGCGAGCCGCGCGCGCCGGGATCAGCCCTGCGCAGCTGCGCGAGGAGATCCACGGGCGCACCGGGATGACGCCGCACGAGCTGGTCCTGGCCGTGCGGCTGCGCAGCGCCCAATCTCTCCTGGCGGGCACCGATCTGAGCATCACCCGGGTCGCCGCGGACGTCGGCTTCGAGGACGCCTCGTACTTCGCCCGTCTGTTCCGCCGTCGCATCGGCCTGACGCCGCGGGAGTTCCGGGCGCAGCACCGCCGTCCGGACGTGCCGCCGGACCCCGCGCCGGGGACGCCCTCGCCCTGACGCGCATCACGGCAGCTCGGCATCGGGCCGGAACGGCAGCGGGCCCCGTGGATGTCCACGGGGCCCGCTGCGCGACGACGAGGTTCTCAGTCGTCGGTGAAGGTCATGGTCAGGCCGCCCAGCAGCGCCGCCACGATGTTGTAGAGGAACGCCAGCAGCGTGCCCAGGGCGGTGATGATGACGACGTTGACCGCCGCGATCACCGTGCCGTAGCTGACGAACTTGGAGAAGGTGAAGAACTCCATGAACGGCAGCGGATCGCCGCCGGTGAGGTCGCGGCCCAGGCTGTCGATCGAGGCCCAGATGCCCATGGCGTTGACGATGTTCCACAGCAGGATGATCGCCACCACCGTCGCGATGCCGATCGCGATCGCGATGAGGAAGCTGAGCTTCATCACCGAGAACGGGTCCACGCTGGACAGGGTCAGCCGGACGCGGCGCACCACCCGGGCGTCGGCGTCGTCCGCCGCCGCCTTCTTGGCGGGGCTGCGGCTCGAGCCCTTGGACGCATCGCCCGATCCCTGAAGGGACTCGCCCGTCCCCTCCGCCGGGGAGGCGGCGGACGGCGCCGCCTCGGCCTCCGGCGTCGAGGTCTGCTGATCATTGCTCGCCACGGGTCACTCCTCGGGATCTTCGTCGCCTGCGCGCAGGGCGTCGGACTCGTCAGAGCCTAGAGCATCGGCCTGGTCCTCCGGCGCCTGTGCTCCCCCGGCGTCCGGCGCCTCGTCGATGGCGCCCTGCTCCTCCACGCTACCGCCCGGCTCCTGGGAGCCCGGCGCCGGCGCGCCCTCGGGGCTGCCGTCGCCGGCGCCCTCGGCCTCGTCCTCGTCGACCTCCGACTCGGCCGAGGTGGTCACGAGCATGATGCGGTCGCCCTTGTCGGGCTTGGCGAAGATGACGCCCATGGTGGTGCGGCCCTTGGCCGGGACCTCGGCGACCTTCGAGCGGACCACCTTGCCCTTCTCCATCACCACGAGCAGCTCGTCGGACTCGGTGACCACGGCCGCGCCCACCAGGTGGCCGCGGTCGTCGGGCAGCTTGGCCACGCGGATGCCGAGGCCTCCGCGGCCCTGCAGGCGGTACTCGTCGATCGGGGAGCGCTTGGCGTAGCCGCCGTCGGTCACGGTCACCACGAAGGTGTCGGGACGGACCACGTCCAGGGCCAGCACCTCGTCGTCGCCGCGGAACTTCATGCCGGTGACGCCGCTGGTGGCGCGGCCCATCGGCCGCAGGACCGCGTCCTCCGCGGGGAAGCGGACGGACTGCCCGCCGGTGGAGACCAGCAGCAGGTGGTCGTCGCTGTTGACCACGCGGGCGCCGACCACCTCGTCGGTGCGCAGCCCCTCGGGGCCCTGCACCTCGCGCAGGTTGATGGCGATGATGCCGCCCTGGCGGCTGGAGTCGAAGGCCGTCAGCGGCGTCTTCTTGACCAGGCCGGACTTCGTGGCCAGCACCAGGTACTCGGCGTCCTCGTAGGAGGAGATCGCCAGCACCGAGGCGATGCCCTCGTCGGGCTGGAAGGCCATCAGGTTCGCCACGTGCTGGCCCTTGGCGTCGCGCGGCGCCTCGGGGATCTCGTAGCCCTTGGCCCGGTACACGCGCCCGGCGGTGGTGAAGAACAGCAGCCACTGATGGGTGGTGGTGGTGAAGAAGTGCTCGACCACGTCGTCGGCGCGCAGCGTCGCCCCGCGCACGCCCTTGCCGCCGCGCTTCTGCGCCCGGTACTGGTCGGTGCGGGTGCGCTTGACGTAGCCGCCGCGGGTGATCGTGACGACCACGTCCTCCTCGGGGATCAGGTCCTCCATCGACATGTCGCTGTCGAAGGGGAGGATCTGGGTGCGCCGGTCGTCGCCGAAGCGGTCGACGATCTCGGCGAGCTCCTCGGAGACGATCTCGCGCTGGCGCTGCGGGGAGGCGAGGATCGCGGTGTACTCGATGATCAGCGCCTCGAGCCGGTCGTGCTCCTCGATGATCTTCTGGCGCTCCAGGGCGGCCAGGCGGCGCAGCTGCATCGACAGGATGGCGTTGGCCTGGATCTCGTCGATCTCCAGCAGCTCCATCAGGCCGGTGCGCGCCTCATCGGCATCGGGAGAGCGGCGGATCAGGGCGATGACCTCGTCCAGGGCGTCCAGGGCCTTGAGGTAGCCGCGGTAGACGTGGATCTGGCGCTCGGCCTCGGCGAGCAGGTACTGGGTGCGCCGCACGATCACGGTGATCTGGTGCTTGGTCCACTCGCGCACGAAGGAGTCGATCGACAGGGTGCGCGGCACCCCGTTGACCAGCGCCAGCATGTTCGCGGAGAAGTTCTCCTGCAGCGACGTGTGCTTGTACAGGTTGTTCAGCACGACCTTGGCGACGGCGTCGCGCTTGAGGGTGAGGACCAGGCGCTGGCCGGTGCGGCCGGAGGTCTCGTCGTTGATGTCGGCGATGCCCTGCAGCTTGCCGAGCTTGACGAGCTCGGCGATCTTCCGGGCGAGGGTGTCGGGGTTGACCTGGTAGGGCAGCTCGGTGATCACCAGCGCCATGCGCCCGTTGATCTCCTCGGTGGAGACGACCGCGCGCTGGGTGATCGAGCCGCGCCCGGTGCGGTACGCCTCCTCGATGCCCTTGGTGCCCACGATGGTCGCGCCGGAGGGGAAGTCGGGGCCCTTGATGCGCGCCAGGCACGCGTCGAGCAGCTCCTCCTTGGTGGCCTCGTAGTTGGTCAGCAGCCACTGCACGGCGTCGGCGACCTCGCGCAGGTTGTGCGGCGGGATGTTGGTGGCCATGCCCACCGCGATGCCGGCCGAGCCGTTGCACAGCAGGTTCGGGAAGCGGGCCGGCAGGATCTCCGGCTCCTGGAGGGTGCCGTCGTAGTTGTCCCGCATGTCGACGGTGTTCTTGTCGATGTCGCGGACCAGCTCCAGGGCCAGCGGCGCCATCTTGCACTCGGTGTACCGCGCGGCGGCGGCGCCGTCGTCGCCGGCCGAGCCGAAGTTGCCCTGCCCGAGGATCAGCGGGTAGCGCATGTTCCACGGCTGCACCAGACGCACCATGGCGTCGTAGATCGCGGAGTCGCCGTGGGGGTGGTACCCGCCCATGACCTCGCCGACGACCTTCGCGCACTTGGAGAAGGAGCGGTCGGGGCGGTAGCCGCCGTCGTACATCGCATAGGTGATGCGGCGGTGCACGGGCTTGAGGCCGTCGCGGACGTCCGGCAGGGCGCGGTCGACGATCACGCTCATGGCGTAGTCGAGGAAGGAGCGCTGCATCTCGTGGTTGAGGTCGACCTGCGTGATGAGGTCGCCCTCGCCCTCGTCGAGGGGGTCGACCAGGGTCACGGTGCGGTGCTCGGCCTCGGCGGCGCTGACCTCGTGGCCACCGGCGGGCGCGCTGTCGGGGCCGACGGGGGCGCCGGAGCCGGTGGCGTCCAGGGCGGGGTCGGGCAGGTCGCCGGGCAGGTCCTCCTGGCCGGGGTTCTCGGGGGTCTGGGGGGTGTCGCTCATGCGGAGCCACCTTTCACGCGAAGACGGAGGTCACGGGTGCACGTCTCGGGGCGGCCGGGCGGGGCCGCGCGCCGAGCAGGTCAGATGTCCAGGAAGCGCACGTCCTTCGCGTTCTCCTGGATGAAGCGGCGGCGGGACTCGACGTCATCGCCCATGAGCACGGAGAAGATCGCGTCGGCATCGGCGGCCTCGTCCACGGTGACCTGCTTGAGGGTGCGGGTGGCGCGGTCCATCGTGGTGTTCTGGAGCTCCTTCCAGTCCATCTCGCCGAGACCCTTGTAGCGCTGGATGCCGTTGTCCTTGGGGATCCGCTTGCCGGCCGCGCGGCCCTCGACCAGGCGGGTGTCGCGCTCCTCGTCGCTGAAGACGTAGTCGTGAGGGGCGTTGGACCACTTCAGGCGGTACAGCGGCGGCATCGCGATGAACACGTGGCCCAGCTCGATCAGCGGGCGCATGTAGCGGAAAAGCAGCGTGAGCAGCAGGGTGCAGATGTGCTGGCCGTCGACGTCGGCATCGGCCATCAGGATGATCTTGTGGTACCGCAGCTTGGAGGCGTCGAAGTCGTCGCCGATGCCCGTGCCGAAGGCCGTGATCAGCGAGCGGACCTCCTGGTTGTCCAGCGCGCGGTCCAGGCGGGCCTTCTCCACGTTGAGGATCTTGCCGCGGATGGGCAGGATCGCCTGGGTGCGGGGGTCGCGGCCCTGCACGGCGGAGCCGCCGGCGCTGTCGCCCTCGACGATGAAGATCTCCGACTCGCCGGGGTTGCGGGAGGCGCAGTCGCGCAGCTTGCCCGGCATGCCGCCGCTCTCCAGCGGGGACTTGCGGCGGGTCGCATCGCGCGCCTTGCGGGCGGCCTCGCGGGCCATCGCCGCGGACTGCGCCTTGCGGACGATGTCGCGGGCCTCGTTCGGGTGGGACTCGAACCAGGCGCCGAGCTCCTCGGTCATCACCTTGGAGACGAAGGTGCGGGCGATGGTGTTGCCGAGCTTCGTCTTGGTCTGGCCCTCGAACTGGGGCTCGCCGAGCTTGACGGAGACGACGGCGGTCAGGCCCTCGCGGATGTCCTCGCCGGTGAGGTTGGCGTCCTTCTCCTTGAGCACGCCCTGCGCCCGGCCGTACCGGTTGACGATGCCGGTCAGAGCGGAGCGGAAGCCCTCCTCGTGGGTGCCGCCCTCATGGGTGTTGATGGTGTTGGCGTAGGTGTGCACGGACTCGGAGTACGCGCCGGTCCACTGCATGGCGATCTCCACCGAGATCATCGCCGTGGTGTCCTCGGCCTCGAAGCCGATGATGTCGGGGTGGATGACCTCGGCGCGCTTGGCCTTGTTGATGAAGTCGACGAAGTCCGCCAGGCCCCGCTCGTAGCGGTAGGAGACCGTCTTGGGGCCGACCGGCTCGCCGGCGTGCTCCGCCTCGCGCTCGACGTCGAGGGCCTCGTCCTCGTCCTGCTCCGGGAGCCGCTCGTCGGTGAGGGAGATGCGCAGGCCCTTGTTGAGGAAGGCCATCTGCTGGAAGCGCTTGCGGAGGGTCTCGAAGTCGTAGACGGTGGACTCGAAGATCTCCGGGTCCGCCCAGAAGGTGATGGTGGTGCCGGTCTCCTCGGTGGCCTCGCCCTTGTCCAGGGGCGCGGCGGGCACGCCGCGGTGGTAGGCCTGGCGCCACACGTGGCCCTCGCGGCGGATCTCGACCTCCATGCGGCGCGAGAGCGCGTTGACCACGGAGGAGCCCACGCCGTGCAGGCCGCCGGAGACCGCGTAGCCGCCGCCGCCGAACTTGCCGCCGGCGTGCAGGACCGTGAGCACGACCTCGACGGCGGGGCGGCCCTCGGTGGGGTGCATCTCCACCGGGATGCCGCGGGCGTGGTCGACCACGCTCACGCCGCCGTCCTCCAGCAGCGTGACCTCGATGGAGTCGCCGTGCCCGGCCATCGCCTCGTCGACAGAGTTGTCGACGATCTCCTGGACCATGTGGTGCAGGCCGCGCTCACCCGTGGAGCCGATGTACATGCCCGGCCTCTTGCGGACGGCCTCGAGGCCCTCCAGGACGGTGATGTCCGAGGCCTCGTAGTGCTCAGGGGAATGGGCGGCGGTCTGGGCTGCGCTCTGGCTCACGGAAGGATCCGCTCCTCGGGGTCCGGCGTCCCCGGCGAGGTGCCGCGCCGGGGTGGTCCGCGCCGCCGCCGGGGGCGCCGCCGGATGCCGGTGCGAGACGGCGTCCGCGGCCGCGCGAGAGCGGTGGCCGAACCTTCTCGATCCTACCGGAAACCGGTCCCGAAATCACGTCGACGGGCCGTCGACGCGGGGTCTCTGAGACGCACCAGATGCCCCTGAGAGCCGCGCAAGGGCCGCTGCGAGCGATTCGCGCCCCGGGAGACGAGGGCCTGTACGTCTCCCCGGGCGCTCGGCCCTCACAAGGCCGCTGGCGCGCTCGGGCCGGCGGCCGATGGGGCCGGCGGCCGCTCAGCCGAGGCCGGCGAGCACGCGGGCGGTCGCGATCGCGGCCGCCGCGGCCTCGTGGCCCTTGTCCTCCCGGGAGCCCTCCAGCCCCGCGCGGTCCAGCGCCTGAGCATCGTCGTCGCAGGTCAGAAGCCCGAAGCCGACGGGGACGCCGTGCTCCAGGGCGACCCGGGAGAGCCCGTCGGTGGCGGCGTGGCACACGTAGTCGAAGTGCGGGGTGCCGCCGCGGATCACGACGCCGAGCGCGACGACCGCGTCGTGGCTCGCCGCGAGGCGGTCCGCGATCACCGGCAGCTCGAAGGATCCGGGGGCCCGCACCAGCAGCGGCTCGACGCCGGCCTCGGCGCAGGCGCGCTGCGCGCCGGCGATGAGGCCGTCCATCACCTGCTCGTGCCAGGACGAGGCGACGATCGCGACCGACAGCGCGGGGGCGTCGGCGGCGGGGGCGAGGTCGAGGGTGGGGCTTCCGTGTCCGCTCATGCGGTCTCTCCGTTCATGCGGTGCGCGCCCGGGAGGGCGGCAGGTGTGGTGGCAGGGGTGATGGGGGCAGGGGTGGTGGGGGCAGGGGTGCTGGCGGGGGACGCGGTGCCCGGCAGGCCCACCAGGTGGTGGCCCAGCCGGTCGCGCTTGGTGGTGAGGTAGACGAGGTTCTCCGCGGTGGGGTGCACGTCGAGGTCGACGATCTCGGCGATCTCGACGCCGCCCTCGCGCAGGGCCTCCGCCTTGACGGGGTTGTGGCTGAGCAGCGCGATCCGCTCCACGCCCAGGTGGGAGAGGATCCGCGGGACCACCGCGAAGGAGCGGGCATCGGCCGGCAGCCCCAGCTCGAGGTTCGCCTCGACGGTGTCGCGGCCCTGGTCCTGCAGCGCGTAGGCGCGCAGCTTCTCCACCAGGCCGATGCCGCGGCCCTCGTGCCCGCGCAGCAGCACCAGCACGCCGCGCCCGGCGGCGGCGATCCGGGCCAGGGACTCCTCCAGCTGGGGGCCGCAGTCGCAGCGCCGGCTGCCGAAGACGTCGCCGGTCACGCACTCGGAGTGCACGCGGGTGAGGACGGGATCGGCGGTGGTGACGTCCCCGCGCACCAGCACCAGGTGCTCCGCGGTGCCCTCGCGCACCGCGAAGGCCGAGAAGGTGCCGTGGGGGGTGGGCAGCTCCACCGGCGCGGTCGCCTCGAACGCCACCGAGGCCGGGATGCGCGCGGACGCCGCCCCCCGCACCTCGGAGCGCCGGTGGGCGACGAGATCCTCGATGGAGATCATGGCCAGGCCGTGCGCATCGGCGAACTCGCGCAGCGCCGGGGCGCGCATCATCTCGCCGTCGTCGTGGACCAGCTCGACCAGCACCCCGGCGCGGGGGCGCCCGGCGAGGGTGACGAGGTCCAGCGCCGCCTCGGTGTGGCCGCGCCGCTCGAGCACGCCGCCGGGACGGGGCCGCAGCGGGAACACGTGCCCGGGCCGGGTGAGGTCGTGGGCGACGGACCCGGCATCGGCGAGCACCTGCAGGGTGCGGGCGCGGTCCGCGGCGCTGACCCCGGTGGTCACGCCCTCGCGGGCGTCGACGGTGAGGGTGTAGGCGGTGCGCAGCGGATCCTCGGGGTCCGGGACCATGGCCGGCAGCTCGAGCGCGTCCAGCCGCTCCCCGGGCAGGGAGACGCAGATGATGCCGGTGGAGAACCGGACCGCGAAGGCGAGCAGCTCGGCGGTGGCATCGGCCGCGGCGAAGATGATGTCGCCCTCGTTCTCGCGGTCGGCGTCGTCGACCACGACCACGGGGCGGCCCGCCGCGATCTCGGCGATCGCGCGGTCGACGGGGTCCAGGCGCACGCTCATCGCTGCGCCGCCTCGCCCTCGGCCGTGCCCGGGGCGGGACGGGTCCCGGGCAGCAGCCGCTCGACGTGCTTGGCCAGCACGTCGACCTCGATGTTCACGCCGGCGCCGGCCGTGCGCAGGCCCAGGGTGGTGCGGGCGAGGGTCTCGGGGATCAGGCCGATGGTGATCTCGTCCGCTCCGAGGGCAGCGACGGTCAGGCTCACGCCGTCCACCGCGATCGATCCGCGGTCCACCACGTAGCGGCCGGTGCCGGCGGGCAGGGCGATGCGCAGCAGGTGCCCGCCCTCGCCGCCGCCGTTGGCCAGCACGGTGCCGACGCCGTCGACGTGGCCCTGGACGATGTGGCCGCCCAGGCGCCCGTCGGCCCGCAGGGAGCGCTCGAGGTTGACGCGGTCCCCGGCGGCGAGGGTGCCCAGGGTCGTCGCGGCGAGGGTGGTGGCGATGACGTCGGCCGTCCAGATCTCGCCGTCGATCGCGGCGACGGTGAGGCAGCAGCCGCTGACGCTGATCGAGTCGCCGAGGGAGACGCCCTCGAGCACGTGGGCGGCGCGGATGCGCAGGCGGGCGGGGCGGTCCTCGCCCGCGGCGGGCAGCTCGAGCGACACGACGGTGCCGAGCTCCTCGATGATTCCGGTGAACATGGGGGTCCTTCTTCCTGGGGGCTTCCGGGCTGGGGCGGTTCAGCGCTGCGCCGGGGCGGGCCGGCGGGGGCGCGGACGGAGGGTGAGCTGGAGGTCGGTGCGGCCGTCGGCGGATGTCAGCGGGGCCACGTCGAGCAGATCGAGGTCGAGGGCGTCGCCGATGCTCGTGATCCCGAGGTCGCCGAGGGCGGGCGCGCCGGCCCCGAGCAGCTTCGGGGCCAGGTGCACGAGCAGCTCGTCCACGCAGCCCGCGCGCAGGAAGGCGGCCAGCAGCGTCGGCCCGCCCTCGAGCAGCACGTGACGGCGGCCGCGGGCATGGAGGTCGGCGAGGGCGGCGTGCGGGTCGCGGGTGCGCAGGTGCACGGACTCGCCGGCGCCCTCGACGGCGAGCAGCTCCGGCGCCGGGCCGGTGCCCATCACGGCCCGCAGCGGCTGGCGCGGGTGCAGGGTGCCGTCGCTCCGGCGCGCGGTCAGGCTCGGACGGTCGATGCCGGCGGTGCCGGTGCCCACCAGCACCGTGTCGCAGGCGGCGCGCAGGCGGTGGACCTCCTCCCGCGCCGCAGGGCCGGTGATCCAGCGGCTGCTGCCGTCCGCGGCGGCGGCCCGGCCGTCCAGGGTGGCGGCGATCTTCGCGGTGACCAGGGGACGGCCGGTGCCCAGGGCGTGCTCCCAGCCGCGGTTGAGCTCCGCGGCGCGGGCGGCCAGATCGGCGGGGACGTCGAGGTCGACGTCCAGGCCCGCGGCGCGCAGCAGCTCGGCGCCGCCGGCGGCGACGGGGTTGGGGTCCCGGCGGGCGATGACGACGCGGGCGATCCCGGCGCCGATCAGGGCCTGCGCGCAGGGACCGGTGCGGCCCGTGTGGGTGCACGGCTCGAGGGTGACCACGGCGGTGGCGCCGGCGACGTCGACGCCGTCCGCGGCGGCGCGGGCGAGGGCATCGGCCTCGGCGTGCGCGGTCCCGGCGCCGCGATGGAATCCCTGGGCCAGCACGCGACCGGTCGGATCCAGCAGCACGCAGCCCACCCGGGGGTTGGGGCCCAGGGGAACGCGGGGATCGGCGGCCAGCTCGAGGGCGCGGCGCAGCGCCTCGCGCTCGGCGCCCTGCGGCCCGGTGCCGGGGTCGCGCCCGGCGGTGCGGTGCTGCGGCATACTCGTCCTCCTCCGTCCGCGCTCGCGGCTCGGAGGGAGGAAAGGGTTCGCGCAGTGCACGACCACGGGAGGCGGCTCGCCGGGCGCGCGGGAGCCGCGCGACCGAGAGTCGTCCCGAGGACGTGTTCGCGTGCTCTTCCCATCCGGACTCTCACCGTCGGTCCAGGAGTTCCACCTGGTCAGCCGAGGGCCAGAGGCCATCGGGTCGCGGACTGTCACCGCCGGCTCGGAATTTCACCGACCCCAGTGCACGCGAGCTTCTCAGCTCGTCGATCAGTCACGCTAGCACTGCCCGGGCCGCCGTGGCATGTGAGCTGCCCGTCACCGCGCTCAGCCGTAGGTGTCGCGCGGACCCCTCCAGGTGACGGTGCGCCGGCCCTTCTTCCAGGACTGCGCGGCCGGTCCGGTCACCTTCAGCTCGCTGATGACGTGGGCGCCGACGTGCTCCTCGATCGCGGTGATGAGCTGGGCGGAGATCATGCGCAGCTGGGTGGCCCAGGCCGAGGAGGAGGCGCTGACCACGAGCACCCCCTCGTCCAGGGACACGGGCCGGCAGTGCTGGGCGACCTGCTCGCCGACGATCGTGTCCCATTCCTCCAGCACGCGCCCCGCCCGGACGCCCTCGTCCCAGCCGAGGTCGCCGAGCACGCGGCGCAGCACCAGCTCGATGCCCTGGGGATCGCGGGGATCGGGCCGGGCGCCGGAGTAGCCGGGGGCGTGCGTGGAGCGGTCGCGCGGGCCGCGGGCCTGGGTCGCCCGGGAGATGGGGAACAGCCCGCGGTCCCGGGCCGCGGCCCGGGAGCGGTTCACCGTGCGCCGGGCGAGCTCGAAGGGATCGTCGGGCCGCGCCAGCTCCGGCGGATCGGCGGGGTCGGGGTCGACCGGATCCTCCCGCGGGCCGTCCGGGTCCGGGGCGGCCGCGGGATCCGCATCGGCCGGCGGGAGCGCCGGACCCGGCCGGCGACCGGAGGCGGCGGGGCGCGCGGCGGCGGGGCGTGCGGCGGCGCCCCGACGCTCGGGGGCGGACGGACGCTCGGGATCGGCGGGCCGCTCGGGGACGCCGGGACCCGACGGCGCGGACGGCTCGGGCCGGCGCCAGGTCGAGAGGTCGTACGGGTTCGGGGCGCCCCCCTGGGGCCTCACCATCCGGACACCGCCGAGCTCGCCGACCCCGTCGCCCCCGCATCCCGCGGCACCGCGCGGCCGCTGGTCACGTCGACCACGTGGATCGCGCCGTGCAGGGAGGCGGGGATGTCGGTGTCGTTGGCCGTGGTGATGAGGACCTGGTCCGCGCCGGTGACGATGCGTCCCAGGCGCTCGCGACGGTGCACATCCAGCTCGCTGAACACGTCGTCGAGGATCAGGATCGGCTCGCCGTCGCCGAGGTCGCCCTCCTCCAGGCGCAGCAGGTCGTAGGAGCCCAGCCGCAGGGCCAGGGCCAGGGACCAGGACTCGCCGTGGCTGGCGTAGCCCTTGGCGGGGAAGTCGTGCAGACGGATCTCGAGGTCGTCGCGGTGCGGTCCCACCAGGGTGACCCCGCGGTCGACCTCGTCCTCCCGGCGCGCGGCGGCGATCTCGAGGATCGCGTCGTGAATCTGCTGCAGCCCGGGCAGCTCGCCCGGCTGCGGGGCCAGCACCTCGAGCGCGGCGGAGGTGTAGGCGATGTCGGCCGGGGAGCGCACCTCGCCGCGATCCTGCGGCGGCAGGTCCAGGGCGAGCTCGGCGCCCTCAGCGGTGGCCACGCGCAGGTACGAGTAGCCCACGTGGGGGCGCAGACGATTGACCAGGTGCAGCCGGGCCCGGGTGAGCTCGGCGCCGAGACGGGCGAGCTGGGCGGTGAACACCTCGAGGGTGGACTCGGCGGCCTCGGCCGGATCGAGACCGCCCACCGGGCGGGCGCCGCCGCCGCGGCGCATGCTGCGCATCTGCTTGAGCAGGCCGGAACGCTGCTTGACGACGCGGTCGTAGTCGGCCTTGACCCCGGCATAGCGCGGGGCGATGAGGAACAGCAGCTCGTCCAGGAAGCGGCGCCGCCCCTCGGGATCGGCCTTGACCAGGCCCAGGTCCTCGGGGGCGAAGAGCACGGCCCGCACCTCGCCGAGCAGGTCCCGCAGCCGCGCCACGTTCTGCCCCTGCAGCCGGGCGCGGTTGGCCTTCCCGGGCGTGATCTGCAGATCCACCTGCAGGTCCCGGCCCGCGCGGCGGAAGCTCGCCCGGATGATCGCCGTCTGCGCCCCCCGATGCACGAGCGCCGCGTCGTGCGGGACGCGATGGCTCGAGAGGGTCGCGAGGTACCACAGCGACTCGACGATGTTCGTCTTGCCCTGGCCGTTGGCCCCCACGAAGACGGTGATGCCCGGGCCGAAGCCCAGCTCGAGACGCGGGTAGGAGCGGAAGTCGGTGAGGTCGAGGGCGGTCAGCTGCACGCCGGCACCTCGGGGCTCAGATCCGCATGGGCATGATCAGGTACTTGTACGTGCTCTCCGGCGCGCCCTCGAGGGACTCCTGGCCGCTCATGACCGAGGGCTTGATGGAGTCGGTGAAGGTCAGCCGCGCGAAGTCCGCGCCCAGCGCGCCGAGCCCGTCGAGCAGGAAGCCGGAGTTGAAGCCCACCACGAGCTCCTCGCCGTGCAGATCGGCCTCGAGCACCTCGGAGGCCTGCGCGTCGTCGCCGGCGCCGGCCTCGAGGGCGACCTGGCCGTCGCTGAAGGACAGCCGCACCGGGGTGTTGCGCTCGGCCACCAGGGACACGCGCTTGACGGCGTCGATCAGCGGGGCGGTCGCGACCACGGCCGTGATCGGGGAGGAGTCCGGGAACAGGCGGCGCACCGGCGGGTAGTCGCCGTCGACCAGGGTCGAGGTGGTGCGGCGGCCGGCCGACTCGAAGCCGATCAGGTGCGCCCCCGACTCCTCCGACAGGGCGATGTCCACGCTCGAGCCGGTCGACAGCGACCGGGCGACCTCGTGCAGGGTGCGGGCCCGGACCAGGGCCGTGAGCTCGACGCCGGGGTTGGTCGGATGCCAGGTCAGCTCCCGCAGCGCCAGGCGGTAGCGGTCCGTGGACATGAGGGTCATCTTCTCGCCGGAGATCTCCACCCGCACGCCGGTCAGCAGCGGGAGGGTGTCGTCCTTGGAGGCGGCGACGGTGACCTGGGAGATGGCCTCGGCGAAGACGTCCGCGGCGACGGTGCCGGCGACCGGCGGCATCGTGGGCAGCTGGGGGTACTCCTCGACCGGCAGCGTGGCCAGGGCGAAGTGCGCGCTCCCGCAGCGGACCTGCAGCTTCGTCCCCTCCAGGGCGATGGAGACGTCCTTGTTCGGCAGCGCCCGGACGATGTCCGAGAGCATGCGCCCCTGGACCAGCACCTCGCCCGGGGTCTCCACCTCCGCCGCGATCGTGATCTGCGCGCTGACCTCGTAGTCGAAGGTCGAGAACTGCAGCTCGCCCGCAGGATCGGCGATGATCCGCACGCCCTGCAGGATCGGCATCGCCGGACGGACAGGGAGGGTGCGGGTGGCCCAGGAGACGGCGTCACCGAGGACACCGCGATCAAGGTGGAACTTCACCGTCGCCACTCCTTCGCAGTGGTTGAGAGCTGATGGAGCCCTAGCGTATCCGCACGTTTCGGCTTCCCGCGACACGCCGGGCGCATCTGCGCCGGTCCCCGGCCCCTGCGCAGCTCCCCGGAGCCGCCGCGAGCCCTCGCTCGACGACCCGACTTCTCCACAGCACACGGGGAACAAAGACAAGAATCCTCTTATTCACAGCTGTGCACTCTGGGGAGAACTGCCATCGTCGCAGGTCATGCGCATCGAACGGGTCGTGGAGAGGTTCTGGACCTCTCCGCCGCCCCTGTGGGCGCGGTGTGCACAGCAGCGCTCGAGCGGTCCGGAGACGTCATTCGCCCGTGCACATCGCCTCTTGGGCAGATGCTCGGTTCTCCACACTGTCCACAGAGTTGTCCCCAATTGGGGATGACCTGCATCGGAGCATCCCCGGGATTCCGGATGTGATCCGCGACCGATCCTCAGCGGACCTGGTCGGCGCTCGAGTTCTTGATCCGCGCGGTGAGCTCGGTGACCTGGTTGAAGATCGCCCGGCGCTCCTTCATGAGCTCGGCGATCTTCTTGTTCGCGTGCATGACCGTGGTGTGGTCGCGGCCGCCGAACTCCTTGCCGATCCGGATCAGCGGCATGTCGGTGAGCTCGCGGCACAGGTACATGGCGATCTGCCGCGCCGTGACCAGCACGCGGGTGCGGGCGCCGCCGGTCACCTGATCCACGGTCAGACCGAAGTACGCGGCCGTCTGGGCGATGATCGTGGCGGCGGTGATCTCCGCCCCCGAGTCATGGGTGAGGAGGTCCTTCAGCACGCTCTCGGCCAGGGAGACGTCCATCGGCTGCCGGGACAGGGAGTGCAGCGCCTGCACGCGGATCAGCGCGCCCTCGAGCTCGCGGATGTTCGTCGAGATCCGCGAGGCGATGTACTCCAGGACGTCGCGGGGGACCTCCTGGGTGTTCTCCATCTCGACCTTCTTGCGCAGGATCGCGATGCGGGTCTCGAGGTCCGGCGGCTGCACGTCGGTCATCAGACCCATCTCGAAGCGCGAGCGCATGCGGTCCTCGAAGCCGCCCAGCTGCTTCGGCGGCAGATCCGAGGTGATGACGATCTGCTTGTCCGCGTTGTGCAGCGTGTTGAAGGTATGGAAGAACGCCTCCATCGTCTCCGGCGCGCGCTGCAGGAACTGGATGTCGTCGATCAGCAGGATGTCGATGTCGCGATAGCGGCGGTGGAACTCCTGCGCCTTGCCGAACTGGCCGGACTGGACCGAGTTGATGAAGTCGTTCGTGAACTCCTCGGAGTTCACGTACCGCACCTCGATGCCGGAGTACATCGACTGGGCGTAGTGGCCCACCGCATGCAGCAGGTGCGTCTTGCCCAGCCCCGAGCCGCCGTAGATGAACAGCGGGTTGTAGGCCTTGGCCGGGGCCTCGGCCACGGCGGAGGCCGCGGCCTGCGCGAAGCGGTTGGAGGCGCCGATCACGAAGGTCTCGAAGGTGTACTTCGCGTTCAGGCGCGAGTCCGAGCCCAGGGTCGAGTCCCCGCCGTCCTGCGGGGCCGGATGCGGGGAGGCGGCCGATGCGGGCCGCTGCTGGAGGTGGCGGCGCTCGAACAGGGCCGCGGGCTCGTCGTCCCGGACCGGCTCGGGGCGCGCCGGCCGCTCCGCGAACGGCGAGTCGTCGTCCTCGCGGACGCGCTCCTCCCGGCCGCGCGGCGAGGAGGCCTCGCGCGGCTCCCTGCTCTCGCGCGGCTCGCGGTGCTCCCGCGGCTCCGGGCGGCGCAGCGGCGGGTTGTCCACAGCATCGTCCACAGCGCTCTCGCGGCGCGGGGCAGGGGCCGGGGAGCTGGTCGCCGGGCGGTCCTCGTCCTCGGAGCCGGACATCAGCAGCGTCGCGTCGATGGTCACCGCGAAGCGCGTCTCCCGGCCCACGGCCTGCGTGAGCGCGGAGCTCAGGGCCGCGGCGTAGCGCTGCTCGAAGACGTCCTTCGCCCAGCT
Source organism: Brachybacterium phenoliresistens (assembly GCF_039530785.1). Classification (NCBI taxonomy): domain Bacteria; kingdom Bacillati; phylum Actinomycetota; class Actinomycetes; order Micrococcales; family Dermabacteraceae; genus Brachybacterium; species Brachybacterium phenoliresistens. The sequence goes on from NZ_BAAAOW010000004.1 coordinate 70,144, forward strand.
CGAGGGCACGGCGAGCAGGGCGGTGTCCGCGACCACGGCCATCAGGCGGGAGAGCGTCAGGAAGGCCATGGCGCGCTCGTTGACCTCGTCCTCCCGGCGCAGGACGCGCAGGGTCTCGTCCCAGGTCGCGTCGAGGTCGAGGGTGCTGTCATCCATGGTGGTCTCCGAGGGCAGTGGCCGGTTGTCCACCCAGTTTTCCACATCGCCGAGGGCGCTGGGGACCTCGGGCAGGCGGTTGTGCACATCCTCGCGCCGCGGGCCGCGCGGCGGGGGCCCGACCGGCCCGCCGCGGATGAGAATCCCGCCACAGTCCGCGTGACCTGCGCCGCTGTGATTGACCGCGTCGATGCTCGCTCCTAGACTCGTGCAGTCAGTCCTGTGCGCCGTGTCGCAGCAATGCGGCGGGCGGCATGCGGTTGCAGCCCCGTTCCCGCGGGTGCGCCCCGGTCGTCTCCCGATCGCACAGCAGACCACCAGCCACCGTGGGGGCACACCCGTGCCCACGACCGAGGAGAACCGATGTCCAAGCGCACGTTCCAGCCGAACACCCGCCGCCGCGCCAAGAAGCACGGCTTCCGCGCCCGCATGCGCACCCGCGCCGGCCGCGCCATCATCAACGCCCGCCGTTCCAAGGGCCGCGCCGAGCTCTCGGCCTGAGCCCGGCGCGTCCGGGCAGGCCCGGCCCATGTCCTGGGCGCGGCACCGGCTTCGCACCGGCGACGACTTCCGCGCGGTCTCCCGACAGGGAAGCCGCAGCGCACGATCCCACGTGGTGGTGCATCTGGCCCTCCTCCCGCAGAGGGGGCCGGAGCCCCGCGTGGGATTCGTCGTGTCCAAGAAGGTCGGCAACGCCGTGGTGCGCAACCGGACGGCCCGGCGGCTGCGCGAGATCTTCCGCGCCCGCATGGACTGCCTGCCGCCCGGGACCGACGTCGTGATCCGGGCGCTGCCCGGCATCGACGGCCTCGCCTTCGCCGAGCTCGAGGACCAGGTCGCCGGCGCCCTGGACTCCGCGCTCGACAAGGCCCGGCGACGTGCCGGGCGCTCCGCAGGAGCCGCGCGGTGACCGCCGCCGTCCGCCCGGGCCCGCTCTCCTGGATCCTGCGGGCCCCGCGCCGGCTGCTGCTCCTGCCGATCCGTGCCTACCAGGTGGGGATCTCGCCGTACACGCCGCCGGCCTGCCGGTACTACCCGGTGTGCTCCCAGTACGCCGTGGACGCCCTGCACGTGCACGGCGCGGTGAAGGGGACCCTGCTGGCCACCGCCCGGATCGTGCGCTGCAACCCGATCAGCCGAGGGGGGACCGATCCGGTGCCCGCTCCCGGCATGTGGAGGAATCCACGCCGATGACGGCCGCACAGGCCCCAGGCCCTACCCTTGACGAAGACTCCGACCCGCAGCTGTCACATCGCATGGACGTCATGCGCGTACCGACAGCAGGAAGATCAGGCCGATGAACATTCTGTACCCCATCGAGTGGGCCGTCGCATGGATCATGGTGCGCTTCCATGACCTGCTCTCGCTCTTCATGGATCCCCACTCGGGATGGACCTGGCTGCTGTCCATCGTGGGCCTGACGGCCGTCGTCCGCACGCTCATCATCCCGCTGTTCGTCAAGCAGATCCGCTCCTCGCGGGCCATGCAGACCGTCTCCCCGCAGCTGCAGGCCGTGCAGAAGAAGTACAAGGGCAAGACGGACCAGGAGTCCCGGCAGAAGATGGCCGAGGAGACCATGGCCATCTACAAGGAGGCCGGGGCCAGCCCGCTCTCGTCCTGCCTGCCGATCCTGCTGCAGATGCCGATCTTCTTCGCCCTGTTCCGGGTGCTGTTCTACAAGCTGCCCGAGGCGGCCGAGCAGAACGTGGCGTTCGGCCCGCTCTCCGCCGATCTCGCCGACAGCGCGCACGACGCGATCCTCATCGGCACCACGACCATCTCCCACAGCTTCCTGGCCGGGGACATCTCCGCCAAGATCGTCGCCGGGGTCATCATCGCCCTGATGTCCTTCGTCACCTTCATCACCCAGAAGGAGCTGACGATGCGCAACATGCCGCCGGCGGCCCTCGAGGGGCCGATGGCGAGCACGCAGAAGATGATGATGTACATGCTCCCGTTCATCTACGTGATCACGGGACCGGGCATGCCGATCGGTGTGCTCATGTACTGGTTCACCACCAGCGTGTGGACCCTCGTGCAGCAGTGGATCGTCATCCGCTCGACCCCGACGCCGGGCTCCGCCGCGGAGACCGCCCGCCATGAGCGCATCAACGCCAAGCGCGCGCGCAAGGGCCTCGAGCCGCTGGACTTCAAGCCCAAGAAGCCCGTCGTCGCCGAGCCCGAGGAGGAGGCGCCCATCCGCGTCCAGCCCTCCGGCAAGAAGCGCGCCGGCGGCAAGAAGCTGTCCGATGAGGAGAAGCTCGCCCAGGCGCGCGAGGCCCGTGCCCGCGCCGCCGAGGAGCGCCGCATCAAGGCGCAGGAGTCCCAGAAGGACAGCGACTCCGACTTCCTCTCCGGCGGGTCCTCCGCCGTGGACAAGCGCAAGAAGAAGCGCCGCAGCTGAAGCTCCCCGCCCCGGGGCATCGACGCCCCGGGGCCCGGTCGTCCCCGTTACCTCGTCCCGAGCACTCCCTTGGAGGACCTCCCATGAACGACATCACCGCGCCCTCCGTGACGGACGGCGAGACCCCCGACGCCCCCGAGCCGGCCGTGGCCGATGCCGCCTCCCCGTCCGCCGCCGAGGAGCCGGCGGCCGAGGCCGCAGTCGCATCGGCCGCAGATCCCGAGGCCGACGAGGAGGAGGCGCGCCCGGCGGAGACCGCCGAGGAGCGCCTGAAGCGCCTCGAGGAGGAGGGCGACATCGCCGCCGACTACCTCGAGGAGCTGCTGGACATCGCCGACATGGACGGCGACATCGACATCGACGTGGACGGCGACCGTGCCTCGGTCGAGATCCGCGGATCCGACCAGCTGTCCCGGCTCAACAAGCCCTCCGGCGAGCTGATGGACGCCCTGCAGGAGCTCGCGCGGCTGGCCGTGCAGACCCGGACCGGGGAGCGCTCGCGCCTCATGCTGGACATCGGCGGCTTCCGCGCCGAGCACCGCACCAGCCTCGAGGAGCTCGCGGCCGGCGCGATCGCGAAGGTCGCCGAGAGCGGGGAGTCCGTCCCGCTGCGGCCGATGAACCCCTTCGAGCGCAAGGTCGTCCATGACGTCGTCAAGCGCGAGGGCCTGCGCTCGGAGTCCGAGGGCGACGGCAAGGGCCGCCACGTCGTCATCTACCCCTCCTGATCGCGAGCACCTCACCGATGTCCGCGCAGCTTCCCGATTCCCTGCGACCCCTCGCCGAGCGCCTGTTCGGCGAGCGTCTCCCGCTGGCCGAGCGCTACACCGGCATGCTCGCCGTGGCGGGTCCCGAGCGCGGACTCATCGGCCCGCGCGAGGTGGACCGGCTCTGGGAGCGGCACGTGCTGAACTGCGCGCTGCTCGTCGAGGCGATCGGGCCCGACGCCCGGACCCTCGCGGACGTCGGCTCCGGGGCAGGGCTGCCCGGGGTGGTCGTCGCGATCGCCCGGCCCGACCTGCAGGTCACGCTCATCGAGACGATGCAGCGCCGCGCCACCTGGCTGGAGGAGGTGGAGGCGGAGCTGGGTCTGGGCATGGAGGTGCTCCGGGCCCGCGCCGAGGATCTCCACGGCCGGCGCACCTTCGACGTGGTCACGGCCCGCGCCGTCGCCGCCCTGGACAAGCTCGCCAAGTGGACCCTGCCGCTGGTCGCCGAGGGCGGCGAGCTGGCCGTCATGAAGGGCTCCTCCGCGGCGGAGGAGATCGACGCGGCGACCAAGACCCTGCGCCGGCTGGGCGGCGTCGACCCCCGCGTCGAGATCCATGGGGGGTCCGAGGTGGAGGTTCCCACTACAGTGGTCAGGGTGCAGCGCCGTGCCGCTGGTTCGAGGAAGGGAGATGCCCGTGGCTGAAGCCCGCGACCGTTCCTCCGGCGGAGGGGATCCCCTGGAGGACACGCCCCTCATGCGGCAGCTGACACGGGACCATGCCCGTCGTCAGGAGCTGGAGGGACTTGTGTTCCAATCCCCGGAGCGGACCCGCATCATCACCATCGCCAACCAGAAGGGCGGGGTGGGCAAGACGTCCACGACCGTGAACCTGGCCGCGGCGCTGGCGCTGGGCGGTCTGAACGTCCTCGTGGTCGATGCCGACCCGCAGGGCAACGCCTCGACCGCGCTCAGCATCGAGCACCACAGCGAGGTCGCGAGCATGTACGACGTGCTCGTGGACTCGATGCCGATGGCCGAGATCGTGCAGGACGTGCCGGATTTCGAGACCCTGCAGTGCGCGCCGGCCACGATCGAGCTCTCGGGTGCCGAGATCGAGCTGGTCTCGATGGTGGCCCGCGAGAACCGCCTGCGCAACGCGCTGCAGGAGTACCAGGCCGCGCGCGAGGAGTCGGGCCGGCCCCGGCTGGACTTCATCCTCGTGGACTGCCCGCCGTCCCTCGGGCTGCTGACCGTGAACGCCCTGGTCGCAGCGCAGGAGGTGCTGATCCCGATCCAGGCGGAGTACTACGCGCTGGAGGGGCTGTCGATGCTGCTGCGCAACATCGACCTGCTGCGCCAGCACCTGAACCCCTCCCTGGTGGTCTCCTCGATCCTGCTGACGATGTACGACGCCCGCACCCGCCTGGCGGCCCAGGTCGCCCAGGACGTGCGCGACCACTTCCCCGATCAGACCCTCGAGACCACGATCCCGCGCTCGGTGAGGATCTCCGAGGCGCCCAGCTACGGGCAGACGGTCGTGTCGTACGATCCCCACAGCACGGGTGCGCTGGCGTATCGGGCCGCGGCGAAGGAGCTGACCACGAGGCCCGCCCCGTGACTCTCGCGGCGCATCGATGCGCCGGGACGGCGGGCACACGAATCATCACGGACGAAGGAAGAGCATGACGCAGAGACGAGGTCTGGGGCGCGGACTGGGCGCGCTGATCCCGGGGGCGGGCGTGAGCGCCCCGCGGGCATCGGACCAGGATCCGGAGCTGCGCACCCGCCGTCCCGCCGAGCCGGAGGCCGCGGAGGCGGCCGAGTCCGCCGCCACCGGCCCTCGCCCGGTGGACATGTTCTTCTCCGGGGATCCGCTCCCCGAGTCCGGGGAGTCCCGGGCACGCCGTCGCCCCGGCGGCCCCGACCTGGCGGGTGCGATGGCCCGCGCCGCCGCCGAGCGCCGCTCCGCCGCCCGCGGCACCTCCCGTCGTCGCTCCGCCGAGGAGGACTCCGCCGACGCGGCAGAGAACGGTGCCGGAAGCTCTGCCGAGGCCGCCCCCGAGAAGGGCGCCGGCACCACGGCCGCCCGATCCGGCCGATCCTCCGGAGCGAAGTCCGCAGGGACGAAGAAGGCACCGGCCTCGGCTGCGTCCTCCTCGGCCCCGAAGACGAGCGGCGCGAAGTCGACGGGGACGAAGTCGACGGGATCGAAGTCGACGGGAACGAAGTCTGCGGGCGCGAAGTCGTCGGCGGGCACCAAGGCGTCCGCGGGCGCGACGTCGTCCTCCGGCGCGAAGGCGTCGGCCGGGTCGACGTCGTCGACCAGGTCCAAGAGCGCGGCCGGGACCGCGGCGAAGTCCGCCGGCACCTCCGGCCGCTCCACCGCCGCGAAGAAGACTTCCGCGAAGATCGCCGCATCGAGCCCTGCGGTGTCCGACGAGGCCGTCGAGAACGCCGGCGGCGCGACGGCGGCCGTCGCCCGCGACGTCCGGATCGCCGAGGCTGCCTCGACGGCGGCCGCGGCCGAGCCCCGTGTCGAGCCCTCGACCGCTGCCACCACCCCTGCGGACAGCCGCGGGGCGGAAGATGCCGCTGCGGAGGACCGGGTGGAGGACAGCCCGATCGTGGACGTGGAGAAGGTCGAGCTGGTCCCGGCGCGCCCGGCTCCCGAGCCCGCGACCGAGGACACCGCAGCCTCTGCCGAGGACTCCGCAGACTCTGACGCGGCCGAGGGGGATCCTTCGGGCGAGCAGATGACCAGCGAAGAGACCTCCCGCGAGGAGACGGCGAGCGAGAAGGCGTCGGCAGATGCATCGTCCGCCGCTGCGGAGCCCTCCTCCTCGGACGCGCAGGACGCCTCCTCGGCGACGGGCCACGCCGGCCTGTCCGAGGGGCTCGTGAAGGTTCCCGGTGCCGAGTTCGCCGAGATCCCCATCCACGAGATCCGGGAGAACCCGCGCAACCCGCGCACCATGTTCGATGACGATGCGCTCGACGAGCTCGCGTTCTCCCTGCGCGAGGTCGGCGTCCTGCAGCCGGTCGTGGTCCGCGGGATCCCCGTCACCGAGGACGGCGAGTCCTTCGAGCTCGTCATGGGCGAGCGTCGTTGGCGGGCCGCCCAGCGCGCCGGCCTCACGTCCATCCCCGCGATCATCCGCGAGACCAGCGACGACGATCTCCTGCGCGACGCCCTGCTGGAGAACCTCCACCGCACGCAGCTCAACCCCCTCGAGGAGGCAGCGGCCTACCAGCAGCTGCTCGAGGACTTCGGCTGCACCCAGGACGAGCTGTCGTCCCGGATCGGTCGCTCGCGTCCGCAGATCTCCAACACGCTGCGCCTTATGCGCCTGCCGGCCCTCGTGCAGAGGCGCCTGGCCAGCGGTGCGCTGAGCGCCGGCCACGCGCGAGCGCTCCTGACGCTGGAGGACCCGCGGCTGATGGAGGAGCTCGCCGGCCGCATCGTCGCCGAAGGACTGTCCGTGCGCGCCGTCGAGCGTCTCGTCGCCCGCGGCGCGGAGCCGGGGACCCGTTCCGCCCCTACCCGTCGGACCACCTACAACCCCCGGGTCGTGGACATCACCAGCCGGCTCTCGAACCAGCTCGAGGCCCCGGTGCGCATCGATGTCGGCAAGCGCAAGGGCCGCATCACTCTCGAGTTCACGAATCTCGACGACCTCGAGCGCCTCGTCGAGCGGCTCGGCATCGAGCAGGACGCCGAAGAGCACACCGGAACGGACGACTGACCCGTCACGACACCTCGGCTACGCCCCTCTCCTCGTCATCGAGGGGAGGGGCGTTCTCGTTCCTCGACGCAGGCGCCCCTCGCCGGTTCCGCGAGCCCTGGCGCGCGCTCGAGGCTCTCTGCTCGTCGGGACCTCCGGGGGCCGGGTCCGGGGGGGGCCGGGCTCCCAGCGGGCCGCGCAGGGCCGTCCAGAGCTCTTCTGAGGGGCGCTCCGCGGCCTCGCTCGGAGGCGGTGGTGCTGCCCTCGTCCATGCGCGCTCAAGCGCACTGTCGCCTTGCGCGCGTTTTCGGGTAGGGCGGGTTCGCACGGTCGCCTCCCCCAGCGATCCAGGTCTGGCCCTGGCGGGGTGAGCGTTCCGGCGGGCCGACGAGAGGCCGACGCGTGTGCGTTCACTCGGAGGAGCACCGGGGAGGGCAGCGAGGAACACTAGGGAGGGCAGAGTAGCGCCTGTGTTATCAACGTTATTCAGTCTCTGACTGAGGTGGCCGCCCGCAGCGGATCATTCGGACCCATGGTGCAGCTATCCTCACGCCGGGGACGGAGCGTTTGGGCGGGCGCCGGCGCCGCGGCTCCGGACTGCACCCGCGGGGCTCCCCGGGGTTCTCTGATTGTGGACAGACAGATGTGTTTCCTGTGGGGACCGCCTGGGGGCGCGCGTGCCGACGTTGTCCACACTGGTGATTACTCTGTGGATTGTTCACCCTGGCGCCATCCGGCAGCCCAGTCCTCCCTGGCGCAGCTCGGCTACGGGGCCTCCCCTGGGGTGCTGACCAGGAGCGTCCGTCCCTACGCAGTGCTCGTTCCGCTCAGTGTGCTGCCCCTGCGTTTGTCCGCTGCCGCCGTCGTGGCCGACGTGCCGGGACCATCTGGGGTGGGGCTCTGTGGATCGCTGAGCTCACGCGAAGTCTGGGAAGCGGGCAGGTTGAAGCGCTGGTGGCACGCCGTTTCACGGGAAACGGCCCACGTGCGGCTGGTCCGGTGGGAACTGATGTGCCGTGGACGCACGAGGTGCCTGGGCTCTCGCCTTGAGCTGCGCTGGTTGATCGGTCGGTGGTGGCCTTCCTGAGGCGCTGAGTGGTGTCGTTGACTCGTCCCCGCCGACGCGACATTGCGCTCCCGCGATAGCGGACCTTCATGGGCGGGCTGCTCCCGTTGCCCGATCTGGCAGGTTTCCCGTGAAAGCTCGGGCGCTGCACCGTGGATCCTGTCGGCCGAGGACGAAGTTGATGTCCGCCCCTACTGGGCTTGATCCATGCATCATCAGAAGGAAGCTGCTGGATGTGAGCTCCGTTCGGGCGTTCCGACTGCGCCGTTTCACGTGGAACCGCTCGGTCAGCGGAGGGAGTAGTGCAGATGGAGCATGACGAGAGCTTGCGCCAGACGGGCGACACTCCGCTGCATAGTGCCGAGAGATGCGGAATCTGCCGCGCGTTGCCTGGTTGTGCACCCCTGTGTTGCACGTGAAACGCGCGTCAGGTCGTGGGCCACTCCGCTCGCGACCCCTCGCCGTGCGTTCGGCGCCCTGTGGCTCGGGGCTCCCCGCGCCCAATTCCGCCGGGTGGCCGGTCCGACGTCTGGTGTGATTGGGCGCGCCGCGAGGGAGGAGACTCTCCCAAAGTTCGTCGTGCATACCGAGGGCTCCGCAGCTGCAGGGTGCAGGTGCTACGTCGGCGTGTTTCACGTGGAACTTGCACAACACACGACCACTCTGCGCGCAACGCAGTGCTGCGCGGCGCTCGCGTGGACTCCTCTCGGCTTGGCCTATGCCAGTTGTGGCCGTGTGTCGGCGCGGACCGTTTCACGTGAAATCTGGACTCTCCAAGCAGTGCGGCGCGCGCACAGGACGGATGGTGCTGGACCCTGATGATGCACCCGTACTGCGGCCGAGCCTGTGCGGTACGCCCGTGTTGGTCTCGGCGAGAGTCACGTTTGGTGCGGATGGGGCGCTTGGACGCCCCGGCTCCCGTGCTCGTTGGAAACGGTCACCACCGGTCGCTTCGAACTCGAGAACGCGCGTTGCACGTGAAACGGTGACCCAGGAGCCGTGGACCGGAGAGGGGGTGCACCGTGTGCCCAAAGCAGTTTCACGTGGAACGTCCAAGGTTGTGTGTCGTGGGGCGACTCAGGATTGTGGGCCTCGCGCTTCGTGGGCAGCCGGTGCAGCCCGCACTGCTTCGGAGCTGCCTGCGGTGTGGTTTCCCGTGAAACACAGTACGGCGGCGCGTTGCGCGTCTCGTGGCGAGCTGCTCTGTCCCGTGTCGACGGCCGGGGGCGTTCATTTGTCCAGCCCTCCTCGCCTCCGGCGAGAAGCTCAGGAAAGCGCACGGCCACGGCAGCGACAAGCCTATGACCTGGGGGTTCTCATCGCGGCAGAGCGGTGCTAGTGTCACAGGGTGCGCTGGCGCCAGCGAGAACGGCTTCGAGAGGAGCCTTGCCGGCCCTCATAGGAGAGGGGTGCGGCTTGGCGACGTTGGCGCGAGAGAGGTGACAATCCTTCCTCGACCCGCTCCTGCGCCGACCGATGTTTCACGCGAAACGCTCCGCCGACTCGTGCCGGCCGACAGATCCTTGTACGCGCTCTGGTGACGCCCGGGAACCTGCCTGCCGAAGAATCGAGAAGTTCTCCCGCGATCCCGGCCGCAGCACGGAGAGTAGCTCGCTGCGACGGCGCGAGTCCGCTTCCCTCCGGCCCGCCGCAGCCCAGCCGCGCACGCCCGGGCTCAAATTACTCGCCGGTAACTGGATGTCCTGCCACAGGCACCCCTCTCCTGGTTTCACGCGAAACAGGCGCTACCTCGTTTCACGCGAAACCAGGCATGTCGCATCGGAGCGAACCACCCATCCTCGAGGGAGCGTCGGGCCGGCGCGCCTCGGACTGTGGTGCTGCGGCGCTCCAGTACGCAGCATCGGGCGGGCATGATGCGCGCCGCTGTGCTTCCGCGACCGGTGTTCCCCGTGAAACTTCCACGCCTCGGCGACCGCCGAATACATGTCGTGCTCCCAGGCGCAGCCGATCTCGACGCTCGGAGGCGGCTGCATCGCATCAGCGGATCCGGAAGGCGGGCGGCGCGGCTGCATCAGCGTCGGGGATGTGTATGGAGCGGGTGCCCCTGTTCCCCGTGGACAGCGTAGGTATTCACAGTGTGCGCAACGATGTGGAAATCCAGGTTGCGACGCGGACACGATATCCACAGCGCACCTGTGGGCAGGAGTCCGGGCGAATCGGGCGTTCTCGACATCGGCGCATCGGTCCCAGCATTCGTGCAGGTCAGCGCGCCGAAGAGGGGTATGCGAAGGCTGTCACGTCTATCCCCACTCTCCACATGCTGCTGTGGATAACCCTGGGGACTGCCCCGCGTGTCGGTGTGGACAACTGTGGGGACAGGTGGGGAACAGTGCTCTGACCGGCGCACCTCTGGGCTGAACGAGCCAGATTGACAGTGGGGACAAGTCCGCCCGTCGACGATTCTGGACGGAGGACCTCGCCCTCGCGCTGCTGGGCCTGGTAGGGCTCGTGCCGGGGTTGCCGGGGTTGCCGGGGTTGCCGGGGTTGCCGGGGTTGCCGGGGCGGGCGGAACAGGGCGAACGGGGCGGGGCGGGTCTACTGGTCGTACAGAGTGCCCGCGACCTCGTGCTTGGGTGCCGCTCCCCGCAGGCGGCGCACCTCGCGGAAACGGCGCAGCGCGGCGTCGCCCGCCCGGTAGAGCTCGTCCCCTCCCGCGGACTGTTCCTGGAGGCGGAGCTCGCGATCCCCTGAGGCGGCCGTCTGCGCGGCCGTCCGTGCGGCCGGTGCATCGGCCGGAGGCGCGACGGGGACGTCGGCGGCTGCGGGAACGAGCCGAACCGCCGTCACCGCCCCCAGCACGGCGCGGGGCGCGGCGCCGGTGCCGGCCTCCTCCGCTGCGTCGGCATCGGCCGGGACGGACCCATCCCCCAGGTCGCCCTCGTCCACGACCGGCTCGAAACGGATCCACGTCGGGAGGGCGTCGATGTCCCAGGCGTCGAGCTCCTCGTCGCTCGGATCGTCCAGGCGCAGGCTCAGCACATCGGCCCCTTCGCGGCGCAGCCGCCGATCCAGCTCCCGCATCACCGTCGGAGCGGGGCGGCTGGGAGCGGACCACGCCGCGGTGACGAGGACGACGACCGCGCGGGGAAGCGCCGCTCCGTCCGCGCCGTGATCCCGCGACGGACGGGCGCCAGAGGAGGCATCCCGGGGCACGCGGAGGGCCCCGGAGGCGTCGCGCGTCTCCGGGGCCCTGCGTACCGGATCAGAGGGAGGAGCCACCGGCCTGGGCGGTGACGGGGACCGGCTGCAGATCGGCGTCGTCGACGGCGAGAGCCGCCGTGTCCGAGAGCCACCGCTCGGCATCCAGCGCCGCCTGGCAGCCGGAGCCGGCGGCCGTGATCGCCTGGCGGTAGGTGTGGTCGACGACGTCCCCGGCCGCGAAGACGCCCTCCACGCTGGTGCGGGTGGTCCGGCCCTCGACGAGGATGTAGCCCTGGTCGTCCAGCTCCAGCTTGCCGCGGAACAGGTCCGAGCGCGGCACGTGGCCGATCGCCTCGAACACGGCCGAGGTCGGGAGGGTCCGCTCCTCGCCGGTGACGGTGTCGCGGAGCGTCACCGACTCGACCTGCTCCTCCCCGTTGATGCTGGCCACCTCGGAGTTCCAGGCGAAGCGCAGCTTCGGGTCGGACTCCGCGCGACGCGCCATGATCTTCGAGGCGCGCAGCTCGTCGCGGCGGTGCACCAGGGTGACCTGGGTGCCGAAGCGGGTGAGGAACGTGGCCTCCTCGACCGCGCTGTCGCCGCCGCCGACCACGACGATCTCCTTGTCCTTGAAGAAGAAGCCGTCGCAGGTCGCGCACCAGCTGACGCCCTTGCCCGAGAGGCGGGCCTCGCCGTCGATGTCGAGGCGGCGGTAGGCGGAGCCGGTCGCGATGATCAGCGCCTTGGCGCGGTGCACGGTGCCGTCCTCGAGGGTGACCGTCTTGACCGGCCCCTCCAGCTCGACGGACACGGCGTCCTCGAGGAGGATCTCGGCACCGAAGCGCTCGGCCTGCTCCTGCATGGTGGCCATCAGCTCGGGGCCCTGGATGCCGTCGGCGAAGCCGGGGAAGTTCTCCACGTCCGTTGTGGTCATGAGCGCCCCGCCGGCATCGAGCTGCCCGGCGATGACGAGCGGCTGCATCTCGGCGCGGGCGGCGTAGATCGCGGCGGTGTACCCGGCCGGGCCGGAGCCGACGACGATGACCTCGCGGACGGTGCCGTCGTCCTCGGCCGCGGGCGCGGAGGCGGTCTGGGGCGCGAGAGAGGGGGCGCCGAGGATGTTGAGAGCCTGGATCGGCTGGGTCATGGGAGGTCCTTCCTGAGGATTCTGCGGCGGAGGAGGCGAGGCCTCGGATCCGGGTGACGGCGAGGATGTCGGGCGGGCGCGCGACGGGGAACGGGTCGGGACGGTGGGGCGGAGGTCAGCGGTCGGGCAGGATGCGGAGAGTCAGACGGCGCCGATCATGGCGGATCCGGACCACAGCAGGGAGCTGTCGGGACCCTCCTCGGTCGCGATGCCGCAGGAGGGCAGCACCACGGTCGCATTGACGACGCCGCCGTTGGAGTTGAGCGTGTTGCGGTCCACCGGGCCGTGGATGATCAGCCAGGCGCGTGTGCCCTCCGGTCCCCATGCGACCTCCTCCATCGTCAGCAGCGTCTCGGTGATGCCCTGTTGCTCGAAGCAGCGGTTCACGTCGAAGCTGGCCGGCGCGCGCAGCACCGTGCCCGAATCGAGCACCCGCTGCACCTCGAGGCCCAGGGTGCTCTCGGATATAACGGGCAGACCCGCCGCATTCTTCCCGGGCGCCCCCGGGGAGTCCATCGAGGTCCCGCTGATCGTGCTCGATCCCGTGGTCGACACCTCGAGGGCCTTGGACAGCATGAGGCCGATGCTCGAGGAGATCACCAGCGCGACCACGATCAGCGGGATGGGAAGACCCATCACCGTCGGCAGGGGCCGACGGCGGGCGCGATCGGGCCGCGCTCGCATCACTGGACGCGCACCTCGGCGATGCGCGCCCGGAAGCCGTCCCCGCCCGAGTCGCCGGGGAGCTCGGGGATCCACAGCACCACGGAGGACGCCTCGGAGAGCGGTTCCTGCGGAGTCAGGGTGACCTCCCCGTCGCCGGCGAACTCGCCGGTGGCGAGGACCTCGCCGAGCTCCCCGTTGCCCGGGTCCGCGCGCAGCTCGAGGACGCCGCCGCTGTTCTCCGCGGTGGTGACGACGACGGAGTTCAGGGTGCCGGGCTGATCGAAGGACAGCCGGACGCCCAGGCCCTCCTTGAGGTTGCCGTACTGCGCGCTGCGGTAGATCTGCGAGGACCAGGCCGAGGAGGGATCGCCGTCGGTGAGGCGGTCCTGGCGATCCAGATGGTCCGGCTCGCGGTCCGTGCCGCGCGCGAACAGCTCGGCCGATGCGAGGGTGACCACCGGGAGCGCCTCGGGCGTCGTCTCCGGCTCCGCGGTCTCCTCGGCCGGGGCCGATGTCTCCTCGGAGGCGGCGGAGGTGGTCGCCTCGCCGACGGGGTTGGTGTCCCCGCGCAGCGTCGAGGTGATGGAGGTGACCGCGAAGACGAGGGCGACGATCACGCCGAGCACGGCGAGGACCAGGACCCACTGGGCGGTGCGGGAGCGCTGGTCGCGCGGCACCGGGGTCTGCGCGTAGGTCACGGCCTCGTCGCGATCCATTGCGACGCCGACGACGTCCCGCAGCAGCGACCCCGGACCGGAGGCGGGTCGGATCTCGGTGGGCTCCTCCGCGAGGGAGGTGTCGCGGCCGCGCACCACGATCGGACCCGTGGGCGGCTGCGGGACCTGATCGGTCGACGGCTCGGCATCGTCCGGGCGCGGGGCCTGCGGCGGGGTGCTCAGCGCGTCCTGGGCGGCGTGGGCCGCCGGGACCGCGGCGCCGGCCACGGGGGCCATCGGCGCCGTGCGCTGTCCGGCATCGGCCGGACCGGGAGCCGGTGCGGGGACGGGGCTCATCGCGGCCGTCGGGGCCAGCGCGGCGGTCGGCGCCTCCGAGCGCTCGGGGCCTGCGGCATCGGCGGCGGAGTCCTCGCCGTCGGCCCCGGCCGGCGCACCCTGAGGGCCGGCGGGCGCGGTCTCGGCCGGGTCGGGTCGGGTCGGGTCGGTCCGGTCCGGGTCGGTCGTGGCGGAGCCGGTCTCCGCGGGGGCGCCGTAGGCGTAGGCGGCGGGAGGCTCCGGCGCGGCCTGCACGGGAGCGGCGGACCCGTCCCCTGCGGAGGGTCCGGCGGGAGCGGAGGGATCGCTGGGTACGGAGGAACCGGCCGGGGCGGCGGCCCCGGGGGCTGCGGCCACCTCGAGATGGCCCGGGAAGGCCGCACCGCGACGGGGCTCGTCCAGGTGGAGGTCGCGGATCAGGGTCTGCGCCTCCTCGGAGGTGCGGGCGCGATCGACCGGAGCCGCGGCGCCGGCGTCGTCCCGGGAGGGCTCGGCTGCGGAGGCTTCGCCCGGGGAGGCATTGCCCGGGGAGGCGTCCCCCTGGGAGGGATCACCCTGGGTGGGGCCGCTCTGGGCGGGACCGCTCTGGGAGGTGTCGCCCGCCGGCACGGCGGGCTGCTCTGCCCCGGTGGGGCTCGGGGCCGATGCCGAGGCGTCCGGGGACCCGGCACCGGGGCTCACGGCCGGGGCGGGCAGGGGCTGGGACGGCTCCGGTGCGGCCGAGGTCGCCGTGGGCCCGGCGGCGACGGCCGGAGCCAGCGCCGCGGTCGCGGCGGCCCCGGCAGGGGCGTCCCTGTCGGCGGGGCTCTCGTCGGCGGAGCCCCCGTCGGCGGGGCTCGGGGCGGCGGGGCTCGGGGCGGCGGACTCCTCGGCGGGCGGGACCGCCGCGGGATCCGCGGAGGTCCCGGCCGCGGCGGCCGCGGCGTCGTCCGCGTCGAAGGCCTCGAGGGTCACCGGGATCGACTGCCAGGGCGAGAGCTCGGTGACGAGGTCGCGCACGGTCACGGGCATGGCCTCCCCGGACTCGTTGAGCACCAGGTCGCACAGCACGTCCAGGTCGTCGGGCACCGTCCGGGGGCTGATGCGGGAGGCGCGCGGCACCAGGCCGTCCTGCCCGCGCACCGGGCGCGAGCCCGTCAGGGCCTTGTACAGCAGGGCGACCAGCGCCGCGGTGTCGCGGAAGCCGGTGTCCTGCTCCGCGGCGGTCTCCAGCGCCGCGGCCGCCTCGACGCCCGCGCCGAGCACGTGGACGGTGCCCGCCGCAGGATCGACGAACACCCGGTTGGAGTCGAGGTGCTGGTGGCGGATCCCGCGACGGCGCGCGGTGTCGAGCCCGGCCGCGGTCTCGCCGATCACCGATCGGGCGGTCTCCGCGCGCAGCGGGCCGTCGGCGTACATCGCGGCCAGCGGCGGCGCCGGCGGCACCGGGTACTCCACCGCGGTGACCGGGGCGGGCGCACCGGGGGCGGCGGCCCGCGGGTCCTCCCGGGGATCGCCGAACACGCGCACCTCGCGCACCGGGATCAGCCGGGGGTCCTCCACGAGGAAGGCGCGGCGCGCGGCATCGGCCACCTCGAGGGCCGCCGGTCCCTGCACGAGGAGCAGGACGACGCTCTCCCCGCTCGCCGCCGATCGTGCGCGATGCCATGAGGCTCCCGCGGGCACGCCGGACAGAGGGATCGTCCCCTCCAGGGTCCAGTGCGCGCGGAGCGCGTCGTCATGGGGTCCAATGGTCACGGATAGTCCTCCGTCGTTCGTCAAGGCGCCTCACCATGCTACGAGGTGGTCGCCGGGGACTTGCCGGATCGTCGCAGCTTCCGCGTCACCAGGGACATCGCCCAGGTCAGCTCGTCGACCCGCAGCAGGCGGGCGACCGCCACGAACACCGCGGAGACGAGCACGGCCACCGCCGCGCCGAGGGGGACGGTGAGGAGCCGGTGGATCCACAGCGCATCGCCCAGCAGATGCACCGCCCCCGCCCCCACGGCGATGCCGGCGATCGCGGCGATCAGCAGCTTGAGATAGGCCATGACGCTCGCCCGGGTGCCCGTGGTGCGAGCCCCGAGCGCCGTGGCGCGGCGGCGCAGGAGGTACAGGCCCAGCGCCCAGCCCAGCACATTGCCCAGCGAGCTGACGGCGGCGGCCGTCGCCGTCGCATAGCGCGGATCGACCAGCCACAGGATCGGCCCCACCGCCGCGAGGGACACCAGCGTGTTCGGGATCTGCATCCAGAACGGGGCACGCGCATCCTCGTAGGCATAGAAGACGCGCTTGACCAGGTATGTCGCGGCGAAGGGCACGAGGCCGACCATGTACCCGATGAGCACCCAGCCGTTGGCCCGCGCCCCGACCGGGCCGGTGCCGCCGCCGATCACCCACATGATCGGCCCGGCCAGCGCGATGAACACCGCGGCCGAGAGGAACATCGGCACCGCGAGCACGCGCCCGGTGCGGGCGTACTCGGCCAGCGCCGAGGTGTGCTCGTCATCGGCCGCATGGCGAGAGATCCGCGGGAAGATCGCGGTCACGATGGTCACGGCGATGATGCCCTGCGGGATCATGAACGCCATGTAGGCCCAGTCGATCGAGGTCAGCGCCGGGTAGGACTGGGCGGCGCTGCGGTCGATCTCGTTCAGCCGCTCGACCTCGTGGGCGGCGTTGCCGGTGGACCAGCGGGTCGCCCAGATGCCGAGCTGCGCGATCCCGAGCATGGCGAGGGTCCACAGGCCCAGCCGGGACAGCTTCCCGAAGCCCAGCCCGCGGAACCCCCACTTCGGGCGCAGCCGCAGGCGGAGCTTCCTCACGTAGACGATGAGGAACGCGACCTGCGCCCCGGAGCCGCCCACGTTGATCGCCGCCAGGGCGATCACCATGGGGATGGTCCAGGCGGTCGCATCGCCCTGCTTGCCCCAGACGACCAGGAACAGCAGCCCGCCGACGATGCCGACGAGGTTGTTCATCACCGGCGCCCACTGGTACGGGCCGAAGGAGTCGTGCGCGTTCAGCAGCTGCCCGCACATGACGTACAGCGCCGACAGCATGATCTGCGGCATCATCCAGTACCCCAGCTGCACCGCCAGGGCGTAGGTCGCCGGCGGCAGATTGCCGCTGGTCAGGGTGAGCAGCAGCGGGACGCCGGCGATGCAGATCGCGGTGAGCCCGCCGGAGACCAGCACCACCAGGGTCATCAGGCGCGAGATGTAGTCCGAGCCGCGATCGGGCTGCTTGGCGGCCTTGACGATCGCGGGCACGAGGATCGCGTTGAGGGTGCCACCGCCGACCAGGATCCAGATGGTGTTGGGCAGCTGGTTGGCGGCGCTGAACGAGCTCGCCGCCGCGGTCATCGACCCGGCCGTGATGAGGCCGAACAGGAAGTTGCGCACGAAGCCCAGCAGGCGCGAGACGATCGAGCCGGAAGCCATGAGCATGCTCGCGCGCATCAGCCCGGTGCGGGGCCGGGCAGGCTCGGGGGCCGATGGCGCCGCGGGCCGCGCCGGCCCGGCCGCCGGGGCCGGGGCCGGGGCGGTGCGCAGATGCCGCGGGATGTGGGCCGTGCGCCGCGCTCTGGTCGCTGTGCTGCTCATCGGCCCTCCTCCTGCCCCTCGGTGCCCGGTCGCGGAGGGTCCATGGTCCCGGCAGCGGGCTGGGAACGGCCCGTGCTCGCCAGCACCGCCGGGTCCTCGGGCACCTTCACGCCGGGGGCGCGGCGGGAGGACCCGGTGCGCCGGGCCCGCAGCACGCCCACGACGACCAGCAGGCCCATCGCGATCACCAGGGCCATGGTCGTCCAGTTCTCCCAGGCGGGGTTCACGCTGAGCGGCACGCCCACCGGATCGGTCAGCGGCACGCCCTCGGCCGTGGTGAGCGTGGTCGAGAGGGTGACGGTGCCGTTGGCGATCGCCTCGACGGGGACGGTCACCTGGGCGCTGCCGCGGGCGGGGACCCGCACCGTCTCCGGATCGCCGATCCGCACCACATGGGTGTCCGAGGAGACCAGCACCTGCACGGTGATCGGGGTGGGCAGCGCGTTGCGCACGGTGATGGGCACCCCGGCCGCATCGGCGACCAGGGTGTACTCGGAGACGGGCACCACCTGGACCGCGGCGGTGAGCTCGTCGGTGCGCGCCACGGCGGCGTCGGCGCCCTGCCGTGCCTCCTGCTCGTCGCCGCGGTGCCCGGTGGAGGCGGCGGCCAGCAGCAGCAGCTCCGCGGCGTCGGCGGCGGCAGGGTCCTCCATCACCGAGGTGATGTCGCCCAGGCGCTCGGAGGCGGCCTCGAGATCGGCCGTCGCCCGGGGGTCGAGGCGCTGCGCCGCGGCGCCCTCGGCGACGGGGACGTCCTCGGGGCGCAGCGTGCCGGCGCTCAGCACGGCCCCGCTCTCGTCCCCGGGATCGGTGGTCACCGAGCCCTGCTCGGCGGCGTCCAGCAGCTGGGACAGGGGCACGCGCTCCACCCACGGGGCGTCCCGCAGGTCGCGCATCATCGCGTCGACGGCCTCGGGGTCCAGGGCGGAGGCGTCCTCGGGCACGATCACCAGGTGCTGGCGCGCGGAGACGTCCTGGGAGGCGACCGCGGCCGTCTCGGCGAGGATGCGCTGGCGGGTCAGGACCGGATCCGCGGACTCCGGGGTCAGCATCGAGACCTGCGCGGACAGGCCCTCGTCGGGGGCGATCAGCGGCGTGGAGCCGGCGTCGGACTCGAGCATCACGACGGAGGACGGGGTGACGTGGTCGCTGCGACCGGCCGCGGCGAGGGAGGACGGGACCACGATCGCCTCGCTGCCCTCCTCCTGCCAGGCCTGCAGCTCCCCGCCGGTGAGCTGCTGCTCGGGCACCGCGACGGCCTGGCCGTGCGGGGTGACGCCGGATCCGCCCCAGGCGTCCTGCGCGGCGATCCGCGCCCGGCCGCCGAGGTGCGGGGCATCGGCCTCGGAGAGGGAGACCAGGTCGGCGCCCGCGTAGGGCGTGCCGAGCACGGTACGTCCCGCGGCGCCCTCCTGGAGGGCGAGGCGCATCTGGTCGGCGGCCTCGAGCGGAGCGGGCGGCCCGGCCGTCCCCTCCTCGGCCGGGGTGGTCGGCTCGGCGGTGGCATCCGGGTCCGGGTCCTCGGTCGGCTCCTCCTCGGGCTCCTGCGGGTCGACGAGGGTCGCGGGGTCCAGCAAGGAGGGGTCGAGCATCCAGTCGACCCCGTCGACGAGGGCCGTATCGCGGGTGCGGGCCAGTGCGCCCGCGGTCACATCGGCCGTGAAGGCGGTGGGATCGGTGACCTGGGCGGCCGGGTCCGCCGCGGAGATCGGCACCAGCATCGAGGCGCGGATGCCGCCGCTGACCCCCGAGGGCCGCCAGACGGTGAAGCTGCGCAGGCTGACCAGGGGCGTCTCCTCGGACACCAGGGTGAAGGACAGGCGACGCACCCCCCACAGCTCCGGGGCCTCGGAGTAGCCGAGCTCCTCCGCCGGGATCGCGACCCGCACCTGCGTGCTCGCCCCGGGGGCGAGGTCCCCGGCGACGCCGGAGGTGCCCACGGGGGTCCCCGAGTCATCGGGTGCGGTGACCGCCTGCCACTGCTCGAGCTGCTCCCGCTCGGTGATCCGCGGGGTGCGCGTGCGCACCTCGAGCTGCGGGGCGAGGAGGGTCTGCGAGGAGGTGTTGGTGATGGTGATCTCAGCGCTGAGCGTGCCGCCGGGCTCCAGCGCCGCCGGGCCCAGGGAGTCCAGGCGCAGCGCCGTGTCCGTGCCGTCGAAGTCCTCCGGCTGCGGGACCGCGTGGGCGGCCCCGGGGCCCAGCAGCATCACCAGGCACATGACCAGGGCCGATACCAGGGTCCGGAGGATCGGGCGGGCAGCGGCGGGCTGTCGTCCGACCGGTGCGCCGGAGCGGGGACGAGGCGATCGCCCCGTCCCGAGGGCAGGCGTGGTCGGTACGGGCTGCGACATGGGGACACTGTATGCGTCCTTATACGGTAGGCCCTGTGACTGATGCCCCCCACGACACGGACGAGACGCGCGCTCGCCTCGAGGTCGCCCGCACCCGCGCGGCCTCCATGTTCGCGGCGCTGCCCGCGGAGATCCACGAGCTCGGCCGCGCCTTCGAGGCGGCCGGCCACGAGCTCGCGCTGGTGGGCGGTCCCGTCCGCGACGCGGTGCTGGGCCGGTCCAGCGCCGACCTGGACTTCACGACCTCCGCCCGGCCCGAGCAGACCGAGGGGATCCTGCGGGCCTGGAACCGCGGCGGCGCCCTGTGGGACATGGGCCGGGAGTTCGGCACCCTGGGCGCGGCCCGCGGGGGCCTGCGCGTGGAGGTCACCACCTACCGCACCGAGTCCTACGATCCGACCAGCCGCAAGCCGCAGGTCGTCTACGGCGACACCCTCGCCGGGGACCTGTCCCGGCGGGACTTCACCGTCAACGCCATGGCGGTGCGCCTGCCGTCCCTGGAGCTGGTGGACCCCTTCGACGGCCTCGCCGACCTCGCCGCCGAGGTGCTGCGCACCCCCGTCGCCCCCGAGCAGTCCTTCGACGACGACCCGCTGCGGATGATGCGGGCCGTCCGCTTCGTCTCCCAGCTCGGCTTCCGCATCGAGCCGGGGACGGCCGATGCGGTGCGCGCCCTCGCCGAGCGGATCGGCATCGTCTCGGCCGAGCGGGTGCGCGAGGAGCTGGTCAAGCTCCTGATGGGAGCCCACCCCCGCGCGGGGCTCGAGCAGATGGTCGAGCTGGGCCTGGCCCGGCACGTGCTGCCGGAGCTGCCGGCCCTGCAGCTGGAGATCGACGAGCACCACCACCACAAGGACGTCTACCAGCACTCCCTCACCGTGCTCGAGCAGGCCATCGACCTCGAGTCCGCGCCCGGCAGCGGCGGCCCCTGCGAGGGCCCCGACCTGGTGCTGCGCCTGGCCGCGCTGCTGCACGACATCGGCAAGCCCGCCACCCGCCGCTACGAGGCCGGGGGCGTGGTCACCTTCCGCCACCACGACGTGGTCGGAGCGAAGCTCACCGCGAAGCGGATGAAGGCGCTGGCCTTCGACAAGGACACCACCAAGCAGGTCGCCCGGCTGGTGGAGCTGCACCTGCGCTTCCACGGCTACGCCGACTCGGCCTGGACCGATTCCGCGGTGCGCCGCTACGTCACCGACGCCGGCCCCCTCCTGGAGCACCTGCACCGCCTCACGCGGGCCGATGTCACCACCCGCAACCGGCGCAAGTCCCGCGCCCTCGCGCGGGCCTACGACGAGCTCGAGGCGCGCATCGCCGAGCTCGCCGAGCAGGAGGAGATCGGTCGGATCCGCCCCGACCTCGACGGCAACGAGATCATGCAGATCCTCGACCTGGCACCGGGCCGCGAGGTCGGCGAGGCCTACAAGCACCTCCTGGAGCTGCGGATGGAGCACGGCCCCCTGGGCCGTGAGCGCGCCGAGGAGGAGCTGAAGGCGTGGTGGGCCGCGCGCTGACCGCGCCGGCACCGTCGATGAGCATCCGCTGAAAGCCCTGCGGGGCGCCCGGCGTCTACTGTGAGCGGCGTCGCACCAGTCGTGGAAACCGTGTGAGAGTCCCCGCCGGGTCGTATCCGTGCCTGCCGTGCGCGCCCATACTGAATGATCGCGGACCCCTGGCGGTTCGTGCCCCAGATCGTCCAGGAAGCCAGTCGGCCAGGAAGCAGGAGCCACCATGAGCGATTCCCGCGGCTCGTCCAGCCCCGGTTCGGGCAAGCCCGGCGCGCGACGCGCAGCCGGCGTCCGCCGCAGCCCCGCCGCTGCCGGGGGCAAGACCCCTGGTGAGGTGAAGGGCACCTCCCGCACCAAGCGCAACGCCGCGGCAGGAGCCGGGGCCGCCGGCGGCGCCGCGGCACGGTCCGGGGCGAAGGGCGGCTCCGCAGGCTCGTCCTCGCGCACGGGCTCGACCAAGGGGACCTCCCGCTCCCAGGGCGCGGCGACCACCGCGGCCGCCGCGGGCGGGGCGGGACTGGCGCGCGCGAAGCCGCGCAAGAACCTCCTGAACTATCCGCGCGCCGGGAAGAAGGGCGTGTGGCGCTGGTTCCCCTCGCTGCGCATGATCATCGGCGCCTTCGCGCTGCTCGTGATCGCCGGCGTCTCCTTCGCCGTGTGGATGTACAAGACCACCGACGTGCCCGAGCCCAGCGATGTCGCCGTCGCCCAGTCCTCGCGCGTCTACTTCGCCGACGGCACCACGGAGATGGGGAAGTTCTCCCAGGTCAACCGCACGATCATCCCCAGCGACGAGATCCCGGACAACGTCAAGGAGGCAGTCGTCGCGAGCGAGGACTCCACCTTCTACGAGAACCGCGGCGTCTCCCCGCGCGGCATCGTGCGCGCCCTGGTGAACAACCTCTCCGGCAACGCCCGCCAGGGCGGCTCGACGATCACCATGCAGTACGTCGAGCGCTACTACACGGGCACCAACACCTCCTACTGGGGCAAGGCCCAGGAGGCGATGATGGCGCTGAAGGCGGATCAGTCCCTGTCCAAGGACGAGATCCTCTCGCGCTACCTCAACACCATCTACTTCGGCCGCGGCGCCTACGGCGTGCAGGAGGCCTCCCAGGCCTACTTCGGCAAGGACGCGAAGGACCTCACCGACGCGGAGGCCTCGCTGCTGGTCGCCGTGATCCCGGCGCCCTCGGTCTACGACCCGGCGAAGAACCCCGAGCGCGCCGCGTCCCTGTGGGACCGCGTGATCGAGCGGCAGGTCAACGTGACCGGCACGCTCACCGCCGACGAGGCCGAGGCGCTCGAGTTCCCGGCGACGGTCGACAACGCGAACTCCAACGCGCTCGCCGGCCCCAACGGCTACCTCATCGCGTACGTGAAGTCGGAGCTGAAGCGGCAGGGCTTCGACGAGGACGACATCGACACCGGCGGCTACACGATCGTCTCCACCATCGACCCCGCGATCCAGCAGAACACGGTCGATGCGATCGAGGACCTCCCCGACGACAGGCCCGCCAACAACCGCATCGGCACCATCACGATCGACCCGTCCACCGGCGCGATCAAGGCCATGTACGGCGGCGCGGACTACGTCACCCAGTCCTACAACGACGCCAGCCAGTCCCGGATGCAGGCCGGCTCGATCTTCAAGACCTTCACGCTGGTGGCCGCCCTCGAGGACGGCTACAGCCTGAACTCGCGGTTCAACGGGAACTCGCCCCGCACCTTCGACGTCCCCGGCGACGACTGGCGGGTGAAGAACTTCAGCGACGTCTCCTACGGCAGCGTCACCCTCACCGAGTCGGTCACGCACTCGATCAACACCGCCTTCGCGGAGCTGAACCTCGAGATCGGGCCGGAGCGCACGCGGGACGTCGCGATCCAGCTGGGCCTGCCCGAGGACACCCCGGACCTGGACGCCTACCCCTCCAACGTGCTCGGCTCGGCCAGCCCGACGGTGCTGGAGATGGGCGAGGCCTATGCGACGATCGCGGCGCAGGGCGACTACAACCCCTCGTACATGGTCAAGTCCGTGACCAACCCCGACGGCAGCACCGAGTACGAGCACGAGAAGGCCCCCAAGGAGGTGCTCGACGAGGGTGTCGCCATCAACGCGACCGTGGCCCTGCAGGGCCCGCCCAGCACCGGGTCCGCCCGCTACATCCGCCAGAACATGGACGGGCGCCCCGTCGCCGGCAAGACCGGCACCTCCGAGAGCTTCCGCTCGGCCTGGTTCGTCGGCTTCACGCCCCAGCTGGTGACGGCCGTGGGCATGTTCCAGCCCGGCGAGGACGGCTCCCAGCAGTCCCTCACGCCCTTCGGCGGCGTGGACCGCATCACCGGCGGCTCGTTCCCGACCCGGATCTGGACCGGCATCATGAAGCCCTCCCTCGAGGGCCAGGAGAAGCTCGACTTCCCGGAGGCCGTGCGCCTGGACAACCAGCGCCCGCGCGAGACCCAGGACGACGACGAGGACGAGCCCTCGCGCACCACCCAGGCCCCCGCGACCGAGGAGCCCACGACCCAGGAGCCCACCGAGGAGCCGTCCGAGGAGCCGACCGAGGAGCCCAGCTC
The DNA here is from genome assembly GCF_039530785.1 of Brachybacterium phenoliresistens. Lineage (NCBI taxonomy): Bacteria > Bacillati > Actinomycetota > Actinomycetes > Micrococcales > Dermabacteraceae > Brachybacterium > Brachybacterium phenoliresistens. The sequence goes on from NZ_BAAAOW010000004.1 coordinate 94,191, forward strand.
CGAGGCGCCCACCACGGAGGAGCCCAGCTCCGAGGCCCCGGCCACCGAGGAGCCGTCCTCGGAGGCTCCCACGTCGGAGGCCCCGACGTCCGGGGAACCCGAGGCCGACGCCACCGAGAAGTCCGAGGACGACGGGGAGGAGCAGGCCGGCGGCGAGACGGAGCAGGGCGACGGCTCCCCGGGCAGAGGCGACACGAGGAGGGACCGCGGCCAGCCCACCGACGCCCCGACCGAACGGGCCGGCCGGACCGCCTGATCCCGCGACGTCTCCCGCTCCGCAGCGCCCTGCACCGCCCTGGTGCAGGGCGCTGCGGCGTTCATCGGCCGCTGGGAGAACCGCTGGCCGGGCCCGGCTCCCGGACGAAGATGCCGGCGCGGACCGCTGCCGTGGTGGCTGCGGCGCAGCGGCGGGCCACGTCCGTGTCCAGGGGCTCGCCGGTCAGCAGCAGGCGGAAGTACAGCGGCGCGACGAGGTGGTCGATGACCTCGACGTCGACGGTCCCGCGGGGGGCCTCTCCGCGGGCGACGGCCCGCCGCACGATCTCCGAGGAGAGGGGCCGGCGCGTGGTGAGGACCTCGCCGAGGATTCCGCGCACCCCGTCCAGGCGCGCCGCCTCGGAGCCGAGCACCGCGCTGATGATCCGCCCGGTGTCCGCGGCGAGGACCTCCACGATGTCCTGCGCGTACGCCGCGAGATCCGAGGCGAGGGCGCCCGTGTCCCGGGGCACGACGGGATGCCCGGAGCGGTCGCGCAGCGCCTCGACGAGCAGGGTGTCGAGGTCGGACCAGCGCCGGTAGATGGTCGTGCGGTGCACGCCGGAGCGTTCGGCGACCGCGCCCAGGGTCGCCTTCGCGTAGCCCTGCGCGACGACCTCCTCGAGCACGGCGGCGAAGACCGCCTGCTGGATGCGTGCGCTGCGGCCGCCCGGGCGGCGCTGCGGGGTCTGCTCCTGCTCGGCCATCGCCCCAGTATCCCTGCGGGCCGACCCCGGCCCGCACCCGCGCTCACTAACGCAACGTGATGTTGCGTTAGTATGGCTTCGGCGCACGCTCCGCCCCTCGCGGTCCGCGGGCATGCGTCCCGGCCCGGCCGAGGGCCCGGCCGGCCCATCCCGCATCCGAGAAGGACACCCCATGCGCGCAACCCTCCCGCGGAGCACGGCCCGCGCCGCCGCCGCCATCCTCCTGACCGCCGCCCTCAGCTCCTGCGGGGTCCTCGGCATCGGCGACAGCGGCGACGAGGCCCCGACCTCCTTCCAGGACGCGAAGGCGGGTGCGCAGGCGGATGCCGCGACGTTCCTGAGCGACCTCACGGCCGAGGAGGTCGATGCCGCGATCACCGCCCTCGAGGACCGGGTGGGCGCCTCGCCTGCGCAGCTGACCCACATCACCCTGGCCAGCGGCTACATCACGTTCGACGCCGTGGACCCTGCGGCCCCGGACGAGCTGAACTCCTGGTCGTACACCGACGGCGAGCTCTCCGAGGAGCCCGTCCCCGTGGACTACGGCGGCGATGTCGAGGCCCTCGAGCAGAACGTGTTCAGCACCGAGGACATCGATCCCGCCGGGGTCGTCGCGGCGGTCGAGGCCGCCCCGGGGGCCTCCGAGATCGAGGGCGGGCAGTCCACCGGGATCAGCATCAGCCGGAACACGCCGACGTCCCTGGACCTGCAGATGCTCGTGAGCGTCGCGTCCGAGCGCGACAGCGCCACCGTGCGCACCGACCTCACCGGCGCCGTCGTCGAGGTGTTCTGAGCCGACGCAGACCACCGGCCCGGCCGCCCGAGGGGAGCGGCCGGGCCGGACGGGGGAACCGGTCGCACCGCCCTCGGCGGCCCGGCCGGTTCGGGGGATCGGCCCGGCCGGGGGACGGCCGGGCCGATCGGGTGTCAGGCGCCGCCGAGGCGGCGGTCCCACCAGTCCAGGACGGCCTCGAAGCGCTCCACCCGGTGCCGGGGGCGGCCGGAGCGGGTGAGCTCGTGGTCCTCTCCGGGGAAGATGAGCATCTCCGTGTCCACGCCCGCGCGCTGCAGCGCCGCGTAGTAGCGGGTGCCCTGCTCGAGCGGGCAGCGCAGGTCCTGCTCGGAATGGATGACGAGGGTCGGCGTGCGCACGGCTCCGGCCCGCGCGAAGGCGCTCTGGCGATCGATGTCCTCGCGCTCGGTGCCGATGTACTGGTCGCCGAAGTACGAGCCGATGTCGCTGGTGCCCTGGAAGCTCACCGGGTCCAGGAAGCCGCGCTCCACGATGGCCCCGCGGAACCGGTGGTCGTGGGCGATGATCCAGGCGGTCAGGTAGCCGCCGTAGGAGCCGCCCATGATCCCCAGGCGCCGGCCGTCCAGCCGCGGATCCGCGGCCAGCGCCCCCTCGAGCAGATCGATCACGTCCTCCGCGTCGACCGTCCCGAAGGCCCCCTTCACGGCGCGCCCGTGCGCACGGCCGTAGCCGGCCGAACCGCGCGGGTTGCCGTGCACGACGGCGTACCCCGCCTCGACGAGGGTCTGCACCTCGTCGAAGACGGCCACGTCGTAGGCGGCGTACGGGCCGCCGTGGATCAGGAGGATCAGCGGGATCGCGCCGGAGCCTGCCGCGGGGGCGCTGGGCGGCAGGGTGAGCCAGCCGTGGACGGGGTACCCGCTGCGGCCGATGATCTCCAGCTCCTGCGAGGGAGCGATCTCCGTGACCTCCCGGAGCGAGGCGCCGGCGTCGACGAGCAGCGCGGGCGCGGCCGGATCATCGCCCGCCGCGACCAGCACACCGGAGGAGACCGGCGAGGCCAGGGACGCCAGCACGATCTCGCGGGGACCGCGGCGGCCCGTCTCGACGTCGCTCCCGTCCTCGCCGTCGCTCCCGTCCTCGCCGGCAGCGGGTACGGCGGCGAGCAGCACCGCATCGGCGCCGCCCACCACCACGTCGCCGGCGACGACATCGCGCACGATCTTGTCGGCGGACACCCGCACCAGGTGCACGCGGCCGCGGCGGGTGGCGCGCAGCAGCACGTCCTCGCCGAGCGCGATGATCTCCGATCCGGCCGCGCCCACGTCCAGCGTCTCCGGATCGGTGAGCCGGCGCGGCCCCGCCTCCTCCAGCAGCCACAGGGCCACGTCCGGCGCGATCGGGTCGCGCCCGTCGATCGGCCGGCTGGCGAGGATCGCGGGGACCCCGCCGGGGCCGATGCCGATCCGCTGGATGCGCAGCCCCTCCTCGCGCGGGACGAGGATCCGGGGCTCGGCCGTCGCGCACTCCCCGTCGGAGCCGTCCCCGTCGGGACGGTCCCCGCCGGACCCGTCCCGGTCGGGACCGTCCGCGAGGCCATCCGGCCCCGGCGCGGGCGCAGGAACCGGGATCGCGATGACCTCGGTGCGCAGGTCGCCGATGTCGGCCGCAGGATCCTCGCGGACCGCCAGCACCTGCGCGCCGTCGGCGGCGAAGCAGACCGGCCCGTGCTCGGCGCGGCCCGCCGTGAGCTGCACGCACCGCACCGGCGGCACCGCAGCCAGCGGGCCGTCGGGATGCGGGGCCACGGGGTAGGCCGGCTCCTCCTCGACGGAGACGGCCGGCACCACGAAGACGTGCGCGGGCCGGTCCGCCGTCCACCCGACGCCGTTGGCGTGCCAGCGCGGGCCCGTCACGCGCCGCGGACGCTCCGCCTCCGGCGCCAGGCCCGGCACGTCGCCGTACCGTCCCGGCTCGGCCGACCGAGCCGTGAACGCCAGGCAGGAGCCGTCGGGCGACCAGGTGAAGGCGTCCACCCCCAGCAGCTGCGTCGTGATCGCCCGGGGCTCGCCGCCGCGGGCGTCGACCAGGTGGATCTGGCGGCGGCCCCGGTCATCGGCCCGCAGGAAGGCGATGACGCGGCCGTCGGGCGAGAGCGCCGGGCTCGTGTCCGACACCCCGCGGGTCAGGCGGCGCGGCGGACCCGCCGCGCCCGTGCCGTCGGCGAGATCGGGCGGGAGCAGGTCGACGCGCCAGAGCTGCCCCACCGCGCGGTCCGCGCGCAGGTCAGGGCGGGACGAGGCGTAGACGGCGAAGCTGCCGTCGGGCGCGAGGACCGGTCGGGACAGGGAGGTGAGGTGGGTGATGTCGCCGGGGAGCACCCCGTGAACCTATCAGCGCGTGTCGCAGGTCACGGGGCGCCGCGGAGAGCGTGATCGCAGCCGTGCTGTGATCCGGGGCGCACCGGCTGATCGTGCCCTATCGGAGGTCCCGGGCGACGGGTAGGCTTGCACGGTCCGTCCCGCGCGTCGCCGATGCGCGGCCGGATGGCATGAACCCTCCTGCCACGGAGAGACCGTGGCCGCGAAGACCACAGGAGGTGGGTACTCGAACATGCGCACATACGAAATGGTCGTCATCCTCGACCCGTCCGTCGACGAGCGGACCGTCACCGGGACCTTCGAGAAGCTTGTCCAGGTCGTCCCCAACGAGGGCGGCACCGTCGACAACGTCGACGTCTGGGGCAAGCGGAAGTTCGCCTACGAGATCGACAAGAAGACCGAGGGCATCTACATCGTCCTCACCTTCACCGCGACCTCCGCGACCGCTCAGGAGCTGGACCGCCAGCTGGGCCTGAACGAGTCGGTCCTGCGCACCAAGCTGATGCGCCTCGACGCCAAGTGACGTCCTCCGCGACCGGCCTCGTCTGAGGGCGGTCGCGACCACCACGGATCCAGATCCGTCACCCCCGCACCCGGAGCACAGGAGCATCCATGGCCGGAGACACCGTCATCACCGTGATCGGCAACCTCACCGCTGACCCCGAGCTGCGTTTCACGCAGTCCGGCATGGCGGTCGCCAACTTCACCGTCGCCTCGACGCCTCGGACGTTCGATCGTCAGGCGAACGAGTGGAAGGACGGCGAGGCCCTGTTCCTGCGCTGCTCGATCTGGCGCGACGCCGCGGAGAACGTGGCCGAGTCCCTCGAGAAGGGCACCCGCGTGGTCGTGCAGGGTCGCCTCAAGCAGCGCTCCTACACTGACCGCGAGGGCAACAACCGCACCTCCATCGAGCTCGATGTGGAGGAGATCGGCCCCTCGCTCCGCTACGCGACCGCCAAGCCCACCAAGGTGCAGCGCGGCGGCGGTGGCGGCTTCGGCGGAGGCCAGCGCGGAGGCGGCGCCCCCCAGGGCGGCGGCTTCGGCGGGGCGCCCCAGGGCGCACCGCAGGGCGGTGGCTTCGGCGGCAACCAGGGCGGTCAGGGCGGCTACGGCGGCCAGGGCAACCCCGGCGGCGCCGGCGCGGATCCGTGGGCAGGCGGCAACCAGCAGGGCGGGTACGACGACCCGCCGTTCTGATCGGCCGCCACCCCGTAGAGAACCAATCCATCCCGGGTGCATGCCCGGGCTCCATACAGAAGAAGGAGCACCACGATGGCGAAGCCTGTTCTTCGTAAGCCGAAGAAGAAGCAGAACCCGCTGAAGGCAGCGGGCGTCGAGACCGTCGACTACAAGGACGCAGCTCTGCTGCGCAAGTTCATCTCCGACCGCGGCAAGATCCGCGCGCGGCGCGTCACCGGCGTGTCCGTGCAGGAGCAGCGCAAGATCGCGAAGGCCGTGAAGAACGCCCGCGAGATCGCCCTGCTGCCCTACTCGACCTCCGGTCGCTGAGCGAGGAAGGGAAGCACATGACCAGCAAGCTCATCCTCACCCACGAGGTCACCGGCCTCGGCACCGCGGGCGATGTCGTCGAGGTCAAGGACGGCTACGCGCGCAACTTCCTGCTCCCGCGCGGTCTCGCGACCCCGTGGACCAAGGGCGGCCAGCGCCAGCTCGACCAGATCCGCGCCGCCCGTGGCAAGCGCGCGATCGCGACCCTCGAAGAGGCGCTGTCCCTCAAGGACCTGCTGCAGTCCAAGCCGGTCGTCGTCGCCGAGCGCGCCGGCCAGGGCGGTCGCCTCTTCGGCGCCGTCACCTCCAAGGAGGTCGCCGAGGGCATCGCGGCGGTGCACGGCAAGAACATCGACCGCCGCGCGGTCGAGTTCGTGGCCCCGATCAAGTCCCTGGGCGAGCACAAGGCGACCGTGCGTCTGCACGAGGACGTCTTCGCGAACCTGGTGATCCAGGTCGTCGCGGCCAAGGGCGCCACCGTCTGATCACGCTCGCGCGCTGATCGCCGGGCTCCGGCCCGACGGCGGACATCGGAAGCGCCCCGCACCCTCACGGTGCGGGGCGCTTCTGCATCCCCGGCGCGCCTCTCGGTGCGCCCCTCGGTGCGCCCTCGGCGTGCACGGATGGCGGTCTGAGAGCCGCGAGCCAGGCGATCGCCTGGCTCACGGCCCTCACGCAGCCGTTCGTGCACGCCCGCGCCCACGGCCGGGGCTCTGGGCCCAGGCCTCGTCGTCGGCACGCCCGGCGGCACGCCCGCCGGCGCGGCCGGCGATAGTGTGAGGAGCATGCTGATCATCGGGAACAAGGGGATCACCCTGATCGTGGGGGCACTGCTGGCAGCGACGGCGCTGATCGCGTACCTGTCGCCCCTGGCGGGGAACGACAAGGTGACGGTCACCCTGATCGGGGTGCTGGTCTCCCTCGTCGTGGCCGATCTCCTCAAGCGCCGGCTGTACGGCGACGCCCGCCCCGACATCGCCCCGCGGGACGAGGATGAGGACGCGCCGGGCGCGAGGTGACCTCGCGGGAATCACGAGCAGCGGGCCTCGCGACGCCCACGGGGCCGGGCCGGGCCGAGCCCGGCGGGCACGGATGGCGGTCTGAGAGCCGCGAGCCAGGCGATCGCCGGGCTCGCGGCCCTGACGCAGCCGTTCGTGCCCGCGCCCGCGCCCACGGCCCGGGCTCCGGGCTCAGGCCTCGTCGCCGGCGGTGATGGCCTCGGCCTCCGAGCGGGCGTCGAGGTGGGGCGCGGCGCCGTGGTCCGCGCCCACCGCAGCGAGGTGCCGGCGGCCCACCAGCAGCATGACGATCGAGATCACGATGGCGAGGGCGGCGAGCTCATAGGGGGCGGCGGCCCCGGCGGCGGCCGCGAGGGGGCCGGCCACGGCGGGGGCGACGGCCCCGCCGAGGAAGCGCACCCCGGAGTAGGCGGAGCTGGCCACGCCGCGCGGGAGGTCGGTGGCCTCCATGACCGTCTCGGTCAGCGCGGTGTTCAGCACGCCCAGCAGCAGCCCGCCGATCACGATGCCCACGATCATGCCGACCATGGAGGTGTGCAGCAGGGCCAGGGCCAGCAGCACCAGCGTGAGCAGGCCCAGGGTCGCCACGAGGGTGGGCAGGAGTCCGAAGCGGCGGGTGAGGACCGGGGCGACCAGCACGGAGGTGATCGCCAGGGCCAGGCCCCAGCCGAAGAAGACCCCGCCGATGCCCATGGCCCCGAACTCCGTGCCCTGCGCGGCGGCCGCGGCCTCGAGCGGGAAGGGCGAGTAGGCCAGCAGGGTGAAGAAGCCGAAGTTGTAGAACACGGCGGTCAGCGCGAGGGTGCGCAGCGCGGGGTGGGCGAGGGCGCGGATCGAGGCCAGCGGGGAGACCCGGGCCGGGCGCGGCTCGGCGCGCAGGAGGGCGGTGATCGCGAGGAAGCCGACGGCCATCAGCACGGCCGTGCCGGCGAAGGGGGCCCGCCAGGACACCGAGCCCAGCAGTCCGCCCAGCAGCGGCCCGACCGCCATGCCGAGTCCCAGGGCGGCCTCGTAGAGGATGATCGCCCCGGCGCTCGGCCCGGCGCTGGCGCCGACGATCGCGGCCAGGGCGGTGGAGATGAACAGGGCGTTGCCCAGGCCCCAGCCGGCGCGCAGGCCGATGATCTCGCCGACGGAGCCGGACGCCGCGCACAGCGCCGCGAAGACGACGACCAGGGCGAGCCCGGTCAGCAGCGTCCGCTTCACGCCCAGCCGGGAGGAGGCCCAGCTGGTGAAGAGCATGGCGATCGCGGTGATGAACAGGTAGCTGGTGAACAGGAGCATCGCCTGGGTGGGCGAGGCGTCCAGCTCGGTGGAGATGGCCGGGAGGATCGGGTCGACCAGTCCGATGCCCATGAAGGACACGGTCGCCGCGAAGGCGATCGCCCATACCGCGCGCGGCTGACGGAAGGCGTCGCCCAGCAGCGAGGAGGAGGGGGAGGCGGTGGTCGAGGGGGGCGAGGTGGTGCTCATGCGGGGGGCAGCGTTCCTTCCGAGGAGTCGATGATGCGGTGGAGGACCTCGCTCGCCTGCTCGAGCGCGGCGCGGTCCTCGGCGGGGACGTCGGCGAGCAGCTCGGCCACCGTGGCGGCCAGGCGCTCGCGCCAGGCGGCGAGCCGCTCGCGTCCCGCGGGGGTCAGCTCGATCAGGGCCGAGCGGGCGTCCTCCGGGTCGGGTCGGCGCGAGAGGATCCCCTCCGCCTCGAGCCGCTGGACGGCGGCGGTGGCGGTGGGTCGGGCGACCTGCTCGCGGGCGGCGATCTCCGACAGCCGCATCGGCCCGCGGGCCTCGAGGGTCGCGGTGATGCGCCAGGTCACGGAGGAGACGCCGACATCGGCCATCCGGGTGGAGAGCCGGGCGAAGCGGCTGCACGCCAGGACCAGGGAGAGGGCAGGGTCGGGGGAGGTCACGTCTCCCACTGTAGTTAGGATTACTAACTACTGCAAGCGGGGGCGCCGCGCCCGTAGGATCCCTGGGGTGAACTCCGCACCCTCCTCCTCCGCATCCCCCGCGGCGTCCGCCGGAAGCTCCCTGTCCCGTTCGCTGACGCACGGGCAGATGGCCATGATCGCCATGGGCTCGGCCCTGGGCACCGGCCTGTTCCTCGGCTCGGGCGCCGCGATCGGCATCGCCGGTCCCGCCGTCATCGTCTGCTTCGCCCTCGGCTCCGCGATCGCCGCGACCATCGCCCTGAGCATGGGCGAGATGGCCTCGCGCTACCCCGTGCGCGGCGGCTTCGGCACCCTCGCCGCCCGCTTCCTCTCCCCGTACTGGGGGTACCTGACCCGCTGGCTGTACTGGTTCGTCACCATCTGCGTGACCGGGGCCGAGCTCGTCGCCTGCGCCACGTACCTCACCTACTGGGCGCCCGGCGTCCCGCTGTGGGCCGGGATCGTGCTGTTCGCCGCCATCATCGTGGGCATCAACCTCGCCAGCGTCGGCTCTTTCGGCGTGATCGAGTTCTGGCTCTCGAGCATCAAGGTCGTCGCCGTGCTGGTGTTCATCCTCATCGGCGCGTTCCTCGTGTTCGCAGGGCTGCCCAGCTCCCCGGCCCCGGGGCTGACGCACCTCACCGGCGACGGCGGCTTCCTCCCGAACGGCGCGGCCTCGATCTGGATCGCCATGAGCGTGGTGATGTTCAGCTTCGGCGGGATCGAGCTGCTGTCGATCACCGCGGCCGAGGCGAAGGATCCCGGCACCGCGATCCGCACCGCGGCGCGCACCACGATCATCCGCCTGGCCTTCTTCTACGTCCTCGCGGTGGGCCTGGTCGTCGCGCTGCTGCCGTGGCAGCAGGCCTCCGGCGCCGGGGAGGACGTCACCGCGAGCCCCTTCGTGCTGGTCTTCGACCGGATCGGCATCCCGGGCGCCGCCTCGCTGACGAACATCATCGTGCTCATCGCGGCGCTCTCGGCGGCCAATGCGAACCTCTACGCCGGTAGCCGCATGCTCCACTCGCTCTCGGCCGATGCGATGGCCCCGGCCTTCCTCCACCGGCTCTCTCCCCGCCACGTTCCGGTGCGCGGGATCGCCATGAGCACCGCCGGCATCGTCCTGGCGGCGGTGCTCGCCTTCACCGGTGCCGGCGGCGTGTTCGGCTACATGATGAGCCTCGTGGTGTTCTCCGTGCTGCTGGTGTGGGCGCTGATCCTGATCAGCTACATCTCCTACTGGCGCGGCCGCGACGGCCAGGAGACCTTCCGCCTGCCCGGCGGCGTCGCCACCGCCGTCGCGGGCCTGGTCGGAGTGGTCGGCGTGTTCGCGACCATCGCCGTGGTGCGCGACCTGCAGCTCGCGGCCCTGGTCGGCGTGCCGGTCGTGCTGCTGGTGACGGTGCTGTACGTCGTGGTGGTGCGCCACCGGATCGACCCCGCCGCGACCGATGCCGCCTTCGCGGAGGCCGCCGAGGCCGAGGCGGAGGCCGCCGCCGTCCGGTGACGGAGGCCGCCGTCCGCCGGCGGAGGGCGCTGCTGCCCGCCGGCGGAGGGCATCGGCGCCCGCTGGCGGAGGGCCTCTGCCGCCCTGTCGCGGCCGGCAACGTGATCGTCGTTACCATCGGCCCCGGCGGTTTGGGACTTCGCAGACCAGCAGGTAAGCTGAAGGAACCTTCGGCTTCGGTGGGTTACAACCCGGCGCCGGAGAGATGCGCGAGTGGCGGAATAGGCAGACGCGCACGGTTCAGGTCCGTGTGCCCGAAAGGGCGTGGGGGTTCAACTCCCCCCTCGCGCACCGCATGAGAACCCCGGCTCACCTGGTGAGCCGGGGTTCTCGCATTCCCGGCCGCAGCGCTGCGCGGGCGAGGAGCCGCACCTCCGCCACGGCTCCGTGAATCTCCAGGGCACTACGACCCTCCAGGGCCTTACGACCCAGGGCCCTACGAATCTCCCGGGCCCCACCGCCCTCGTCGGGCTCACGACCCCGCGTCGGCCCCCTCCTGCGCCGCGCCCCCGCGCTGCTCCGCGAGGAGCGCCTGGAGCCCCTCGACGACCAGGGCGTGGTCCTCGACCTGGGCGAGTCCGGAGACCGTGGCGGTCCCGATGATGCCGGCCCCCGCGACGATCAGGGGGAACGCGCCGCCGTGGGCCGCATAGCGGTCCCGGGGCAGGCCGGTGGCCTCCTCGAAGGTGGTCCCGCGGTCGCGGTACTTCTGCCCCATCAGCAGCGAGGAATGGCCGAAGCGCCGCACCACGGCGTTCTTCCGCGCGACCCAGGAGGCGTTGTCGGGGCTGGTGCCGGGGCGGGCGTGCTGGAACAGCTGCAGCTCGCCGCGGCGGATGTCGATGAGGATCGGCAGCTCCCGCTCCCGGGCGAGGTCCACCAGGCGCCCGCCCAGCCACCAGGCGTCGTCATGGGTGAAGCGGGGGAGGACCAGCGCGTCCTCCTGGGCGAGCAGCTCCGGGAGCGTGGGCGTCATGCCGGCGAGTGTGGCAATCCCGGCCGGACCGGTCAAGGCGGTCCGGCCGCGGCCGCGACGTCACGATCGGATCTCGCGCCGCCCCCGGGTGAGGCTCGCGCAGCGGTCCGTCCGATACTGGCGGGCGATCCCACGCCACGAAAGGACCCCATGATCATCTCCGCGGACGACCCGCACCGGGCCGACGTCCTCGCCCTGCTCGCCCAGCACCTGGGCGAGATGCACCGCACCTCGCCGGCCGAGAGCGTGCACGCGCTGGACCCGGACGCCCTCGCCGATCCGTCGATCACGCTGCTCTCGGCCCGGGAGGAGGACGGCACCCTGCTCGGGATCGGGGCGCTGCAGCGCCACGACGGGCGGCTCGGCGAGGTGAAGTCGATGCGCACCGCCCCGCCGGCGCGGGGCCGGGGCGTGGGCGCCGCGGTGCTGGGCCGGATCATCGCCCTCGCGCAGGAGGAGGGCCTGGAGACGCTCGCCCTGGAGACCGGGACCGATCCCTTCTTCGCCGCCGCGCACCGGCTCTACGCGCGGCACGGATTCGCGCAGACAGGGCCGTTCGCCGAGTACCGGGAGGACCCGTGCTCGGCCTATTTCTCCCTGTCCCTGCACCCGGCATGACCCATCGGTCACCCCTGACACCGCAGGTCGTAGCCGATTCGTAATCAAATTCCCAGGAACCCCTGGTCAACAGATTGCCAGGTCATTACCCTGAAGTGGCTCGCGCGCTGCGACCGAGGTCACATCCCCGGACGCGGCGCACTCCAGAACTGCTGAGGAGATGACCGCTGTGGACACCTTGACCTCCTACGACTGGGTGGGGCTCGGATTCAGACTTCTTGCCGCCATCGCCATCCTGATCATCACGGCCATCCTGGCCGGAGTCGTGAAGAACCTCGTGGCGAAGGCGGCCACGAAGCTGAGGTTCCTGCATCGGCCGGGCGTCGACGCCGCGTCCCTGGGCCAGTCCCTCGGAGCGATCGCCTCCCTGCTGGTCTGGCTGCTGGGCCTCATCGTCATCCTGGGCATCTTCCAGCTCGACGGCGTGCTGAGCCCCGTCACCGCGATGCTCGGGACGGTGCTGACGTACCTGCCCAACGTGATCGGCGCCGGCGTCGTCTTCATGATCGGCCTGATGCTCGCCAAGATCGTCAAGTCCCTGATCGTCACCGCCCTCGGCGCGGTGGACCTCGGCAAGCTCATGGGCCGCGCCAAGGCCGGCGTCTCGAAGGTCGCCGGCGACAGCGGCGCCCCGTTCGCGCAGGCTCCGACCCATGCCCAGGCACCGGCCGCCGGCCAGGCGCCCGCCGCCGGCCAGGCACCCGGGCACCCCGCCCCGGCCGCCGCGAAGTCCGACGGCCCGAACGTCGCGGAGATCCTCGGCAACGTCGTCTTCGGGATCATCATGATCTTCGTGTCGATCGCGGCGCTGCAGATCCTCGGCATCGCGAGCATCTCCCGCCCCGCGGAGCAGATGCTCTCCACGCTGCTGGCGGCCATCCCCAACATCGTCGCGGCCCTGGTCCTGCTGGGCATCGGCGTGATCATCGCCCGCTTCGCCTCCGACCTGCTGGGTCAGGTGCTGACCGGCGCCGGCCTGGATGCGAACCTGCGCAAGCTCGACATCCTGCCTGCGGACAAGTCGGCCGTCCCCGCCATCACCCGGATCGTGGAGATCGCGATCGTGCTGTTCTTCGCCGTGATGGCGGCCCAGGTGCTCGGCTTCCCGCAGATCACGGCGCTGCTGAGCCAGATCCTCGAGCTCGGCGGATCCATCGTCTTCGGCGCCGCGATCATCGCCGCCGGCTTCTTCATCGCCACCTTCCTGGAGAAGCTGCTCTCCGGCCAGATGGCCACCATCGTCAAGTACGTGACGATCACGCTCTTCGTGGCCATGGGCCTCAAGAGCATGGGAGTGGCCGACTCGATCATCGAGATGGCCTTCGGCGCCCTGGTCATCGGCCTCGCCGCCGCCGCGGTCCTGGCCTTCGGCCTGGGCGGCCGCGACGCCGCCGCCCGCACGCTCGCCCGCATGGAGCAGAAGAAGCAGCAGGGGCCGCCTCCGGCACCGACTGCGGACTCCTCCGGCATCTGAGCACGACTCGCATCCCACGACGGACCCCGGCACCATCGGTGCCGGGGTCCATCGCATTGCGCACGTCGCGGGGACGTCCCGGCTCTGCACGACCCTCCGCGCGAAAGGCTCGTCATGTCGTACTCCGCGTCGCCCCTGCCCGGCCCTCCTGCGCCCCGCCGCCGAGGCTGGCCGATGTACGCCGGGATCGGCTGCGGCTGCCTCCTCGCCCTCGCGCTGCTCGCCGCGGTCATCGTGGTGGTCGTGCTCGTGCTCGACCGCGAGGGGGACGACCGCTCCGGTCCGACCGCGCCGACGCCCTCGGCCGGGACGGAGAGCACGGGCGAGCCGACGGAGGAGGCCACCAGCGCGCTGCCCACCACGCAGGAGCCCACCACGGAGGAGACCTCCGAGGGCGGGGTCTCCGCGCAGGACGAGGAGGATGCGAAGGCGCAGTTCCTCGTCTTCGTCCGGGCGCTCGGCCGGGGCGATCACGACGCCGCGTGCGGCGTCATGCTCGACCCGTTCACGCGGGAGCCCTTCGCCGGAGCCAGGATCCGCGACTGCGAGGAGATCCTCGCCGCGAGCACCGACGCCGACTCCACCGAGGACTTCAAGAACCTCGGGGAGCTGCTCACGCCGGAGGGGATAGACACCGAGGTCCAGGGCGACGGCAGCATCCGCCTGACCGTCTACGGCACGGAGTTCCCCTCGCCGATGGTCCGGGCCTCCGACGGGCTCTGGTACGTCGACTTCGGCAGCTGACATCGGCCCCTCGTGCGGGACATCACACGCTCCGCGGCCGGTCAGGGCGCGGAAGCGATCTGATGGTCCCTGAGGACGACCGCGGGGCCCGCTGCGGCCGCCGCGGCGGCGAACTCCTGGCCTCTCGTCCAGAAACAAGGCTCTGACCTGCGGATTAGTTCACAGTTGTCCATGAAGCCGTCGGTTCCTGGCCAAAAGTCCGGTATGCCGGGGGCCGAGAAAACAGACACCTGCACGAAGAATCCCACGGAGTGGACTCGTGATGAAGCTCTCATGTTAGATGGCTGTGAGGGGGCTGTGCTGTCGCCGAACGATGGGTCACGACGGCGCCCTCGTCTTTCTATCCAGTGGAAGGATTGTCATGCTCGACACTCGCTCCGGACCGGCCTCGGCGCCACGTCCCTCCGATCGACGGGTCGCCTGGCGACCGAAGCTCTTCTCGGGCTTCGCGCTGGGTGTCGTGTGCACCCTGGTCGGCTCCAGCTCGGCATCTGCGCTGGGCCTGAACACCTACCCTGATGAGCCCACCGAGGCGGAGGCCAGCATCGCCGGCCTCGAGCTCGGCGGCGAGGATCTCCTCGCCCTCGCCCAGTCCGACGCGGGCTCCGTGTCGAACCCGGGCCCCAACCGCGAGCCGTTCAGCGGCGATATCGCCGGCGGGGAAGTCGTCGATTTCGGCAACGGCATCACCATCCCGCTGGATCAGCTGCTCGCCTTCGGCGAGGTCGGCGTGATCCAGTCGGAGGCCACCGCCACCGACGGCCAGAACGGTGACGCGATCAGCGGCATCGCCGGGGCCGACGGCGGCCTCACCCTCGACGGCACCGACAGCGACTTCGGCACCGCGCAGATCGACCTGCTCTCCGTCTTCGACGCGACCGGCACCAGCGGCATCACCGATCAGATGATCGACCAGGCGGACCTGTCCTTCGGCCTGGGCGGCGCGCACGTCACCGCCGAGGACGGCACCTTCCTGGACCCCGACGGCGTCGGCGGCGCGGGCCAGTACCGCATCGGCGAGCTGAAGCTGAACCTGCACTCGCCGGCCATCGAGGACGCCGGCGCCGGCGTCAGCGATGCCGCGGGCCAGATGGAGGACGCGGTCGTCGAGGCGATCAACGCCGCCCTCAACTTCGGCACGCTGCTGCCAGGCATGACCGTCGAGACGGAGGTGACCAGCACCATCCAGGAGGACGTGATGAACGCGATCCTCCTGGACGAGATCTCCACCGACGACGGCCTGGCCACGATCAACCTGGGCGAGGGCACCCTGGAGGTCGACCTCGGTCGCATCGGCGGCAACGACGACGGCGTGATCGATCGTCCCGTCGGCCTCAACAACCAGGATCCGAACACCGAGCTGATCGATTCGGACACCTACCCCTTCGTGGCCTCGAGCGTGCACGACGTGATCGAGGAGGTCATCACCCTCGCGGTCGACACCGCGATCGCGTCCCTCGACAGCGTCAACATCCACACCACGGTCACGGCGATCGACGGCACCACCGCCAGCTGGGACATGACCCTCGCCGGGGAGGTCTCCAACTACGAGTGCAACCCCGCAGGCCTGACCGGCTTCGCCACCTGCACGACCATCGACACGGTCGTCGGGACCATGGGAACCGTCATGGCTCCTGTCAACGACGCCCTCTCGGATCCCTCGGGGCTGCTGTACGACGCATTCACCACCATCAAGACGGACATGATCACCGTCCCGGTGCGTGCCGCCGTCGATCCCTTCCTCGAGCTCATCGCGGCCAACGTGTTCTCGGTGCAGATAAACCACCAGCGCGAGGTCGAGTGCACCACCGCCGACGGGCAGACCACCCTCACGGGCCTCGAGGTCTCCGCGCTGAGCTTCGGCGTGGCCGGCGGCGCGGCGCGCCTCGGCTTCGGCAACGCCGGCGTCCGCATCGACGCCTGCGGCACCGCGATCACCCCCGAGGTCCAGGCGACCTCCCCGGTGCCCGCGGGCGGCGAGTCCGAGATCACCTCGGGCGGCTGGTCGCCGAACACCGAGGTGTCGGTGCAGCTGACCGGCCCCGACGGGAACCCCGTCGGCGACCCGATCCCGGTCACGACCGATGCGAACGGCGACCTCCCGGCCGGCACCGTGGTGCCGATCCCCGAGGACGCGGCGGCCGGGGCGTACACGATCACCCTCACCGATCCCGACGGGAACACCGGCGATGCGGCGATCGACGTCTACGCCCCCGTGCTGGAGGCCGGCTCTCCGACCCCGGCCGGCGGCGAGTCCCCGGTGACCTCCTCGGGCTGGCTCCCGAACGACGATGTGACCCTGCAGCTCACGGCCCCCGACGGCTCGCCCGTCGGCGACCCGGTCGTGGTGACCACGGATGCCGACGGCAACGTGCCCGAGGGCACCGTCGTCCCCGTCCCCGAGGATGCGGCGCCCGGCGCCGACTACTCGATCGTCGGCACCGACGCCCAGGGCGCCAACGTCCAGGCTCCTCTCGAGGTGACCGAGGCCGGCACCATCGCCCCGGTCCTCGAGGCGTCCTCCCCGGTCCCGGCCGGCGGCGAGACCGAGCTGACCTCCAGCGGCTGGGCTCCGGCCTCCGAGGTCTCCTTCCAGCTGGTCGACCCCTCGGGCGCCCCGCTGGGCGACCCGATCCCCGTCACCACCGATGACACCGGCGCGATCCCGGCGGGCACGATGCTGCCGGTCCCGGCCGATGCCCCGGCGGGTGCCTACACCGTCACCGGCACCGACGCCGACGGCAACACCGCCGAGGCGGCCGTCGACGTCTACGCCCCGGTGCTCGAGGCCGGTTCGCCGACCCCGGCCGGCGGCGAGTCCCCGGTGACCTCCTCCGGCTGGCAGCCGAACGACGAGGTCTCCCTGCAGCTGACCGATCCCTCGGGTGCGCCGCTGGGCGACCCGGTGGTCGTCACGACCGATGCCGACGGCAACGTGCCCGAGGGCACCGTCGTCCCCGTCCCCGAGGACGCGGCGCCCGGCACCGACTACTCGATCGTGGGCACGGACCCGCAGGGCGCGACCGCCCAGGCTCCTCTCGAGGTGACCGAGGCCGGCACCATCGCCCCGGTCCTCGAGGCGACGTCCCCGGTCCCGGCCGGCGGCGAGACGGAGCTGACCTCCAGCGGCTGGGCCCCCGGCTCCGAGGTCTCCTTCCAGCTGGTCGACCCCTCGGGCGCCCCGCTGGGCGACCCGATCCCGGTCACGACCGACGACGCGGGCGCCGTTCCGGCCGGCACGATGCTGCCGGTCCCGGCCGATGCCCCGGCGGGTGCCTACACCGTCACGGGCACCGATGCCGACGGCAACTCCGCCGAGGCCGCTGTGGACGTCTACGCCCCCGTGCTGGAGGCCGGCTCGCCGGTCGCCGCGGGCGATGACACCCCGGTGACCTCCTCCGGCTGGCTGCCCAGCTCCGAGGTGTCGCTGCAGCTCACGGCCCCCGACGGCTCGCCCGTCGGCGACCCGGTCGCGGTGACCACCGACGAGGCCGGCAACGTCCCCGACGGCACCGTCATCCCGGTCCCCGAGGATGCGACCCCCGGCCCGGACTACTCCGTGGTCGGCACCGACGCCAACGGCGCCACCGCCCAGGCACCCCTCGAGGTGACCGAGGCCGGCACCATCGCCCCGGTGATCGAGGCGACGTCCCCGGTCCCGGCCGGTGGCGAGACGGAGGTGACCTCGAGCGGCTGGGCTCCGGCCTCCGAGGTGTCCGTCCAGCTGGTCGATCCCTCCGGTGCTCCGGTGGGCGATCCGGTGGCGGTCACGACCGATGACACCGGCGCGATCCCGGCAGGCACCATGCTGCCGGTCCCGGCCGATGCCCCGGCCGGCGCGTACACGGTCACCGGCACCGACGCCGACGGCAACTCCGCCGAGGCCCCTGTGGATGTCTACGCTCCCGTGCTGGAGGCCGGTTCGCCGGTCGCGGCCGGTGGCGAGACCCCGGTGACGTCCTCCGGCTGGCTGCCCAGCTCCGAGGTGTCGCTGCAGCTCACCGATCCCTCCGGTGCACCCCTGGGTGACCCGGTCGCGGTGACCACCGACGAGGCCGGCAACGTCCCCGACGGGACGCTGCTGCCGGTTCCCGAGGATGCGACGCCGGGCCCGGACTACTCCGTGGTCGGCACCGACGCCAACGGCGCCACCGCCCAGGCACCTCTCGAGGTGCTCGAGGCCGGCACCATCGCCCCGCAGGTCGACGCCTCCTCGCCGGTTCCTGCCGGTGGCGAGTCCACGCTGACCTCCGGCGGCTGGGCCCCCGGCTCCGAGGTGACGGTTCAGCTGGCCGACGCCGAGGGCAACCCGGTGGGCGACCCGGTCACGGTCACGACCGACGAGAACGGCGACGTCCCGGCGGGCACGGTCGTGCCGGTCCCGGCGGACGCCCCCGCGGGCCAGTACACCGTCACCGCGTCGGATGCCGACGGCAACTCCGGTGAGGACACCATCGACGTCTACGCTCCCGTGCTGGAGGCCGGTTCGCCGGTCGCGGCCGGTGGCGAGACCCCGGTGACCTCCTCCGGCTGGCTGCCCAGCTCCGAGGTGTCGCTGCAGCTCACCGATCCCTCCGGTGCACCCCTGGGTGACCCGGTGACGGTGACGACCGACGAGGCCGGCAACGTCCCCGACGGGACGCTGCTGCCGGTCCCCGAGGACGCGACCCCCGGTCCGGACTACTCCGTGGTCGGCACCGACGCCAACGGCGCCACCGCCCAGGCACCTCTCGAGGTGCTCGAGGCCGGCACCATCGCCCCGCAGCTCCAGGTCGAGTCCCCGGTCCCGGCCGGTGGCGACTCGGACGTGACCTCCGGCGGCTGGGCCCCCGGCTCCGAGGTCACGATCCAGCTGACCGATCCCGAGGGGAACCCGGTGGGCGACCCGGTCACGGTCACGACCGACGAGAACGGCGACGTCCCGGCCGGCACCGTGGTGCCGATCCCGGCCGACGCCGCGCCCGGCGAGTACACGGTCACGGCCTCGGATCCCGACGGCAACACCGGCGAGGACACCATCGAGGTCTACGCTCCCCAGCTCGAGGCCGGCTCGGCCCCGGCGGGCGGCGAGTCCCCGGTGACCTCGACCGGCTGGCTGCCGGACTCCGAGGTGACGCTGCAGCTCACCGATCCTGACGGCAACCCCCTGGGCGACCCGGTCACCGTGACCGCCGACCCCGAGGGCAACCTGCCCGAGGGCACCGTCGTGCCGATCCCGGCCGATGCCGCACCCGGCACCGACTACGCGATCGTCGGCACCGATGCGAACGGCGCGAACGTCACCGCACCGCTCGAGGTCACCGAGGCGAGCACCGTCGACCCGACCGTCGAGGTCGAGTCCCCGGTCCCGGCCGGCAGCGATGCCGACGTGGACTCCGGCGGCTGGGAGCCCGGCACCGAGGTCACGATCGTGGTGACCGACCCCGAGGGCAACCCCGTGGGCGACCCGGTCACCGTGATCGCCGACGAGAACGGCGACATCCCGGCCGACACCGTGGTGCACATCCCCGAGGACGCGATCCCCGGCGACTACACCGTGGTGGTGACCGATCCCGACGGCAACGGCGGCGAGGACACCATCGAGGTCTACGCCCCGCAGCTCGAGGCGCAGTCCCCGGTCGCGGCCGGTGGCGAGTCCCCGGTGACCTCGACCGGCTGGCTGCCGGAGTCCGAGGTGACGCTGCAGCTGACCAGCCCCGAGGGTGATCCGGTGGGCGACCCGGTCGTGGTCACGACTGACGCCGAGGGCCGCATCCCCGACGGCACCGCCGTGGCGGTCCCCGAGGACGCCGCTCCCGCAGCGGACTACGCCATCGTGGGCACCGATGCGAACGGCGCGAACGCCAGCGCCCCGCTCGAGGTCCTCGAGGCCGGGTCCGTGGCACCGGTCGTCGACGCCTCCTCGCCGGTTCCTGCCGGCGGTGAGTCCGAGGTGACCTCCGGCGGCTGGGCCCCCGGCACCGAGGTGACCGTGCAGCTGGTCGACCCCGAGGGCAACCCCGTGGGCGACCCGGTCGTGGTGACCACCGACGAGAACGGCGACGTCCCGGCCGGCACCTCGGTGCCCGTCCCGGCCGATGCCGGACCCGGCGAGTACACCGTGACGGTGACCGACCCCGACGGCAACGGCGGCGAGGACACCATCGAGGTCTACGCTCCCTCGATCGAGGCCGGCTCGCCGGTCGCGGCCGGTGGGCAGACCCCGGTGACCTCCTCCGGCTGGCTGCCGAACTCCGAGGTCTCGCTGCAGCTGACCGATCCCTCGGGCGAGCCCCTGGGCGACGCGGTCGCGGTGACCACCGATGCCGACGGCAACGTCCCGATGGGCACCATGGTGTCCGTGCCGGAGGACGCGGCCCCGGGCACCGACTACTCCGTGGTCGGCACCGATGCGAACGGCGCGCGGGTCAGCGCACCGCTCGAGGTCGTCGAGGCCGGGACCATCGCTCCGGTGGTCCAGGTCGAGTCCCCGGTCCCCGCGGGTGGTGAGTCCGATGTGGTCTCCACCGGCTGGAACCCGGGCAGCGAGGTGACCGTGCAGCTGGTCGACCCCGAGGGCAACCCCGTGGGCGACCCGATCGTGGTGACCACCGACGAGGACGGCTCCATCCCGGCCGGCACCGCGGTGCCGATCCCGGCGGATGCCGCAGCGGGTCAGTACACCGTGACGGTGACCGACGCCGACGGCAACGCCGGCGAGGACACCATCGAGGTGTACGCACCGACCATCGAGGCCGGCTCGCCGGTCAAGGCCGGTGACGACTCCGCGGTGACCTCCGGCGGCTGGCTGCCGAACACCGAGGTCTCGCTCCAGCTGGTCGATCCTGACGGCAACGCCCTGGGCGCTGCGGTCACGGTGACCACCGACGCCGACGGCAACATCCCCGACGGCACCGTGGTGACCGTCCCGGGCGGTGCCGCAGCCGGCACCGGCTACGCGATCGTCGCCACGGACGCCAACGGCGCCCAGGTCAGCGCTCCGCTCGAGGTCACCGCCGGTGACGACGATGGCGATGGCGATGGCGATGGCGATGGCGATGGCGATGGCAACGGGAACGGCGGAAACGGCGGGAACGGCGGGAACGGCGGGAACGGCGGGAACGGCGGAAACGGCGGGAACGGCGGGAACGGCGGCAATGGCGGGAACGGCGGTGACGGCGGGAACGGCAACGGGAACGGCGGCAACGGCGGGAACGGCAACGGCTCCGGCAACGGCAACGGGAACGGATCCGGCAACGGCTCCGGGAACGGCTCGGACAACAAGGGCGGGTGGGGCAAGCTCCCCCGCACCGGTGCTGAGCTCCTTCCGCTCGCAGGCGTCGGCGCGATCTTCATGATCGTCGGCTCCCTGTTCCTCATCGCCCGCAACCGCGGCATGGGAACGGACGAGAGCTGATCGTTCAGTAGCCCCAGGAAAGGTGGCGGCCCGCGAGAGCGGGTCGCCACCTTTCTCTGTGAGGACCCCCGGGACCACGCGCCGCTGCCGGCCCGTCCCACCCTCCGGCCCGGATTCCCGCGAAGGACATCGGGCCAGGTCAACCGCCCCTCGGCCGCGACGCTGACAGCAATGCCCGGCACGGCGGGTGATAGCGTGGCACGGGCCGCCGAGAATGCTTCGCAGGCCCTCGCCATCGCTTCGCGGCATGGTGGATCCCTATCGGACGAAGAATTCTGGTGACATGACACGATTCGTGACCTGGCCGAGGATCGCGATCGCCGGTGCGGTCGTCCTCGCCCTGTGCATCACCCTCGGTCTCACGCGTCCCTGGGAGCGCCCGCAGCAGGGGCCCGCCGCACCCACCGGGACCGCATCGGCCGCCCCCGCGGACATCACCTGCGAGGACGGCGCGCAGCGCCTGGACCAGGTGCTCTCCAGCGGGGCCACCTGGTCCCTGTGCTCGTCGATCGACCCCGACCTCGGTCTGGTCCTCTCGAACATCCACATCACGCCGCCCGGCGCCGAGCCAATCAGCCTCATCGACACGCTGTCGATCTCCCAGCTCGAGGTGCCCTACGACGACGGCGGCCGCAACACGTACGACATCACCGAGGCCGGCTTCGGCGGCATCAAGATGAAGACCCTCGGCGCGGACGTCTGCCCGGGGGACAGGCTGTCCTTCGACATCCCCAACATCGGCGACGGCACCTACGGCAAGACCGAGCGGCGCGAGGTGCTGTGCTCGAGCGTCGTCGACGGCGGAGTCGCCTACCACTCGAGCGACCGGGTGGCGCCGGCGGCGGCCCGCCGCACCGACCTGCAGCTGTTCACGGTCTCGCGGGTCGGCTGGTACGAGTACCTCACCGAGTACACCTTCGGCGCGGACGGCTCCATCGACGTGCAGCTGGGCGCCACCGGCGACCTCTCGCCGGTGGACTACAGCGACGCGGACCACGGATCCGACATCGGTCAGGACGAGCACGCCACCAGCCACTCCCACAACGCCGTGTGGCGGGTCGACTGGGCGCTCGGCGGCCCGAGCGGCATGCAGGTCGAGCAGTACGACGCCGAGCCCACCGGCGAGATGGGGGAGAACGCCCCCATCATCGCGGGATCCCTGACCCGTCTCGAGCATCCCACCACCGCCGACTGGCAGGAGAGGCGCTGGTGGCGGGTGCTGAACCCGGAGGTCCTGAACGAGGACGGGCGCCCGATCTCCTACGAGATCGATCTGGCCGGCACGGACTCGTTCACGTTCGTCGACGAGCAGACGCAGGACGGGGCGCATGTGCACGATGCCGGCGCCGGCTACGACGTCGCGTTCACCAACGCCGATGACTGCCAGATCTACGCGGTGAAGAACGACGGCCCCTGCGGCGACGGGGTCCCCGACTTCGTCGCCGACGGCCAGGGCGAGCCGCTGGACGACGTCGTCTCCTGGGTCGCGGTCGGCTTCCACCACGTGCCCCGGGACGAGGACCAGTCGCCCATGGAGATGCACTGGCAGGGGTTCGGCCTGGTGCCCCGCGGCCTCACCGCGCAGCGCTTCGACCTCCCGGAGGGCCACGAAGAGGTCAACGGGGTCCCCGACAGCGAGTGGCACGAGGAGCCGACCTGAGCCAGTGCCATCGCCTCGGAGCAGCAGGACGCCCCGCCACGGGATGGCGGGGCGTCCTGCTGCTCCGAGGGGAGGGCGGTCGGGACCATCGGACCCCGGGGCACCGGGACCCGGGCATCGGCCCCGGGAACATCGGGACCCGGGCATCGGCCCCCGGGGCTCACCAGTCGTGCATGGTCCCGTCGGACAGGCGGTTGACCGGCAGGTATGCCGGCGAGTACTCGTAGGAGGCGCCGGCGTCCTCGTGGTACTCGACGCCGAGGCCGGGGGTGTCGCCCGGGTGCAGCAGGCCGTCCTGCCAGGTGTACGAGGTCTCGAAGACGGAGAGCGTCTCGTCGCTGTGGCGCATGTACTCCTGGATGCCGAAGTTGTGGATCGCCAGCCCCAGGTGCAGCGCCGCCGCCTGGCCGACGGGGGAGATGTCGGTCGGGCCGTGGAAGCCGGACTTGATCTGGTAGACCGAGGCGAAGTCCATGATCTTCTTCAGGTGCGTGATGCCGCCGGTGTGCGTCACGGCCGAGCGCACGTAGTCGATCAGCTGCTCGGAGATGATGGTCTGGTAGTCCCAGATGGTGTTGAAGATCTCGCCGATCGCGAGCGGCTGGGTGGTCATCGAGCGCACCCGGCGCAGGCCCTCCTGGTTCTCCGCCGGGGTGCAGTCCTCCAGCCAGAACAGGTCGTAGGGCTCCAGCGCCCGGCCCAGCTGGCCCGCCTGGTTCGGCGTCATGCGGTGATGGCCGTCGTGCAACAGCGGGATCTCCGGGCCGAACTCCGCCCGGACGGCCTCGAACACCGTCGGCAGGTGGCGCATGTAGGCGCGGGTGTCCCAGGTCTCCTCCGTCGGCCGCAGGCCGGGGCGGGCGGGCTCGTAGTCGTAGCGGCCCGCCGCGGTCGCCCCGGCGGCGGCGACGCCGTACACCTGGCCCAGGCCGGGCACCGCCGTCTGCACGCGGATCGCCCGGTAGCCCTCCTCCTGGTGCTCGCGGATCGAGTCGAAGATCTGCGGCAGCTCCGCACCCGAGGCGTGGCCGTAGGCGAGCAGGCCGCGCCGCACCGCGCCGCCCAGCAGCTGGTAGACCGGCTTGCCGGCGGTCTTGCCCTTGATGTCCCAGAGGGCGACGTCGACCGCGGCGATCGCGGCCATGGTGATCGGTCCGCGGCGCCAGTACGCGCCCCGGTACAGGTACTGCCAGGTGTCCTCGATCTGCTCGGGGTCCCGGCCGATGAGGATCGGGGCGACGTGATCGCGCAGGTAGGAGGCGACCGACAGCTCGCGCCCGTTCACCGTCGCATCCCCCAGGCCCGTGACCCCGTCCGAGGTCGTCACCTTGAGGGTGACGAAGTTCCGGGTGGGGTTGGTGATGAGGACGTCGACCTTCTCGATCGTGGCCATGGCGGGGGCGCTCCTTCCGAGCGGGGATGACAGGCAGCATCGGCTGATAGCGGGATTGTGTCCGCCTGGTGCCCCGCGCACCACGGGTTGCCAGCAGTTGCATATCCTTCTGGGGGTGTTCGCCCAGGCGGCGGGCGCGAGCGCAGGGAGGCGGAGCGGATGGCGGAGCATCGGGTGACGATCTACGACGTCGCCGCGCACGCGGGCGTGGCCCCCAGCACCGTCTCGCGCGCCTTCTCCCGCCCCGGCCGGGTCAGCGCCGCGACCCACGCGAAGGTGATGGCCTCCGCGAAGACCCTCGGCTACCGCACCGAGGTCCCGGATCTCCAGGAGCGCGAGGGGCAGCAGCATCGGCTCGCGATCGAGATCCCCGACATCACCAACCCCTTCTTCGCCGAGCTCGTCGCCGGCATGCGCGAGGCCGCCCACGACCTCGACTACCTGCTGCTGCTCGTGGACTCCTCGGAGGACGAGACCCGTGAGCGCCGCGGCCTGGAGCGGGCGCTGGAGATCGTCGACGGGTTCATCCTCGCCGGCTCCCGGCTGTCCGATGCGGCGCTCGCGCAGATGACCAAGCGCCTGCCGGTGCTGGTCCTGAACCGCCGGGTGGCCGGGCTGGACTCCCTGACCCCGGACTACGAGCACGGGATGGCGCAGGTCATCGCGCACCTGGACGAGCAGGGCGTGCGCGAGGTCGTCTACGTCGCCGGTCCCGTGAACTCGTGGTCGGACAGCGAGCGCTGGCGGGCGGCACGCCTCGAGGCGCGGGCGCGGGGCATGAGCATCCGGCGGCGGGGCCCGTTCATCCCCACAGCCAGCGGCGGCGAGGAGGCCTTCGACGAGCTGCGCGGCGAGCTGCCCCACGCCGTCATCTGCTACAACGACCTGATCGCCCTGGGGTTCCTGGTCTCCGCGCTGCGGGCCGGGGTGCAGGTCCCGCAGGAGCTGTCGGTGATCGGCCACGACGACATCCCGCTGGCGCGGCTGGTGGGCGGGGGCCTGACCACCGTCGTCTCGCCCAAGCGCGCGCAGGGCCGTGCCGCGGTGGAGCGCCTGACCCGCCGGATCGAGAACCCCTCCTCGATCCGGCTGCCGGTGGAGGGCGCGCTGCCGGTGCGGCTGGTGCCGCGCGGCTCCTCGGGCCCGCGGCAGGTCTGAGCCGCCGCGGCGGCGCTGCGGGACGGCGCACCGTCCGGGCAGTCCTCGCCGCCGCTCAGCGGCCGGGGCTCTCCCCGGCGGCGAGGGAGCGGGCGTCCTCGATGGCGTCGAGGCAGGCCAGGAAGTGCCCGTGGCTGGCGAAGTGCGGGCTGCGCAGGCGCACCGTCCTGCCCCGATGCGTGATGATCGCGGAGTGCACGCCCTGGGAGGACCGCATCGTGATCCGGCGGATGGCGGCGGGGTCGATCTCCACCAGGCGGCGCGAGGACTCCGAGGCCGGAGCCGTGATGCGCTGCGCGGAGACGACGACCTCCCGTCGGCCGGCGAGCACCAGGCGCAGGAACCCGAGCAGGAGCACCAGGCCCAGCACCATCCCCCCGAGATAGAACCAGCGGGCCACGTCCGCGCCGAAGTGCGCCAGGTACAGCGAGATCCCCCAGCCGTGCACGAGCCCCCATCCGCTCGCGCCGAGGAACACCAGCCCCAGCAGGAGACCGCCCACCGCCGTGCGCGCGCTCACCGCATACGCGAATCGCTGCTCCTGCATGATGCTCCTGCCTCGTCTCCGGACCTGCGCGGGACACGGGCGCCGGACCGCCCGGGCCTCGTCGATCGCTGCGGGCCTGCCCCGAACCTACCGAGATGTCCGGTTCCCGGCACGGGCCGCCCGGACCCCGGGACGACCGGCCGCCGGCCCGGCAACCTGCGGCAACACGATGCCCGGCCCGTCCGCCGTCCGGATGATGAGGCCCATGAGCAACGACGCCTTCGTCCCCCATCCGGACCGCCTGCTGCCCCGCGACCCGGCGGTCCGCGACATCGCGCGCGAACTGTACGGACGCATGGCGTCGCAGCCGATCGTCTCCCCGCACGGCCACGTCGACCCCGCCATGCTGGTCGAGGACACGCCCTTCCGGGACCCCACGAGCCTGTTCATCACCCCCGACCACTACGTCACCCGCCTGCTGCATGCGCGCGGCGTCTCCCTCGCGGATCTCGGCGTGGGCCGCGGCCCGCTCGAGGAGGCCGATGCCCGGCGGGCCTGGCGCCTGCTGGCCGAGCACTGGCACGCCTACGCCGGCACGCCCTCGCGCCTGTGGATGGAGCACGAGTTCCATGACGTCTTCGGCATCGAGAAGGTGCTGACCCCGGGCACGGCCGACGAGCTGTACGACTACATCGCCGCGCGGCTGGCACGCCCCGAGTTCCGCCCCCGCGCCCTGTTCGACCAGTTCCGCATCGAGGTCCTCGCCACGACCGACGACCCCGCGGACGATCTGGCGGCGCACCGGGCCCTGGCCGACGACCCGGACTTCGCCGGGCTGGTCGTCCCGACGTTCCGCCCGGACAAGTACCTCGAGCCGGCCCGCGAGGACTTCGCGCAGCTCGCCGACGCGCTCGGCGAGGCCGCCGGCGTGGACACCGGGGACTACGCCGGCTTCACCGCGGCGATGCGGGCGCGCCGCCTGTACTTCCGGGACCACGGGGCCGTGTCCTCGGACCACTCCCATGCCGACGTGGGCACCGCGCGCCTGGACGAGGCCGATGCGGCCCGCCTGTTCGCCCGGGCCCGCGGCGGGTCCATCGACCCGGCCGACGCCCTCGCCCTGCGCCGTCACCTGCTGGCCGACCAGGCCCGCATGGCCGCCGACGACGGCCTGGTCATGACCCTGCACCCCGCCGTGCACCGGAACCATCACCGGGGCACCTTCGAGCGGTACGGCGCCGATGTGGGCGCCGACATCCCCACCGCGGTCACCTTCGTCGACGGCCTCGCGCCGCTGCTGAACGACGTGGGCCTCGCCGAGGGGTTCCGGCTGGTCCTGTTCACCATCGACGAGACCGTCTTCTCCCGGGAGATCGCCCCGCTGGCCGGGTTCTACCCGAGCGTCTACGCGGGGGCGCCGTGGTGGTTCATCGACGCCCCGGACGCGATCCTGCGCTACCGCAGGGCCGTCTCGGAGACCATCGGCTACACCCGCACCAGCGGGTTCATCGACGACACCCGCGCCTTCTGCTCGATCCCGGCGCGCCACGACATGTCCCGCCGCCTGGACGCGCACCATCTCGCGAGCCTCGTCGCGGAGCACCGCATGCGGATCGAGGACGCCGCCGCGCTCGCGGAGACCCTGCCCTCCCAGCACCCCCGCGAGGTCTTCACGCTGCCCGGCGGCGCCCGATGAGCCCCGCCGGCCCGGCGCCGCGTCCGCGCCTGGTCCACCTCGGCATCGGCGCCTTCGCCCGCGCCCACACCCTGGCCTACACCGCCCGCGCCGGTGGCTGGGACGTCACCGCGTTCACCGGCCGCACCCCGACCATCGCGCAGACCCTCACGGCGCAGGGCGGCCGGTACGGCCTGGTGGTGCGCGGCCCCGAGGCCGACGAGGTCGAGGAGATCGGTGTGATCGACGAGGCCTTCCCGGCCGAGGACCTGCGCGCCCTGCGCCGGGTGATCGCCGATCCCGCCACCGCGGTGGTCACCCTGACCATCACCGAGAAGGGCTACGCGGCCGGCACCGACCCGGCGGCATCGGCCCCGGCCCGCCTGGCGCTCGCCCTGCGGGCCCGCCGCGAGGCCGGCGTCGAGGAGCCGATCGCCCTGGTCTCCTGCGACAACCTCGTCGGCAACGGCGAGGTGCTGCGCCAGGCCGTGCTCGCCGCGCTGGATGCCGGGACCCGGGACTGGTTCGACGCCCACGTGGACGTCGTCTCCACCATGGTCGACCGGATCACCCCGGTCGCCGGGGAGGAGGAGATGGCCCTGGCGAGCGCGGAGCTGGGCTTCCACGACCGCGCCACCGTCGTGACCGAGCCCTTCCACGAATGGGTCCTCGAGGACTCCTTCCGCGGCCGTCGCCCCTGCTGGGAGGCCGCGGGCGCGCAGCTGACCGGCGACGTGGCCCTGCACGAGCGGCGCAAGCTGCGGCTGCTCAACGGCGCCCACACCTTCCTCGCCTACGCGGGCCAGCTCGCCGGGCACGAGCGGGTCGACCAGGCCGTCGCGGACCCGGCGGTGCGCACGGCGATGGAGGAGGTCTGGGCCGAGGCCCGCGCGACCCTCGACCTGCCGGAGGCCGAGCTCGACGAGTACACCTCGGCCCTGCTCACCCGCTTCCGGAACCCGCGGCTGGCCGATGCGCTGCTGCGCATCGCGGCCGACGGCTCCGAGAAGCTGCGCGTGCGGATCCTGCCGGTGATCGCCGAGCGCGGCGGTCCCG
The DNA here is from genome assembly GCF_039530785.1 of Brachybacterium phenoliresistens. Classification (NCBI taxonomy): domain Bacteria; kingdom Bacillati; phylum Actinomycetota; class Actinomycetes; order Micrococcales; family Dermabacteraceae; genus Brachybacterium; species Brachybacterium phenoliresistens. The sequence continues at coordinate 122,891 of NZ_BAAAOW010000004.1, forward strand.
GGCGCTCCCCGGCGGGCGTCGCCGCCGTGCGCGCCTGGACCGACTGGGTCACCGCCCGCTCCCGGGCGGGCCACCGGATCGCCGACCCGCGCGCCGAGGAGATCGCCGCCGCGGCGGCGCTCGCCGAGGACGGAGCCCGGGTGCGGGCCCTGGTCGCCCAGCTGGGCGAGGAGACCGACCCGGAGGCCCTGACGGCCGCGGTGCTCTCCGCCGGCGCCTGAGCCGCAGCGGGCGCCTGGACTGCAGCAGGCGCCCGAGCCGCAGCAGGCGGCTGAACGGCAGAGGGCGCCGCCGCAGGAGCCCTCCCTCTATCCGGGCACCGCCCCCGGGGCATCTCGTCCCGGGGCGGTGGCCTCCGTCATGTCCGGAGCGTCCGATTCGTCAGGAGAGGGCAAGCCGAGTGCGGCCGATCACCTGCCAGGACCGAAAAATGTCAACGCGACTAAAGCGTTGGTCAAGAACCCTGCACGGTCGGTTCACAGCGGTTGGCACGGCGCTCGCGGGCTCATAGCGTTGTCGAACGACAGCGGACGCCCCGTCCCTCCGACGCGAGGCACCGCCCCAGGACCAGACGCATACGTGACGCAGGACTGCCCGCCTCCCCGCGGACGACAGAGAAGGAACACCGCAGACATGACCAAGCACAACACCCACCGAGCCGCCGGCCGCGCCCGCAACGGTGCCACCCGCTTCGCCTACAAGGGCATCGGTGGCGCAGCCATGCTGGGCACCGTCGTCGTCGGCTCCGCCTTCGCCGCGCAGAGCGCCTCCGCCGCCCCCGCGGCGCCGGCCGCCCCGGCCCCCGCCGAGCTCACCGCGACCGAGGTCTCGACCACCGCGCCCGACCAGGCGCAGGTCTCCACCCTCCTGTCCTCGACCAAGACCCTCTACAAGGGCAAGAGCGGCGAGCGTGTCGAGGCGCTGCAGTCCCTGCTGAACGACGAGGGCGCCAACCTCGAGGTCGACGGCAAGTTCGGCCCGAAGACCGACGCCGCCGTCCGCGCCTACCAGGACGAGAACGACCTGCAGGTCGACGGCCGTGTCGGTCCCGAGACCCGCGGCTCCCTCTCCGGCGGCGTGTCCGTGAGCTCCTCGGACTCCTCCGCGAAGGCCGAGGTCTCCTCCTCGAAGTCCACCAGCGGCGGCTCCATCGTCGACGCGGCCCGCCAGTACATCGGCGTGGACTACGACTGGGCCGGCAGCTCGCCCAGCGGCTTCGACTGCTCCGGCCTGGTGAAGTACGTGTACGGCCAGTTCGGCATCGACCTGCCCCACAGCTCCAGCAAGCAGGCCCACGGCGGCACCCGGATCTCGCAGTCCCAGGCCCAGCCCGGCGACCTCGTCGTGTGGCCCGGCCACATCGGCATCTACGCCGGCAACAACAAGGTCGTCGACGCGGGCTCTTCCAAGGGCTCCGTCTCCGAGCGCACCATCTGGGGCAACCCCTCCTTCGTGACCTACCGCTGATCGGCCGCTGCCCGCGCAGCACCGCCAGCACCACGCACAGGGCGTCCTTCCTCCGGGAAGGGCGCCCTTCGCGCATCCCAGGCCCCGTCGCCGGGACCCGGGCCCCGGATTCCCGTCAGCGAGACCTCTTCGACGGAACCGCGTCCGCCAGCACCTGGCGGCGGGACCCCGTCAGCAGAACTCGGCGGCGCCGCTGCGCGCGAACCACCCCTCACCCTCGCCCTCGACGTCCTCGCCCTCCTCCGGCATCGGCGCCGATCCCAGCAGGCGCCGGGTCAGTGCGGCCCGGGATTCGAGCAGATCCTCGAGGGAGCGCTCGAGGTCCGCGTCCGAGACCTGCACGGAGGTCGCGTCGGCCCCCGCACCCTCCCGCCCGCCGCGCAGGGCGGCGGCGAGGACCGTCCGTCGCATCAGCTCCTTGGCGAAGGACCCGGTCGTCTGCTCAGCACGGTCAGCGGCGGCGTCGAGCGCCGCCTCCGACAGCGGGAGATCCCGCGCGTAGCGACGGAACAGTGCTCGTCGGGTCGCGGCGTCGGGCAGGGGGATCTCCACGGCCAGGTCGACGCGTCCGGGACGCTCCGCGAGCGCCCTCTCGAGCACCTCCACGCGGTTCGTGGTCATCACGAAGGCGACATCGGCATCGGCGTCGAGCCCGTCGAGCGCATCGAGGACCTCGAACAGCAGCGGCTGCGGGGTGAAGCTCCGCTCCATGGCGACCAGGTCCACGTCCTCCAGCACCACCAGGGACGGCTGGAAGGTGCGGGCCAGCTCTGCGGCCTGCGTGATCGCGGCGATGCTGGATCCGGTGAGCACGATGGCCGTGGTCCCGGGGGTGCGGGCGAGGAGGTGGCGCACGGTCAGGGTCTTCCCCGTCCCGGGCGGCCCGTAGAGCAGGACCCCGCGCTTGAGGTGCTGCCCGGCCGCGAGGAGGGCGCGGCGGTGCTCCCCGATCCCGACGACGTGGTCGACCACGCCGTCCAGGATCCCCGGCTCGAGCACGATCTCCTCGGCGGGCACGTCAGGCCGGGGGAGGAAGGTCGCCCCCGCCTGATCGCCGAACTGGGTGGCCTGCAGGGAGAGGACCTTCCCTCGCAGCACGCTGCGCTCGATCATCAGCCGGCGCAGCGCGGAGAGGAACCGGGACGAGGCGTCCTGGTCGGCGCTGATGACCTCGAGCGCCGCCTTCTCCCGGCCGTACTGCGGCGCGGCACCCCGCTGGGCGATGGCCAGCGGGATCCCGTCGAACTCCAGCAGGCGGATCCCGAAGGACACCGCGCGGCGTTCCTCGCCCGGCCCCGTCGCCCGCGGCTCGTAGGCGACAGGACCCTCCGCGAAGCGGGTGTGCGGGTTCGCGATGAGCTCGGAGAGCGAGCAATGATGGCGCTGCTCCCCGCCGCCGACGCCGACCACCCTCCCTCCGTCCCGGACCGTGATCTCGTCGAGAGCGATGTCCGCATCGACGAATCGGTGATCGTCGATCTGCTCCGTCGTGACGGCGAGGGTGCTCGCGTCGGCGCCGAGGTGCTCGCTGAGCAGGAGGCCGAGCGGCGTGCGCGCGCCCTCGGCCTCCCGTTCGGCGGCCTTCTCGGCCCGCTTCAGATACGCGGCGACCGCGAGCAGCAGTTCCTTGTCGATGTCCTCGGGCATGAAGCGTCCTCCCCATCGGGCGCGGGCGCGTCCCCCGCGCCCGTCCGGTCCATCGTAGGCACCGGACGGGACGGCCGACGCCTCAGGGCAGGCGGTTCGCCGTCGCGAGGTTCGCGCGCAGCTCCTCGGCGTCCTGCCGCACCACGTAGGCCGGGCGATCGCGCTCGACCCGCCAGGACTCGCTGAGCGGGCTCACGTCCACCGCGTCGAAGCCCAGCTCGTCGTACAGACGCGTCACAAGCTCCACGGCCTCGGGGCTGTCGCTCGAGACCGCGAGAGCGCGCCGGCCCGGGGTCCCCGCGGGCGCGGTGTCGGTGAGGATCTCCGCAGCGGCGATGTGGTTGAACGCCTTGACCACGGTGGACTCGGGCAGGTGCTCCTGCAGCATCTGCGAGGTGGTGGTCTCCCCGGCGTCCAGCGCCGGGATGCGCCCGTCCCGCTCGTAGTAGTAGTTGTTGGTGTCCAGCACGATCTTCCCGGCCAGCGGCTCGACCGGGATCTTCGAGATGGCGTGCAGGGGCACCGTCACCACGACGATGTCCCCGGCCGCGCCGGCCTCCTCCGCCGTGGCGGCGCGGGCCTTCGGCCCCAGCTCCGCCACGAGCTCCGCGAGCGTCTCCGGCCCCCGCGAGTTCGCGATGACCACGTCGTACCCGGCGCCGATGACGGCCTTCGCGACCGCACTGCCGATGTTGCCTGCTCCGATGATTCCCACTGTCGTCATGTCCGCTGCAACGACGCATCGGGGCAGAGGCTTCCCGTGTGACGGCGGATGACGGGCCGGCGCAGGTCAGCAGGCGTGTCGTCGCTGCCGGGGGCACCGCCGCGGCGGGGCCGTCAGCGGGCGTCCAGCGGCCTCGAGAGGTCGATGGTGACGCCCGAAACCTCGTCCACGCGGACGCAGGCGGAGCGCTCGCCGAAGTCCATGTCGGTGGGCGGACGCACCTCCCGGGCACCGCGGCCGGTCGCTGCGGCGAAGTCCGCGTCGACATCGTCCGAGGCCAGGTGGATCACGAGACCCTGGGTCGTCGGCTCCCCGGCGGCGGGACGGTTGATCCACAGGGGGATCCCGGCGGGAAGGCGCAGGGCCGCGAAGGCCCCGTAGTCGCTCTCGATCTCCCACCCGAAGATCCGCTGCAGCGCCTGCGCCGCGGCGGACGGGGCCTCCAGGGCGATGGTCAGGGCACGGATGGAGGTCATGCGGCGTCTCCTTCGACGAGGCGTTCTATCCGGGCCGGTCCCCACCGGAGCGGCCCGTCCCCACGGGAGCGGCCCTGCCCGCCGGACGGCCGATGGTCGCAGCGCCCGAGGAACGGGCCCTGCTGCCGGTTTCGGGCCGCCGGCCCCGGCGTCGCCGCACGTCCCCGCGATGCCACGCGTCTCGGCACGGCCGCGCCTCGCGGCACACCGGGATCGCATCCCGGCATGCCACAGCTCAGACGGGCGGGACCCGCTCGAACACGAGGCGATGCACCGCGCCGCTGCTGGACGGCGAGGACTCCGAGACCAGCCGGTAGCCGCGCTCGCGCGCTCCCTGCTCGACGACCTCCCGCGGGGCGGAGGTGTGGTGCACGGTGATCTCCGCCTTCTCCCGACCGTCGAACACCTCGTCGAAGAGGGCCGGCGCCTCCCGCAGGGCCTGGCGGCGGGCCCGGTCCGTCATCAGGACGACGAGGACGACGACCGCTGCCCCGACGGGGGAGAGCGGGATGGCGATCAGCGCCAACAGCACCAGCAGCGACTCCATGGGGTGAGCGTGCCACGAGATGCCCCCGGCCCGGCAGGGCCTCAGGCCGGTCGCGGGCCCGGCCCCCCGGCCGGTCGCGGGGCGGCCCCGCGGGGCATCGGCGCGCCGGGCAGCGGGCGGCGGCGCGGGATCCAGCAGCGCACCTGCGAGCGGTACATCTCGTAGGGGGCGCCGAAGCGCTCGGAGAGGTCGCGCTCCTCGTGCGGGCGCACCAGCAGATGCCAGATCGCCCCGCCGGCGAGGGCGTAGGCGACCACCATCCACGACCCGGCGACCATGCCGACGGCCACGGCCTGGCCGACCCCGGACACGGCCATCGGGTTGCGCACCCAGCGGTAGGGGCCGGCGATCACGAGCGCGCGCGGCATCGCCGAGGGCAGCGGGGTGCCGCGGCCCAGGGTGGACATGACATAGGCGGCCCACAGCCCCAGCGCGCTCGCGCCGATCAGCACCAGCGCGCCGGCGGCCGTGATCGACCAGGAGGCGATCGACCAGGCCAGAGCCGCCCCGTCGGTCGAGCCGTCGGGGAGGGTGAGATCCAGGCGCCATCGGCGCTCGAGCAGCACCACCGGCAGGGGGATGATCGCGAGGAACAGCGGCCAGAACACGAGGATCTGGGCGAACGTCGCGGCGAGATGCTCGCGCCGATCCCGTCGCGGCGCGGAACGGAAGGCCAGGGGGCCGATGAGCACGCGCTCCGCGGGGAGGCGCCCGTGGAGCACCACCACGCCCGCGAGGACGCTCGCCACGGTCGCCGCGATCATGAGCACGGCGCCCGCCCCGGCCGAGGTCGTCACCGTCGCGTACACGGCCATGCCCAGCGCGACCAGCGCGGTCCAGCCGAGGACGACGGGCACGGCCCGCCGCACGTCCAGCGCCACCAGCGCCGAGCCGAGCACGAAGAGCAGGACGTCCGCGATGGCGATCGGCAGGGCGGGCAGCTCGCCGAGGGTCGCGGTGCGGACGCCGGGGACGGTCGCGACGCCGAGCCACCACAGGGCACCGGCCACGGACTGCAGGGCGAAGTAGGCGCGGGCCGTCCGGCGCGGGGTCATCGGCCCCACGAGCGGAACCTCGTGCACCGTGCGGCTGGCCCTGCTGGTCATCTCATCGCCCTCCCGATGGTGCCATCGTACGACCGCGGGACCGGTGCGGAGGGCCGGATCGCCGTGGCGGCCCGGCGTGTCCCGGCCGCAGCCCGGACCGGCGGCGGACCGGGCGCCTGCGCCGTCGTCAGAACTCGGGGATCGCCACGGGCGCCTCCGTGCGTGCCGACTCGTACAGCCCGTTGATCACCGCGAGGGCGGTGCGGGCCTCTCGGGTGCCGACCCGCACCGCGCCGCCGGTGCGGATCGCCCGGACCAGGTCCTCGTACTGGAGGCGGTGCGCGTGGGTGAAGTCCGGGGCGGGGGCGGCGGCCTCGGCGGTGCCGCCGGTCCCGATCGTGCCGCCGGTGCCGTCCGATGTCCCCGCATCGGCCCCGGCGTCGTCGGCGTCGCGGCAGGTCAGGGCGATGAGACGGTCGGATTCGATGGTCGCCCCGCCCTGGTCGCCGTGCACCTGCAGGCGCACGCCGGAGCCGGGGAAGGAGGCGGTGGTCGCGTGGATGAGCCCCAGGGCGCCGCCGTCGAAGCGGATCACGCCCGCGGCGGTGTCCTCGACCTCGATGCCCTCGTGGGCCAGCAGAGCCGTGTAGCCGAACACCTCGACCGGCCGGCCCAGGAAGGCGCACAGCAGGTCGACGGTGTGCACGCCCTGGTTCATGAGGGCGCCGCCGCCGTCCAGGGCGAGGGTGCCGCGCCACTGGCCGGAGTCGTAGTACTCCTGGGACCGCCACCACGGCACCGAGGCGACGGCGCTGGTGACGCGGCCCAGGCGGCCGGCGGCGATCGCGGCGGCGACCTGCTCGGTGGACTCGTCGAAGCGGTGCTGGCTGATCACGGCGGCCTGCACCCCGGCGGCCCGGCGGGCCTCGTCGATGCGGGCGGCCCGCTCGTCGACCACGTCGATGGGCTTCTCGATGAGCACGTGGCGCCCGGCCTCCATCGCCTCGATCGCGAGGACGGCGTGCAGCCCCGAGGGCGTGCACACGGCGACGATGTCGATGGCGTGCTCCGGGGCGAGGGCCTCGGCGAGGGAGCCGACGGCAGGGGCGTCGTGCTCGGCCGCGAGGGCCCCGGCCCGCTCGAGGTCGACGTCCACGACGGCGCCCAGCTCGATCCCGTCGGTGGTGGCGATGACCCGGCAGTGGTGGGCGCCGATCACCCCGGCGCCCACCACGGCGACCCGCAGCGGATGGTCGGGGCGGGGGACGGCAGGGGAGGGGGAGGTCATGCGGGGTGTCTCCTTCGACAGGCGGGGCGCGCGGGACGGGTCATCGGGCGCGAGGGGAGGAGTGGTCCGGTGCGCGGCGGCGGCCTCAGGCGAGGTCGCCGAAGGCCTCGAAGCGCGCGAGGCGCTCGCGGTAGTAGGCGGCGTGCGCGGCGACCGGCTCCACCCGGCGCAGCACCGGCACCTCGGCGCGGGGCACGTCGGGGGCGACCTGCTCGAGCGCCAGCAGCGTGCCGCGCATGGTGGAGCGGGAGATCGCCACGTGGTCCACGGGCATGCCCAGCGCATCGGCCAGCAGATGCAGCCAGCCGGGCACCACGTCGGTCATGCCGCCGGAGAGCACGATCCGCTCGGGCTCGCCGCTGATCTCGCGCAGCTGGTCGGCGATCCGCAGGAAGGACAGCGCCAGGCCCTCGAGCGCCCCGCGCAGCAGGTCCTCCGCGGTGGTGGAGGCGGAGACGTTCGCGATCACGGCCCGTGCGCCGTCGCGCCACTTCGTGCCGCGCTCGCCGGAGAGGAACGGCACCACCAGCGGCGTCCCGGCGCTCGGCGGGGAGGACAGGAGCGTGTCGGTGTCCAGCTGCGAGAGATCCCCGGGCAGGGACGTCTGCGTGCGGATCCAGTCCAGCAGGCGCCCGCAGTCGCTCATCGCGGAGCCGACCAGGGTGCGCCCGGCGTCGACGCGGTACGCCCACAGGCCGCTGGGGAGGGTGCCGATCTCGGTGTCGACGAGCTGGCGGATCGCCCCGGACGTCGCCGTGGAGATGCCCCAGGTGGTGGCGCCCAGCGCGCCGATGCCGAGGTTCGCGGTGAGCCCGTCGCCGACCACCGGCACCCAGCGGGCGCCCTCGAGCTGCGGGAACTCGCGGGCCAGCGGCGTGCCGGCGACGTCCACCGTGTCCTGCGGGTCGCGCGGGGCGCCCAGCAGATCGGCCGAGGCGCCCGCGGCCTCCAGAAGCTCCGGCACGTACTGCCCGGTGCGGCGGTCGATCATCCCCGACCAGGCGGCCGATGCGGTGCCCAGCGCCGCCGTGCCCAGCAGGCGCAGGGCCACGTACTCGCCCAGGGCCATCACGCGGTGGGCGCGCTCGAGGATCTCGCCGTGCTGCTCGCGCAGCCACAGCAGCCGCGGCGCCAGGTAGGAGGAGTGCAGCCGCGCGCCGGTGCGGTCGTGCAGGGCGGCGGTGTCCAGCTGCTCGCGCAGCCGCGCCACCTGGTCGCGGCAGCGGGTGTCGGCGTAGGTGATGCAGGGGGTGATGGCGCGGCCGGCCTCGTCCACGACCACCAGGGAGGAGGCGAAGGTGTCGATGCCGATCCCGGCCACCGGCCCGGGCGCGCCGTCCAGGACGGCGGCGATGCCGGTGCGCAGCTCCTCGACTACCTGGTCCGCGTCGATGGTGGAGGTGCCGTCGTCCGCCGTGGTGAAGTCGTGGGGGACCTTGTGCTTGCGCCGGTCCACCTCGCGGCCGCTCGCGTCGTACAGCGCCGCCCGGGAGCCGCCGGACCCCACGTCCAGCCCGATCACGTACGGCGCGCGGGCCTCGTCGGCGGGGGTGTGGAAGCGAGGGGTCACGGGATCCTCCGGGTCGACGGCGTCGTACGTGCGATCCCCCAGCCTACGGAGCTTCGCCGCGGCCGGGAATGCGCTGGCCGCTTGTTGCCACGGCGCGTCGGGACGCCCGACCCGCCCCGGGGGCGGCCAGGCCGCTCCTGCTCGACGGGTCCGCGGCGCGGCAGAGGTCACGGCCCGCCCCGGGGGCGGCCGGGCCGCTCCTGCTCGACGGGTCCGCGGCGCGGCAGAGGTCACGGCCCGGCCGGAGCTCCCGCCCGGCCGGGCCGCGTGCCCTCACTCCAGCACGGACTGCCCCAGCATCTCGCCCTCGGCCGCGCCCGGCGGGATCGCGAAGACCGCCGAGCCGATGGGCGTGGTCCACTGGTTCAACAGGTCCAGCTCCGCCAGGCGCTCCTGGATGGGCAGGAACTGGGCCCGCGGATCGGCCTGGTAGGACGCGAAGATCAGGCCCGACTCCGAGATCTCGGCCCCGCCCGGATCCGGGGCGACGTCGTAGTTGTAGGCCCGGCGGAAGATCACCTGGCCGCCGTCGGCCGCATCGACGCCGCGGGCCCGCCGCACGTGGGAGAACTCGGCGATCACGGGGAACCCGTTCTCCGTCCGCGCCGCGAAGTCCGGCGCGTCGTGCTCGCCGCCGCCGGTCAGCGGGGCGCCGTCGGCGAGGCGGCGGCCCATGGCCTCCTCCCGCCCGGTGCGGTCCAGCTCGTCCCAGGTGTCCACGTCCATCCGGATCCGGCGCAGCACCAGGGAGGTGCCGCCGGCGAAGGGACCCTCCGGGATCCACACGGCCCGATCGAAGGCCGGCGTCCCCGGCTGCGGGTTCGCGGTGCCGTCGACCTGCCCGAACAGGTTGCGCATGGTCGTCCCCGGGCGGACGGTGCCGTGGGCGCGCCGGAATCCCTGCTGGCGCCAGCGCACCGTCGCGGCGCCGCGCAGGCCCTTCAGCAGCATTCGGGCGGCATGGGCGAGGGCGAGCGGATCCTCGGCTCCGACCTGCAGCATCAGATCCCCGTCGCCGAGCTCCGGGCGCAGCGCGTCGATCGCGAAGGCGGGCAGCGGCGCCAGCCAGGCCGGCGCCTCCCGCCCCGCCCGCTGCAGCAGGCCCGGGCCGAAGCCGACGGTCACCGTGAGCCGGGCCGGGGCGGCGGCGAGCTCCGGCTCGGTGTCGGCCAGCGGCGCGGTGCCCGCCGTGAGCCGGGCCGCGTCGTCGGTGAGCACCCGCAGCATGCGCAGCACGGCGTCGCGGTCCGTCTCCGGGCGCAGGTCCAGACCCAGGAAGACGGCATGCGCCGGGGCAGGCGTCGCGATGCCCGCCTGGTGGGTGCCGTGGAAGGGGATCGTCTCCTCGCCGATGAGGGCGGTCGGCGCCGCCTCCGCGTCCGCCGCGGAGCCGGCCGCCGTGCGCCCGAGGGCGTCCTCGCGGGTCCGGACGGCGCCGGCGCCGAGGACTCCCGCCCCCGCGCCGATCCCCGCCCCGACCCCGGCGATCGCGCCGGCCCGCAGCAGGCGGCGACGGTCGGCGTCGTGGTCGCCGCGGCTCATCGGCCCATGCCCTCGTGGCCGGCGTGCTCGCCGCCGCCGTCGGAGGCGCCGCCCATGCCCTCCATGTCGCCCATGCCGTCCATGTCGCTGGCGTACTCCTCCTGGGCGCCCGCGAAGTCGCGGATCTGCGCCGTGCACGGCACCTCGGCGCCGTCCTCGAACAGCAGCACGATCTCGACGGCGTCCCCGGCCAGCAGCGGCTCGGCGAGGTCGAGGAGCATGATGTGGTCGCCGCCGGGCTCGAGCACCAGGGTGCCGCCGGCGGGGATCTCGAACCCGCCCTCCTTCTCCTGCATGGACATGCCGCCGGAGCCGTCGGACGCGGTCTCGTGCAGCTGGATGGTGGGCGCGGCCTCGCTGCGGGCGCCGACCAGGCGCATCGGCGCATCGGCCGTGCTGGTCAGGGTCGCGAAGGCGGCGGTCATGCCGGACTCGGCGGCCTTGACCCAGGCGTCGGCCACGGCGATCGGGGCATCGGCCGGGGCGGAGCCCGCCCCGGAGGAGTCGGCGGCGCCCCCGCCGTCCGAGGCGGCGGAGCCCGGGGCAGGGGTCGGATCGGAGTCGTCGGGGCCCGTGCAGGCGGCCAGGCCCAGCAGGCCCAGGGCGAGCAGGACGGGACGGCGGGCAGGAACGGATGCAGTCATCAGAGGGGTCCTTCGCAGGATCGTCGGATGGCGCCGGGACAGGATGTCCGGGCGCCGCTTCAGGAACCGACGAGCTGCGGGGGACCGCGCCGCAGCAGCGGGCGCAGCAGGGCGCGACGGCGCCGCGGCAGATGCGAGACCGGCGCGGACGGGCGGCGTCGCGCCGGGAGATGGAGATCGGGAACGCGCAGCGGCGTCAGCACGCGGGCGAGGATCGCGCCCACCAGCGTGGCCAGCTCGAGGGCGCGCAGCAGCACGCTCTCGCCGCGATGCAGGACGGCGACGGTCGCCGCGGTGGCGGCGAGGTGCCCCAGCAGCATCGGCCCGCTGAGCTGGGCGGCATGGGCGAGATGCTCCGCCCCCAGCGATCCGGCGGGCTGGGAGGCGACGGGGAGGGAGGCGCCGAGGTGCAGGTGCACGCCCGGGGCGTCGGAGAGGGCCGCGGCGCCGCGGCTCGGCGTGCCGACCACGAACAGCAGGTGGAAGAGCCCCTGGCTGGCCGCGACCGCCATGGCCAGGCGCGCCACCGAGAACCGCGAGCCGGCCAGCACCGTGCAGACGGTGATCGACAGCCACCAGGGCAGGGCGATCCCGGCCCAGGCGGGCACATCCCCGCCGCCGAGCACATGGCCCAGCAGCGCGACGGCGGTCGCGAGGGTGGCCGCGAGCGCTCCGCGCACGAGGCGCAGCGGCTCCCGTCCGGTGCTCATGCCCCCAGTGTGGCCCCTTCGCGCGGAGCTGTCAGATCCAGGACGTCCGGCACGGACCTCACGTAGTCCCGGGCCATCTCCCGGGTGCGGCGGATGATGTGCTGCGCGGCGGGGTTGTGCTGGACGCCCTCGTGGACGATCACGCGCAGGCGGCGGCGCGGGCCCATGCCGTCGAGCGGGATCGCGACGACGTCCGGGCGCAGCCCCAGGGTGATCAGCGTGGGCTGCACGCTCACGAAGTCCCCGGAGGCGACGAAGCCCAGCACCACGGAGAAGTCCGGCGGGTTGACCTCGATGTTCGGCGAGAAGCCCGCGGCGCGGCAGGCGGAGCCGATCCGGTCGAACCACACCGAGTCCGGCGGGTCGTCGGTCGCCCACGCGTACTCCGCCAGGGCGGAGATCGGCACGCTGGAGCGGCCCGCCAGCGGGTGGTCGAGCCCCACCAGGGCGCTGTACCCCTCCTCGATGAGGTCGATGACCTGGTAGCGCGGGGTGGGCAGGTCCGTCGAGTCGTCGCAGATGACGACGTCCGGCACGTACCCCGGCGGCCAGCCGCGGGTGCAGTCGCGCAGCGTCAGCTCGAGGGCGAGATCCGGGAAGCGGGAGCGGACGTCCTGCGCGATCACCGGCACCCACTGCGCCGCGACGGAGCTCGCATAGGCGAAGCTGAGGCTGCCGGTGCGCCCCTCCCGCAGGTTCCGGGCGGTGCGGGCCAGGGCGTCCAGCGCCTCCAGCGCCGCGCCCGCCTCCTCGGCGAGCACCCGGCCGGCGGGGGTGACGACGATGCCGCGCCCGGAGCGCTCGATGAGCTCCAGGCCGGTCTCGCGCTTGAGCGCGGACAGGTGCTGGCTCACCGCCGACGGGGTGTACCCCAGCGCCTCGGCGCTCGCGCGGATGCTGCCGGTCTCCACGACGGAGCGCAGCACGCGGAGCTTGAGCGGGTCGATCATCGCCCCATGCTACGTCCGATGGGACCCGAGACTGTTCATGATCGCTGAACGGAGGGGTAGGAACGTTCGCTTGTCCTTCCGCATCGGCGGGCCCAGGATCGAGACATGACCTCCTTCGCCATCGGCCTCGCCCTCATCCTCCTCATCGCCGTCGTGACCGTGGCCCTCGGCGCCCTCTCCCACCGCATCGCCGCCCGGATCGACGGAGGCCGGCCCGGTCGGATCGCCGCTGAGCTGCGGCCCGACGCCCTCCAGCCCCGCTCGCGCCTGGTCGGCGAGGACGGTCGGGCCCGCGAGCCCATGCCGCGCCTGTCCGACCTCGAGCGCGACGGCCTCCCGCACCACACCATCACCTTCGTCGGCCTCCGCTGACCCCCTCGGCCGGTGCCACGGCCCGACGCGCGGCCCGCCCCGCGGCCCGCCGCCACGATCGCCGCGCGGCCCGCAGTGGCGACCGCCGCCTGACGAGCCAAATCCGGCCGAATCTGGCTCGTCAACCGGCGGTCGGCGGCAGGAACCGGGGGAGCGGGGAGGAGGAGGATCGGTCCTGGCGTGCGAGTGCCGGGGAGCTCTCCTCGGTATCGTGCGGCGATGAGCCGCGATCAGCCGACCACCTCCGATCAGCCGACCACCCGCGTGTTCCTGGCCCGCCACGGCGAGGCCGCCCCCGCGAGCAGCGCCGGGGACGAGGCTGACGGCGGCATCCTGACAGAGCTCGGCCAGGACCAGGCGCGCGCCCTGGGCCATGAGCTGCGGGACCAGGGAGTCTCCAGGGTCGTGAGCTCGGGCCTGTCGCGCGCGGAGCAGACAGGTCGGATCGCCGCGGACATCCTGGGCCTGGAGGTCGACGTCCGGAGCGGACTGCACGAGTACGTCGCGGGAGAGGAGCCCTACAGCACCCGCGCGGTCGGCGCGGCCCTGCTGAGCTGGCTGGCCGGCGACCTGCAGGTGCGGGTCCTCGGTGGAGAGAGCGGCGCCGAGGTGGCTCAGCGGGTCTTCCGCGTTCTCGACGACCTCGTGCCGCGCCGCGCCGGCGAGGCGGTGCTCGTCGTCGCGCACGGGGGCGTCATCATCTCGGTCCTCGGAAGCATCGTGCCCGGCCGGGCCGGGCCGCCGAGCGGCAACAACCCCGACCATCTCGATCGTGACATCGCCGGCGGTGTCTACTTCGCCCTGGAGCACGGTCCGGGCGGATGGCGCATGAGCCCGTCGCCGCATCTCGGCTGATCCTCCTTCGCAGCACGGCCGACGGAGCGGCGCGTCCCCTCGGGCCGCCGCACGCACCGCGCGGGCTCCCGCCGGACCCGGGCGCCACCGTCGCCGAGGTCCCCGGTCGGATGCTCGAAGGGGAACGGTCGTCCGCCGCCTGACGAGCCAGATTCGACGGTGGTCTCAACCGGTCGCCCCCGTACCCTCGAGGGGTGAAGATGAGTCGTGGTCGCGCAGTGGGGAGTGCTTTCTCCGCGAAGGAGAAGGCGTTGCTGGATCTTCTGTGCAGCGGGGATCACCCGTACCGTGAACTGGCCCGGGAGCAGCTCCGCGTCGCGTCTTGGGGTGGGTACCAGCTCGACGAGTGCGACTGCTTCCTCATCTCGGTTCCCCAGCTGCCAAAGGCAGCCCGAATCCGGCACGGTGGCGGCCCGTTCTCCACCGTGGATGTTTCGCGCGCCGGAGAGGGGCTCGGCCAGCTCGATCTGTGGGTCGTCGACGGTTACCTGCACTCCGTGGACTACATGACCTACGACGATCACGAGATGCTCCCTGACCTCGAGGACGACACTCTCGAGCCGCTCTCCTGAGCCCCTCGGGCTCCCGCCGGACCCGGGCACCATCGTCGCCGAGGTCCCCGGTCGGATGCCCGACAAGGAACGGTCGAGTGCCGCCTGACGAGCCAAATCCGGCCGAATTCGGCCGGATTTGGCTCGTCAGGCGGCACTCGGCGGGCTGGTCGTCAGCCGTCAGCCGCCTGCCGTCGCCCCGCCTGCTCGCGGCCGCCCGCCCGGGTCAGCTCCGGCCGAAGCGGGCCGGGGGCAGCGGGGGTGCGACGGCGGCCGGGCGCTCCTGGAGGAGGGCCAGGGTCTCGGCGACGCCCCGTTCCAGCTGCGGATCGGTGCCCGCGACCCAGGCGTTCGGCGGGAAGGGCACCTCGATGTCCGGCTCGACGCCGTAGTTCTCGATCGACCAGTCCACGCCCTCGAACCAGCTGGCGTACTTCGGCTGGGTGACGCCGGTGCCGTCCACCAGGTCGAAGCGGCCGTCGATGCCGATCACGCCGCCCCAGGTGCGGGTGCCGATCACCGGGCCGATCCGCATGGCCTGCGCGACGGCGTTGACGATGTCGCCGTCGGAGCCGGACTCCTGGTTGGTCACCAGCACCACCGGGCCGCGCGGGGCGAAGGACGGATAGGTGTCGGGGCGCTCGTGGCGGGGATAGCCCCAGGACAGCACCCGGCGGGCCAGCCGGTCGGTGACCAGCTGCGAGGTGTGGCCGCCGTTGTTGTAGCGCACGTCCACGACGATTCCCTCGCAGGCGGTCGCCTCGCGCAGGTCCCGGTGCATCTGCGCCCAGCCGCCGGAGACCATGTCGGGGATGTGGAGGTAGCCCAGGCGCCCGCCGGACAGCTCGCGCACCGCCTCGCGGCGGGAGGCGACCCATGCCTGGTAGCGCAGCTGGGTGTCATCGGCCAGCGGCACCACGACCACGCGGCGCTGCGTCCCCTCGCGCTCGAGGACGATCTCGGTGGGCCGGCCGGCGGAGCCGATCAGCAGCTCCTCCACGCCGCGGCGCGGATCCACCGGGCGCCCGTCCACGCGGACGACCGCGTCGCCGACCTGCGCGGCGACGCCCGGGGCCAGCAGGGGGCTGCGGGCCTCGGGGTCCGTCGACTCGCCGGGGAGGATCCGGGCGATCACCCAGCGCTCGCCGTCGCGGCGCAGGTCCGCCCCCAGGTGGGCGGGGGTCTCGGGCAGGTCGGTGTGCAGGGCGCGAGGCATGACGTAGGCGTGGGAGGTGCCGAGCTCGCCGACGGTCTCCCAGAGCATGTCGGCGAAGTCGTCGTCGGTGACCACCCGATCCACGGTCTCGTCGTACCAGCTGGTCATGGCGTGCCAGTCCTGGCCGTCCATGTCCTCGCGCCAGTACTGCTGCGCCATGATCCGGTAGTTGTCCCACAGCATGCCGCGGCGCTCGGCGACCGGATCCACCGTCAGGCGCAGGCGGTCGGTGCCGATGGCGATGCGCGCCGGGTCCTCGTCCTCGACCTTGCGGTCGGAGGGGACCGCGGCCCAGGAGCCGCCCTGCCGGATCACGAGCACGTCGCCGCTGCCGGAGACCTCGAGGTCGTCCACGCCCTCGGCGAGCACCGTGAGCTTGCGGTCGGCGAGGTTCCAGTGCTCGAGGACGGGCCGCGGGGGCTCCGCCTCGACCCCGGCCCGGGCGGTGCCCAGCACGCCCTCGGCGGGATGCCGGAGCCAGACGAATCCGCTGGTCACGGCCCGCAGGTGGCTCATGTGCCCGGACTCGACGGGGAAGGGGACCACGCGCTGCTCGGCGTCCTCGGGGTCGATCACCGTGCGCGGCGGGGTGTGGGCGTCGCGGGCCCCGGCGGCGCGGCCGGCGCTCGCGGCGGCGCGCGTGTCCTCCCCGCTGCCGGGGATCGGGTGCTCGAGGTCGTGGGATCCGCCGGCGGGCGAGGCGGAGGCGGCCTCGGCCGCCGCGCCCTCGGGGGCCGCGGCGCCGCCGTCAGGGCCTCCGCTCCCGGCGTCGCCGCCGGAGCCGGCATCGGCCGCGGTGGTCCAGCCGTCCGCATCGGGGCCGAAGGGGTCCCGGGTGGTGCGCTCCAGCGGCAGCAGGAACGGGCGCTCGGAGGCGATGAAGGACAGGTCGAAGACCATGTCGTCGTACTGCGTCTCGAAGGTGCGGGCCGAGAGGAACGCCAGGTGGCGGCCGTCGGCGCTGAAGGCGGGGGCGAAGTCCGAGGTGCGGCCGCTGGTCAGCGGGCGCACCGCCGTCTCCGCATCGGCCTCCGTGTCCAGCAGCATCAGCCGGCCCAGCTGCCAGCTGTTGGGCTCAGTCCACACCAGGTGGCGGCCGTCCGGCGACCAGGCCAGGTGGCGGATCTCGCCGCCCTCGCTGCGCGAGACCTCGCGCACGGAGGCGAGCACCGGAGGCGTCGGCTCTGCGGTGCCCGGCGCGGGCGCGGTGTCCGCCGCCGGCGCGCCCGACGTCTCCGCGGCCGATGCTCCGGACCCCGATGCCCCGGAGTCCGATGCCCCGGCTGCCGTCGTTCCGGCAGCCGATGCCCCGGAGTCCGGCGCCCCGGCTGTCGTCGTTCCGGTGGCCGATGCCCCGGCGGGGTCGGCCACGCCGGTGAGCTCGGCGAGCCAGAGACGGTTGTCGTGCGTGGACAGGGCGACGCGGGACCCGTCGGGGGAGGGCACGGCATGCAGGATCCGGCCGATCCCGCCGTCGGCGAGATCGGCGATGCCGAGGGCGATCTCCTCGCCGCCGGCGTCCAGGCGCCGCACGTGCAGGTCATCGGAGCCGACGCCGCCGTCGGTGCGATCGGACTGCGCCGCCGCATCGGAGACCAGCAGGGCGAAGGGCGACCGGCCCAGCGGGCGCACCTCGCGGATGCGCAGGCCGGAGCGCCCGGCCAGCAGCCGCGCCGGGCCCCCGCGGTGGGTCAGCAGGTGCGCGGTGCCGCGCCATTCGACGAGGCTCGCGCGGGCGTCGTGCGTGGGCCGCATCGCCAGCAGCGTGTCCGAGGGGTCGATGCGGCGCGGCCGGCGGTGGGCGGCGACGCCGGCGGTGCGCACCTCGACCTCGCGGGGAGCGGCGTCCAGGGAGTCCATCGCGAAGAGCCGGCCGCGGGAGGTGAACACGATGGTGCGGCCATCGGTCGCGGGCTCGCGCAGGTAGCCCTGCGCGCTGGTGAGGTCGGTGTGCCGGCGCAGGTCGGTGCCGGAGGCGTCGACCGACCACAGGTTCCCGCTCGCGCGGTCGGTGCGCTCCGCGCCGGGGCCGGGGGTGTCGGAGGCGAAGATCAGGCGGTCCCCGTACCAGGCCACGCGGGTCTTCCCGGCGAGGATCTCGTCCAGCAGCGGCTCCCAGCGGCGCGCGGCATGCTGCTCGCGCGGGGCGTCCAGGGCCAGCGGCTCGCGGGAGATCCACAGCTTGGGGGCGGTGCCGCCCTGGTAGTGCTTCCAGGCTGCGGGCTCGCGGCGCCACATCGTCACCACCACGGTGGTGCCGTCCTCGTGGATCGCGGCCTCGCTCGAGCGGCCCAGGGGCAGCAGCTCCGCGGTGCCCTCGAGGTCGATCGCCCACAGCTGGGCGTCGCGCAGGGACAGCGGGGCGCCGTGCGGGGTGGTCACCAGCACCCGGCCGTCGTCCAGCCAGCCGGCGACGCGGGTGTTGCGGTTGCCGGTGACGGTCAGCCGCACGGGGGAGCCGGAGCCGTCGGTGCGCACGACGAACACCTCCGGGCTGCCGGTGCTCAGCGAGACGTATGCGACGTGCTCGCCGTCGGGGGAGAAGCGCGGGTAGCGGACGGGGGCGCCGTCGTCCGTGAGGCGCCAGCCCTGGCCGCCGGCCAGCGGGGCGAGCCAGATGTCGTCCGCGGCGGTGAACACCACCAGGTCGCCGTGCACGTCGGGGTGGCGCAGGTAGCTGAGGGCCGGGGCGGTTGCAGGGGTCGCGGAAGGCAGCGATGTCATGCGCCTCACCCTAGGACGTGAGGCGGACAGCGCTCACCCGCTTTTCCCAGAAGGCGGCCGATGCTCAGGAGCGCAGCGGCTCTCGGGAGCGCAGCTGCTCTCAGGAGCGCAGCAGCTCCTGCATCGCGTGCAGCGCCACCGCGAGCTCGGCGCGGGTCGTGCCGCGCTGGGGGACGAGCAGGTTCTCGCCCGGGCCTGTCGCGTCGGCCAGCGCCGTGCCGTCGGCGGCGACGGTGCTGCGCTCCAGCGCCCCGGCGGCGGTGGCCCAGCGCAGCGGGACGGTCGAGGCGGCCGCGTCGTCGACGTCGGAGAACGGCGTCGAGGCCGCCGGCTGCACGGCGCGGCCGGTGGCGGCCAGGCCCCCCGCGAAGGCGGCCATCAGCGCGGCGGCCAGGTCCGAGCGGGTGAGCGGAGCCCCCGCTCGCACGGCCATGTCCCCGTCGCCCCACAGGATCCCTCGGGCCCCGGCCCACTGCAGGGCGGCGGCGAGGTCCGCGTCCCCGGGCAGGTCGGTGAAGACGGGGGAGTCCGTCGCGGTCTCGGGCGCGCCGGCGTAGCGGTGCAGGGCCAGCGCGAACCCGCCGCGGGACATGGTCTCGTCCGGGCCGAAGGTGCCGTCCTCGCGGCCGGGGAGCACCCCGGCCCCGGCCGCCCATTCGACCGCGTCGCGGGCGGGGTGGGCGGCGCCGACGTCGGAGAACATCGGCGGATCGGGTGTGGGCACCGGGGAGGACGCCGCCGGGGCGGCCGAGGGCGCCCGGCCGGTGCTCGGCGCGGCGTCGGGGGCGCGGGAGGTGCCGTTCAGGGCGGCGGCGACCATGCCTCCCAGGGGCACGAGCGCCACCGCGCCGATGCCGGCGGCGGCCACGCGGCGGCTGATGCGGCGTCCGCCGCGCCCCGTGCTGCGGACGGCCGGGGCGGCGGCATCGGTCGCGATGCCGCGGGCGCCCGGGGCGGCGACATCGGTCGCGATATCGCGGGGGCCCGGGGCGACATCGGCCGCGATGCCGCGGGGGCCCGGGCCGCGGACGCCGGGGATCCGCGGCGGGACGGGCCGGCGCATCACAGCCACCTCAGCTCCTTCATCCGCTGCAGCAGCAGGTCCAGCACGAACAGGTTCCCCCACCCGTTGAGGTGGATGTCGTCGGAGCCCATCAGCTCCGGGGGCGCGATGCCCTGGGCGATGGCGTCGTGCGTGCCGCCCTGCTCCATGAGCCGCAGCGCGGCGACGGGGCCGCGGGAGAGGGCCTCCGGATCGGCCAGGGCGCCGGCGATGTCGAGGAAGCGGTCGCCGTAGCGGGAGGCCTGCTCCGCGTTGACCGCGCGCAGGGCGTCGCCGGTGTCCGAGCCGTGCGGGTCCGAGGGGGTGGGCCACTGGCCGAGGACCAGCGAGTCCTCCGCCGGGGAGTCGGCCGCGTCCCACATGGCCTGGGTGTGGGCGAGGACGCCCTGCACGTCGCGGATGTTGTTCTTCCCGATCCACAGCAGGTGGCGGCTGCCGGCGGATTCCGCCCCGAGGTGCGAGGTGAGGATGCCGGTCGGCGTGGCGGCCGCGGGATCCTCCGGGGTGAAGGACCAGGCCGATGCCGAGCAGGTGACGCGCCCGGCGACACCGGCGATGTCCGCCGGGAACTCGATCCCCGCGCGCGGCGGGATCTCGGGGTCCAGGGCGATGCGCACGGTGCCGGCCCCGCTGCTGGCCGGCGTGGCCGTCGGCGTCTCCAGGCCGCGCTGCAGCAGGGAGTGGATGCTCAGCGTGGCGCCCACGGCGTGGTTGGCCACCGGCGCGGGGGCGAGGGCCAGGGCGAGGCGGTCCGAGAGCCGCGCCGTCAGCGGCGTGCCCTCGTCGGCGCGGCCGAAGGCCATCGAGGAGGAGCCCCAGCAGGTCAGGGCGCGGGTGTCGCGCGGGAGGGAGAAGAAGTCCGATGCCGCCGAGGTCCCGATCGAGGTGCCGCCCTCCGAGGGGACGGGACCCGCGGGGTTGGGCGGCATGCTCTTCCTTCGACGTGGGGAGGGGCGGGGCGGGAGCGCCGGGGTGCGGCGTCTCGACGGTGCCACCGTACGGAATCGGCCCCCGCCGATCGCGGTGCCACGCCGCATCCACCGGGAAGTTCACCGAGATCACACGCCTGCGTCGCCCTCGCGCCGCCAGGCCCCGCGGGGGCAGGCGCCGCGGCTCCGCGAGCCCCGGCGGATCGGGCCCCGGCGGGCGCGGGTCGCTGCCGACCGCGGGCTCAGGCGCCCAGCAGGCGTCGCAGCAGCCGAGCCACCTCCGCCGCGTCCAGGGGGACGGGCCCGGCCTGGGCCAGGGCCCATTCGTCCAGCCCCCGCAGCAGGCCCATCGCCGCAGCCGCCTGGACCGCCGGGTCGGGCCGATCCTCCACAGCGCCGGCCCGGCGGCCCGCCGCGATGACCGCGGCGATCCATCGGCCCACGTCGTCGAGGACCGCGGAGCGGGCGTCGTCACCCTCCGCGGCGGGCAGGTAGAGGATCCGTCCCAGCAGCGCGGCCTCCCGCGAGCCCGCCACGAGGCCGGCGAAGCCCTCCAGCACGTCCTGGACCTGCTGCCAGAAGTCGCCGTCGGCGAAGCTCTCCGCGGGAGGCGGGGACCACTGCGCCCGGATCTCGTCGACGAGCGCGCGGACCACGACGTCCAGGAGCTCGGCCTTCGAGCCCGCCGCGTGGTAGAAGCTGCTCTTGCTGATCCCCGCGGCCCGGATGATCCGGTTCAGGGACGCGCCCTGATAGCCGGCGGCCGCGAACTCGTCGACGGTCGCCTCGAGGAGTGCCCGGCGATGGGGGCCGGCGAGGTCGCGGGATGCCATGGACCGAGTCTACTGGACCAGGTGGTCCACACGGCGTACGGTGGAGTGGACCAGGTGGTCCACACGGCGTACGGTGGAGTAGACCAGGTGGTCCACTCCGGAGGTTCCCATGATCCACGACGTCCCGCTCGACACCCAGCTCGCCGCCCAGGCCGGTGATCGACTGCGGGTCCTCGTAGTGGGGGCCGGGATCGCGGGGCTCACCATCGCCCAGATGCTGCGACGCGACGGACTGCACCCCGTGCTCATCGACCGCTCGCCGATCCAGGAGCATCCCGGCTACATGCTCGCGCTGATGCCCGCCGTCGACCAGGCCTTCGAGGACCTCGGGGTGCGCGCGCAGTACCGCGCCGCCGGCGTCCCGCTGACGCGCTTCCGGTTCCGCTCCCACCGCGGGGCGGTGCTGCGCACCGACGACGTGGGCGAGCTGATGCGCGTGCACGGCGACTACCAGGGCATCTCCCGCGGAGCGCTGATGGACGTGCTCGCCGCGCCGGGCTGCCCGATGACCACCGGGCTGACCGTCGCCGCGGTGGCCCGCACCGCGACCGGCTCCCGGGCCGAGCTGGTGACCCGGGACGGCGAGGCGGTCGCCCAGGAGACCTTCGACCTGGTCATCGGGGCTGACGGCATCGGCTCGCGGATGCGCGGCCTCCTGGATGCGCCGCAGGCGCAGACCCTCCGCACCGGATGGTCGGGCTGGGTGGCCTGGGCGCCCCTGCACGGCGACCCGGGCCTGGCCGAGGAGACCTGGGGAGACGGGTTCTTCCTGGGCGCCTACCCCGTCCGGGACCGGCTCGGCGTCTTCCTCGGCGGGCCCGATGCGGATCTCGACTCCGGGCGCGAGGAGTTCTGCCGCACGGTGCGCGCGCGACTGCCCTGGATCGACGCGCGGCTGACCGGCGCCCTCGACGCCATCGCCGCGCAGGAGGACCCCTACCGGTGGCGGCTGGACGATGCCCGCTGCCCCCGCTGGGTGATGCCGGCCGGGATCCTGCTGGGCGACTCCGCCGCCGGATTCCTGCCCACGGCCGGCATCGGCGCGGGCATGGCCCTCGAATCCGCGTGGATGCTGGGGCGGATCCTCGCCCACGCCGACCGCGAGGAGCTGCCCGCGCTGCTGGAGGCGTGGGAGGCCGTCCAGCGCCCCCGCGTCGAGGCCGCGCACGGCAACTCCCGATCCCTGGCCCGTCTGATGTTCCGGCGCAGCCGGCTGGTGGCCCTGGCGCGTGAGGAGATCACCCGGAGGCTGAGCGTGCGCGCGGCGCTCGGGCCGATCCTGGGCCTGCTGGAGTCGCGTCCGGACCCGGACGAGGTCGCCCGCGCGGCCCTGGCGCGGCGGGACCTGCCTGCCGCCCGCCCTTGACCTCAAGCTCGCCTGAGGTCCTAGCGTCGGCGCCATGACCCTCGATCCTGCCGGACCTCCCGAGCAGACCCCCGGCGCCGCCGTGCGCACCGATCCCTCCCGGGCCGCGGAGCCCACCGGCAGCTGGCGCGAGCTGCTGGGCCCCGAGCACCTGGCCGCCTCCCTCGTCCTCGCCGGCGGCGTCGCCGTCTACGCCATGAGCGCCTTCGTGACGGCGGCGCTGCTGCCCTCGGTGATCGCGGACATCGGCGGCAGCGCCTACTTCGCGTGGGTGACCACCTCCTACATGGTCGCCAGCGTGCTGACCTCGACGCTCGTCGCCCGCACGGCCGCGCTGCTGGGCCCCTCCCGCGCCTACCTGCTGGCGTTCCTCCTGTTCGCCGCCGGATCCGTCGGCGCGGCGCTGGCCCCGTCGATGGCGGCGCTGCTGGGCGGTCGCGTGATCCAGGGGATGGGCGGCGGCCTGCTGGCGGGCCTGGGCTACGCGGTGATTCGCGACGCCCTCCCGACGCACCTGTGGACCCGCGCCACCGGGCTCGTCTCCGCGATGTGGGGCGTGAGCACCCTGGTGGGGCCCGTCCTCGGCGGGGCGTTCGCGCAGCTGCAGATCTGGCGCGGGGCGTTCTGGCTGCTCGCCCTCGTGGCCCTCGCCCTGGGCCTGACGTCCCTGCGCAGCCTCCCCGGACGCGGTGACCGCACGCGCAGCGTCGGCCCGCTCCCGGTGCCGTCCCTGATCACGATCGTCCTGGCCGCCGCGGCGTTCAGCATCGCCGCGGTGGCGCCGTCGGGCGGGCCGATGCTGCTGTGGCTGCTGGCCGGGGTGCTGCTGCTGGGCGGCTTCGTCGTGGTGGAGCGGGCGGCGCCCTCCTCCGTGCTGCCGCGCATGACCTACCGGCGCGGCAACCCCCTGAAGTGGCTGTACATCCTGCTGGGGATCCTCAGCGCCACCGCGATGGTCGAGATCTTCCTGCCCCGCTTCGGCCAGGAGCTCGCGGGGATGACGCCGCTGCTGGCCGGGATCTTCGGCGCCACCGTGTCCATCGGCTGGAGCTTCTCGCAGATCTTCAGCGTCGGCGCGGAGCGCGAGCGCAGCCGCCGGATCCTCATGATCCTGGGGCCGGTGCTGGTGACCGGCGGGCTGCTCGTGTTCACCGCGACCCAGCACGCCGCGCCCGCGGGATGGGCGATCGGCCTGTGGGTGGTGGGCCTGGTGCTGGCCGGCACTGGCGTGGGGCTCGCCTTCCCCCACCTCAGCGTCGCCGCGATGCGCAGCAGCGACGACCCGGTCGAGGGGGCCAAGGCCGCGGCCGGCGTGAACACCGCCGAGCTGATCGCCACCACGATCGCCTCCGCGCTCGTGGGGCTGCTGGTCGCCGTCGGCGGCTCGGCGCTGATGGGTGCGGGCATCGCGGCGCTCGGCGCGGTGGGCATCGGCGTCGCCGTGCTCGCCCTGCGACGCCGGCGGTCGTGAGGACGGGATGCGGGGGCCGTGGATGGTCCTCAGGTCTCGGTGCGTGGGGCGGGAGTCCCGCCCGTGGTCCTCGGGTCCCGAAGAATGCCCGAGAAGCTCGTTTCTCCGTGGAATTCTTCCTCGATCGAGCCGATGCTCACGACCTCTATGGCTTCAGCCTGCGGCTCGTCGTCGACGACGGCGGGTCCATCTCGAGAGTCCCCCTGCCCCCGATCCTCGTCGGGTACATGGACATGTCGATGGACGTCGCGCGTCGAATCCTGGATCGTCGATAGTCCGGCCGATGATCCGCGCAGAGATCACCATCGGAAACCGCAGCACGACCGTGGGAGATAGGCACATATGGTCACAGAGGGAGTAGGAGAGGTCAGGGACGGGGAGCGTGGATCGCCGCCGCCCGGGTGGGCGGTCCAGGCGAACCGATCGACGCCCTGGCTGCTCATCATGCTCGGCGTATGGATGATCGTGACGAACTTCCTCAGCGCCGGGTCCCGGTTCGAGGCGAGCGCGATCATTCCCTTCCTCCTCAGCGCGGGACTGTATGCGGCGTCTGCCGTCGTGCTGCGGCGACATCGAGGAGAAGGGCCGGGCTGACGCGATCCGGCTTCTCCGGCGGCCCGCACCCGTGGAGGGACCGCATCGATGACCGCTGGGGCGGTCATCCCCAGTCGTAGTCGACGACCACCGGCGCATGATCCGACAGCCGCTGCCCGCGGAACTCCCGGTCCACCTCGGCGCGCACGGCGGTGCGGGCGAGGCGGGGCGTGGCGAGGTGGTAGTCCAGGCGCCATCCCGCGTCCTTGGCGAAGGCCTGCCCCAGCCACGACCACCACGAGTAGGGGCCGTCCAGATCGGGGTGCAGGTGCCGCACCACGTCCACGAGCGTGCGCGGGGAGAGCTGCTGCCCGAACCATTCGCGCTCCTCGGGCAGGAAGCCGTCGCTGCCCTGGTTGCGGCGCCATGCCGCGAGGTCCTGGCGCGTATGGGCGATGTTGAGGTCGCCCATCAGCAGGTACTCTCGGCCGGCCGCCGCGGCGGCCCGGCGGGTGCGGGTGAGGTAGCGGGAGAACGCCGCCATGAACGCCATCTTCCGCAGGTACCGGGCGCCGCCGTCGGGCGCCTCGCGCATCCGCTCGGGGCGCTGCATCTCCGCCGGCAGGCCGCCCTTGGGCAGGTAGAGGCAGGCGATGGTCAGCGGAGCCTCGGCGAGGTCGACCTCGAGATAGCGGCCCTGGGCGGCGAAGGGCCCCAGGCCCCGCGCGAGAGGGATCCGATCGGGCGCCGGGACCGCGGCGAGCTCGCCGGCACCCGGCCGGCCCGTCGCCTCGGGCGGGCCGCCCACCAGCGCCGTCCCGCTCCACGTGCGCACCGCGGCGGGCGGCGTGCGGGTCAGCACCGCGACGCCGTTGCGCCCGGGGAGGGTGCCGGTGTCCAGGGCGACGTGCAGGTGCCCGAAGGCGCCCTCGGGGAGCTTGTCCGCCTGCGCTCGCACCTCCTGCAGCGCGACCACGTCCGCGTCGCGCCCCGCCAGCCAGTCGCCGAAGCCCCGGCGGTGCGCGGCGCGGATCCCGTTGACGTTCGCGGTGGCGATGCGGAGCATGCCCTGAGGTTATGCGCTCGCGCCGCCGATCGGGTCCGGGTCCGGGCCCTCTCCCGGGGCGGGACGGCTCAGGCGCGGATCTCGAGATGCAGGAGCGGATAGGGGCGGCCGTCCCCGTCGAGCGCGCTCCGGCCCACCTGCACGAACCCGCGGCGGAGGTAGAAGCCGAGCGCAGCCGGATTCTGCTCGTTGACATCCACCCGGGTCACGCCGTGCCGGGTGACGGCCTCCTCGAGCAGCGCCGTCCCCACGCCGGTGCCGCGGGCCGCGTCCGCGACGAAGAGCATCTCCAGGCACCCCTCGGCGACCCCCGCGAAGCCCACCGGGTCTCCCCGGCTCTCGGCGACGAGCATCGAGACGGCCGGGAAGTACACGGGGATCAGGCTGGCCTCGATGCGCTCGAGATCGGACTCCTCGAGGAAGTCGTGGGTCGCGTGCACGGCGCTGCGCCAGATCTCGACGAGCTGCGGATGCTCCGCCGCGCCGCCCGATGGACGGATGACGACAGAAGGAGCAGGCTTGTTCACCGGTCCATCATCGCATCGCGCTCAGGAGACCGGCTGCCCTGCGACCGGCCCTTCCGTGTTCGGCTTCCAGCCCAGGGCCGGGGCGACGTGCTCGGCCACGTTCTGCAGGATGCGCAGGTTCAGCTCGACGCCCATCTGCGAGGGGATCGTGAGCATGACCGTGTCCGCGGCCTGCACGGCGGCATCGGCCTGCAGCTGGGCGATGAGCTCGTCGGGCTCGCCGGTGTAGGTGCGGCCGAAGGTCGAGCGGAGCCCGTCGATGATGCCGATCTGGTCCGAGCCCTCGCCGGGGCGCATGCCGAACAGCATGCGGTCCTCGCCCGTGACCACGGGGAAGATGCTGCGGGAGACCGAGACGCGCGGCGCACCGGTGTGGCCGGCCTCGCGGTAGGCGGCGCGGAAGCGGTCGATCTGCTCGCGCTGGAGGTCGCCGAAGGACTCGCCGGTGGCCTCGGTGAGCAGGGTCGAGCTCATGAGGTTCAGGCCCTGGCGGCCCACCGACTCCGCGCTCTCGCGCGAGCCGGCGCCCCACCAGATCCGGTCGATGAGGCCGGGGGAGTGCGGCTCCACCCGCAGGCCGGCGCCGGGGGCGACCGGAGCGCCGTAGGGGGACTGCGCCGCCCGGGCCATCGGCCGGCCCCGGACCGCGTCGAGGAAGATCTCGAACTTCTCGCGGGCGATGTCCGCGCCGCGCGGGTCGGTCGAGCCGGTGTACCCGAAGGCCTCCCAGCCGCGCTCGGCGGGCTCGGGGCTGCCCCGGGAGACGCCGAGCGCCACCCGGCCGTCGGCGATGAGGTCCAGTGCGGCGGCCTCCTCGGCGAGGTAGAGGGGGTTCTCGTAGCGCATGTCGATGACGCCGGTGCCGACCTCGATGTGCCGGGTGCGGGCGGCGACGGCCGCGAGCAGGGGCATCGGCGAGGCGGACTGGGTGGCGAAGTGGTGGACGCGGAAGTAGGCGCCGTTGACACCGAGGTCGTCCGCCCCCTGGGCGATGTCGATGGCGTCGTGCAGCATGCGGCGGGCGTCGACGCCGTGCACGCCGCCGCCGTTGCCGTAATGGCCGAAGCTGAGGAATCCGAAGGCTCTCATGATGGGTCCAACCCTAGCCGGTCGTTGAATATTCCACCAGTGACTGCGGCGGAGTCGGCGCGCGGAGCCGAGGTGGGGCCGATGCCCGAGAGGACGCGGCCCCGCGCCCACACGATGTCGTCCCGGCCGGCGCGCTCCCGGCTGGTGCCCGCGGCACGGATCTCGCCGGGCAGATGGTCCGCGACGCCGAAGGCGGTCATGGAGGTGGCCTCCCAATGGGTCGGGACGGCGAACTCCGCCTCGATCGCCTGCCGGTCGAAGGCACGGAACTGGTGCGCATCCAGGCCGATGGACAGTCCCTGCACGGTCATGTGCGCGACGGCCTGGCCCAGGTCGTAGCGGGCGAACTCCGAGTACTCCCATTCCGGCTCCCCCTCGACCTGGACCTGGGCGAGGTTCACCATCAGCAGCGAGGCCGACGGCGCCCACTGCGAGGAGCTGCGGGCGAGGTGCGGCAGGAGCCGTGCGTGGACATCGTCGCCGCGGATGCCGGCGATGAACATCCACGGCTGGGAACTGCCGGCCGAGGGTGCCCTCCGTGCCGCCTCCAGGAGCGTGTCGACATGCTCGGAGGTCACCGCCGCTTCGAGGTCGAAGCGGACCGGGCTGAATCTGCGCTCCAGGGCGGGATGCAGCTCGGGCACGGCAGGAACCTCGCAGGTCGACATGGGCTCACCATAGATCCCGCAGGAGATCGCGAGAATCGCTCCAGGGGGCGCGGTGCCTGCCCCTTGACGCGTGCCCCGGCCCGCCGGATAGTCGAGGTGCGCGCTGGGCGCGACGCGCCGCCGCGGCCGCGGCAGGCGCCCCGATCGGGAGAGGCCGCCCCATGGGACTTCTGACCTTCAGCATCAACGTCACCCTGGACGGATGCGTCGACCACCGGGAGGGCGTCGCCGATGACGAGTCGCACGCCTTCTACACCCGCCTGATCGAGGCGGCCGGCGCGATGCTCTGGGGTCGCGTGACCTACGAGATGATGGAGAGCTACTGGCCCCTGGTCGCCCGCGGCGAGGTCGAGGCCCCGCAGGCGATGCGCGACTGGGCGCTGACGCTCGAGGACATGCCGAAGTACGTCGTCTCCTCGACGCGGTCCGACTTCCCGTGGACCGGGAGCCACCACCTCCAGGGGGACCTGCGCACGGCGGTGCAGGAGCTCAAGGACCGCACGCCGGAGGGCGTGCTCCTGGGCAGCGGGGCGCTGGCGACGCAGCTGGACCGGATGGACCTCATCGACGAGTACCGGCTCATGGTCCACCCGATGATCGCCGGCCACGGCCCCACCCTGTACGGCGCCGGGCTGCCCTCGACGCGGCGCCTGGAGCTGATCTCGGCGCAGCCGCTGAGCAGCGGGGCGGTCGCCCTGCACTACCGACGGGCGCGGTGACCGGAGCGGCGGGCCCCGCAGGATCACCCGTCGATCGGTGAGAAGCCGTGCCCGGCGTCCGTGCCGCCGGCGATGCGGGCGGCGACCTCCGCCGCGCGGTCCAGGCTCTCCGGGTCGCCGCCGATCGCCGCGCACATCTGCGCCCCCTCGTACAGCTGATGGACCAGCTCGCCGCGCCGCGCATCCCCGGCGAGGGCGACGAACAGGCGGCGCATCCACGCCTTCTCCGCCTGCACGACCTGCGCGGCCTCACCCGGCAGCGCGCTGACCTCCGCCCACGCGCCCAGGAAGGTGCAGCCGCGCCGCGGATCCCGCGTCCACTCCCGGGCCGCGGCGAACACGAGACGCACGGCCTGGTCGGGAGGCACGGCCGGGGCGGCGTCGAGCTCCTCGAGGAGGTGGACCTGCCAGTCGTGCGCCCGCTGCGCCAGGCAGGCCGCGACGAGCGCCTCCTTCGCCCCGAAGCGCTGGTACAGGGTCCGCTTCGTGATCCCGGCGTGCTGGGCGATGAGGTCGACCCCGGTCGCCGTGATCCCGCGCTGGGCGAACAGGGACGAGGCCGCCTCCAGCAGCGCCGCGCCGGCCGGGGTGGTGCGCGGGGCGGGCAGCGGCATCAGGTCCTCGAGAGCAGCGGGCATCGCGCTCCTGCCTTCCCAGTCCTTACGCCGGTATACCGATCGGTGAGTATACGTCAGATGGGACGCAAGGGTGCAGGTCAGCGCACGACGAGCGCCCCATGTCCCGAGCGTCGGGACATGGGGCGCTGCGATGCGGGCCGATGGGGCCCGGGACGGCTCAGGCCTCCTGGCCGGGCGCGCCCTCCGGGCCGGAGCCGCCGACGACGAGGGCCCAGAGCACGCCGTAGCGGTCCTTGACCTGGCCGTAGTGGTCGCCCCAGGGGGCGAGCTCGAAGGGCATGGCCACCTCGGCGCCGGAGGAGGTCATCGCCTCGATGAGGGCCTCGGCCTGCTCGACCGTGTCCAGACCGATGAGGTAGGAGTACACGTCGCTCTCCAGGCCCGGCAGCGCCTGGCCCTCCATGGCCATGCCGTCACCGCCGGCGAGCGTGACCAGCCCGCCGTGCAGCTGGGCGTGGGCCACCGATCCGGGCGGCGGGGTGAAGGGGAACCCGGACATGTCGGGGAAGTCGTCGTACTTCGAGAGCTCGAGCTCGCCGCCGAAGATCTCGGCGTAGTAGGCGAAGGCCTCAGCGGCGTTGCCGGGGAAGCTGATGTAGGGGCTGAACTGCGGAGCGGGCATGGTCGTCTCCCTCGGGATCGGTGCAGGGTCCCGGGCCTGTCCCCGGGGTCGGCACCTCGTCGCACGCGGCGGGTCGCCGCGCGCCCAGTGTGGCACGGGCCACCCCCGGACGGAACCGTCCCCCGAGGATCTCCCGGGGCGGCGGGGCCCGGAGCCGCGCGCCGCTCCGGGCCCGGCCCGCGACGGATCAGGCCTCGTGCAGGCCCGGCTCCCCGGCGGGCACGAGGTAGCTGCGGTCGATGCTCACCTCCGCATCGGGAACGGTCACCGCGGAGACGGTCTTGTAGTCCACGCGCAGCGCGTCGGTCGAGTACTCCGAGAGGACGTAGCCGCGCCGACCGCGGATGTACCGGATGTGCGGGTTCTCGGCGTAGACCGTCTCCTCGCCGCGCACCACGTCGGAGCCGTCCCCGCCGGAGGTGATCGAGCTGGTCACCAGCTCGACGCCGACGGTGGGGGAGTCCGGCTCCCAGAAGTCGGCCTTGAGCTCGTTGGCGAAGTGGACGTGGACGTCGCCGGTGAGGACCACCGGGTTGGCGATGCCGCGCTCGCTCCAGGCGCTGACGAGGGCGTCCCGGGAGGCGCGGTAGCCGTCCCAGCCGTCGGAGCTGAGCGTCGTGGTCGGGCCGTCGGCGTTGTCCCGCTTGGCGAAGAAGACGCTCTGCGCGAGCAGCTGCCAGGTCGCCGAGGACTGCGTCATGCCGTCGATCAGCCACTGCTGCTGGGCCTGCCCCAGGAGCGTGCGGGACGGGTCGGCCTGCTCGGCGCAGTCCGTGAACCACCAGGTCTTCCCGCCGTCGTGGCAGGCCTGCAGGTCCCGGTACTGGCGGGTGTCCAGGACATGGAAGGTCGCCAGGTCGCCCCAGCTCAGGCGGCGGAACAGCTGGATGCTGCCGCCGGAGGGCGCACTGCTGCGGCGCAGCGGCATGTTCTCGTAGTAGGCCTGCTCCGCCGCGATCTTCCGGGCGACCCAGGCGTCGGTGGGCACGCCGTCCTTGGGGTACACGCCGGCCCAGTTGTCCTGGATCTCGTGGTCGTCCCAGGTGACGATCCACGGGGCGGTCGCGTGCAGCAGCTGCAGGTCGGGGTCGGTCTTGTAGGTCGCGTAGCGCAGCCGGTAGTCCTCGAGGGTCGTGCAGGTGGACCCGGGGTGCCGGCGCACGCGCCCGTCGACGCCGCGGCCCTCGTAGATGTAGTCGCCCAGCCCGAACACCAGGTCGGGCCGGTCCTCGGCGGCGCGGCGGTAGGCGGTGAAGTAGCCGCCCTCCCAGTGCGAGCAGGACACGTGGATCATGCGCAGGCTGCGGGTGTCGCCGTCGGCCGGGGTGGTCAGGGTGCGGCCGACGGCCGAGACGTGCTTGCCCGTGCGGAAGCGGTAGTACAGCTCGGTGCCCGCGGGCAGTCCCTCGAGCTCGACGTGGACGCTGTGCGCGGCCTCGGGCAGCGCCTGCTCGGTGCCGCGACGGAGGATCACCGCGAACCGCTCGTCGCGCGAGAGCTCCCAGTGCACGGGGATCACCTGGTCGGGCATGCCGCCGCGGCCGTCGGTCGCGTGCGGGTCCACGGCCAGACGCGTCCACAGCACCACGGAGCTGCTGGTCGGGTCGCCGGAGGCGATGCCGAGGGTGAAGGGGTCCTTCGCCTTCCAGGTGGCATCGGCCGCCGCGGGCAGGACGCCCAGCACGCCCGAGGCGGCGAGGGTGGTGAGGCCCGCGGCCGTGAAGTGCCGTCGGGTCAGGCGACGCTGCGCGGCGAGGTTCGCGCGGCGGTCGGGGGCGATGAAGCGGGTGGGCTCGTGCGGGTCGTGGCCGAGGAGGCCGCCGGAGAGGTCGCTCATGGGGGGGGTCCTGTCTGCGATGCGGGGGAGGGGGCGGGACCCCAGCCTGGACGCGACCGCGCCGTCGCGGGGTGCGCCGCCCGGCGCCGCCCGCGCATCGTCATCGGATGTTCACCCCGAGGTGGGGTGCTCCTCCCGCGCTCGTCATGGGCGTCCGGGCACGAGGAAGGGCCCCGGAACCGTCCGCACGGTTCCGGGGCCCTTCGCGATGGTGGGGGAGGTCAGTCCTCCTCGCCCTCCCCGCGGCTGCCGAGCTCGGCGTCGATCCGCAGGAGGCCGGAGCCGTCCTCGCCGACCAGCCGCAGGCGGCCGATGATCTCGGAGACGGTGGACTCCTCCTCGACCTGCTCGTCGACGAACCAGTTCAGCAGCGGGCGGGAGTCGTAGTCGCCCTCCTTGTCGGCGCTGCGGTACAGCTCGCGGATCGACTCGGAGACCTTCTGCTCGTGCGCGAGCGCGGCCTCGAAGATCTCGAGGACGGTCAGGCCCGGGGCGACGTGCGGGGCGTTGATGGTGCCGATCGCGGCGTGGTTGCCGCGGTCGATCACGTGCTGGATGAACTTGTCGGCGTGCTCGAGCTCCTCCGCCGCCTGGTTGCGCAGCCACGCGGCGATGCCGGTGAGGTCCTGCTCCTCCGCTTCGATGGCGAGCTGGCGGTAGGTCACGGAGGCCGCGTACTCGAGGGTGATCTGGTCCTGGAACTTCTTCTCAAGGTCGTTGCTGAGCTTCATGACCTCGACAGTAGACCCGCTTCCGCGCGCTGTCACCCATGGTGAGGCTTCCCTGGTTCTCGCAGGTCACGCAAGGAAAGCCTTCCCTGGGCGGGGCGCGGGGCGCGGGGCGCGGTGAGGGGGATTCATTCCCCGGCGGCTCCCGGCTCCCCGCGGGCCCTGGTCTCCTCGCGGGCCCCGGTCTCCTCGGCGGCCTCCGGCTCCCCGGCGGCCTCCGGCTCCCCGGCGCTCCCGGCGGCCTCCGGGTCTCCGGCGGCCTCCGGGTCTCGGGCGGCCTCCGGCCCTCCGGCGGGGATCGACTGGCGCACGCCCGCGTAGTGGGCCGAGAGCCGGCGGTACTGCGGGGAGGCGAAGGCGACCAGCACCGCCCCGAGCATCACCACCGAGCCGCCCAGGAAGATCAGCGCGATGCCGCGGGCGGAGCCCTCGCCCAGCAGCCAGCCGAGGGTCTCCTGCCCGGAGCCCTCGCGCATCCACGGGATCACCCAGAACTCCGCGAGCGGGGCGACGACGAAGGCGGAGACCGGTGTCGCCGCGGATTCGATGCTCTGCGCGAAGCCGAACACGCGGCCCTGCCGGGAGAAGGGGACCACGCGCTGGAGGATCGTCTGCTCGGCGGCCTCCGCGGCGGGCATCATCGTCATGAACACGAGGATGCCCACCGCGAACAGGACCCACGACTCGCGGATCGCGAAGGTCCCGCCGATCACGGCCACCCCCACGTTCACCAGCAGCAGGGTGCGCACGGGATTGCGGCCCAGGCCCGTCCTCGCGATGATCGCGCCGCCGATGAGGAATCCCGTGCTCGTCACCCCCAGGACGATGCCCCAGGCCTGCGGGCTCAGCAGCTCCAGGCCGTAGGGGTCCATCAGCGCCATGTAGATGCCGCCGACCAGGTTGTTGAAGCAGGTGAAGGCGATCAGGGCGGTCAGCCCGGGCACGCTGCGCACCACCGCGACCGACCCGGCCAGGTCCACGCGGCCGCGCAGGGCCGCGAGCATCGAGACCTGCGCGGGCGCCGCGGCCGCGGCCTCCGCGCCGACCGGCGCCCCCGGAGCCGCAGGCGTCCCGCCGGCACCCGGAGCCGCAGGCGTCCCGCCGGCACCCGGAGCCGCGGGCGTCCCGCCGGCCGCCGAGGCCGCGGCGCCGTGGGGCTGCTCGGCGGCGGCGGCGACCCGGTCCTCGGGGATGCGCACCGAGGTCAGGTGGATCAGCGCCCCGCCGGTGGCGAGGATCGCGATGAGCAGCGTCGGCCCCATGCCCAGCAGGCCGATCGCGAGCCCCGAGAACACGGAGGTCACCATGAAGGCGATGCCCTGCACCGCGCCGACCAGGCCGTTGGCTCGGTCGCGCTCGCCGTCGGGCACCAGCAGCGTGACCGTGGTCGACAGCGCGATGTTGCGCATGTTCTCGACCACGCTGCCGCCGAGGATCACCAGGATGAACAGCCAGAAGGCGGGGGAGTCCACGCGCAGCAGCGACTCGCGGGGCAGGGCGACGAAGATCCCGCCCGCCAGCAGGTAGGCGCCGAAGGTGATGACGGAGCTCAGCATCATCACGTTCTTCTTGCGCATGTGGTCGACCACCACGCCGAAGCCCAGCGAGCACAGCGCGACCAGCGCCATGTACGAGCCGCCGATGATGCCGGTGGCCAGCACCGAGCGCGTCTCGATGTAGATCCAGAAGGTCAGTGCGAACCACAGGAAGCTCGTGGTCACGTTGGCGAGGAGAGTGTTGACAAGGACGTGATGGAAGGACTTCACGGCGGCCTCGGCTGTCGGGTCGGAGGGGTCCGATGCGCCCGCCCCGGGATGACGGTGCGGACGGACAGTGTCCCGCGAGATGCGGACGGATCCCGTCCGCAGGGCGAGGGGTGGAGGCGGCCGATCGCGCGGCCGCCGGACGCTCAGGGCGGCGGCGCGTCCCAGGCGCGGGCGACGAGCTCGCGCAGGACGGTCTCGTCGACGTCCTTCAGGCCGTTGACGTAGACGCAGCCCGCGCCGAGGCGATGCTTCCCCAGCCTCGCGAGCAGCTCCCCTGCGGCGGGGGAGTCCTGCAGGCCGTAGAAGGAGAGGGCGGCCCTGCGCGGGCTGAAGCCGACGCGGAACCAGGTGCCGCCGTGGCCGGAGGCGTACCGGTACTCGTGGCTGCCGTAGCCGATCATGCTGGGTCCCCACATCACGGGCGCCTCGCCGGTGACCTCGCCGAACAGGGCCAGCAGCCGCGCTCCCTCCTCGCGCCGGCGGGCGGTGGGCAGGGCGGCGCAGTACGCGGCCGGGTCCTCCCCGGTGGGGGCGGTCTTCACCTCGTGGGCCATGGCAGGAGCCTACGGCGCCGGGTCCCGCGCGTCACCGTCGATTAATCCCTTGCCCCGGCCGCGGGGACGGTCCTAGCGTGGAGGCACACAGAGAGGAGGTGATCCGAGGAATGATTTCCCATCGGACGCGTGAGGTGGCTCGCCGCTGAGGCGACCATCGGTTCTGAAGAATCGACGGACGCGCAGCGAATACCACCGAGCTGCCCGGACCCGCAGGCGTCGGCCTCGTCCTCCGACACGCGCATCGCGCAGCCTGCGGGTCTGCCCATGCCCGGGCCCCGGTCCTGCGCGGTCAGGCGGTGCCGAGGGTGCGCCCGGGCACGAAGGTCCCCGCGTGCAGCGCGTGGCGCACCGGCAGCGGCGCCGGGGCCGCGAGGATCTCGCCCATCCGCCCCATGGCATCGGCCGCGAGCGCGGCCACGGGAAGGCGCACGGTCGCCAGGCCGATGATGTCCAGGCCGTCGGCCAGCCCGTCGAAGCTCACCACGCTCACGTCCTCGCCGATGTCGGTCCCGCGCACGGCCGCGGCCCGCAGCAGGTCCAGCGCCACGAAGTCCACCGGGCAGACGATGCAGGTCAGGCCCTGGTCCCAGGCCGCGTCGAGCGCGCGGACCACTCCCTCCTCCACCGGCAGCAGGTCCAGCGGCACGGCATGGACGCTCCGCTCCCGGGCCCGCTCGAGCACCGCGCGCGAGCGCAGGTCGAACACCCGCGAATACAGCAGGGGCGCGGTGAGCACCCCGATCCGGCGGTGGCCGCGCGCGGCGACCTCGTCGAGGACCATCCGCCCGTGGGCGCGCTCGTCGTAGCTGACCGACTCCAGGCGCGGATCCTCGTTGGGGCGGCCCAGGACCATGGTGGGCACGGCCGCGGTGGCGCGGTGCAGATCCTCCGGGCCGGTCACGCCGGTGCCCACGAACACGCCGCCCACCCGCAGGCCGATCAGCCGGCGCAGCCCCTCGACCTCCGCGCTGCCGTACTCGTGGCGGAACGCGGTGACCGAGACCAGGGTGCGCCCCGAGCGGGTCGCGGCGCGGTGCATCTCGGCGTGGAGGTGCCCGTAGGCCGGGTTGGTGGCGTCGCGGATCAGCAGGCCCAGCTGCTGGCGGCTGCCGCCGGCGAGGCCGGAGGCGACGAGGTTGGGGACGTATCCCAGGGAGGCGGCGGCCTCGCGCACGGCGATCTGCGCATCGGGGGAGACGCTCCCGCCGTCCTGGAACACGCGCGAGACCGTCGAGCGGGAGACGCCGGCGGCCCGCGCGACGTCCTCCATGGTGGGCTCGCGTGCGGCGACCATCGGACTCCTCTCCGCCTGCTGGTGCCGGAAGCATAGCCACCTGCGGCGCCCGCGCACGCCGAGGCATCCGAGGGCGGACGGCGGGTGACGTCGAGATGAATGTCCGATGCCGTATCGCGTCCGGGACCCGCCGGGCCGGGCAAGCGGCCGATGAACGTCCCGGGGCGAGCTGGCGACGCCCGGGCGAACATCGGGTGGACCGGCCCCCGGAAACGGGGAGGACGGGCGGCGGGCCGCGACGTCGCGGCACGCTGGGAGCGCTCCCACCAGCGGGGTTCCGTGCTGTTCAACCCCCGTTCACTGAGCAGCGAGCGCGCTGGTCAGAGCCGGATCCCGGGCCTAGCGTGGGCTCCGGCCGCGGGCAGGACCCCGCGGCGGACCCATCGGAGGAGGCGAATGGCGTGCCCGTCACGATCACCCAGGACCCCGGGACCGCACCCGGGGCCGTGAGCGCGAAGCCCGTCCCCGCGGCGGCCGCGACCCGGCCCCCGTCCCGGCCCGTCGTCACCGCCGAGCAGCGACGCCGCTCCCCGCAGCGCCGCCGCCGCGTGCGCCGGGACGCGATGCTGTTCCTCGCGCTGATCGCCCCGAACTTCCTGGCGATCCTCGTCTTCTCGTACTACCCGGCGCTGTACAACATCGGCCTCAGCTTCTTCGACTGGGACTTCGTGGCCCCGCGCCCCGAGTTCGTCGGGCTGGAGAACTACCTCAGCCTGCTCACGGACCCGAGCTTCGGCGAGGTCCTGCGGAACACGCTGGTCTTCTCCGGGGTGAGCGTGGTCGTCTCGATCGCCGGCGGCCTGCTCCTGGGCAGCCTGATGGCCACCAAGGTCCCGCTGACCGGCTTCGCGCAGACCATGGCCTTCGCCCCGCACATGCTGCCGGGCGCCGCCGTCGGCACCCTGTGGCTGTTCATGTTCGACCCCAACTACGGCCTCTCCCGCTGGCTGTTCTCGCAGCTGGGCCTGGCCTCCCCGGACTGGACCACCACCTCGGACTGGTCCCTGTGGGCGATCACCATCGCCTACACCTGGCAGCGCCTGGGCTTCGTCACGGTGATCTGCTACACCGCGATCCTCGACCTCCCGAAGGACCTCTACGAGGCCGCGGCCCTGGACGGCGCGCACGGCTGGAGCCTGTTCCGCCACATGACGCTGCCGCTGCTGAGCCCGATCACGTTCTTCCTCTCGATCACCGGGATCATCTCCGCCGCGCAGGCCTTCGACATCATCTCGATCATGACCAACGGCGGGCCCGGCACCTCCTCCTCGACCCTGAGCTGGATGGTCTACGAGGAGGCGTTCAAGACGTTCGACATCGGCACGGCGTCCTCCGCCGCGACGATCCTGCTGATCATCCTGCTGGTGATCACCTGGATCCAGGTCCGTGCCGGGGAGAGGACCGTGAACTACGCATGAGCACCCTGCCCGCCCCCGCCCCCGCCCCCTCCGCCGCGTCGGCCGCCGCCGAGGCGACCCCCGCCCCCGCCCCCGCTGCCCCGTACCGCGGCCGCGCCCGCGGCCCGCGCCGGCCCCTATGGCGCACCGCCCTGCTGATGGCGGGCGTCCTCGCCACCATCGCCGTCTTCCTGGTCCCGATCTACTGGCTGTTCTCCTCCGCGCTGAAGCCGCGCCCGGACATCTACACCTGGCCGCTGCAGTGGATCCCCACCCGGCTGACCCTCGACAACTTCGTCGCGGCGTGGACCTCCGCCCCCTTCGGACGCTTCTTCCTGAACTCGATCATCACCACCGGCGTCGGCACCGTCCTCGAGATCACCCTCGCGGTGATGTGCGCCTACGCCTTCGTCTTCGTCGACTTCCGGTACAAGAAGATCTTCTTCGGCCTCATCGTCGCCTCGCTCATGCTGCCCGGCCACGTGACGCTGATCGTCAACTACATGACCATCGCCAACCTGGGCTGGCTGAACACCTACCAGGGCCTCATCCTGCCGGGGATCGCCAGCGCCTTCGCGATGTTCCTGCTGTACCAGTTCATGCGCACCATCGACAAGGACATCCTGCAGGCCGCGGAGATCGACGGCGCGGGCCACCTGCGCCGCATGCTCACCATCGTGGTGCCGCTGTCCAGCCCGATGATCCTCACCTCCACCCTGATCGTCATGGTCGGCAAGTGGAACGAGTACGTGTGGCCGCTGATCGTCACCAGCACCGCCGACATGCGCACCCTGCCCATCGGCCTGCAGTTCCTGCGCCAGCAGGAGGGCATGTCGAACTGGGGCGCCATCATGGCCGGCGCCGTGTTCGTCTCCCTGCCGATGCTGATCCTGTTCTTCCTCGCCCAGAAGCGCATCATCGGCGGCCTCGCCGCCGGCGCCCTCAAGTGACCCGACCCCTCTGCAGCGGTCCCGCCCCGATCGGGGAGACCGCCGGGCACCCCTGCCCGAGACCTGCCGACCCTCCCACCACAAGGAGCATCACCATGACCCGCAGCCCCCTGGATCTCAGCGCCCTGGATCTCTCCCGACGCCGCGTCCTGGCCGGCCTCGGCCTCGGCGCCACCGCCGCGGGCCTGGCCGCCTGCGGCGCCCCCGCCGGAGGCGCCGGCGACGCCGGCAGCCCCGTGCGCGACGGCTTCTCCCAGGCCGACCTCAAGATCCCCTCCGGCTACGAGGGCCGCACCCCCGTGCTGTTCTGGGCCCCGTGGACCGCGGAGCTCTTCGCGGCGCTGCAGGGCCTGATCACCGAGTTCAACGAGTCCCAGGAGGACATCGTCGTGGTCGCCGAGTCGGTGGGCGGCTACGCGGACCTCAACCAGAAGTTCACCGCCGCGCTACAGGCCCGCGCCGTCCCGGACATCGTCTGCTTCCCCGAGATGCAGTGGCTCCAGTTCTACTTCTCCGACGCGCTCGCCCCGCTGGACGACTACTTCGACGACTCCTGGAACCTGGACGTCTACCTGCAGAACTACGTCGCCGAGGGCAAGGCCGCCGGGAAGACCTTCGTCGTCCCCTTCGCCCGCTCCAACCCGCTGTTCTACTACAACAAGACCCGCTACATCGAGGCCGGTCTGCCTGAGGAGGGACCCTCCACCTGGGAGGACCTCGCCTCCTTCGCGCCAGAGCTCGCCAAGATCCAGGTCGACGGCCGCCCGCTGGCGGCGATGGCCTTCGGCTCCGACGACGCCTGGTTCGCGCAGGCCGACATCTGGGGCTTCGGCGGCGCGAACTCGAACGCGGACTTCGAGGTCACCATCAACGAGGCGCCCGGCGTCGAGTGGCTCGAGTTCCAGCGGAAGTTCATCCACGACGACAAGTTCGGCTACCTGGCCCAGTCCGCCGGCACCGACTTCACCTCCGGCATCACCGCCGGCATGCGCGGCTCCACCGCCAGCCTGACCGGCCTGACCGCCGCCTCCGAGGGCGTGTTCGAGGTCGGCGCCGCATTCATGCTCGCCAAGGAGGGCCAGGAGAAGGCCGTCCCCACCGGCGGCTCCGGCCTGTCCATCGTCCGCGCGGACTCGAAG
Source organism: Brachybacterium phenoliresistens (assembly GCF_039530785.1). Lineage (NCBI taxonomy): Bacteria > Bacillati > Actinomycetota > Actinomycetes > Micrococcales > Dermabacteraceae > Brachybacterium > Brachybacterium phenoliresistens. Next base: position 162,413 of record NZ_BAAAOW010000004.1, read on the forward strand.
GACCGCCAGGACGCGGCCGCCGCCTTCTTCCGCTTCCTCGCCGGCCCGGAGCAGTCCGCGACCTGGCACGCCGCCACCGGCTACGTGCCGATCGTCCAGGCGGCCGCCGAGACGAAGACGGTCACCGACCTCGTCGCCGCGAACCCGAACTACGGCGTCGCCCTCGCGCAGCTCGACAACGCCCGCACGGCCGACTACACCAACTGGAACCAGGGCTCGGTCACCCAGATCGGCGCCGCCCAGGCGACCGTCTACGGCGACAACACCCCGGCCCAGGAGGCCCTGGACGCTCTCGCCCCGAAGCTGCAGGAGGCCCTGGACGACAACCGCGAGGACTACGAGTCGGTGCAGTTCGAGGGCTGGAAGTGACCTCGACCCCGCCGAGGCCCCCGCGCTCCGCGATGCCCGACCGGCCCCTGGTGGTCGGGCATCGCGGGGCCGCCGCGGTGGCCCCCGAGAACACCCTCGCCTCCTTCCGCCGCGGCGTGGCCGACGGCGCCCAGCTGCTCGAGTGCGATGTCCATCTGAGCGCCGACGGGCACGACGTGGTCATCCACGACGGCACCCTGGACCGGACCGCGCAGGCGGACTCCCCGCTGCGCACCGGCGCCGTCTCCACCTTCTCCCGCGCCTCCCTGGACACCGTGCTGGTGGGCGAGGGGGAGGGCATCCCCGACCTCTCCGGGGTGCTGGACGCCGCGGTCCGCGAGGACGGGACCCGCATCCCGCTGCTGGTCGAGGTCAAGGCCGCCGCGGCCGCGGCAGTCGTCGCGCAGGTGCTGCGCGAGCGCTTCGGGGCCGATGCCCTGGCCGACGAGCAGACCTCCCCGGCCTGGGTCATCTCCTTCGACGCGGAGGCGCTGCGCACCGTCCGGGAGCTCCTGCCCGAGGTCCCGCTGCTGCTCACCTGCACCCGCACCACCCCGGAGCTGTTCGCCGCGGCCGAGGAGCTGGGCGTCGCCCAGATCGGCATCGGCATCGCCGAGGCCCGCCAGGCCGATGTCGCGCGCTGCCTCGCCCTGGGCGTGCAGCTGAACCTGTGGACGGCGCGCTCCGAGGTCGAGCTGGACCGGGCCCTGGAGCTGGGCTGCGACACCCTCACCGTCGACGATCCGGCCTGGGCCCTCGCCCAGCTGGACGCCCGCCGCTGAGCGCCCTCCCCGCACCGGTCCCCCGCCCTCCCCGAACCGCTCCGCGCCGGCACCGCCGGCCGCTAGCCTGACCGGACGAACCCATCCCAGGAGAATCGATGTCCCAGGTCCTCGCCCCGCCGACCGCCCGCCCCCGTATCGTCGGCCACCGCGGCGCCGCCACCCACGCCCCGGAGAACACCCTGGCCTCCTTCCGCCGGGCGATCGCCGACGGCGCCCAGCTGCTCGAGTGCGACGTGCACCTGAGCGCCGACGGCCATGTGGTGGTGCTCCACGACGAGACCGTCGACCGCACCGCGCAGCCGGACTCGCCGCGGCGCGGCGGCGCCGTCGCCGAGCTCACCCGGGCCGAGCTGGACGACGTCCTCGTCGGCGACGGCGAGCGGATCCCCTCCCTCGAGGAGCTGCTCGAGCTCACCACGGTGCCGGTGTTCATCGAGGTCAAGGCCGCCGCGGCGGCGGAGGCCGTGGCCGCGCAGCTCGCGGCGCTGCCGGAGGGCTCCCCGGCGAAGGCCTCCAGCGTGATCACCTTCCACCCCGAGGCGATCGCGCCGATCCGCCGCCTGTCCCCGTCCACGCCGATCTCCTACCTCGTCACGCGCGTGGACGAGGACGCGCTGCGCACGGCGGCGGAGCTCGGCGCCGTCGGCATCGGGCCCTGGATCGGCGGGCTGTCCCTCGCGGCCGCGAGGGCGGTCCGGGAGGCCGGCCTCGCGCTGAACCCCTGGACCATCAACCGGGCCGATGAGCTCGCCGTGGCCCTGGCCTGCGGCGCGGACACCATCACCACCGACGACCCGGCCTGGGTCGCCGCGCAGCTCGACGCCCGCGGCCTCTGAGGCCGTCCCCGTCCACCGGCGCGGCCGCGGACGCGGGCGGTCGCGGCCGGGGACGTCACCCGGCCGTCGGGGGAGCAGCCCGGCGGGAAGTCACCCGGCCGCGGTGACGGCGGCCTGACGGGAGGTCACCCGGCGGCGGGGACGGCGGCCTGACGGGAGGTCACCCGGCGGCGGGGACGGCGGCCTGACGGGCGGCGCGGGCCTCGGACATCACGAGGTCCGCGTTGATCTGCGCCCCGGCCATGCCGCCCGCGGCCGATGCCGGAGCGACCTGCGCCATCGGATTGGTGAGGTTGCCCGCCGCCCAGACGCCCGGGACCGCGGTCGCCCCGGTCATCGGATCGGCCACCAGGTACGTGCCCATGCCGGAGGGGTGCTCCTCCAGCGCCAGGCCCAGGCCCGGAAGGATCGCCTCGCCCATGGCCGGCAGCGGGGCCAGGCGCGTCTGCACGGCCAGAGCCGTGCGGGGCAGCACGCGCCCGTCCTCGAGCTCGACGCCGGTGATCGCATCATCGGCCGTGAGCACGCGCCGCACCCGGCCCGGCTCGACCCGCACGCCCCGGGCCGTCAGCAGCGCGAGGCCCTCCGCGTCCAGCCCCTCGTAGCCGTTCTCCAGCAGCACGACGTCGGCGCTGAGCTGGCGGAACATGAGGGCGGAGTGGACGGCCATGGGGGAGGAGGCGATCACGCCGATGGCCTGGTCGCGCACCTCGTAGCCGTGGCAGTAGGGGCAGTGGACGACGTCCCGGCCGAAGCGCTCGGCGAGCCCGTCGATCGCGGGCAGCTCGTCGCGCACCCCGGAGGCCAGCAGCAGGCGGCGCGCCCGGTGCTCGGCGCCGGAGGCGGCGGTGACGGTGAAGGTGCCGTCCTCCTCGCGGCGGGCGGCGACCGCCGGATCCTCGAGGACGCGGCCGCCGTAGCGGCGCACGTCCTCGCGGCCGCGGGCCAGCAGCTCCGCCGGGGCGATCCCGTCCAGGGCGAGCAGGGCGTGGACGCCGGGGGAGGGGGCGTTGCGCGGGGCGCCGGCGTCGAGCACGAGGACGTCGCGGCGGGATCGGGCGAGCATCAGCGCGCCGGCCAGGCCCGCGGCGCCGCCGCCGATCACGAGGGCGTCGAGCACGGGGGCAGAGGCGGCGGTGGCGGCTGAGGTGTCGGTGGGGGCTGAGGTGTCGGTCATCGGGAGTCCTTCCGAGAGAGGCGGGAACATCCCGAGTGTGCGCCGCATCCCCGATACTGGCAAGCATGCTTGCAGCTATGGCAAACTGCCGGCATGACACCGCGCAGCACCGACCACGCCGGCCACGCCCCGCGACGGCGCACCCCGGCACCGCCCTTCCCGGCGACCGCGACCGCGGCGCCGGCCGCAGCGGCCGGCGACGGGGACCCCCTGGCCGCCCTCGGCCCGCATCTGCGCGCCCTGCGCACCCGCCGCGAGGCGACCCTGCGCGAGGTGTCCGAGGCGACCGGGATCTCCGTGAGCACGCTGTCCCGGCTCGAGTCCGGCGGGCGCCGCCCCAGCCTCGAGCTGCTCATGCCGCTGGCGAAGGTCTACGGAGTGAGCCTGGACGAGCTGGTGGATGCCCCCACCACCGGTGATCCGCGCATCCACATGCGCCCCGTGCGCCACGAGGGGATGACGATGATCCCGCTGACGCATCGGCCCGGCGGCATCCAGGCCGTGAAGATGATCTACGAGCCCGGCCCGGATCCCACCCCGGAGGACCTGCGCGTCCACGACGGATACGAGTGGTTCTACGTGCTCAGCGGCTCGCTGCGGGTGATCCTCGGCGGGCACGACCTGGTGCTCGGCGCCGGGGAGGCGGCGGAGTTCGACTGCCGCACCCCGCACTGGTTCGGCGCCACGGGCGGCGAGAGCGTCGAGGTGCTCAGCCTGTTCGGCCCGCAGGGCGAGAAGGCGCATCTGCGGGCCCGCCCGCGCCGCGCCGGGGCGTGATCGGCGACGTCAAGGAATCTTGACTTTTCTGGTCAAGGACCCTTGACCTTCATGTCAAGGTCGCCTTACATTCGAGGCATGGACACCACGCAGCTCCCCACCGCTCCCGAGACCCGCACCCCTCCTGATGCCCCCCTCGTCCCCGTGCTCCGCGTCGTCAGCGTCCTGGCCGTCCGCCCCGTGCTGATCCTCGCCCTCGGGCTCGGCCTCCTGGCCGCGCACGCCTCGCTGCTGTACGCCAACGCCCTGGTGGTCCTCGTGGACCTGGCCGCGCTCGCCGTCCTCGCCGCGGCGCTGCGGGCCGAGGGTCGCAGCCTGCTGGACCTGCTGCGCCCGTGGCGCTGGGTCGATCTCGCCTGGGGTGCGCTGATGCTGGTCATCCTGCTGATCGGCTTCCTGGCCTCCAGCTTCGTCGCCAACCTCCTGGTGTACGGCGGTGCGCCGCCGATGCCGCGGAGCATGCCCGACATCCCGCTGTGGGTGGGCCTGGTCGCCGTGCTCGTGGCGCCCCTGACCATCGCCGTCGCCGAGGAGGCCGTCTACCGCGGCTACGCCCAGCCCCGCCTCGCCCGCCGCACCGGGACCCTGCTGGCCGTGCTCGCCGTCGCGGTGGTCTTCGCCCTACAGCACGCGGGCTTCGCCCTCACCTCCCCGACCGATGTCGCCGCGAAGCTCCTGGCGACCCTCTTCGCCGGGCTGATCCTCGGCGCCCTCATGCTGTGGATGCGGCGCATCGACCCGCTGATCCTGGGCCACTGGGGCCTGGACCTCCTGCTGCTGGGCCTGCCGACCCTCGCCATCGCCCTGTCCTGACCCGTCCTGTCCCGAGCCGTCCCGTCCCGACCCGGCCCGACCCGTCCCGTCCCGTCCCGTCCTGTCCCGAGCCGCCCTGCGGCATCGTCTCCGAAAGGCCCCTCATGAGCACCGACCCCGCCCCCGGCCCCGCCTCCGGCGCCGCACCCGACCGTCCGACCCGCCGCCGGCAGGCGATGACGCCCGGCGCCCGCTACGGCATGCGCTTCGGCTGGGGGATGGGCCTGTACGCCGTGACCCTTGTGCTCGCGCTGATCCTGCGCAACCACGGCGTCGAGGGATGGCTGCCGATGCTGCTGACCCTCCCCTCGGTCGGCATCATCACCTGGGCGCTGGTGGCCTACTACCGGGAGTCCGACGAGTTCGCGCAGCGCAAGCTGGGGGAGTCCTTCGTCTTCGCCTTCGCCATCGGCGTGCCGATCCTGCTGGTCCTCGGGCTGCTGGAGGCCTTCGGCGGCCCGCACCTGAGCGGCATGATCGCCTTCGTGGTCATGATGGCCGCGTGGATGATCGGCTCCATCGTCTCCGCGATCCGCTACCGCTGAGGGGCCGACCATGCGCAACGACATCAAGGCGCGCCGCACCGAGCTGCGCTGGTCCCAGGCCGAGCTCGCCGGCCGGCTCGGGGTCTCCCGGCAGACGGTCATCGCTATCGAGAACGGGAAGTACGACCCCTCGCTGCCGCTGGCCTTCAAGCTCGCCGCCACCTTCGGCGTCCCCCTCGAGGAGCTGTTCCACCCCGACCCCGAGTGACCGCGGCGCCCCGGCCGCGGTCGACGGAGTGCGCCGGACGTGCAACGATGCGAGAGCCCCCACCGACCCCCGCAAGGAGTCGCCCGATGACCGCCCCGCGCCCCGACCGCCCGAACATCGTCCTCATCCAGGCCGACCAGATGGCCCCGCAGATGCTGGGCTGCTACGGCGACGCGGCGGCGCTCACCCCGCGCATGGATGCCCTCGCCGCCGGCGGCGCCGTCTTCGACCGGGCCTACTGCACCACCCCGCTGTGCGCTCCGTCCCGGGCCTCGATGATGACGGGCCGGATGCCCTCCGCGATGGGCTGCGTCGACAACGGCGACGACTTCGCCGCCTCCACCCCCACCTTCGCGCACCGCCTGCGCATGGCGGGCTACCACACGGCGCTCGTGGGGCGGATGCACTTCATCGGCCCCGACCAGCATCACGGCTTCGAGCAGCGGCTGACCACGGACGTGTATCCCGCCGATCTCGACATGGTCCCCGACTGGGGCCGCGACCTGCACGACCGCCTGCAGTGGTACCACGACGCCGATGCCGTCCTCACGGCCGGGGTCTCCACGGCGACCGTGCAGCAGGACTTCGACGACGAGGTCGGGTTCCGCGCCCTGCGCCACCTCAACGACCGGGTCCGCGCCAACCGGGCGGCGGGGGAGGAGATCCCCTTCCTCATGGTCGCCTCCTTCATCCACCCCCACGACCCCTACGAGCCCCCGCGCGAGCACTGGGACCGGTTCGACGGGGTGGACATCCCGCCGCCCGCGCACCCCGAGGTGCCCGATCCGGCGCAGGACCCGCACTCCCATCGGCTGCGCGCCATGAGCGGCTTCGACCGCCGCGAGCCGACGGCCGAGCAGACCGCCCGCGCCCGCCGCGCCTACTACGCGGCCGTGAGCTACATCGACGACCACGTCGGGCGGATCCTCGACCGCCTCGAGCTGCTGGGCCTGGCCGAGAGCACCGTGGTGATCGTGACCAGCGACCACGGCGACATGCTCGGCGAGAAGGGCCTCTGGTACAAGATGTCGCCCTACGAGCAGTCCGCGCGGGTGCCCCTGATCATGTCCGGCCCCGAGCACCTGGTGCCGCGCGGACGCTTCGCGAACCCGGTGTCCCTGCTGGACATCGCCCCGACGCTGTGCGACCTCGCCGGCGCTCCGGGCCCCGCCGCGGACGCCTCGGCCGCCGGGCCGACGGCCGAGGTCGAGGGCCTGTCCCTGCGCGACAGCGCGGCGCGCGAACGCCGCGACGACGCCGCCCCGGAGGACCGCGACCTGTATCTCGAGTACCTGGCCGAGGGGACGTACCACCCGCAGGTCACGCTGGTGCGCGGCCGATGGAAGCTGGTGGTGTGCCCGGGCGACCCGGACCAGCTCTTCGACCTCGAGGCCGATCCGGACGAGCTGGTGAACCTCGCCCAGGACCCGGCCTGCGCCGAGCAGCTCGCCGCGCTGCGCGAGGCGGTCGATGCCCGGTACGACCTCGAGGCCCTCGAGCGCAGCGTCACCGACAGCCAGGCACGCCGGCGCCTGGTTGCCGGGGCCCTCGGTCGCGGCCGGCGCCGCCCCTGGGACCTCGTGCCCGAGGAGGAGCAGCGCTACGTGCGCGGAGACTTCTGGGGCGCCCTCGAGCACGGGAAGATCCCCGACCCCCAGCGCTGACACCGCCGGGCGCCTCCGCTCGGCGCGCCTCCGCTGGGCGCGCCTCCGCTGGGTGCGCTTCCGCTCGGCGCGCTTCCGCTGGGCGCGCTTCCGCTGGGCGCGGCGTGAGGCGGCCCGGCCGAGACGCACGGGACTAATACGGGGACATGGGCTCTATAGGGGCCTGTGTCCCCGTATTGGTCCCGCGAACATCTGCGTGGACCCGCGAGCACCTGCGTGGTCCCGCGAGCATCTGCAGCACCAGACGTCCCATTCCGCCCGGTACTCACTATTGCCGAGTACCGGTACTCAGTGTTACGGTCTAGCGGTAGTCAACGTCACCGAGTAGCGACCCCTGCTCGGGCCGGCCGCAGCGCACGCAGAGGAGGGCCGCCCATGCCCAGCCCCATGACCGAGATGCTCAAGGGCACGCTCGAAGGGATCGTGCTGGCGATCCTCGCCGCAGGCCCCGCCTACGGGTACGAGATCACCGCTCGCCTGCGGGAGCAGGGCTTCGAGGACCTCGCCGAGGGCACCATCTACGCCCTGCTGGTGCGCATCGAGCAGAAGGGCCTGGTGGACGTCGAGAAGGTCCCCTCCCAGAAGGGCCCGCCCCGCAAGGTCTTCACCCTCAACCCCCAGGGCTCCGCCTCCCTCGCGGAGTTCTGGACCACCTGGGACTTCCTCGCCGGCAGCATCGAGCGCCTGCGAGAGCCCGCCCCGGCCCCCATCGGCCCCGAGACCGCCCTCGGCTCCGAGACCGCCATCGGCCCCAAGGCCGCCCTCGGCGGGGCCTCCGAGAACCCGCAGGCCCCTCACCCCCGCGACGACAGGACACGATCATGACCGCCAAGTGGATCGAAGCGATCACCGGCTCTCTCGAGCAGAAGAAGCAGTACCGCCAGGACATGGCCCGCATCGCGGCCCTCCCGCCCGCCTATCGGGAGGCCGCCACGGCCGTGAACCGCTACCTCACCTACTCCAGCGGCTTCACCGACGGGGAGACGCTGGCCCGCATGGTCACCGACCACGCCGACCTGTGGGAGCGCGCCGCGCTGGACGGCACCCCCGTGCGGGACGTCGTGGGGGAGGACCCCGTGGCCTTCGCCGAGGACTTCGCCCGCGCCTACGCCGGCAAGGAGTGGATCGACAAGGAGCGCGCCCGCCTGCGCGCCGCCATCGACGACGCCTCCCGCAGGGGCGGCACGTCATGACCGCGGCGCCCGCCCTCGCCCCACCGGCTCTCCGCGTGCGCGGGGTGACCAAGTCCTTCGGGGACCTCGCGGTGCTGCGCGGAGTCGACCTCGAGGTCGCCCGCGGCAGCATCCTCGCCCTGCTCGGCTCCAACGGCGCCGGCAAGACGACGCTGGTGCGGATCCTCGCCACCCTGCTCGCGGCCGATGCCGGCACCGCCGAGGTCGACGGCCACGACGTCGCGGCCGAGGCCCCGCAGGTGCGGGAGTCCCTCAGCCTGACCGGCCAGTTCGCCGCGGTCGACGAGGTGCTCACCGGGCGGGAGAACCTGATCCTCGTCGCCCGGCTGCGGCACCTGCCCCGTCCCGCGGCCGTGGCCGATGCGATGCTCGAGCGCTTCGCGCTGGCCGCGGCGGGCCGGCGCCGCGCCGGCACCTACTCCGGCGGCATGCGGCGCCGGCTGGACATCGCCATGAGCCTGGTCGGCGACCCGCCGGTGATCGTCCTGGACGAGCCGACCACGGGACTGGACCCGCAGTCCCGCCTGGAGGTGTGGCGGACCATCCGCGAGCTCGCCACCGGCGGGACGACCGTGCTGCTGACCACCCAGTACCTCGACGAGGCCGAGCAGCTCGCCGACCGCATCGCGATCCTCCACGAGGGCCGCATCGTGCACACCGGCACCCTCGCCGAGCTGCGCGCCCTGCTCCCCGCCGCCCCCGTAGAGATGGTGCAGAAGCAGCCCTCCCTCGAGGACGTGTTCCTCGCCCTCATCGGCCATGACGGCCCGCCCGCCACGGCCCCGTCCGGCCCCGCCGCGCAGGAGACCGCGTCATGACCGCCGCCGCCCATGCCCTCGCCGACACCCGCATCCTCGCCGGCCGCTCGCTGAAGCACATCCTGCGCAGCCCCGACACCATCATCACCACCGCGATCACCCCGATCGCCCTGCTGCTGCTGTTCGTCTTCGTGCTCGGCGGCGCGATCGACACCGGATCCGGCGGCTCATACATCGCGTACATGCTCCCCGGGATCCTGCTGATCACCATCGCCTCCGGGATCGCCTACACGGCCTACCGGCTGTTCATGGACAAGCAGGGCGGCGTCTTCGAGCGGCTGCGCTCGATGCCCATCGCCCGCTCCTCGGTGCTGTGGGCGCACGTGCTCACCTCCGTCGTCGCGAACCTCGCCTCCGTCGCGGTGGTCCTCGCCGTGGCGCTGCTGCTGGGCTTCCGCAGCGGCGCGGGGATCGGGGCATGGCTCGCGGTCGCCGGCATCCTCGCCCTGTTCACCCTGGCCCTGACCTGGGTCGCCGTGATCGCCGGGCTCACCGCCGGCAGCGTCGAGGGGGCCAGCGCCTTCAGCTACCCGCTCATCTTCCTGCCGTTCATCAGCTCCGCCTTCGTGCCCACGCAGTCGATGCCCGGCCCGGTCGCCTGGTTCGCGGAGCACCAGCCGGTGACCGCGATCGTCGACACGATCCGCGCGTTGCTGGCCCGGCAGAGCGTGGGCGGGGACATCTGGGTGGCCCTGGCCTGGATGGTGGGCGTGCTGGTCCTCGCCTGGATCGGCGCCGCCGCCGTCCAGCGCCGCGCGGCCCGCTGACGCGTCCGCGATCGCCGGCCCGCGCGCCGTCCGAGACCCGGATCCGGCGCGTCGGCCGGCGATCGTCAGGCCCGCTCCGCAATGCCGGGCGATGGCCCGGGCGAGGGGGGGGAGCGGGGTCGCCGCCTCCCCGGCCGCCGCGCAGCAGCGCGATGCCGAGGCCGATGAACCCGACGTGCACGATCACCTCGAGCCAGAGGGGCCCCGCGTAGTCACTCATGATGATCGTGAAGTCCGAGGCGGCATGGGTGAGCATGAGGGGCCAGATCCAGGAGAAGCGTGCCTGGTAGGCGGCCATCGCGAAGCCGGCGATCCCCGACAGCAGGACGTTGACCAGCACGTCGTCCACGGTGCGCGAGGTCGTCGCCAGGGCGGAGAGATGCTGCAGCCCGAACAGGGCCGCCGTGCCCAGCACCGCGCCGGTGCGGCCGAAGCCCCGGCGCAGCGTCCCCAGCACCGCGACCCGGCTGGTGAGCTCCTCGTTGATCCCCACCAGCAGCAGGGTCAGGCTCCACAGGCCCAGGCCCGGCGGCGGCACCGCGAGCCCGCCCGGGATCAGCGCCCAGATCCCCGCCTCGGCCACGAAGGGGATCAGCCACAGCGCCGCCCAGGGCGAGCGCCACAGCCGGCCGATGCCCGAGGACGACCACATGCGCAGCGCCGTGACCAGGACGATCGCGAAGACGACGCAGGCGAGGTTCGCGAACAGCCCCAGGTACCAGCCGCTGATCCCCAGCAGCGGCCCCAGCGCCAGGGCACCGAGGATCACGCCGAACCGGGCCGCATGGATCGCTGCGGCGATGGCCAGCGCAGCCGCGGGCGAGAGCGGCGCGGCGGGGTCTCGGGGCGCGGCAGGGTGCGGGGATCGGCTCACGCCTCGACCGTAGATCCCGGCCGGCGGCGCCGGAATCGGGAAAACCCGAGAGGCGACCCCCTGCTACCGTCGCAGCCATGGCCACGATCTTCGAGCATCTGCGCAGCGACGACGGCGAGCACGTCGGCTACATCGAGATCACCGAGGACGACGCGTTCATCCCCTACGACCTGCTGCGACGCCGCCGCGGCGAGCCGATGGACCTCGACGAGGCGGAGGCGGTGCTGGACGCCATCGGCCTGCGGCTGCTCGCCGAGGACTGGCTGCTGCTGGTGCCCGGCGAGGGCGAGGTGCCCGTGCGCATCCAGGAGGTCACCCGGGACGCGGTGACGGTGGCCCGCACCCTCGACGGCGGCTCGATCCACGTCGCGAAGACCGTCGACCTCACCACGACCACCCGCCTGGACCTGCCGACGGACCGCCTGCAGCCGCGTCTCTGACGGGGGCCGCTGCAGGCTCGTCGCTCAGCGCCCGCGGTTGCGGGGGTGCTGGCGGGCCTGCCGCTCGTTGCCATGCCGGTAGTTCCCGGTCAGGCGCGCCATCAGCTCCTGCGGATCCTCGGTCTCGACGTCCTCGAGGAAGTCGGCGGCACGGCGCCCGCGCAGGGTGGTGGCGGGGCGGCCGTGATGGGTGATCACCACGGCGTCCCCGCGCTCGACGTACTCGAACCCCTCCGGCGATCGCATGGGGCGAGGCTAGCCCGGCCCTCCCGCCGCCGCACCCGGATTTCCGGGCGGGACCGGACCCTCGCTCGCGTCCGCCGGCTCGACCGGCTGAGCGGGCTCGACGGGGTCGGCCGGGTCGGTGCGACGGGTGGAGTCGCCGGGGGCGGTGAGCTGGGTCGCCGCGTTCACGTGCCCGAGCTTCTCGGGGCTCATCACCCAGTGGATCTGCGCGATCCCTTCCTCGGAGGCCGTCACCGTGACCAGGGTCGTCACCCGGTCTCCCTCGCTCAGGGTGGCGGCGGCCTGGCCGTTCACCGTGATCCATCCGATCGCCTTGCCGGTCCAGAAGTGATGGGAGAACGCCGCCACGAACCGGGCGACGCGGGCGCGCCCGTGGACAGGGATCCTCGCGGCGAGCTTCACCCCGTTGCCGTCGGTGCGGCTGGCGACGTCCCGGGCCAGGAGGCCCTCCAGCTCCTGGACGTCGCCGCGGCGGGCCGCGGCGAGGAAGGCGTCGAGCAGCCGCCGCTGCTGCGCCGGCGCGACCGATGCCGGCCGCCCCGACGTCAGGTGCGCGCGGGCCCGGCGCACGAGCTGGCGGGCGTTCACCGCGCTCGTGGAGATGATCTCGGCGATGCGCGCGTAGGGGTAGTCGAACGCCTCCCGCAGGATGTACGCCGCCCGTTCCGTCGGCGTGAGCCGCTCCAGGGTGAGCAGCAGGGCGAGGTCGAGCGCCTCGCCGCGCTCGGCCCCGAGCGCGGGGTCGTCCTGCGTGGACACCGGTTCGGGGAGCCAGGGGCCGATGTACGTCTCCCGGCGGACCCGGGCGGACTGCAGCTGGGTGATCGCGAGCCGGGTGGTGATCGTCGCGAGGAAGGCCGGCGGGTCCTGCACCTGCGTGCGATCCGCGCCCTGCCAGCGGATCCACGTCTCCTGGAGGATGTCCTCGGCATCGGCCGCCGTGCCCAGCATCCGGTAGGCGATGCCGAACAGCCGCCGCCGCTGCGCGGCGAAGACCGCCGCCGCCGTCCCGAGATCGCCGTCCTCGCCCATCGTCGCCGCACCGCCCCTTCCGTGCTGCTGCGAACGTACCAGCATCCTCATCACCGTCCTTCCTGTCCGCGCGCCCTCCGGCCTCGCCCTCAGGGGGTGACCGGACCGGGCCCCGATCCGTGACAGGACGTGGCCGTTCTCACCGCGCTGTCACGGCAGCGGTCGCCGTCCGGTCCTTCCTCGTGGACGCCACCACCGGCATCCCCTCACGAAAGGCAGGGATATGGCACGGATCATCGTCATCGGAGGCACCGGCCTCATCGGATCGAAGGTCGTCGAGAAGCTGGCCGCGCACGGCCACGAGGCGGTCGCCGCATCGCCGCGCACCGGGGTCGACGCGTTCACCGGCGCGGGGCTGCGCGACGCGCTCGCCGGAGCGGACACCGTCGTGGACGTCTCGAACTCCCCCTCCTTCGCCCCGGCGGACGTGATGGAGTTCTTCACGACCTCGACCCGCCACCTCCTCGAGGCCGAGGCCGATGCGGGAGTGGCGCACCACGTCGCGCTCACCATCGTCGGCACGGACCGGCCGCAGGACATCGCGTACTTCGCGGCGAAGTCCGCGCAGGAGGCGCTGATCCGCGCCTCGGGCATCGGCTTCTCGCTCGTGCACGCCACGCAGTTCTTCGAGTTCGTCGGCGCGATCGCCGACATCGCGACCGAGGGGGACACGGTCACGCTCCCCGGCGCCCTCGTCCAGCCCATCGCCGCGGAGGACGTCGCCACCGCGGTCGCCCGCGCGGCCGCCGGCGCCCCCACGGGAGACCGGGAGATCGCAGGACCGGAGGCCTTCGGGATGGACGAGTTCGCGCGGCGCGCCCTCGCCTTCCGCGGGGACCGCCGCACGGTCGTCCGCGACGACAGCGCCCCGTACTACGGAGCGCAGATCGCCGAGCGCACCCTCGTCCCGGTAGAAGGGGCCGAGATCTTCCCGACCACCCTCGAGGAGTGGCTTCCGCGCAACCCCGCCCGCCCCTGAGGGGGACGGGGCGGGGCGCGGCCGAGCCACCGCGCCCCGCCCTGCCCTGCCCCGACCAGCCCCACCTCGCCTCGACCTGCCCCGCCCCGCCGGGCGGGAGCATCGGGGCCCGCTACCCTGCCAGGGTGAGCACTCCGCGCCCTCGCCGTCACGACCCGGACCGCCGGGACCGGATCATCGACGCCTGCCTGGACGTGATCGCCGAGCACGGCGTCGCCGGCACCTCGCACCGTCGCGTGGCCGCCGCGGCCGATGTCCCGCTGGGGTCGATGACCTACCACTTCGACGGCATGGACGCGCTGCTGCGGGAGGCGTTCACCCGCTTCGCCGACCAGGTCGCCACCCTCGCCGAGCGGCGCATGGCCGCCGCCGGCTCCCTCGAGGAGGCGCTGGACGCCTTCGCCGCGAACATCGAGGAGGACGTCTTCGGCACCCAGCGCGACCTCGTCATCACCCACGAGCTCTACACGCTGGCCGCACGGCGCCCCGAGTACCGCGACATCACCACCGCCTGGATGGCCCGCACCCGCGCCACCCTCGAGCCCTTCGTCGACAGCACCACCGCCGTGCTGCTGGACGCGATGAACGAGGGCCTCAGCATCCATCGGGCGCTGCATCAGCACAGCCCCCGCCCCGGCCTGGCCCGCGAGGCGATCGCCCGCCTGGTGCGGCCCGCCCCCTGACCTGCAGCCCCGACGCCCCCGCCCCGTTCTGGCCGGCGCGCCCGACCCACGCGGGTTGCCCGATGCGCCTGATGCGCACGGCGGCACCGGCTCGGCCGCGGCTGACCCGTCCTCCGCACTGCCCAGGGCCGGTCGACACCGGCTACCGTTCGCGGGCGCGCCGGCCCCTCGACCGCAGGGCCAGGACGAGCGCCGTCGCGGCGAGGTAGACGGATCCCGTGAGCACCCAGTCGGCCGGTCCGAACGAGCCGGAGAGCTCGGAAGGCAGCAGCGCGGATGCCAGGGCGATGGCGATGTGGAACCCGCCGTGCACACCGGCGGCCACCCACATCGAGCCCGTGACCAGGACGAGCGCGCCCGCGAACGCGCCGAAGCCGAGCGGGATCGTCAGGTACAGGACGAAGTCCAGCGCGCTCTGCTGCCCGCCGGAGGACACGAGGTGGATGATCGTGAAGGCGAGCGTCGTCCACAGCAGCGTCACCATCGGCCGGGCGCGGGTGACCGAGAACAGCCACCCGCGGTACAGCACCTCCTCCGGGATGCCCTGCAGCAGGTAGGCCTGTGCCACGGTGACCAGCACCAGGAGCCACGCGGCCGTGCGGGGCGCCGCGCCGCCGTCGGCGCCGGCCGCGCCGGGGTCGGGGTCGGAGCCGGGCGAGCCGCCCAGGAGCAGCGCGCCGATGCCGAGCACCACGGCCATCACGACCACGCTCGCGAGCGTCCCCGCGGCGAGGCCCCGCACCGCCGCAGCCCATCGCGCACCGCGCCGCGCCCGGGACGCAGGGGCGCCGGCCGCCGCGGGCTCGTCGGGGTCCAGCGGCCGCAGCACCACGTGCAGCGGGCGGCGCTCGACAGTCCGCATCCACAGCCCGACCAGCAGCACGACGCCGAGGCAGACCAGGGCGCACATCGCGACGGCCAGCAGACCCTGCGGCATGCTGTTCGGCGCGAAGCGCAGGGCGAGCGGGGTCAGCGCCGCCGCGGCGGCGAGGTTGGCGCCCAGCAGGATCGCGAGCGCCGCGACCGCCCGCACGAGCAGACCCCACCAGGCGATCGGGATCCGGGGCGCGGTGCGGCCGGGGCGGGACCCCTGGTCAGGGCCATCCCCGGCCCGTTCGGCGCGCGGCGGGCCGGAGTCGTCGGCGGACGGGGAGCGGGGCGGGGTCGGCGAGGCGGAGCCGGCGGCGGTATCCATGTCGTCGACGCTAGGGTCCGGTCCCGGCGGCCCCCAGCACCCGGGGTCATGACCGCCATGACGCAGGGCATCGGTGGGGCCGCGGGAGTCATGACCCCGGTCACGCGCGGCGGCCGCCGACCGCGGATACGGTGGGCGCATGCCAGTCCCGGCCCCGATCCCGACGCGCGTGCCCGCCGGACCGTCCCGGCCCGAAGCGGCCGTGACCCGGCGGCGCGTGCATCACCCGGCCCTGCTGGACGTGGTCCTCGGGATGGCCGTCGTGCTGTTCCTGAGCCGGTTCCTCCTCGACCTCTCCGGGAGGACGCCTCCGGGGGTGGCGGCGCTCGGGTGCGTGACGGCTGCGGCGATCATCGGCACGTGGATGCTCTGGCGGCGTCGACGCGAAGCGGGCACGGCCTCGTCCCGCCGGGTGGCGATCGCCTTCGCCGTGGTCGCGGCCGCGGCATACCTGCTGTCCAACAGCCTCTCGAGCATCGGCGTGCAGTGGGTCGCCACGCTCGTGCTCACCCTCGAGCTCGGGGTGCTGGCCAGCCTCGCCTACGCCGCGCTGATCGCGACGACGACCGTGGCGATCCACGCCCTCCTCGGCACGGGCCTCGCCCAGGGCATGCTCGAGGGTATCGGGGTGACGCTGCTGCTCGTGGTCGGCATCGAGTTCGCGGTGCTGCTGCGCAGCGCCGAACGGCTGGATGCCGACCGTCTGGCGGCGCTCGATGCCGCCGAGCGGGCCAATGCCGATCTGGCCGCGGCGAACGCCCAGCTGCGGGAGGCCAACGCCGATCTCGAGGACGCCAACATGCAGCTGCGCCGCGAACGGGGGCATGCGCAGGATCTCGCCCTCGCGGAGGAGCGGGCCCGCATCGCGACCGCGCTGCACGACGGCCTGGGCCATCGGCTCACCGCCATCGGGCTGAGCCTGGACTACAGCGCCCGGATGCGCGAGCGCGAGCCCGAGCGGGCGGCTGCCGAGGTCCGCCTCGCCCGGGCGACCGCCTCCGACGCCCTCGAGGAGATGCGGCGCGTCGTGCGTGCCATGCACCCCGTCACGACCGACGCGGACGACATCGCGGGGTCCCTCGCCGCCCTCGCCCAGTCCTTCGCCTCCACCGGGCTCGAGGTCGCGTTCCGGCGCGAGGGGACCGGGGGCATCGGCCGGGAGCAGGGCCTGCTCCTGCTGCGCGTCGCGCAGGAGGGGCTCACGAACGTCGTACGGCACGCGGGCGCCTCGCGCGCCGAGCTGCGGCTCGAGCACGAGGGTCCTGCCGTGCGGCTCCTCGTGCTCGACGACGGGAGGGGCGCGGACGTCCCCGGCGGCCCGGACGCCCCGCCCGGCATCACCCGGGGGTTCGGCCTGCGCTCGATGGGGGAGCGGGCCCAGCTCCACGGAGGTCAGGTCGGGATCGCCGTCGGCGCGGGCCTGGAGCGGGCCGATGGCGGCGCCGGCGTCGCGCTGCGCCTCGACCTGCCCGCCGCCGCGGACCGCGAGCGCGCGGCATGAGCAGCGCGGAGGGCCCGGCCCCGTGGCGCGTCGTGGTCGTCGACGACCATGAGCTGCTGCGGCGCGGACTGCGTCTCGTGCTCGAGACGATCGACGACCTCGCCGTCGTGGGCGAGGCCGCCGACGGGCACGAGGCGCTCGCCGTCATCGCGGCCCGGGCGCCGGACGTCGTGATCACCGATGCGCGCATGCCGGGTCTCGACGGACTGGGGCTGGTGCGGGCCTGCACGACGGCGCATCCCGGGCTGCCGCTGCTCGTCCTGACGACCTTCGAGGACGCCGCGCTCGTGCGGGCCCTCGTCGACGCCGGCGCCGCCGGGTACCTGCTCAAGGACATCGCCCCGGACCGGCTGGCCGAGTCGGTGCGCGCCGTCGCCGAGGGCGGTCTCGTGCTCGACCCCCGCATCGCCCGGCACGCCCGCTCCCCGGGACCGGAGGACGATGCCGCTGCCGCGCCGCTCGCGATCCTCACCCGCAGCGAGCGCGCGGTCGCCGGCGGCGTCGCGCAGGGTCGCACCAACGGCGAGATCGCGGCGTCCCTGCACCTGGCCGAGGGCACGGTGAAGAACCACGTGTCCGCGCTGCTGCGCAAGCTCGAGGCCCGGGACCGGACGGCGCTCGCGCTGCAGCTGGCGAAGGCGCTCGGCCGCGAGCTGCCCTGACGCCGGGACCGGCACCGTCCCGGTGCCATCCGCCGGGCCGGGGCGGACGGCCGCGCCGGCTCGCGCCGCAGGTGAGCCCCGATACCTGCACGGGTAGCCACATGTTGGGCGGGTGCGTCCCGCGGGGCGGACCCGTCGCTACCGTGGGCGGGCAACCCCCGCCACGGAAAGGGCCCCCTATGTCGGATTCCCATCTCACGTCCACCTTCGAGCAGGTGCTCCGGCGGAACCCCGGCGAGCCCGAGTTCCACCAGGCCGTGCGCGAGGTCTTCGACTCCCTCGAGGTCCTCGAGGAGGCCGGCAGCGAGTACGCCGACCTCAGCATCCTGTCCCGCCTGTGCGAGCCCGAGCGGCAGATCATCTTCCGCGTCCCGTGGGTGGACGACACCGGCACGGTCCGCGTCAACCGCGGCTTCCGCGTCGAGTACAACTCGGCGCTCGGCCCGTACAAGGGCGGCCTGCGCTTCCACCCGAGCGTGAACCTCGGCATCGTGAAGTTCCTCGGCTTCGAGCAGATCTTCAAGAACTCCCTGACCGGCCTGCCCATCGGCGGCGGCAAGGGCGGCTCCGACTTCAACCCGCGCGGCCGCAGCGACGGCGAGGTCATGCGCTTCTGCCAGTCGTTCATGACCGAGCTGCACCGCCACATCGGCGAGTACACCGACGTCCCCGCCGGCGACATCGGCGTGGGCGGCCGCGAGATCGGCTTCCTCTTCGGCCAGTACAAGCGCCTGACCAACCGCTACGAGGCGGGCGTCCTCACCGGCAAGGGCCTCAGCTGGGGCGGCTCCCTGGTGCGCACCGAGGCCACCGGCTACGGCGCGACCATCTTCGCCGACGAAATGCTCAAGGCCCGTGGCTCCTCCCTCGAGGGCCGCCGCGTCGCCGTCTCCGGCTCCGGCAACGTCGCGATCTACGCGATCGAGAAGACCCACCAGCTGGGCGGCACCGCGATCACCGCCTCCGACTCGAGCGGCTACGTCGTGGACGAGGCCGGCATCGACCTGGAGCTGCTCAAGCAGATCAAGGAGGTCGAGCGCGGCCGCATCGCCGAGTACGCCGAGCGCCGCGGCGACTCCGCGCGCTTCGTGGCCGGCGGCAGCGTCTGGGACGTGCCGGTGGACATCGCCCTGCCCTCGGCCACCCAGAACGAGCTCGACGCCGAGGCCGCGCGCACCCTCGTGCGCAACGGCGTCCAGGCGGTCTCCGAGGGCGCCAACATGCCCGCGACCCCCGAGGCGATCGGCATCTTCCGCGAGGCCGGCGTCGCCTTCGGCCCGGGCAAGGCGGCCAACGCCGGCGGCGTGGCGACCTCCGCGCTGGAGATGCAGCAGAACGCCGCCCGCGACGCGTGGAGCTTCGAGCACACCGAGGAGCGTCTCACGCAGATCATGCGCGACATCCACGCCACCTGCCTGGAGACCGCCGAGCTCGTCGGCCGGCCGGGCGACTACGTCGTCGGCGCCAACGTCGCCGGCTTCAAGAAGGTGGCCGATGCGATGGCCGCCTTCGGCGTGATCTGATCCGCTGCCGGCCCGAGGGTCGATGACGCGAAGGGCCGATGACCGTGCTGGTCATCGGCCCTTCCGTGTTCCGAGCTATGCGGATGCGGCATCGATGCGGGCGTAGGTCGTCCCCCGACGCCCTTGGCCTCCGTCGCGCCGGACCAGTCCTCGCTCCATCAGGCTCGTCAGGGCGTAGCGGACCTGCCGGACGGAAAGCCCTGTCGTGGCTTCGAGCTCCCGGACCGTGAGAGCGTCTTGTCCCAAGGCGTCGAGGATCAATGGACCGTTGTGCACGGGGATCGGTCCGGAGGCCAGTTCGAGCGGCATTGGCGAAGCCTGAGCCGTCCCGTCGGGTGCGAGGGTCATCGGCGGCGACGCCTCGATGTCCACATCCGCCAGATTCCAGCGGCTGAGCTGAGAGATCTGGTCGACGGCCTCCTGAGCCGACATCGGCGAGAACGCGTCTCGGAGCGAATCGATGTCCCACGGTTCGCCATCGCGAGTCATGATCAGCACTTGTTTCTGCAGGTGGGTGAGTGCGCGGTCTCCAGCGGCGCGGCGGAGCCAGGCGCGGTCCTCCGTCGAGAAGGCAGAGCCTCTCCAGAGCAAGGCTCTGAACTGGACCCCGGTGTCGACGAGCTTCGGCCGATGCAGGTCCGATTCGACGGCAGAACGGAGGATCTCGGAGACCCCGCCCCCCTCGCCCTCGATGATGTTCTGTCCGTCGTCCGTGCGAAGGAGCCGGGCGATCGCGTACAGGCGTTGGTTCACGGCCGCGCGGGCGAAGCCTCCACTGGTGATCTGCGACAGCGTCACGCCTCGGAGGCCTCCTGGGCTTGCGATGATCAGGGCCTGATCGGTGATCCGGACGTCGACCGACAGCCCGGCCCCCAGCGAGTCCGGACCCAGGTCTCGATGCACGAGGGCATTGGCGAGTGCTTCACGCACGGCGCGCAACGGCAGCTCGGGGACATTGCGCATATGACCGTCCGGTTGATACTCCTGCCGGGTCGTCAGATTCGATGAGACCCAGCTCAGGAGTCCCTCCAGCAGATCTGGAAGCGGGCCGTCGAAATGCCGCAGGTTCTGGGTGCGAGCAGGTCCTCCGTCGCGTGGGAGCCTTACGGCCGCCGTCACCTCGAAGGCGGGGAACTTGCCCTGTGGGTAGTTGCCCAGGGCGTACAAGCCGGCCACTGTCAGATCCGCCGCTGAAGTGGCGACTCCCATCTGCCGCAGGATCGCCAGGTCCGTCTGGTCGCGCAGTCGTCTCGATGAAGCTCGCGCCCTGCGGAGAAAGGCGTGCAGCAGGTCCTCGTCCAGGTCGTCGAGGCTGCTCCCTGGCACCGCTGCCAGGTCGTACTGGGTGCGTTCTGTCGTATGGAGCTTCTCCACCTCGAGCATGTGCAGTGCTGCAGGGCTCATCGCATAGTCGCCGTCGGCCTGCCGGAGGTAGGCGATCCCGCGGTACCGAGCGGGCTTCATCGACGGGGGAAGGCCGGTGACGCGGACGGTGACGACCTGGATCCCGTCATAGTCGATCGTCGCTGTCCTCAGATGGGGTGATGGAACGACCGCGTTCTGAGCCACGCTGGCGAGGCCGGATTCGATGGCCGCGGAGTCAGGGACGCCGGTGATCGAGAAGTCCCCTGCTTCACTGACGCCGAGTACGACGAGTCCGCCATCAGGCATGTTCGCGAAGGCGCAGAGAGTCTCGCCGATGCTCTCCGGCAGTCCTCCTGCGGCACGCTTCACCTCGACATCGGTGCTGTCGCCACGATGTATCCGCAGCTCGTCCAGGACGGCGTCCAACTGCTCACGCGTGATCGACATACATACAAACATACAGAGTGACATTGGCAGCGTGCAAGTGATGGATGTATGTGTGTGTCAGATGCGCAGGGACACCTCCCGTGCCCTTGTCGGGGCGGCAGGGGTGCCGCCTCTGCGAGCTCGCGTCCACGGGCGCGTCCATCGGGGCGCGAGTCGGTGGATGCTCCCGATGCTGGCGGCTCGACTCGATCCGGTCTCGCTGACGCGTCGATCGCGGCTCACGCCACCCCCAGCATCGCGGCGAGCGTGCCGCGCAGCTGCGGCAGCACCCGCGCGTGCAGCGCGCTGTGCTCGGCGCGCCCGGCCACGTGCACGAGCATGGCGGTGCGCTCGTAGGCGGTCCAGGCCCGCATCCGCGAGCGCAGGGCCGAGGTCTCCTCCACGAGGCCGCCCAGCTTGGCGCAGCGGGCGCGGTACTCCTGGACGAAGCCGGCCGCCTGCTCCTCGGTCATCGGCACGTACCAGGGGCCGGCATGGACGGGCCCGCCGATGATCGCGAGGTCGCGGGCCGGGTCGTCGGCCATCGCCCATTCGAAGTCGATGTACGCGCAGCGCCCGTCCTCCCAGACGATGTTGGTCGCGCACAGGTCCCCGTGGCAGAGCGTCCACCGCGGGGCGGCGTCGATCTCCTCCGCGGCGGCGGCGCACTCCTGACCGGCGGCCGCGATCAGCGGGGCCAGGCCGTGCGGATCGCCGGGCGCGAGCTGCGCGGGCCACTGCGCGAACAGCGCCCCGGTCTCCTCGGCCCAGGACGGCGCCCGCCACGGCTCATCGGTGCGGTGCAGCTCCGCCAGGCGCCGGGCGTGCGCGCGCAGGTGCGCCGGCGTCCACACCTCGGGCGCGAGGATGCGTCCGGGCATGTGGGTGGTGACCAGGCACGGGCGGCCGATGGGGCTGCGGGCGGCGTCCTCGTGCAGCGCCAGCGGCTGGGGGCCTAGGCCCTCGGGGATGCGCTCGAGGGCGAGGACCTCGCCCGCCATCGCCGGGGCGTGGAGGGCCTCGTCCTGCCAGGGGATGCGGACGGTGAGCACGGGCCCGGCCTCGGGGCGGATCTCCCAGGCCTCGAAGGACTCGCCCCGTCCCATCCGGGTGACGTGGACGACGGCGGCGGGGTCGGGGGCCGGTGCGGCGGGGACGAGGGCGCCGCAGCGCCAGGCCTCCGCGAGGCGGTGCCCGAGCGCGGCATGCTCGGCGTCGGTCGCCGCTGCGGTGCTGATCACCGGCTCATCCTACGGCCGCCGGGGCGGATGTTGCAGTGGTCACATCTGCGGCGTCGAGGACCGTCGGCGCGGTCGGTGGGAGCCGGCAAAAGGCCTGTGACCTGCGATGACGGGCGGCGAACGCTTAATGCAGATGATTCTCAGTACATGCTAGGTTCTTCCTATGCATCTGATGAGAACCGTTGTCACGAAACGATCGGCCCTGATCCTCACGGGCGTCCTCGCGCTCGCCGCCTGCGGAGGGCCCTCGACCGACGCGGGGACCACCACGGGAGCCTCCGACGCGGGCGGCGCCACGGCGACCGCCGAGCGCGCGGATCCCGTCGAGGTCGGCGCCCTCACTCCCCGCATCACGCTCGCCCACGACGGCGGCGTGACCACCATCGACTCCGCCGACGGCGCGGTCCTCGGCAGCGCCGAGCTCGAGGGCTACCTGCGCCTGGGCCCGGCCGGCGACGGCCGCCACGTCATGGTCGCCGGCAGCGGAGGCTTCAGCGCCTTCGACACCGGCCTGTACGAGCAGGCCCACGGCGACCACTCGCACTTCTACACCGTGGAGCCGGCGCTGACCGGGCTCCAGGTCGAGGCCTCCGAGCCCGGCCACGTCGTCCCCCACGGCGACCGCACCGCCCTGTTCGCCGACGGCACCGGCGAGATCACGATCTTCGACCCGGCGGGCCTGGCCGAGGGCACCCTCGGCGACGTCGTCACCGTCGAGTCCGACGCCCCGCACCACGGCGTCGCCGTGCCGCTGTCCGACGGCGGCGTGCTGCGCACCGAGGGCACCGCCGACGCCCGCACCACCGTCCTCGTCGAGGACGCCGACGGCCACGAGATCGCCCGCACCGACGACTGCCCCGGCGTCCACGGCGAGGCCACCGCCCAGCCCACCGACTCCGGCGACGTCGTCACCCTGGGCTGCGAGAACGGGCCGGTCGTCTACCGCGACGGCGCCTTCCACAAGGTCCCGGTCACCACCGACTACCAGCGCTCGGGCAACCAGAAGGGCTCCGAGGCCTCGCCGATCGTCCTGGCCGACAACAAGGTCGAGGCCGAGCCCGCCGGCGGCACCGAGCACCCCACCTCGATCGCCCTGATCGACACCCGCACCGACACCATGAAGACCGTCGAGCTCGGCTCGACCTACTGGTTCCGGTCCATCGACCGCGGCGAGAACGGCGAGGCCCTGGTCCTCACCGCCGACGGCGAGCTCAACATCATCGACCCCGAGTCCGGCGAGATGCTGCACGAGGTCCCCGTGATCGGCGAGTGGTCCGAGCCGGAGGAGTGGCAGACCGCCGGCCCGATGATGGCCGTCGCCGACGGCACCGCCTTCGTCGTGGACCCGCAGGCCAAGAAGCTGCACATGGTCGACATCGCCAGCGGCGAGATCTACCGCGAGCTGGACCTGCCCGTCATCCCCCACGAGATCCAGGTGACCACCGGCACCCCCTCCGGCGAGGTCCACGTCGCCGGGGCCGGCTCCGAGGACTCCCATGAGGGCCACGATCACGCCGAGGGCGAGCACGAGGACCACGCCTCCGACGCCGGCGGCGCCGAGGACTCCCACGAGGGCCACGACCACGCCGAGGGCGAGGGCCACTGATCCGGTCCGCCTGACGCGCTGCGTCCCACCCCGCACCGCCGCCCCGGTCCTGATCGGGGCAGCACTCCCTGCCCGCCGCCCCGGTCCCCATCGGGGCGGCGCGTGCACGGAAGGGTCTGTGAGGGCCGCCGACATGGTCACCGCCCAGTCGGCGGCCCTCGCGGGCCCTCTTCTGCATGCCCGGGCCCTTCTGCATGCCCGGGCCGCGCCCGTCAGGCGGTGCGGACCTCCCACTCCTCGACGTCCCCGGGCACCACCGTCAGCAGCGGATGCGCCGGGATCGCACCGCCGCCCTCGTCCTCGCCGGGCGGCAGCTGCGGCAGCCATTCCGGGGCCCGCGCCGCGACCTTCCTCCGCAGGTGCTCGAGCTCGTAGGCCAGCTGGCCTGCGGTGACGGGGATCGGATCGAGATCCGATACGGGGGCCGGCCGCAGGATCCGGCTCGCGTCGAAGCGGTAGCCGCGCGCCGTCGCCTCCTCCTGCAGGCCGCGCAGGTACGCCCCGATCGCCGACTCCGGATCCGGGTGCGCCCGCAGCCGCGTCAGCTGCGGGTGCCGGGTGTAGCCGCGGGTGCCGCCGGCCAGCACCTTCTGCGCGAGCAGCCCCTCGCGCCAGCACGCGACCAGGGCCGCGCGGTCGAGGATCGAGGGGTGCAGGCTCCACAGTCGCATGCGCCGATCATGCCCGATGGCGCCGCCGCGGGCGTCGTCGCTGTCGCCTCCATCGCTCCCGCTCTCGAGGCCGAGCCCTCTCGCCGTCGCCCCCGTCGGCGGCGCTGTGACCTGCATCGCGGCCTGGGCGCTTCGGCATCGGATGCCGCCGGAGGTTCATGACGAGTTCATCGGACCTGTCTAGGCTGTGGGAAAGCCCTATCCGCCGTCGGTCCGTCCCCGGGGCCGACCCCTTCCCGAAAGGCTGCGATGTCCCCTCGCACCCGCCTGTACTCCGTGCTGACCAGCGGCACCCTCCTCGGCGTCTCCTGCATGGGTGCGGCGATGCCCGCCCTGGCCGATCCCGGACGGAACCTCCTGGACGAGTCCGCGATCGCCCCGCACGCCGGCGCCTACGGCTACTACGTCGACGTGTGGGACACCAACACCGACGCGGACCTGGACCCCACCCGCAACGCCGCCGTCGGGGTGCTCTCGCCGATGCTCGAGGTGTGGCAGCCGGGCACGGAGTGGGACAACGGCACGAAGATCGACCCGGGGATCGCCGACTCCAACATCGCCCAGGCCATCGAGATCTCCCAGGACGCCAGCGACCCCGAGCAGCAGCGGGCGTACGTGATCGACCGCCGCCACCAGAACTACACGGCCACCGAGGGCCTGGGCCCGTACACCGGGGCCTACCGCGAGAGCGTCAACGCCGGCACCACCATCCCCGACGAGATCCCGGCCGATGCCACCACGGTCAAGTACTCCGACGGCAGCAACGAGAATGGCGTCTGGGCGGATCGCGACGGAGAGCTGGGGGCGACGGTCCAGCTCGTCGACGACATCCGCAACCATTCGGCGACCTCGAACAACGCCAAGAAGTACTACCAGTACCCGCGCCCCTACCGCTGGTCCGACGAGGTCGACGTGCCCGAGTACGCGGATCCGCTGCGCAAGCCCGTCGAGGAGGCCGCCAACGACGGCGGGTTCCCCTCGGGGCACACCAACGCCGGCGGCATGGCCACGCTCGGCCTGGCGTACTCCTTCCCGCAGGAGTACGACGACATGCTGCTGACCGCGAGCGAGATCGGGACCAGCCGGATCCAGCTGGGCATGCACTCGCCGCTGGACGTGATGGGCGGGCGCACCCTGTCCACCGCGATCACGGCCGGCGCGCTGAACGACCCCGCGCTCGCGGACGTGAAGCAGGAGGCCTCGGAGCAGGGCACCGCATGGCTCTCCCAGCAGCAGGAGGCCGGGGTCCTCGACGAGGACGACGACTACGACGCGGACCTCGCGCAGTACACGGAGTACATGACCTTCGGCTTCGAGCAGACGGGGGACCCGGATCAGGCGATGCGCGTGCCCAAGGGCGCCGAGGTCCTCCTCGAGACCCGCTTCCCCTACCTCGACGCCGAGCAGCGCCGCTGGGTCCTGCACTCCACCGGCCTCGCCTCCGGCTATCCGGTGCTGGACGATGCGGAGGGCTGGGGCCGCCTGAACCTGTTCGCCGCCCAGGGCGGCTACGGCGCCTTCGACACCGACGTGGCCGTGAGCATGGACGCCGAGGCCGGAGGGTTCTCCGCCGAGGACGACTGGCGCAACGACATCGCGGGCGCCGGGGCGCTGACTCTCTCCGGCTCCGGCGAGCTGACCCTGTCCGGGGACAACGCCTACACCGGCGGCACCCGGATCGAGGGCGGCACGCTCCGGGCCGCGACGGACAGCGCCCTCGGCACGGGCGACGTCGTCCTCACGAGCGGAACCCTGGCCGTGCCGGAGAAGCTCGAGATCGGCGGCGGCTTCGTGCAGGAGGACGGCGGCGTCCTCGCCCTGCAGGCCGGCGACTCCGGCCGGCCGGTCCTCGAGGTGCAGGGCACCGCGGTGCTGGGCGGGACCCTGCAGGTCACGCTGCCCGAGGGCACGCAGTTGGGCGAGGAGCTGACCCTGCTCGAGGCGAGGTCGATCTCCGGCGGATTCTCCACGGTGCAGGTCGAGGGCCTGCCGGCGGGCGTCGAGGCCGAGGTCCAGGTCGAGGGCGGCGAGCTCCGCCTCGTCCCCGCCGAGCAGGACGCGCCCGCCCCCTCCGAGCCCACCGCCCCGGCGGAGCCGACCGCTCCGGCCGAGCCGCCCGCCCCCTCCGAGCCCACCGCTCCGGCCGAGCCGACCGCTCCGGCGGAGCCGGGTGCGCCCACGGAGCCGACGGTCCCCGCCGAGCCCAGCGTCCCCGCGGCACAGCCGGAGCCCAGCTCTGCTCCCACCGCAGGAGCTCCCGTGGATCCGGCAGACTCCCAGGTCACGGGCGCGGGCGGCCCCGGCTCGGACGGCGGCGACGCGCTGGCGCGGACCGGTGTGGAGGCCACCACGATCGCCGTGGTCGCCGCCGGCTTCCTGGCGCTGGGTCTGGCCGCGCTGCAGGTGGCACGCCGCCGCGGCTGAGCCCGCCGCGGGCCGCGCAGCCGGCCGGCCCCGCGGCTGGTCGGACGTCCCCCTGCCCGACCTGCGGTCGATGGGTCGATCGCCCCGGGGACCGTTCCTGCCGGACGGGGGCGTGCACGAAGGGCTGTCCCACGTCCTCGAGCCAGGCAATCGCCTGGCTCGAGGACCTCAGGCAGCCGTTCGTACTCGCCCCGCCGACGTCGGTGCCCGGCGATCCCGGGGCCCGTCCCCGCCCGTCGGCCCGCCTCGCGGTGCTGCCCGGAACGCTCTCAGAGCGCCGGTGTCGCGAATCCGCCGTTGGAGTAGAGCAGCTGTCCGCGGATCCAGGCGCCCTGCGCGGAGACGAGGAACCGCACCAGGTCGGCGACCGTCTCGGTGCCGCCGAGGCGACCGCCGGGGGTCTGCGCCGCGCCGGCCTCCCGGATCGCGTCGTCCATCCAGCCGGTGTCGATGGGGCCGGGGTTGATGACGTTGGTGCGGATGCCGCGGCCGGCGAGCTCGTGCGTGCCGGCCAGGACGAGGCGGTCCAGGGCGCCCTTCGTCGCGCCGTAGGGCAGGTTGTGCACGGTGTGGTCGCTGGTCAGTGCGATGGCGCTGCCGCCGGGGGTGTCCGTGCCCTCCTCCACCTGCTCGGCGAAGGCCTTCAGCAGCAGCCAGGTCGCGCGCACGTTCACGGCGTAGTGCGCATCGAAGCTCTCGACGGTGGTGTCCAGGATCGAGGAGTCCACCGATTCGCAGTGCGCCATCACCAGCGCGCCGAGCGGGCCGAGGGCCTCGCGGGCCTGGCCGGTCAGCTGGGCGGGGACGGCGGGGTCGGCGAGGTCCCCGGGCAGCAGCTCGACGCGGCGGCCCAGGCCGCGCAGCTCCTCGGCGAGCTGCTCGACGTCGGAGGTCTCCCCGTTGACCCGCTCGTCGTAGGCGGGGGAATAGGACAGGGCGAGGTCGAAGCCGTCCTCGGCGAGGCCGCGGGCGATCGCGGCGCCGATCCCGCGGCGTCGGCCCACGCCGGTGAGCAGGGCGGCGCGGGGCAGGGTGGTGTCTGGGTGCATGGCCTCGACCGTAGGCGGCGCCCTCCCGGCGGGCAACGGAATACTCCGGCGCCCTCGCCCGGCGGCCCGTCCGGGCGAGGGCGCTACCCTGCCGGGGGCGGCGGCGCATCGGGCGCGGACCGCCGCAGAGAAGGAGTCCGTGATGCCGAGCGCCCCCGCCCCCCTCTGGTCCGGCCCGCTGGACGTCGACGGCCTCGCCCAGGGATCGGTCCGGGCCGCGGCCGATGCCGTCGTGCGCCTCGCCGCCGCCCGCGGCGCCCGCATCGCGGTGACGACATCGCCGCGCGCGGTGGGCCTGGCCTTCGCCGCGGTCGACCATCTGCGCATCGACGGGGAGCCCACGCATCCGTGGGCGCCGCTGTCGGGGTTCTTCGCGGCGGCCGACGGATGGGTGCGCCTGCACGGCAACTACCCCCATCACGCCGCGGCGATCCGGGGCGTCTTCGACCTGCCCGATGCCGAAGGCGACGCCCAGCAGGAGCGGCAGCGGATCGCGGAGCGGATCGGCTCCCTCCCGGCGCAGGAGGTCGAGGACCGCGTCGTCGCCGCCGGCGGGATCGCTGCGGCGGTCCGCACCCCGCAGCAGTGGCGCGAGCACCCGCAGTCCCGCGCCATGGCGGGCACGCCCTGGGTGGGCGTCGAGCCCGGAGGCCCCGCCCGGCCCCTGCCGTCGCTGCCCGTCGCCGCCGGCGGCCGCCCGCTCGCGGGACTGCGCGTGCTGGACCTGACCCGCGTGATCGCGGGCCCCACCGCCTCCCAGCTGCTGGGCTGCCTCGGGGCCGATGTGCTGCGCCTGGACCCGCCGCATCGGCCCGAGCTGCTGGATGCGCACCTGTCCACCGGTATGGGCAAGCGCTCGGGGCTGCTGGACCTGCGCCGCGATGCCGCCGTCCTCCACGAGGAGCTGCTGCCGGCGGCCGATGTGCTGCTGCTGGGATATCGGCCCGGCGCCCTGGACCGCTTCGGGCTCGAGCCTGCGGCGCTCGCCGCCGCGCATCCGGGGCTCGTGGTCGGGGCGCTGTCGGCATGGGGGAGCGTCGGCCCGTGGGGCGGGCGCGCCGGATTCGACTCGATCGTGCAGGCCGCGACGGGCATCGCCGTCGCCTCGGCCGCCGATCCGGCCCGGCCGGGCGCCCTGCCCGTCCAGGCGCTCGACCATGCGACCGGATTCCGGCTGGCCGCCGCGGTGATGGACCTGCTCGCCCAGGGGCGTGGCGGTCTGGTCCGCGCCAGCCTGCTGGGCGCCGCGCAGGAGCTGCTGAGCGCTCCTGCGGCCGATGACGGGCCCGGCTCGCCGTCCGGCATCGCGGCCGATGGTCCGCTCGGCACCCCGGCCGCGGCCGGCTCGCCGTCCGGCTCGACCGCCGCACCGGTCTTCGCGCCCGGCCCCGAGCCGGTCGAGGACGATCTGATCGAGCAGGGCACCCCGCACGGCCGCGTGCGCGCGGTCCCGCCGCCGCTGCGGGTCGACGGCGCCCGCGTCCACGGGCACATCGGCCGCAGCGGAGGGGCGGATATTCGCTGGTCGCAGCGCTGAGCGGCGGGCACACTGGCCCGATGGACACCACCACGCCCGTGCTCGCGCACCACGAGGACACCCGCCCGATGGGCCCGATGGTCGCCTCCGAGCGCGCCACCTGCGAGCGCTGGCTCGAGACGTACCGCGAGAGCGTGCTGCTGAAGGTCGCCGGCCTCACCGCCGAGCAGCTGTGCAGCCGCCCGATCCCGCCCTCGACCCTGAGCCTGATGGGCATCGTCCGTCACCTCACCGAGGTCGAGGCGTACTGGCTGCGCGAGGTCCTGCTCACGGAGGTGGTGCCGGAGTACTACTGCACGCCGGAGAGCCGCGACGGCGACTTCGACGACGCCTCCCCGCAGACGGCCGCGGCCGATCTCGCCGCCTACCGTGCCGAGATCGCCGTGACGCGGGAGGCCGCCGCGAGCTGGAGCGACCTCGACGGCCCGGTGCGCGGCCTGCGCCGCGGCGAACCGGTGAACCTGCGCTGGATCCTCACCCACCTCATCGAGGAGTACGCCCGCCACCTCGGGCACATGGACCTGCTGCGCGAGGCGATCGACGGGCGCACCGGGTACTGACGACCGGTCCCGCCCGGCAGCTCCGCGCCGTTGCACCGGCCGATGCCGTTGCGCCGGCCGATGCCGCAGCTCGAGGGGCGGCGGGAACGTCCTGAGCTGGACCGCGCAGCAGCCGGAGGGCTGGGGGAGCGCCGTCAGCCGGGCTCGCCGTGTCGCGCGGCGGCCTCGCGGGCCCGTTCGCCGAGGACGCCCGGCAGCTCCGCGACCGGCACCCAGCGAGGATCGGAGACCTCGTCCTCCTGCGGCCGGATCTCCAGCGGGCCCGCGGCGACCGCCGCGAACCGCAGGTCGTAGTGGAAGTGCGCGGGCTCGTGCCGCTCGGGCCGCGCCGCGATGTCGTGCACGTCCACGTGGAGGATCCGGAACCGGCCGGGCAGCAGCCGCACGGACCGGGGCGGGACGCCGACCTCCTCGTGCAGCTCGCGCAGGGCGGCCGCCTCGAGGCTCTGGTCCTCGGCGTCGATGTGGCCCCCGGGGAAGAGGTACCGCTGGTGCACCCGGTGGTGGATCTGCAGGACGTTCCTCCAGCCGGCGTCGAAGAGGACGACGCTGCCGGTGAGGTGCCCCGCGAGGGTCCCGCGGCTGGTCGGGTCGCCGTCCAGGGCGAGGCCGCGCAGCAGGGGGAGCAGATGGCGCTCGCCGTCCCACGCCGCGGAGTAATCCGCGATGGCCTGCTCGATGCGGGGGAGGGGGATGGTCATGCGCGGGCGTCCTCTGCTCGGGGCGTCGTCGTCGTCGCGGCGCCGGCGCCCATCATCCCCCGCGCACGGCGAGGATCGCCGCATGCGGGCGCGCGCCGGGATCGGTGCGCTGCTCGGAATGCTCGAGGGTGAAGCCGGCCCGCTGCAGCAGGTCGGCCATCGTCTCGGCAGGCCAGCGGTATGCCGTCGCGACCGCATGGGGGAACGGCTCGGGGCCCGGGGGTTCCGGGTCGTGCGCCGCTCCGCCCGCGGCGCGCTCGACCCGGGTCGCTCCGGCTACGGCCCGTTCGGCCCGGGCCGCTCCATCCGCGGCGCGCTCGGCCCGCGCCCGCGCGCTGTCATCGGCCGCGAAGAACCCGATCAGCGCCCGGCCGCCCGGCGCCAGGCAGGCGTGCATCCGTGCCAGGGCCGCCGGCACATCGGCCGGGTCCAGATGGATCAGCGAGTACCAGGCGAGGATCCCGCCCCAGGGCTCGGCGGGGTCGAGGTCCTCGACGCCCCCGTCGCGGAAGCGCACCGCAGGGTGCGCCCGCCGGGCGATCTCCAGGAACCCCGTCGCCGGGTCCATGCCCACCACGTCGTGGCCGCGCCCGGCCAGGTGCGCCGTCCACTGGCCGGGGCCGCAGCCCAGGTCCAGCAGCGGCCCGGCCGTCTGCGCCGCCCAGCGCTCCACGAGCGCCCGATCCGGCGGGGCGGTGGCCTCCATGGTGCCGACGGCCTGCACGTACTCGGCGGCGCGGGCCCCGTAGGCCGCGGCCGCCCGCGCTGTTCCCCGCCATGGCGCTCCCGGACCTGTCGTTCCCTGCCCCGCCCTTCCCTGCCCCGCGCTTCCCTGCCCTGCCGTCATGCGATCTCCTCCGCGCGGCGCACGATCCGCTGCGCGGTGCGGATCGCATCGGCCGCATAGCCGGTGCCGAACAGGTCCAGGTGCGCGAGCAGCGCGAAGAACAGGTGCGCGGGCAGGTCCTCGCGCCAACCCTCGGGCATCGGGTGCGCCTGCTCGTAGCCGGCGAGGATCTCCTCGAGGTGCGGCGCCCCGAACAGGGTCAGCAGCGCCAGGTCCTCGAGCCGATGCCCGCCATGGGCGGCCGGGTCGATGAGGGTCCCGCCCGCCGCCGTCCACAGGACGTTGCCCGACCACAGGTCCCCGTGCACCCGCGCCGGCTCCTCGCGGCCCTGGCCGGCGATGCCGTCGAAGACCCCTGCCGCGATCGCCGCGATCGCCGCCTCCACGGCGTCGGCGCCCTCATCGCCCAGCAGCGGGGCGGTCCGCTGGGCCAGCGGGCGCAGCCGGTCCTCCGCCCAGAAGACGGAGAACTCCGCGCGCGGCGCGGTCGGCACCGCGAACGGTGCCTCCAGCGGCCCGAACCAGGCCCGCGGCGCGGGCGCCCAGCCGAAGGCCGGCGCCCCGGCATCGTGCAGCCGCGCGAGCTGGCCGCCCAGACGGCGGGCCGCGGCGGCATCGGCCGGAACGGGCTCGAGGCGCTCGAGGTCCAGGCCGTGCTCATCGGCCGCGAGCACGCGGACCACCGGGACGGCATCCGGCTCCGCCAGCCAGGCCAGCCCGCGGCCTCCGCGGCGAAGAACCCGGGCGGGGCGCCGGGACGGGACTTGCGGTGGGTGCGCATGCCCCCACCGTCTCATCCCGCCCCGGCCGCTCCGCTCAGCGCACGCCGGCGGGGAAGGCGGCGGGCTCGCCGGGCTGGTAGCCGTCGGTGAGGTCGATGCCGTAGTCCCCGGCGAACACGGGCGCGGTGTCGACGGTGACGTCGCCATCCGCCTCGGCCAGGCGGAACACGCGGGCGCCGCGCAGGCGGTGGTTCTCCGCACCGCCCAGGCCGTAGGTGCCGAAGCCCGTGCCCGGGCCGTAGCCCAGCGTGATGCCGTAGTAGTCGCCCTGGTAGGTGTTCGTGTGGTCGTGGCCGACGAACAGCCCGCGGATGTCCCCGCGGTGGAGCATCGCGCTGAACAGGCCGGAGTTGAACGGCCCCGGGCACTCGTCCTCGTTGCGCTCGCCGATGATCCCGTGCTTCGCGACCGCCCGCTCGTGGTCGGCGTCGGTGCGCGAGTCGACGCTCGCGAACCACATGAAGCGGTGCTCCCACAGGGCGATGTGCTGGAACACCAGGCCCGGGACCAGGCCCTTGTTCTTCTTCTCGAGCTCCCGGGAGGTGCGGGCGTACCACTCGACCTGGTCGAAGCGCAGCCAGTCCCAGTGCGGGTAGCCCTCGAAGTCCTGGCCGGCGATCTCGGCCGGCGCGTAGCGGCCCGAGTCCAGCAGCCACAGGGCGAAGGCGTCGCGCTTCCCATCGGCCGAGCGCACGGGCAGGACCTGGTTGGCGGTGCCGGTGACGTCCGCCCCGAGGGTGGTGATCGAGTGCTCGTACTGGGACAGGAAGGCGACGTAGTCCGCCTCGGCCATGCCGGTCTTCTCGGTGGAGTCCTCGTCGTGGTTGCCGAAGGTGACCGCGAAGGGGATGCCGCGCCGCTCCATCGGCAGCACCACGTTGTTCAGGGCCTGCTTGACCTCGAGCTCGGTGGAGGGGCCGCCGTTGATGACGTCGCCGTTGATGATGACGACGTCCGGGGAGGCGTCATCCAGGACGGCCTCCTGCAGGGCGGTGGTGCGGACGTCGGTGGTGTGGCTGTCCTGCGTGTCGTTGAACTGCACGACGGTGAACGAGCCGTCGTCGCGGAAGGCGAGCGGGTTCTTCACGATGCCGTCCTTCGTGGTGGGGGTGGGGCCGGCCTGGGCGGGCGCGGGGCCGAGGCCGACCGCGGCGAGCCCTGCGGCGGCGGCTCCGGAGGCGGCGAGGACGCCGCGGCGGCTGGGGGCAGGGGTGTCGGAGGAGGGGAACATCGGGAGCTCCTGTCGTCGGGGGCGCCGGGAGGCGCGGGTCGGCGATGACCCTAGGCGGCGGTCGCGACCGCCAGGAGCACGCTATGCCAACACCGGTCGACGAGCAGGTCAACACGCCGTGAATGGATTTGCAATGCGCTCGTGGCCGACGCCGGCCGGGGCGCCCGGGTCACCGGTCCCGGGAGGTGTTGACGGTGTCGCCGTCCCACGTCAGGTCGGCATCGGCGTCCACCTCGAAGGCCTCGACGCGGTCGTCGGCGAGCACCGCGTCCACGAGCGCCCGCGGGCCCGCGACGATCGTCGAGTCCCAGTCGATCTCCGAGGCGAGAACCCATTCGTGCCCGGCGGGCCACAGCAGCTGCGGCGTGACCGGCGCCGGATCGCCCTCCCATCCGCCGAGCCCGGAGGTCTCGCCCCAGCCGGGGTCGGACAGCTCGGTGGCCCCGGTTTCCAGCAGGACCATCTCCCGGCCGGGCCAGAGGAAGTACGGGCCCCGATCCACCAGCGCGCGGACCGCCGCGCTGACCGGGTGCCGTCGCGGGGGCCGCGGCGGCGCCTCCCACCCCTCGCCGGATTCCTCCTCGGAGCTCAGCAGGATGTATGCAGTGCTGCTGTCGTTCAGCTCCCCGTGGCCGACCCAGAACGCGGCGACGAGATCCTCCGGCGTCGCGGTCGCCGCTGCCAGATGCCCGGTCAGGGCCGCCAGGAGGTCCGGGGCCAGCCGCCCCTCCTCCGACTGGCCGGCCTGCCAGCCGTCCGCGAACTCCAGGGACCGCTCCTGATCGGTGATCGCCTGCCACTGCACCAGCGGGTGCATCACGCGGTCATTGCGCCGGGCGACCTCGGCCCAGGTCCATCGGGCGGTCTCCCGCTCCGGGTGGATCCCCCACTCGTCCTGGACCGAGAGGTCCACCCGGCGGGCGGCGACGGGATGCAGGATCCGGGCGTAGGCCTCGAACCCGGTCCCGGCGACGCCGCCCACCCGCGCCCACGCGCCGGCGCGGCGCAGCAGCCAGTCGCCGCAGCCGACGTCGTGCAGGGGCCTCACGCGCGCGCGGTCGGGAACATCGCGGCGCGGGCGTCGTCGGAGGAGACGACCTCCTTGCCGAAGGGGAAGCAGGTCACGGGGATCAGCTTGAGGTTCGCCCACGCCAGCGGGAGGCCGATGATCGTGACCGCCTGGGCGAGCGCGGTGACCACATGGCCCAGCGCCAGCCACCAGCCCGCGACCACGAACCAGATGACGTTGCCGATCGTGCCCACGGCGGTGGGCCGGCCCACGTCGATGACCTCGCGGCCGAAGGGCCACAGCACGAAGCCGGCGATGCGGAAGGAGGCCACGCCGAAGGGGATCGTGACGATGAAGATGCAGGCCAGGATGCCGGCGATGACGTAGGCCAGGAACAGCGACCAGCCCGCGGTCACCAGCCAGATGATGTTCAGGATCAGGGTGATGAGGGAGCGCATGCCTCGATGCTAGGACGGCGCGCGCCCCGGCTCCATGCAGGTTTCCCCCGGATCCGGCCCGGGGCGGGCGCCCGCGCGCGTCCGTCCGAGATTCCTCCGCCCGGCTGTCGATCCGGCGGGGCGGGGTTCGTCATAGTGGTGACCGGGCGCTCCGGCCCGGTCGCCACCGAGAAGCTGGACGAGGAGCTGAGGACGATGAAGTACGTGCTGCTGATGATGGGGGCCGTGGACGGCCCGAGCTGCGGGGAGGACGACGCGCCCGGCGTGGAGGATTTCATGGCCTTCGATGCCGAG
This sequence comes from Brachybacterium phenoliresistens, assembly GCF_039530785.1. Lineage (NCBI taxonomy): Bacteria > Bacillati > Actinomycetota > Actinomycetes > Micrococcales > Dermabacteraceae > Brachybacterium > Brachybacterium phenoliresistens. Next base: position 197,701 of record NZ_BAAAOW010000004.1, read on the forward strand.
CTGGAGAAGGCGGGGGTGCTCGCCGGCGGGTTCGCGCTCGAGGACCCGGAGACCGGCACCAGCGTCACCCGCGCCGGCCGGGACGCCGAGCCGGTGGTGACCGCGGGCCCGTACGTGGAGAGCCGGGAGTTCGTGGGCGGGACGATCGTGATCGACGTGCCAGACATCGACGAGGCCATCCGCTGGGCGGGCCGCTGCCCGGGGGCGATCGGCGGCCGGGTCGAGGTGCGGCCGATCGCGGAGTTCTGATCCGCCATGTCCGCCTCCGACGCCGGGGCCGCTCCCGCGGGCGCGGCCCCGGCCGACGAGCTCCTCGCCCGCCTGCACCGCGAGGAGCACACCCGCCTGATCGCGATCCTGGTGCGGCGCTTCGGGGACCTGGACCTCGCCGAGGACGCGGCCCAGGAGGCGATGGAGGCGGCGCTGCGCACCTGGCCGCGCGACGGCGTGCCGGATCGTCCGCTGGCCTGGCTGGTCCAGGCCGCGAAGAACCGCGCCCTGGATCGGGTGCGCGGCGATGCGGCCGCGGCGCGGCGCCTGGCCCGGCTGCGCATCGAGGAGGGGGAGCGCACGGCGCCCCCGGCCGATGCCGCCGCGCTCGAGGCCGGCGACCTGCCCGACGACCGCCTGGCCATGCTCATGGGCACCTGCCATCCGGCGATCGCCCCGGCGGACCGGATCGCGCTCATGCTGCGCTTCGTCGGCGGGCTGAGCAGCGCGGAGGTCGCCGAGGCCCTGCTGCTGCCCCTGCCCACGCTGCAGGCGCGCATCACCCGCGCCAAGAAGCGGATCCGCGTCAGCGGGATCCCGCTGCGCGTCCCCGAGGACGAGGGCGAGCGCCGCGCCCGCCTGCCGCTCGTGCTCACGGCGATCTCCCTGGTGTTCACCGAGGGCTACGCCGCGACCTCCGGTGCGTCGCCGCTGCGGGCCGAGCTCACCGTGGAGGCGATCCGCCTGGGCCGCATCCTGCACCGGCTGGACCCGGCATCGGCCGAGGCCACCGGCCTGCTGGCGCTCATGCTGCTGACCCAGTCCCGGGCCCCGGCACGCCTGGAGGACGGCGTGCCCGTCCCCCTCGAGCAGCAGGACCGCGGCCGATGGGACGCGGATCTGCGCACCGAGGGCATCGCCCTGGCCGAGCAGGCGGCCGCCGCGCCCGGCGCGGGCCGATGGGCGATCCAGGCCGCGATCGCCGCCGTCCACGCCGAGGCGCCCGCCTTCGAGGCCACCGACTGGCCGCAGATCGCCGCGCTGTACGACCTGCTGCTGCGCCACGATCCGGGGCCGGTGGTGCGGATGAACCGCGCCATCGCCGTGGGGCGCCGTGACGGCCTCGAGCACGGCCTCGCGCTGCTGGACGGCCTCGCCGGGGAGGCGGAGCTCGCCGCGCACCAGCCGTACCATCTGGCACGGGCGATCACCCTCGAGGAGCTGGGCCGTCCGGCCGAGGCCCGCGCCGCCTACGCCCGGGCGCTCGAGCTCACCGGCACGGCGGGGGAGAGGCGGTTCGTCGCGCGGCGGCTGCGCGGCGTCGAGGACCCCTGAGCGATGAGACGCTGGTCACATCGGCCGCGGAGTGGGATCATCGGGAGGTATGAGACCACGGCTGCGATGGAGCGACCTGCCCGAGTCCGTCCGCCTGCGCGTCCAGCACCGGCTGGGCGCGGAGGTGTCCTGGACCATCCCCTGCACGGGGGGATTCTCCCCGTCCACCGCGGAGATCGTCGCCGCGGACACCGGCAGACGCCTGTTCGTGAAGGCGGTCCGCGCCGAGGACAATCCCGACTCCCCGCGCATGAACCGCGCCGAGGCCCACGCCCTCGCGCACATCCCCAGCAGCGCCCCGGTGCCCGCCTTCGTCGACGCCTTCACGGACGGCGACTGGTTCGTGCTGGTCACCGAGGTCGGGCCGGGTCAGACCCCCGCCCAGCCCTGGACGGGCGATGACCTCGACCATGTGCTCGACGCCCTGGATCACCTGCAGTCGGTCTGCACCCCGAACCCGGTGCCGGACCTCCCGCGGGCGGCCGATGCGCTCGCCGAGGACTTCCTGGGCTTCTCCCGCATCGCTGAGGACCGGCCGCCGGGGCTGGACCCATGGATCCTCGAGCACCTGCGCGACCTCGAGCTGGCCGAGGAGCGGGGCCTGGCGGCCATCGACGGGGAGACCCTGTGCCACCTCGACGTGCGGGCCGACAACCTCCTCATCGCCCCCGGCGGCGGGGTGAGCGTCGTGGACTGGGCCCATGCCTGCCGCGGCCCGCGCTGGCTGGACGCCCTGCTGTTCCTCGGCACGGTCGAGGACCGGCACGGGGAGCTGGCGGTCTCCGCCCGGATCGACGAGCTGATGACCCATCACGGGCTGCCGCGGCGCACCGGCACCGATGTGCTGTGCGCGTTCCTCGGCTTCTTCGTCGACGCCGCCCGGCGCCCCGACCCGGAGTCCGTCCCGGGCCTGGGGGCGCACCGCGCCCGCTACGCCGAGTGGCTGGTGCCGCTCATCCGCCTGCGCCGGCGCACGGAGATGCGCGCCTGACCCTCAGCCCCGCCTCAGCCCCGCCTCCGCCCCGCCTCCGCCCCGCCCGTCGAGTGCCGGTCTACGAGCCAATTTGCTGCGGATTCGGCTCGTAGATCGGCACTCGCCGGGTTCGCGCCTCAGCGGTGCTGGTCTGCTGAGCTCGTCGGCACGGGCCTGCGGCGCCGCTCGTTCCTCGCCGCGCCTGCGGCCCGAGCCTTCCTCGCCTCAGCGGAAGCGCGCGACGGCGATCGGGGCGGCGGAGGCGAGCTCCGCGAGCTCGGGGTGCTCGGGATCGCGCAGCACCTCGCGCAGCGGCGCCGCCGGCAGCACCGTGCCGCCGACCAGGGCGTGCACGGTCGGGCACAGGCGCTCGACGAGCTCGAGGTCGTGGGAGGCCAGCAGCACGCCGACGCCCAGACGCTCGATGAGCTCGCGAAGGTGCGCGGTCATGGCGCTGCGGCTGTGCGGGTCCAGGGCGGTCAGCGGCTCGTCCAGCAGCAGGATCTCGGGCCGGGTCGCCAGCGCCGTGGCCAGCGCGACCCGCTGGCGCTCCCCGCCGGACAGCGTGGCCATCGGCCGGGTGCCCGCGCTCATGTCCAGGCCGACGGCGTCGAGCATCGTCTCGATGCTGGTGCCGTGGCTGCGACCGCCCTTGCGCGCCACCTTCAGGGCCTCGCGCAGGCGGATCTGCGCGGTCACCCGCGGATCCGAGATGGTCATGGAGTACTGGGAGACCGCCCGCACCCGCGCCGAGAACTCGCTCTTGGAGCGCAGCCGCAGCCGCGAGACCGGCCGCCCGTCGAAGGTCACCGTGCCGCGCAGCACCTTCTGCGCCCCGGAGAGCACGCCCACCAGCGTCGTCTTGCCGCCGCCGGAGGGGCCGACGAGGCCCACGGGAGCGGAGCCGCTGGTCACCTCGATGTCGAGGTCGGAGAGCACATCGGGCCCTCCGTAGGAGAGGGAGACTCCGCTGGCCTTCAGGATCGACACGCTGGCTCCTCGGGGACGATGGGCGGTCCGGGCGGCGGCCCGGGATGCGGGACCACGGTACCGGCGAAGCCTGGGGGATCGCGGCTCAGATCATCCCGAGGCGCTCGAAGGCGGCGACGATGCCGTGGCCCGACGGTCCCGGGACCACGAAGGTCGCGGCCTCGAGCACAGCGGGGGCCGCGCCCTCGATGCCGACCGCGGTGCCGGTCGCCCGCAGCATGCCCACGTCGTTCATGCCGTCGCCGATGCCGACGGTCGCCTCGATCCCGAAGCCCAGGTGCGCCGCGACCTGCCGCACCCCGTCGGCCTTGTCGATCGCGGCCAGGTGCAGCTCCCCGGAATGCAGGCCATCGGCCGAGATCGAGTTGGGCAGCGCCCCGATCGCCGCGCCCAGCTGCGCGGCCACCTGCTCCACGGGCACCGGCGACTCCCACACGGACACCTTCGCGAACGAACGGTCCGGCAGGTCATCGGGGGTGCGGACGGCGTCGAGGATGTCCTGCGGGCCGCGGCCGATGCTCCCGGACGCGGGCGCCTCGGCGGCGCGGACGTGCTCGCGGATGCTCTCGGCGAGGCCGGGCGTGCAGTACATCGCCTCGGGGGCCTCGAGGGCGAAGACCGCCCGGGCCTCCAGCAGCAGCTCCGTGGTGCGGCGGGCGAGGTCCTCGGGGAAGCGGTCATCGCGCAGCACCTCCTCGCCCACCCGCACGTGGGCGCCGGCGGAGGTGACCACGCCGTCGAACAGCGCCGCGACCTCGGGGGCGACGATGGAGGCGGGCCGGCCCGTGCACAGCAGCACCACGTGCCCGTTCTCCCGCGCCCGGCGCACCGCCTCCGCGTGGGCGCCCGGGGCGATCCCGTGGTCGGCGAAGGTGCCGTCGAAGTCGATGAACACGCAGCGGCGGCCGGTCTCGGGGCGAACAGTCACAGGGGCCTCTTTCCTGGGGCGGACGACCGGCCCAGCCTATCGGCCGCGTCGCGTCCCGGCCCGCCGCCGGGTGGGACGATGGGCCGATGAGCACGCCCCCGTCCCGTCCCCGGCCCGAGTCCGTGTCCCTGCGCCCGCTGCGCCGCGAGGACGCCGCCCGCCTCGCCGAGCTCGAGCTGCGCAACCGGGAGGAGCTGCTGGTCGGGGCCCCGCTGCGGGAGGACGCCTGGTTCACCGAGGAGGCCCAGCGGGCGATGCTCGACGAGGCCCTCGCCGCGGCGGAGGAGGGGCGCGGCGTCCCGCTGGGGATCGTCCTCGGCGGGGAGCAGCTGGTGGGCCGCCTCAGCATCAACGGCATCGTCCGCGGGGCCTTCGAATCGGCGTCGCTGGGCTACTGGGTGGACCGCGAGGCGACGGGGCAGGGCGTGGCGACCCGGGCGGTGCGCGCCGCGATCGGCGTCGCCTTCGGGGCGCTGCGCCTGCACCGCCTGCAGGCGGAGGTGCAGGTCGGCAACGACGCCTCCGCGCGCGTGCTCGAGAACTGCGGCTTCGTCGAGTACGGCCTCGCCCCGCAGTACCTGCGCCTGGGCGGAGACTGGCGCGACTGCCGGCTGTTCCAGCTCGTCCACGCCGACTGGACCCCGCCGGGCCCGTGACCGGCGACCCCTGGTCCCGCGCGGCCGATGGGCATAGCGTGGCGGCCATGGACATCGCGGTGCTGGGATCGACGGGGACCATCGGCCGGTCCCTCAGCGGGAAGCTCGAGGAGGCCGGGCACACGGTGCGGCGCCTGAGCCGGTCCGCGGGGGTGGATGCGCGCAGCGGCGGGGGACTGGATGCGGCGCTCGAGGGGGCCGAGGTGGTGGTCGATGCCGTGAACGTGCAGGCGATCCGCGGGGACCGGGCCGTCTCCTTCTTCACCCGGGCCGCGCAGAACATCGCCCGCTCGGCGGAGCGCGCCGGGGCGCGGCGGGTGGTGTGCGTGTCGATCGCCGGGGCCGCCCGGCCGGAGGTCCGCGGGGCCTTCGGCTACTACCGGGGCAAGGCCGCGCAGGAGCGCGCCTATCAGGACGCCCGGATCCCGGCGACGATCATCCGGTCCACCCAGTGGTTCGAGCTGGCCGAGCAGATGGCCGCGCAGGCGAGCATCGGCCCGCTGGCCGTGCTGCCGACGATGCGCATGGCGCCGCTCTCGGCGCACCGCGCGGCCCGGCACATCGTCCCCGAGGTCGTGCGCGAGGACGTCGCCGGCGACCGGATCCTGGCGATCCGCGGCCCCGAGGAGATGACCACGGCGCAGCTGGTGCGCCGCATCCTCGCCGCGCGCGGGGAGATCGGCGGGCGCCGCCTGCGCGTCGTCACGGAGCTGCCCTACCTGGGGCGCGGCCTCGCCGGCGGCGGGCTGATCCCCCGCGACGGGATCGTCGACGACCTCACCCTGGGGGCCTGGCTCGACGGCGGCGGGGCGGCGGCTGCCGCCCGCTGACCTCAGGCCCCGGCGTCCAGAGCGACCCGGGCGGCCGTGTCGATGAGCCGGGCGGCGGTGCGGGCGGTGCGGGAATCGACGTCCAGCTGCGGGTTCAGCTCGACCACGTCCAGCAGGCCCAGCTTCCCGGTGTCGGCGGCGGCGCGCACGGCCGCCTCGATCAGCGGCACGGGAACTCCGTAGGCCGCGGGGGCGGAGACCCCGGGGGCCGCCGCGGCGGGCAGCACGTCCAGGTCGATGGTCAGGTACAGCACCTCGAGGTCCGCGGCGAACTCCTCGACGGCGGCGCGGATCCCCGCGGCGCCCGCCTCGATGCACTCCACGTCCGTCCACCAGCGCACGCCCAGCTGACGGGCGCGCTCGAACAGGACTCCCGTGTTGGAGGGCTCGGCGATCCCGAGCACCAGGTAGGCGAGCTCGCGCCCGGCCGCGGCCTCCGCCGCCGCCATCTGCGCGAAGGGCGTGCCGGAGGTGGGGCGCGGCTCCTCGCGCAGGTCGAAGTGCGCATCGAGGTTCAGCACCCCCCAGCGCTTGCCGGACAGGGACTGCGAGGCGACCAGCCCCTGGTAGGAGGCCCAGGCGGTCTCGTGCCCGCCGCCGAGGACCACGCCCAGCGCGCTGCCGGGGCGGTCGAGGGCCTCGGCGATCAGCGCCCCGGCCTCGGCCTGCCCGCGCTCGAGGTCCGTGCCCACGGTGACGGCGTCGCCGAGGTCGTGGATGCCGACCTCGCCGCGGGCGAGCGGGCCGTGCAGCGCCATCGGCGCCAGGGCGCGGCGCAGCGCGGCGGGGGCATCGGCCGCCCCGACCCGGCCGCGGTTGCGGCGCACGCCCTCGTCGGAGCGGAAGCCCAGCAGGGCCAGGTGCGCGGCGGAGGCATCGGCCTCCCCGGCGGGACGCACCACCTGGTGCCAGCGAGCATGCTCGGGGTCGTCGCCGTCGTGGCGGCCGGTCCAGGCGGCAGGGGCGGGAGCGGTCATGGGGCACCTCCGAGGAGCGGGCGGGTCTGCATCGGACCCTACGGCTCCACTCTCCCCGATCGGGGCGCGAGGCAGGCCCGCTGTCCGGTGCTCCGGACAGCGGGTGAGCTCAGCCCTCCCGGGCGATCAGCAGCCCGCCCGCGGAGATCGCGATGCAGCAGGTCATGACCAGGACCATGGGCAGGGCGCTGACGCCCCCGCCGAGGCTCACCAGCGGCGAGACCAGCGCGCCGAGGCCGAACTGCAGCGCGCCCAGCAGCGCCGAGGCGGTCCCGGCGGCCTGCGGCACGGCGCCCAGCGCGAGCGCGGTGGCGTTGCCGAAGATCAGCCCCATCGCGCCGACGGTCGTGAAGATCGGCAACATCAGCCAGATCGCGGGGGCCCCGGTCGCGGCGAGGACCAGGGCTGCGAGCACGGAGACGCCCGCGGCCGCCACGCCGGTCCGCAGCATGCGCTCGGGCGCGACCGTCGCCGCCCGCTGCGCGGAGACGGCGCTGACGACCATGAGCGCCAGGGCGTTCACGCCGAAGGCGATGCCGTAGCCGCCCGCGCCGAAGCCCATCAGCTCCTGGTAGAGGAACGGCGAGGCGGAGATGTACGCCATCATCACCGCGAAGGCGAAGCCGAAGGTCACGGTGCGGCCCACGAACGTGCGCGAGGAGAGCGGCCCGGGGGCGGCCCGGCGGGAGCGGCGCTCGGCGGCGAGCTCGGCGCGGCGCGCCGGGGAGAGGGTCTCGCGGGTCAGCGCGAGGACGGAGACGACCATGACGATCGCGAGGACCAGGATGATGCCGAGCAGGCCGCGCCAGCCCAGCGGGCCGGTGAGCGCGCCGCCGGCGACGGGCGCGATCACCGGGGCGACGCCGCCGACGATCATCATCAGGCTGAACGCCCGCGCCGCGGCGGGGCCGTGCGCGAGGTCGGAGATCATCGCGCGGCCGATGACCATCCCGGCGGCCCCGGCGAGGCCCTGCAGCATGCGGGCGGCGATGAGCACGCCGATGCTCGGTGCGAGGGCGGCGGCGGCCGATGCCAGCACGAACAGGACCGCGCCGACCAGCAGCGGGCCGCGGCGACCCAGGCGGTCCGAGAGCGGCCCGAAGGCGAGCTGACCGAGGGTCAGGCCGGCGAGGAAGGCGGTCAGCGTCAGCTGCACCTGCGTGGAGCCGGTGCCGAGGTCCGCGGCCATGGCGGGGAAGGCGGGCAGGTAGAGGTCGGTCGCCAGCGGGGCGACGGCGCTCAGCAGGCCCAGCACGAGCAGCAGGGGCACGGTGACGGGGGAGCGGAGGTCCGCGTCGGGCGCGGCGGTCGTGGGGGAGGCGGGGATGCTCATGATGGTTATGCAAACATAACGAAAGCGGCGTGTCGATAGGATCCGTGCGTGACCTCCCCGACGTCGACGCCGCCCTCGGACGCGCAGGATCCCGACGATCCCCTGCTCGCCCAGCTCGGCGACGCCGTCGTGACCCTCGCCCGGGCGCTGCAGCACGGCGTCCACGAACGGGACGACGTGGTCCCTCTGACCGGCACCGAGGTGATGGTGCTGCGCTGGGTGGACCGCCATCCCGGCGCCACGCCCAGCAGCACGGCCGAGGGCGTGGGCCTGCGCCGCTCGAACCTCTCCGCCGCGGTGCGGGGACTGGTCGCCAAGGGGATGCTCACCCGCGAGGCCGATCCCGCCGACTCCCGCAGCGTCCACCTCGCCCCGACCGACCGCGCCCGCGAGTCCAGCCGCGCGATCCGCGCCCACTGGGGCCGCGAGCTCGCCGCCCGCCTCCCGGACCTCACCGCCGCGGACCGCGAGGTCCTCGCCCGGGCCGTCCGGCTCCTCGACCGCGACGAGGGGTCCGCGCCATGAGCGGGCGGGCGAAGGTCCCCGCGGCCGATGCCACGCTGCGCCTGCTCACCTTCCTCGCCGCGCAGCGCGCCCCGGTCGCCGCGGCCCGCATCGCCGAGGCCCTCGAGCTGCCCCGCTCGAGCGTGTACGACCTGCTGGCGACCCTGGTCGCCCACGGCTACGCCCTGCACCTGCCCGAGGAGCGCCGCTACGCGCTGGGCCCGGCGGCCTACGAGCTCGCCGCCGGCTACGCCCGCCACGACCCCCTGGCACGGATCGGCCGCCGGGCGATCGCCCGGATGGTCGACGCCGTCGGGGAGTCCGGCCATCTCGCCGTGCTGCACGGGCGCGATGCGCTGTACCTCGTCGAGGAGCGCGCCCGTATGCGCCCCAGCCTCGTCACCGACGCGGGCGTGCGCCTGCCCGCGCACCTCACCGCGAGCGGGCGGGCGATGCTCGCCGTGCTCACCCCGGTCCAGCTGCGCAGCCTCTACCCCTCCCGCACCCCGTTCGAGCGCCGCACCGAGGCGCCCTCGGTGACCTCCCGCGCGGACCTCGTGGCCGAGCTCGCCCGGGTGCGCCGCGAGGGCGTGGCCTGGGAGGACGGCGAGGTCACCGAGGGCTTCGCCTCCGTCGCCGCGGCGGTCGTGGACCGCGCCGGGTGGCCCGTCGCCGGGGTGGCGCTCACCTGGCCCGAGGTCGGCTCGACCCCCGAGCTCGCCGAGCGCTGCGCCCGCGCCGTGCGCGAGGTCGCCGCCGAGATCACCCGCGCCCTCCGCTGAGTGCCCCGGGGAGGAGGGCAGATCCGAAGGGCGCGCTGCGGTAGCGTCGAGCGGGTGGACTTCGTGGAGATGAGCGACGGCGCACGCCTGGCGACGCGGACCGTGCCCGGACCGGCGGGCGCCCCCGCCGTGATCCTCGTGCACGGCGGCCCCGGCCTGTGGGACTACCTGGCACCGCTCGGCGAGCTGCTCTCCGGCCGATGCACGGTGCACAGCTACGACCAGCGCGGATGCGGGGACTCCACCGCTGCTCTCGAGACACCGGCGGATCTCACCCTCGAGCGCTCCGTCGCCGACCTCGAGGAGCTGCGCATCGCCTTCGGGCACGAGCACGTGGTGCTGGTGGGCCATTCCTTCGGGGCGACCCTCGCCCTCGCCTACGCCGGCGCGCACCCGGACCGGGTGATCGGCCTGGGGTACCTCGACGGGGTCGGCATCGGCGACTGGCGCAGCGCCTACCGGCCCGAGCGGGCCCGGCGCCTGGAGCCCTGGGCGCAGCGGCTCGCCGCGCTCGACGCCCGGGAGCGCACCCGCGAGGAGGAGACGGAGTGGCGCCGCATCCAGTGGGCGGCCGACTACGCCGACCCGGCCGCCGGCTACGACCTGGCGCTGCCGATGGCCTCCAGCCCGCACGCCATCAACCTCGCGGCCAACCGCTCCCTCATGGCCTTCGACGACATGGACCAGATCACCTGGGCCACCGCCGCGCGCTGCCCCATCACCTTCATCCACGGCACCGCCGACCCGCGGCCCGTCGGCCCCGTGATGGCGCTCGCCGCCCACGCCCGAGCTCCCCGCAAGCGCGCCGTCACCGGCGCCGGGCACCTGCCGTGGGTCGAGCAGCCCGAGCAGATGCGCGAGATCCTCGCCGAGATCGTGGTCTCCGCCCGCACGCGCGACTGAGCGCATCGTCCGGAATCCGCATCGTCCGGTATCCCGGACGCCGATGCGCGGCGGCCCGTTCCCCGCGGCGGACGGGCGTGGTGTCCTGGCATCACGTCGCGGTCATGGCCGAGCGCGACGGACCACCCCAGCAGAGCAGGAGCCCTCGATGACCCTCCCCGGAGCCCGCCCCGTCCGCGCCGCGCGCGGCACCGACCTCAGCGCCAAGTCCTGGCAGACCGAGGCGCCGCTGCGCATGCTCATGAACAACCTCGACCCCGAGGTCGCCGAGCGCCCCGACGACCTCGTCGTCTACGGCGGCACCGGCCGCGCCGCCCGCTCCTGGGAGGCCTTCGACGCGATCGTCGAGACCCTGCAGGACCTCGAGGACGACGAGACGCTGCTGGTCCAGTCCGGCAAGCCCGTCGGCGTGCTGCGCACGAACGAGTGGGCTCCGCGCGTGCTCATCGCCAACTCCAACCTCGTCGGCGACTGGGCGACCTGGCCCGAGTTCCGCAAGCTCGAGGCCGAGGGCCTGACCATGTACGGGCAGATGACCGCCGGCTCCTGGATCTACATCGCCACCCAGGGCATCCTCCAGGGCACCTTCGAGACCTTCGCGGCCGTGGCCCGCAAGCGCTTCGGCGGCACCCTGAAGGGCACCATCACCCTCACCGGCGGCTGCGGCGGCATGGGCGGCGCCCAGCCCCTGGCCGTCACCCTCAACGACGGCGTGTGCCTCATCGCGGACGTGGACCGCACCCGCCTCGAGCGCCGCGTCGCCAAGCGCTACCTCACCGAGATCGCCGAGGACCTCGAGGACGCGATCACCCGCGCCAACGCCGCCAAGGAGGAGGGCCGCGCCGTCTCCATCGGCATCGTCGGCAACGCCGCCGAGGTCTTCCCGGCGCTGCTGGATCGCCACCGCGCCGGCGACATCACCATCGACGTCGTCACCGACCAGACCAGCGCCCACGACCCGCTGTCCTACCTCCCGCTCGAGCACACCATGGAGGACTGGCACGCCGAGGCGGAGGCCGACGCCGAGGGCTTCACCAAGAAGTCCCGCGAGTCCATGGCCGCGCAGGTCCGCGCCATGGTCGAGTTCCAGGACGAGGGCGCCGAGGTCTTCGACTACGGCAACTCGATCCGCGACGAGGCCCGCCACGCCGGCTACGAGCGCGCCTTCGCGTTCCCCGGCTTCGTGCCCGCCTACATCCGCCCCCTGTTCTGCGAGGGCCTCGGCCCGTTCCGCTGGGTCGCGCTCTCGGGCGACCCGGAGGACATCGCCGTCACCGACGCCGCGCTGAAGGAGCTCTTCCCCGAGAACGAGCACCTGCACCGCTGGCTGGACGCCGCCGGCGAGCACGTCGAGTTCGAGGGCCTGCCCGCGCGCATCTGCTGGCTCGGCTACGGCGAGCGCCACCAGGCCGGCCTGCTGTTCAACCGCCTCGTCGCCGAGGGCAAGGTCAAGGCCCCCATCGTCATCGGCCGCGACCACCTCGACTCCGGCTCCGTGGCCTCGCCCTACCGCGAGACCGAGGCGATGCTCGACGGCTCCGACGCGATCGCCGACTGGCCGCTGCTGAACGCCCTCACCGCGACCTCCTCCGGCGCGACCTGGGTGTCCATCCACCACGGCGGCGGCGTCGGCATCGGCCGCTCGATCCACGCCGGCCAGGTGGGCCTGGCCGACGGCACCGAGCTCGCGGCCCGCAAGCTCGAGCGCCTGCTCACCAACGACCCGGGCATGGGCGTGATCCGTCACGTCGACGCCGGCTACTCCCGGGCCGATGAGGTCGCGCGCGAGCGCGGCGTCCGGATCCCCGTCGCGCCCACCCTGCGCGACGGTCAGGGCGCATGACGAGCGCCCCGCACGCGGCGGCCGCGGGAGCCCATCCGGCTCCTGCGGCCGCCGCCGCATCCCCGGCGAGCACGCTGATCACCGACATCGGCGAGCTGTGGACGCTGGACCCGGCTCTGGACGACGCCCCCGAGCGGCAGGTGCTGCACGACGCCGCCCTGGTCCTCGAGGGCGGGCGCGTGGCCTGGTACGGCCCGGCCGCCGACGCTCCCGCCGCCGATGAGCGGGTGGACGCCGCCGGCCGCGCCGTGCTGCCCGGCTGGGTCGACTCCCACTCCCACCTCATCTTCGACGGCGACCGCTCCGCCGAGTTCGAGGCCCGCATGGCCGGCCGCGCCTACGCCGCCGGCGGCATCCAGGTCACCACCGACGCCACCCGGGCGGCCTTGGACGCCTCCGACGGCGACCGCCTCGAGCAGCTGGTCCGCGCCCGCATCGCCGAGGCCGTCGCCGGCGGCACCACCTGCCTGGAGACGAAGACCGGATACGGCCTCACCCTCGAGGACGAGGCCCGCTCCGCCGCGCTCGCCGCCCGCCTCGTCGCCGACGGCACCCTGGACGAGGCCACCTACCTCGGAGCCCACCTGGTGCCGCTCGAGTTCGACGGCGCGCACGGCCGCCCCGGCGCCGGCGCATACGTGGACCTCGCCGCCGGGCCGATGCTCGAGGCCGTCCGCGAGCAGGCCGGCGACCTCCTGCGCTGGGCCGATGTCTTCTGCGAGGACGGCGCCTTCGACGTCGCGCAGTCCCGCCGGGTGCTCCGCGCCGCCCGCGCGGCGGGCCTGGGCCTGCGCGTGCACGGCCACCAGCTGGCCCGCAGCGGGGGAGTGGCCCTCGCCGTCGAGCTGGGCGCCGCGAGCGTGGACCACCTCAACCACATGTCCGCCGAGGACGTCGACGCGCTCGCCGCGACCGCCGCCCTCCCGGTGCGCGAGGACGCCGACGGCCGGCTCGCCATGGACGCCGGCCCCACGGTCGCGACGGTCCTGCCGGCCTGCGACCTGTCCACCCGCGCCCCGCTCGCCCCCGCCCGGGCCCTGCTGGACGCGGGCGCCGTCGTGGCCCTGGCCAGCAACTGCAACCCCGGCACCAGCTACACCAGCTCCATGAGCTTCTGCGTGGCCACCGCCGTGCTGCAGATGCGCCTCAGCCTCGCCGAGGCGATCCGCGCCGCCACCCGCGGCGGGGCGCTCGCCCTGCGCCGCGCGGACGTCGGCCACCTGGCCGTCGGCGCCCGCGCCGACGTGCACCTGCTGGCCGCCCCGGCGGCGATCCACCTGGCCTACCGGCCGGGCATGCCCATGACGGCGGCGGTGTGGCGGCGCGGGCAGCGCCTCCACCCGGCCGCCTGACCGCCGCCCCGGCCCCGGGGCGACCCGCCGTCCCACTCCGGCCGGGGAGCCGCCCGTTCCTCCGGCCGGAGGAGACCTCACCCCTCCGTGCGGCGTCCCGCCGCCCTACCCCTGGAGCGCATCGATGACGACCCGCGCCGACTCCGTCCCCACCACCGCGCCGCACCCGCCGGCCCGCTGGCGCTTCTTCGTGTACAGCGCCATCGGCCTGGCGATGTTCTTCGTCTCCGTCGAGATCGGCGGGAAGAGCACCATCGGCGTGGACCACGTCCTCACCCTGGTGCGCACCCTCCTGGGGCCGGCCGTGCCCTTCGTGGTGCTCGCCCTGGTGGCCTTCGGCACCGCCCGGCCCTTCGTCACCGGCACCTGGCGCCGCAGCCCGCTGCGCACCGCCTTCGCGATCCTCAACGTGCTGGGCCTGCTCGTCGCCGCCTGCGCCGCCTTCGGCTCCTACCCGGGCCCGCTCGCGAACCCGGACATCGGCCCCTTCCTGTGGGAGAAGCTCGCCATCCCCGTCGGCCTGATCGTGCCCGTCGGCGCGATCTTCCTGGCGCTGCTCATCGGCTACGGGCTGATGGAGTTCATCGGCGTGCTGGTGCGGCCGATCATGCGGCCCGTGTGGCGGGTGCCCGGCCGGGCCGCCGTCGACGCCGTCGCGAGCTTCGTGGGCTTCTACTCGCTGGCGCTGCTGATCACCGACCGCGTCTACCGCGAGGGCCGGTACACCGGCCGGGAGGCCGCGATCATCGCGACCGGCTTCTCCACGGTCTCGGCCACCTTCATGGTCATCGTCGCCTCGACCCTGGACCTCATGGACCGCTGGGCGCTCTACTTCGTCGTGACCCTCGTGGTGACGTTCCTGGTCACCGCCATCACGGTGCGGATCCCGCCGCTGCGCGGCATCCCCGAGGAGACCTTCGAGGGCGTGGCCCACCAGCCCGAGCCCACCGGCGGCGGCCGCCTGCTGCCCACCGCCTGGGCCGAGGCGATGCGCGCCCTCGCGGCGGCCCCTGGCCTGGCCCGCGGCACCTGGTCCACGCTCAAGGACGGGGTGCTGATGGCCTCCGCGATCGTCCCCTCGATCCTCTCGGTCGGGCTCATCGGCCTGCTGGTGGCGACCTACACCCCGCTGTTCGACCTGTTCGGCTACGTGTTCGCGCCCGTCGCCCTGCTGGTGGGCCTGCCGGAGCCCCTGCTCGCCGGCAAGGCGTTCTCGATGGGCATCGCCGAGATGTTCCTGCCGGCGACCGTCGTCGCCGGCCACCCCTCGGAGGTTCTGCGCTTCACCGTCGGCGTCACCGCGATCTCGCAGATCGTGTTCTTCTCCGCCCTGGTGCCCTCGATCCTCGCGACCTCGATCCCGATCAGCGTGCCGCGCCTGATCGTGCTCTGGTTCGAGCGGGTCGTCCTCACCGTGCTGATCGCCGCACCGATCGCGCACCTCGTCCTCTGAGGCGTTCCCGCTCGGGCGGGGCGCCCAGATCGCGGCCCGGGAGGAATTGTCACCCTGTATGTCATCGAAGGCCCCGAGACGACATACAGGGTGACGATTCTCTGTCGCGAGGCGAGGCGAGGCGAGGCGACGCGGGGCGAGGCGAGGCGACGCGAGGCGACGCGGGGCGAGGCGGGGCCGGCTCCGGGACGCCCCCGCTTGTCCGGGATCCCGGACGGCGACCGCTCCGACCCCCTGGGAGCGGGGCCGCCCGATCCGTAGCCTCGAGGTCATGACCACCACCGTCACCCTCTCCAGCTCCGGCCTCACCCCGGCCGATGTCCTCGCCGTCGCCCGCGGCGGCGCACCGCTGCGCCTGGATCCCGCGGCCCGCGAGGAGATCGCCCGCGTGCGCGCCCACATCGATGCGCTCGCCGGCGGCAGCACCCCGGTCTACGGCGTCTCCACCGGCTTCGGCGCCCTCGCCGACACCTCCATCCCGCCGAGCATGCGCCACGCCCTGCAGCGCTCCCTGATCCGCTCGCACGCCGCCGGCGCGGGCCCCGAGGTCGAGCCCGAGGTGGTGCGCGCCCTCATGCTGCTGCGCGCGAAGACCCTCGCCTCCGGCCGCACGGGCGTGCGCCCCCTGGTCGTCGAGACGATGATCGCGCTGCTGAACGCGGGCATCACCCCGATCGTCCACGAGTTCGGCTCGCTGGGCTGCTCCGGCGACCTCGCGCCGCTGTCCCACTGCGCGATCGTGCTGATGGGCGAGGGCCGGGCCCGCGACCGCGACGGCGTCGAGCGCCCCGTGCCGGAGCTGCTGGCCGAGGCGGGCATCGAGCCCGTGCTGCTGGAGGAGAAGGAGGGCCTGGCCCTCATCAACGGCACCGACGGCATGCTGGGCATGCTGCTCATCGCGCTCGCCGACCTCGAGCAGCTGGTCCGCGTCGCCGACCTCACCACCGCCCTGACGGTGCAGGGCCTGCGCGGCCGCGACAGCGTGTTCCGCCCCGAGCTGCACATGCCGCTGCGCCCGCACCCCGGCCAGGCGGACTCCGCCGCGAACATCTTCGCCCTGCTCGAGGGCTCCGCCATCGTGGCCGATGTCGCCGCGGAGGGCTCCCGCGTCCAGGACGCCTACTCGCTGCGCTGCGCCCCGCAGGTCGCCGGCGGCGTGCGCGACACCATCGCCCACGCCCGCACCGTCGCCGAGCGCGAGCTCGCCGCGGCCATCGACAACCCCGTCGTCCTGGAGGACGGCACCGTCACCTCCAACGGCAACTTCCACGGCGCGCCGGTCGCCTACGTGCTGGACTTCCTCGCGGTGGTCGCCGCGGACCTCGCCTCCATCGCCGAGCGCCGCACCGACCGCATGCTCGACAAGTCCCGCTCCCACGGCCTGCCGCCGTTCCTGGCCGACGACCCGGGCGTCGACTCCGGCTTCATGATCGCCCAGTACACCCAGGCCGGCCTGGTCTCGGAGATGAAGCGCCTGGCCGCTCCCGCGAGCGTCGACTCGATCCCCTCGAGCGCCATGCAGGAGGACCACGTGTCCATGGGCTGGCACGCCGCCCGCAAGCTGCGCACCGCCGTGGACTGCCTGCGCCGCGTCCTGGCGATCGAGCTGATCACCTCCACCCGGGCGATCGACCTGCGGGCGCCGCTGGCGCCGTCGGCCGCGAGCGCTGCCGCGATCGCCGTGCTGCGCGAGCGGGTCGAGGGCCCCGGGCCGGACCGCTTCCTGGCCCCGGACATCGCCGCCGCCGAGGAGCTGCTGCGCGACGGCACGATCCTCGCCGCCGTCGAGGAGGTCGCCGGGCCGCTCGCCTGAGCCGTCCGCGTCGCCCGAGACGCCCGGGGCGCCCGAGGTGCACGCGTCGCCCGGGGCGCCGGCATCGGCCGCGACGCCCGCGTCGTCTGAGACGCCCGCGACCGGTCCTGCGCCGGGCTCGTAGGCTCGGTGGATGATCCCCCTGAGCGCGACGGCCCGGCGCATGACCTCCAGCGCCATCCGCGAGATCCTCAAGGTCACGCAGCAGCCCGAGGTGATCTCCTTCGCCGGCGGGCTGCCCGCCCCGGAGCTGTTCCCCCTCGAGGAGGTCCGTGCCGCGAGCGACCGGATCCTCGCCGCCCGCGGGCGGGAGGCGCTGCAGTACTCCACCACCGAGGGCGACCCGGGGCTGCGGGAGTGGATCGGCGCCCGCGCGGGCATCGGCGCGGACCACGTGCAGATCACCAGCGGCAGCCAGCAGGGCCTGGACCTGCTGGCCCGCGTGCTGCTGGATCCCGGCGACGTGGTGCTCGTCGAGCAGCCCACCTACCTCGGGGCCCTGCAGGCGATGGCGCCGTACGGGGCGCGCTTCGTCGAGGTCCTCACCGACGAGGACGGCATCGTCCCCGAGGCCCTGGCCGAGCAGCTCGCGCACACGGAGGCCCGGGCGCTGTACACCACGCCGTCCTTCCAGAACCCCACGGGCCGCACCCTGCCCCGGGAGCGCCGCCGCGCCCTGCTCGAGGTGACGCGGCGCCACGGCGTCACCGTGATCGAGGACGGCCCCTACAACGACCTGCGCTTCCGCGGCGAGACCCTGCCCACCCTGTTCGACCTGGCCCTGGCGCAGGCCGATGATCCCGAGGAGGTGCACGTCGTCCACCTCGGCAGCTTCTCGAAGGTCCTCGCCCCCGGGCTGCGGGACGCCTGGGTGCAGGCCCCGCGGCACGTCATCGAGCGTCTCGTGCTCGCCAAGCAGGCGGCCGATCTCCACTCCCCGACCCTGAACCAGATGATCGTCCTCGCCCTCGTGGAGGATGTGCTGCCGCGACAGGTGGAGCGGCTGCGGGAGGTCTACGGCCATCGCGCCGGGGTGATGGGCCGGGCCCTGCGGGAGCATCTGCCCGCGGGGGCGCGCGTGAGCGATCCCGACGGCGGCATGTTCTGCTGGGTCGAGCTGCCCGGCGACGTGGACACCGGCGCCCTGCTGCCGGCGGCCGTCGCGCGGAAGGTCGCCTACGTCCCCGGTCAGCCGTTCTTCGCCCACGGCGACGGGCGCCGCACGCTCCGTCTGAGCTTCACCAGCGCGACCGATGCGCAGATCCGCAGCGGCGTCGCCGCCCTCGGGGAGGTCCTCGCCGCCGCCGTCGGCTGAGGCGTCGGTGCGCCGGCGCATGCTGGGGGCATGGACACCACACGCATGCACGCCGGGATCGTCCCGCCCCATCTGCTCGAGCAGATCGCCCGCCTCGCCTCCGACGGGCCGGCCGATGCGGCGCAACGCACCCTCGCCATCGGCCGGCGGGTCGCCGGCTCCCGCGAGGTGCGCGCGGCCCGCAGCAGCCGCCCCGGGTACTCCGGGACGGCGACCGGTCTCATCCCTCCCCACCTGCAGGAACGCGTCCCCGAGACGCGGCCGCCGCGGACCGCCGCTGCGATGGAGGCGGCCGTCCTGCGCCGCCGGATCCACGACGCGCAGCACGGCACCGCCCTGCCCGGGGTGCTGGTCCGCGCCGAGGGCGCCCCGGCGACCGGGGACGAGTCCGCCGACGAGGCCTACACCGGCCTCGGCGCCACCTGGACGCTGTTCCGGGAGGTCTTCGGGCGGGACTCGCTGGACGATGCGGGCATGGAGCTGGTGGCCACCGTCCATTACGGCCAGGACTTCGAGAACGCCTTCTGGGACGGCGAGCAGATGATCTTCGGCGACGGGGACGGCGTGTACTTCCAGTCCTTCACCAACGCCGTCGACGTGATCGGCCACGAGCTCACCCACGGGGTCGTCCAGTTCACCGCCGGGTTCGTGTACGTCGGCCAGTCCGGGGCGCTGCACGAGTCCGTCGCCGATGCCTTCGGGTCGATGACCAAGCAGCGCATGCTGGGCCAGAGCGCCGCGGAGGCGGACTGGCTGATCGGCGAGGGCGTCTTCACCGACGCCGTCCGGGGCCGGGCCCTGCGGTCGATGATGGATCCCGGCACCGCCTACGACGACCCGGTCCTGGGCCGCGACCCCCAGCCCGGATCGATGGCCGACTACCAGGACCTCCCGCACGACGAGCAGCACGACAACGGCGGCGTCCACATCAACTCCGGCATCCCCAACCGGGCGTTCGTGCTGGCCGCGACCGGGATCGGCGGAGCGTCCTGGGAGGGCGCCGGGCCGATCTGGTACCGCGCCCTCACCCGGGGCGGCCTGCCCAAGGACGCCGGCTTCGCGGCCTTCGCCCGCGCCACCCTCGCGGCCGCCGAGCAGCTCCACGGCCCCGGGTCGTCGCAGCGGGTCGCCGTTCAGGAGGCGTGGCGCAGCGTCGGAGTGACCCCTGAGCAGGCGTGAGAAGCTGGGGCGATGACGACCTCCGAGGACTATTTCGAGATCCAGGATGCATGGGAGGCCGAGAGGATCCGCGATCTGGTGGCGCGACGGGATTGGGCGACGCTGCTCCCGGAGACGACCGTGCCGGTCTGGATCCACGCCCCTGGTGCGGGTCCGGCCCGGGCCGGGGCGGCTCTGGACCGCATCCGCCGCGCGAGCGAGACCGTGGGCACCGCCCCCGAGCCCGAGCACGGGCTGCTCGTGCGGATCCTCAGCGCCCGGGCGCGCCGCGAGCACCGCGAGCGCATCGCGGCGTGGACGGCCCCGTACACCGAGGCCTGCGAGCAGGCGCGGAGCGTCGTGCGGCCCGTGGCGGAGGCCGACGACCTCGTCACGGCCGCCGTGATCCTCGACCTCGACCCGGCCTGCGAGGCCCGGATCCATGAGCTGCTGTGGCGGATGGCCGACCATGACGACGCCCGCCGGGACCAGGACGGCGGGGAGGGCGACGTGGCGCATTCGCAGTGGCTCGAGCTCGCCCTCTCCTACGAGGAGAGCGATCCCGACGCCTTCGACGCGCACGCCGGGCGATGAGCCCCGCACCTGAGGCAGAATGCAGGATGGCCACCTCCGCGCGCATCGCCTATCTCCGGGACTCCTCGGCCGGTCTGGACCTCGCCCGTCAGCGCGAGCTGATCGGTCCGGCCGATCGCACCTGGACGGAGCTGCAGCCGCCGGGCACCTCGCACGACCGCCCCGTGCTGCGCGAGGCCCTCGACGCCCTGCGAAGCGGGGACACGCTGGCCGTCGCCTCCGCGGATCGCCTCGCCCGGTCCCTGCGCGACCTGCAGGACCTCGTCGAGCAGATCATCGGCGCCGGGGCGCGCCTCGAGCTGTGCGCGGCCGGCATCACCCTGGGCCCGGAGGACGCGCGCCTGGTCGCCGCCGTCGTCGCGGCCGATGCGGCGATGGCGGCGGAACGGCAGGCCGAGGCCGTCGTGCACGTGCCCGCCTACGCCCGGGTGAGCATCGAGCGCCCCCGCGAGCTGTCCGACGGCGAGCTGCACGACGTCCGCCTGCAGCTCGAGGCCGGGATGCCCTCGCGGCAGGTCGCACGGGAGCACGGCGTCCCCTGGGAGATGCTGCGGCGGCTGCTCGAGCAGCCCGAGCTGCCGTTGGACTGACGGCGGACCGACGCCGCTTCAGCGCCGCTTCAGCGCGGCGCGGGCAGACTGGGGTCATGCGGATCCTGCTCGTGGACGATGAGGTGCGGCTGGCCGACGGCGTGCGCCGCGGCCTGGAGGCCGAGGGGATGGTCGTCGACGTCGCCCATGACGGGCTGCGCGGCCTGGCGCTGGCCGAGGACCACGACTACGACGTGATCGTCCTGGACATCATGATGCCGGGGATGAACGGCTACCGGGTGTGCCGTGAGCTGCGGGCGCACGGCGATGCGACCCCCGTCCTGTTCCTCACCGCGAAGGACGGCGAATGGGACGAGGTCGAGGGGCTGGACACCGGCGGCGACGACTGGATGACCAAGCCGTTCTCCTCCGCGGTGCTCGTGGCGCGGCTGCGGGCGCTGGCGCGCCGCGGCGGCCGGGAACGCCCGGCCCTCCTCGAAGCCGGGGACCTGCGGCTGGACCCGGCCGCGCGCCGCGTCCTGCGCGGCGACACGGAGATCACGCTCACCGCCCGGGAGATGTCCGTGCTCGACTTCCTGCTGCGCCGGCGCGGCGAGGTCGTCACCAAGCGCGAGGTGATCGCGAACGTGTGGGGCGAGGACTTCGAGGGCGACCCCAACATCGTCGAGGTCTACATCGGGCACCTGCGCCGGAAGATCGACCGGCCCTTCGGGCGCGCGGCCCTCGAGACGGTGCGCGGCACCGGCTATCGCCTGTCCGCCACGGGCGGCTGAGATGCCCCGCGCCGTGTTCTCCCGATCGATCCGCGCCCGCATCACCGCCGGAGCGCTGCTCGTGCTGGCCCTCGCCCTGGGCCTCGGCTCCGTGGCCGCCGTGCAGATCCTCTCCCGCACCCTGACCGCCGGGATCGCGACCTCCCTCGAACAGGACCTCGACTTCTACGCCGACCTGGCCGAGTCCGATCCGGCCGCGATCCGCGACGTCGACGACGACGTCCTCGTCCAGCTCGAGGGCTCCGGATCGAACCTCGAGGACGGAACCGCCCTCCCGGCCGTCCCCGAGGACAGCACCGCCCGGATCGTGGTGGACGGCGAGGCCTACCTCGCCGCCTCGGAGAGCACCGATTCCGGCATGCTCACCGTCGCCCGTCCGCTCGAGGGGGCCGATGAGGCGACCCGCGCGGCAGGCGTCCTGCTCGCGGTCGCCGTGCCGATCGTGCTCCTGCTCATCGGCGTCGTCCTCTGGGTGGTGACGGGTCGGGCCCTCGCCCCGGTCGAACGCCTGCGACGGCAGGTCGAGACGGTCGACGCCGCGGATCCCGCCCAGCGGGTCGATGCGGGCCAGGACGAGCTCGGGGACCTCGCCGCGACCATGAACGACCTCCTGGACCGCATCCAGCAGGCGCAGGTCCTGCAGAGGCGCTTCGTCAGCGACGCGTCCCACGAGCTGCGTTCGCCGCTGGCGACCCTGCACCAGCACGCCGAGCTCGCCCGCGACCACCCGCAGGCGACCTCCCTCGCCGCGCTCGGCGATGTCGTCCTGGGCGAGGGCGCGAGGATGCAGGAGCTGGTCGAGTCGCTGCTGCTGATGGCGCGCCTGGACGAGGGACAGGGCCGCGTCACGGCCGAGGTCGACCTCGACGACCTGGCCCTGGAGGAGGCCGCGCGGCTCCGCGGTCTGGGCGTGGCGGTCGATGCGCGCGGGATCGGCCCGGCGCGGGTGCAGGGGGACCCGGCGATGCTGGCGCGTGCCCTGCGCAACCTCACGGACAACGCCGCCCGCCACGCCGCGGGGACCGTGACCCTGCGCGTGGCCGAGCATGCCGGCCGCGTGCGCGTCCAGGTCGAGGACGACGGCGCGGGGATCCCGGCCGACCAGCGCGAGCTGGTCTTCGAGCGCTTCGCCCGTCTCGACGAGGGCCGTGCCCGGGACGCGGGGGGCAGCGGGCTGGGACTGGCCATCGTCCGGCAGATCGCGCGGGCGCACGGCGGCACCGTCACCGCCGGTCAGGGGACCGCAGGGGGTGCGCTGTTCACCCTCGACCTCCCGGCGGCGGACCGCGGCGCATGAGGCGTCGCGGCTGATCGGACCGGCGCGTCCGCGGCCGGGTCGCCGGGCGGCGGGCGGCGGGCGGCGGCTGCCACGCCGTGCGCCCACAGGCAGATCGGGCACGGTGGCGGACACGGAAGGCGGGCCCAGGTCCTCGAGCCAGGCGATTGCCCGGTTCGCGGCCCTCCGGCGGCCGTTCGTGTCCGCCGCGATCGGCCGCCGCACCGCCCCGCGCAGCACGCCGGCGCCTGCCGCCGCACCGCCCCGCTCCGGGAGAACCCTTCGACTCGCCTCCCTGAATAATCCTTCAGCTCGCTTCAGGGCCGCTTCAGCGCCTGCTCGGCATGGTGGAGACATGACCGAGAACATGAACCCCAGCACCCCTGAGACCTCCGAGACCACCGGGGCCGCCGCGTCCGCCGTCGGCACCCGCCCCCGCCGCGGCCGCGCCCTCATGATGGGTTCGGCCGCCGCGGCCGTGCTGATCCTGGGCGGCGGCACCGCCTACGCCCTGGGTGGCCCGGGCATGGACGGCGACGACCTCGGTGGCGTCACCGCCGAGAGCGGCTCCGATGACGGGGACCGCGATGCGGACGACCAGGACGGCACGGATGACCGGGATGATGCCGATGACGCGGACGACCGGGACGATGCAGACGACCGGGATGATGCCGATGACGCGGACGACCGGGATGATGCGGATGACGCGGACGATCGGGATGATGCGGATGACGCGGACGCCCGGCCCGCCGACCTCCCCGCGCGCGATGCCGCCTCGATGCGGACCGTCGCCGACCAGGCCATCGCCGAGACCGGCGCCGAGGGCGTCACGACGATCGAGGTCGTCAGCGGCGGCTACGAGATCGAGGTGCGCCTGAGCGACGGCACCGAGAGCGACGTGCACATCGCCGCCGACGGCACCGTCACGGTCCGCGCCGAGGACGACACCGAGGCGGACGACGACGCCGAGCCGCTGCTCGACCTCGCCCAGCTGCCGGCGATCGAGACCGCCGCCCTGGACGCGGCCTCCGCCGAGGGCGTCGCGGACGGCGTCGTCACCGAGATCTCCAGCTCCGACGATCCCGGGACCGCGATCGAGGCCGAGGTCCTGGCCGGGGACGGCACCGGGGCGGACGTCGAGCTCGACGCGGCCCTCACCGTCCTCTCCACGGACGTCGACGAGGACTGACACCATCACGAGAACGCGGGGCGCTCGTCTTCGGACGGGCGCCCCGCGCCGGTCTAGGCCCCGGACCAGCGCACGGGATCCTCGCAGTCCCCGATCTCCCGGGCGTCCTCCCGGAGGCAGCCGCCGTCGACGAGCTCGCGGTCCCCGACGGGCTCCTCGAGGCGGACGGTGACGGGCACCCTGTCGTTGCCGGGGCAGTCATAGCCCCCGGGCTTCAGCGGAACCGCGTCGATGCGGACGATGACGCGGGACTCGGAGACGGTGATCACCGGCTCCAGGAGTTCACCTGTGCGGCCGTTCGCGCAGGATGTGCGCGTCGCCTCGAGCTTCAGCACGGTCGTCTCGGCCGTGACCTCCTGGCCGGGGGCCAGGGACCAGGTGGCCTGGTCCCCCTCCTCCGCCGCGGAGCATGCCGCGAGCCACACCAGCCCCACGACAGCCAGCGCGACCGTCGCACTCCTCATCGCTCTCATCCCGCGACGGTAGGGCGCTCGCTCGATGCTTGCGCGGATCGACGCTGGATCGTGACCTTCACACGACGCAGAACTCGTTGCCCTCCGGGTCCGCCATCACCACGTGGTCGAGGTCCTCGCCGATCCGATGCTCGGAGAGCACCTGCGCGCCCGCGTCGAGGAGCCGGGCGACCTCTCCGGTGATCCGGGCGCGGCGGACCTCCGCCGGGACCGCCCGGCCGCCGCTGACCTGGAGGTCCAGGTGCAGGCGGTTCTTGACGGACTTCGGCTCCGGCACCCGCAGGAAGGAGATGCGCGGCGCCGCTCCGGTCGGGTCGACCAGGGCGGCGCCGTCGCCCCGCTCGGCGAGGGGCACCTCGCAGGCGTCGAACCAGTCCTCCCAGGAGGCGAAGCCCGCCGGGGGAGGGGCGTCCTCGTAGCCGAGGGCCGTGCGCCAGAACGCCGCGCAGCGCACGGCGTCCGTGCAGTCGATGGTCATGGTCCATGGTGTCGTCATGGGGCCATCGAAGCATCGGCCTCCGACTACCGGATCGGCGTGCCGGCCGGGTCCAGCACCCACCACACCTCGTTGACGCCCTGGCCGGCGACGTCACCGGGGGCCTGGTCGCCGATGAAGGTGTACAGCGGCCAGCCGTCCAGGGTCAGCTGGGTGGAGCCGTCGACCCCGGTGATCGTGCCGACCTCCCCGGTGACGCCCTCGACCTCGGGTGCGTCGCCGTCGACGGTGACGGCCGGCCAGTTGGCGGCGCAGTCCCCCTCGCAGGCGCTGGCCCCGGAGCCCTGGGTGTCCTTGTCGAACATGTAGACCGTCATGCCCTCGCCGTCGACGACGATCCGGCCGAGATCGGACTCGGCGACGCCGAGCGCGGCGCCCTCCGCGGCGGGGGCCTGCGTCGTCTCCTCCGCGGGGGCCCCGCCGCCGTAGCCGCCTCCGCCGCCGTCGGACCCGCCCTCGCCCGAGGACGTGCATCCGCTGATGCCGAGCACGATCACCGCCGCCGCGCCGAGCGCCGCGTGCCTGATTCCGATGGACATGGCTGCCTCCTGGGTCCGGACCGGGAACCCGGTCACCCAGGACACGAGACCGGCCCGCCTGCGGTTCACCCGGAGCGCATGAGCACGGCCCCGGTGTCCGCCGCGCGGATCTCGAGGGCCTGGATCTCCTCCGCCGGCAGCGCCGTCCCGGCGCTGAGCAGCGCGGTCGATCCGGGCTGTGCATGCCAGGTGGACAGCGAGGTCTCCTGGCCATCGGCCCCGATGGCCACCAGCTCGTACTCGCCGCCGCCGGGCCGGCCGTACGCATCGGCCTCGTAGCTGCAGGTCACGTCCAGCTTCGTCCCCCAGGGGACGGTGGTCATGCCGATGCTCGCCCGCAGCGGCGCGGCATCCACCGGCTCCATCGCCACGGTCGTCTCGGGGCCCGGCTCCGTCTCCGCAGCGGGCCGCAGCAGGTCCAGGGCCGATCCCGCGAACAGCAGCGCGACGGCCGCTGCGGCGGCGGCCAGGGCGGTCAGCACCCGCCGCCCGCGCCGGCGCCGGGCGCGGTGCGCGCCGAGGTCCAGCAGGGCCTCCCGCTCGGCATCGGCCGGTGCCAGGAGCTGCTCGGCGCGCTCGGCGGGGATGCGGGCCAGCAGTCCGGGGACGGGGGCCAGTTCCGCGACCGCGTCCCGGCAGGCGGCGCAGTGCTCGAGGTGCTCCTCGAACTCCGCCCGGTCGGCGGCGCCGAGGGCCCCCAGGACGTAGGCGGCGTCCCATTCGGCCAGGCGCTGGTGCTCGCTCATCGCGTCACTCCTCTCTCCTGCAGGGCCAGGCGCAGGGCGCGCAGCGCGTAGTGCATGCGGGACTTCACGGTGCCTTCGGGGATGGTGAGCTCCTGGGCGATGCGGGCGGTGGACATGCCGCCGAAGTAGGCGCGCACGACGACGGCGCGGTGGGGCTCCGAGAGGGTCGCGAGGGCCTCCTCGACGAGCATCTGGTCGAAGACGGCGTCGGTCGCATCGCGCATCTCGGCCTCGGGGGCCTCCGCCACCGGCTGCTCGCGGCGATGATGGGCGCTGCGGGCCTCGTCGATGACGAGGTGGCGGGCCACGGTGAACATCCAGGACCGGACGGTCTCGGGGTCGTCGGCCAGGATCCTCGGCGTGCGCCAGGCGCGCAGCAGCGTCTCCTGGACCACGTCCTCCGCCGCCGCGGCGTCGCCGGTCAGGCGCGTCGCGTAGCGCCGGATCGGCGCGGCGTGGGCGTCGTACAGCGCGCCCAGCCGTGTCGCGTCCTCCTCGCCCATGCTCACCTCCGTCGGTGACACGGGGCAGGGGCGCCGCAGGTTCATCTGAACCGCGGCGGCCCGTCCCTCGTGGTCCGAGTATGAACCCGATCCTGGACGGCGTCATGGGCCTGCCGATGCACCCGCTGGTGGTGCACGCCGTGGTGGTCCTGGTCCCCCTCAGCGCCCTCGCCCTCGTCCTGGGCACCCTCGTTCCGGCGGCGCGGCGCCGCCTCGGGGCGGTGACCCCCCTGCTGGCCCTGCTGGTGATGCTGCTGGTGCCGGTGACGATCGCCTCCGGCGAGGTGCTCCTGGGCATGGTCGGCCCGACGCCGAGGGTGCTGGAGCATGCCCGCCTCGCCCGGATGCTGCCGCCGTGGACGATCGCGATGGCCGTGGTCGCCGCCGCCCAGTGGGCCTGGTACCGGTGGCGCGAGGAGCCGGGCCGCCTGGTCCCGCGGCTGCTCGGCGCGGCGGCGGTCGTCGCCGCCGGCGGCGCGACGACGCTGGTGGTGATGATCGGCGAGGCAGGCGCCCGCTCGGTCTGGGGCGGCTGAGCGGGGACCGGCCGCTACAGTGCTCGGATGCAGCACATCGTGGAGCCGTGGGTGCGGGAGGTGCTCGGCCCGCGCACCCGGATCGCGGCGATCACCCCGCTGACCGGAGGCCTGTCGCAGGCCATGTACCGCCTGGACCTCACGGGGGCCGATGCTCCCGCGGTGGTCCTGCGGCGCTGGCCCGAGGACGGCCCGTGGCCGCGGGAGTGCGCCCGCCGGGAGGCGGCGGCCCTGGAGCTCCTCGCCGGAGGCGGCATCGGCGCACCGGGACTGATCGCCGCCGACCCGGAGGGGGAGCGCACCGGCAGGCCGAGCACGCTGATGACCTGCCTGCCGGGGCGGGGCGTGCTCGACCCCGAGGACGTCCCGGGATGGCTGGAGGCGCTCGCCGCCCGTCTCGCCGCGATCCACGACCTGCCGCCGGGCCCCGACCTCGAGCCCTGCCCCCGCCACGCGGACATGGCCGATCCCCGCCGCCGCGCCTGGATGGCCGGGCTCCCGGAGGGTGCGGCCGCCCTCGACCTCGCGGTCTCGGCGGACGACCCCCGGCGCCCGCTGCTCGCCCACGGCGACTACCAGCACTTCAACGTGCTGTGGACGGGCAGCGCGCTGACCGGGGTGGTGGACTGGACGGGCTGCGGCGTGGCCGATGCCGGCCGCGACGTGGGCCACTGCATGCTCAACCTGACCGTCCTCCACGACGCCGCGCGGGCATGGTCCTTCCTCGGCCGGTACCAGGCGCTCACGGGCACCCGCGTCGATCCGGCCTGGCTGATGGGCGAGCTGCTGGACTTCTCCCCGGCGTGGGAGGAGTTCATCCCGATCCAGGTCGGCGGGCGCGCCCCGGTGGATCCCGCGGGGATGCGGGCCCGCGTCGAGGAGCTGATCGTGCAGGTGCTGCGCGCCGCCGGGTGAGGCGCCGCGCCCGGGCCACCCTGTCCCGCAGTCACCCCCGTCCCGCAGTCACCACGCCCCAGGCCACGTACCCGGGTCACCCGGCGTCCCCGATCACCGCGTCCCGGATCACCGGCCGTCCCAGATCACCCGCCCGTCGGCGTCGCGGCGGGCGCCCTCGCTGGGCTCGTGCGGGTTCAGCGCGCCGGAGTGCAGCAGGTCGAGGACCTCGAGGCCGTGCTCGAGCAGCATCACGTCGGCGATGAGGCGCCGGTGGCAGCGCCACCACACGGCCTCCGAGCAGAGGATCGCGGTGCGCGCGGCCGCGGCATCGGCCGCGAGATCCTGGGCCCCGGCCCGGAAGTCGGCGCTGCGGGTCCAGGCGGCGTAGGCGCGGAACGCCGCGACCCGCCACCACGTGTCGGGGGTCTCGGCGTCCTCGGCCGCCGTGAGCCGGCGGCGCCCGCCCAGGCGCTCGTCCCAGCGGTAGCCGATGCCGGCCGCGGCGCAGAGGTCGGGGATCGCGCCGCGGGCCGCGGCCTCGTGGGTCCGGCTGCCGGGGAAGCGGCGCACGTCCACGAGATGCTCGACGCCCGCGCCGGTCAGCAGCTCCTCGAGCTGCTCCCGGTCCAGCTGCCCGTGCCCGACGGTGATCAGCGGCGGCGTCATGGCAGCAGATCGGCCGCCCGCGCCAGGCGCACCTGCGGCGGGAACAGGCCCAGGGTGTGCAGGGCGGCCGCGCCGTTCTCCGGCGTGGAGGCGGCGCAGGCGTCGGTGACCACGGTGACGCGGCAGCCGGCATCGGCCGCCGCGAGGACGGTGGTGATCACGCAGCAGTCCGTGGAGACCCCGGTGACCAGCAGCTCCGCTCCC
Source organism: Brachybacterium phenoliresistens (assembly GCF_039530785.1). Taxonomy (NCBI): domain Bacteria; kingdom Bacillati; phylum Actinomycetota; class Actinomycetes; order Micrococcales; family Dermabacteraceae; genus Brachybacterium; species Brachybacterium phenoliresistens. The sequence continues at coordinate 226,499 of NZ_BAAAOW010000004.1, forward strand.
GCGCCGACGATCCCGGCGAGCTGCGGGCCCCACTTGCCGAAGGTCGGCTCGTCGATCGTGGGCCGGTCGGACAGCTGCTCTGCGCCGTCGACCAGGGCGTACAGCGGGTCGTCGGCCGGGACGTCCGCGAAGGGCCAGGCCGCGAAGTAGTCGCCCCACGAGGTCGAGCGGTCGGCGGTCGGCAGCCAGCGGGTGACCAGCGTGCGCTGCGGGCCGATGGCCGCGGCCAGGCGCTGGATCTGCGTCTTCGCGGCGGGGAACGTCGGGGCCGCCCAGTCGGAGGAGGGGTCCGCGAAGATGCGCTGGGGGTCGATGACCAGGAGCCAGGGGGCTGCGGGCGGGGAGCTGCTCATGCAGGCGACTCTACGGAACCGCCCCGGGCCCCGCTTGACTTCAAGCGCACATGAAGTCCTAGCGTCGTCGTCATCGACACGAGAGGACGACAGATGCCCGTCTACACCCTGCCCGACCTGCCCTACGACTACTCCGCCCTCGCCCCGCACATCTCGGCGCGGGTCATGGAGCTGCACCACTCCAAGCATCACCAGGCGTACGTGACCGGCGCCAACACGGCCCTCGAGCAGCTCGCCGAGGCCCGCGAGAAGAACGACTTCGCGCACATCAACCAGCTCGAGAAGGATCTCGCCTTCCACCTCGGCGGGCACCGGAACCACAGCGTGTTCTGGGAGAACCTCTCGCCCGACGGCGGCGGCGACCCCGAGGGCGCCCTGCGCGAGACGCTCGAGGAGCACTTCGGCTCCCTCGACAAGCTCCGGGCCCACTTCTCCGCCACGGCGCTCGGCGTCCAGGGGTCGGGATGGTCGGTGCTGGGATGGGACGGGCTCGGGCAGCGGCCCGTGATCTTCCAGCTCTACGACCAGCAGGGCAACATCCCCGCCGGGATCACCCCGCTGCTGCAGCTGGACGTGTGGGAGCACGCCTACTACCTCGACTACGCGAACGTCCGGGCGGACTACGTCACGGCCTTCTGGAACGTCGTGAACTGGGCCGATGTCGCACGCCGACTGGAGGCCGCCCGCTCGTGACCGCCACGCAGCATCCCTCCGCCGGCCCGGCGCCGGCCCTGTACGACAGCTTCGCGCAGTACGGCAGCGGCGTGACCCTCGTGAGCACGCGGGACGGCGAGGAGGACCTGTTCTTCATCGCCGCCTCCGTGCTGACCGCCTCCGTGGACCCCTTCACGATCGCCGTCTCGATGGGGCGCACCCGGGCGGGCGCCGCCGCGATCGCGGACGGTGCGCCCTGGGCCGTGTCGATCCTCGCCGCCGATCACCTGGGCCTGGTCCGCATCCTCACCGGCCGCACCGCGCGCGAGGAGCGCCGGGCCGCGCTCGCGGCCGCGGGGGCGCAGCGCACGCAGGAGGGGCCGATGGTCCTGCCCGATGCGCTGGTCGCCCTCGCGTGCACGACGCATGCGGTGACGCCGGTGGCCGATCAGCTGCTGGTGGTCGGCGAGGTGCGTCGCGGCAGCGCCCACCGCGAGGCCCCGCCGCTGCTGCGCTGGAACCGCGGCTTCGTCACGGGGGCGCCGATCCCGGCCGAGTGACCCCGGCGGCGAGGGCCGAGGAGTGGGGCGATCTGCGAGGGGATTCCGTGCGGGTCCCGGGTCAGGCGTCCCGTTCCTGCTGGCGGATCCTCCCGCGCCGGGCCAGCAGGGTGATGAGGAACGAGGCGACCAGCGCGAACAGCACGCCCAGGTTCGCGTAGGCCCAGGTGCCGTCCCAGTAGGCGCCGGCCGGGTCGTCGACGAAGGTGCCCATCCGCAGCGGTTCCAGCAGGTACCCCTGCCAGTTGTTCCACGGGGCGTCCTCGGCGTAGGAGTTCACCACCAGGCCCCAGCCGACGAGGGAGGTCGCCGCGAAGGTGACGATCGAGATCCAGTCCACCGACCCGTACCGCCCGGACGGGTCGAACAGGGCGGCCTCGTCGTAGTCGCGGCGACGGGTGAGGACATCGGCGATGAGGATCCCGGCCCAGGAGGCGATCGGCACGCCGAGGGTGATGAGGAAGCTCTGGAACGGCCCGATGAAGCTCGTGGCGAAGAAGACCACCCAGATCGTCCCCGCAGTGAGGATCGCCCCGTCCAGGAAGGCGGCGGCCGGGCGGGGGATCCGGATCCCCAGGCTCAGCAGGGTCAGGCCGGAGGAGTAGATGCCGTTGACCGCGCCGGAGACCAGGGTCAGCACGGCGACGATCCAGAAGGGGATCAGCGCCCACAGCGGCAGCAGCGTGACCAGGGTGCCCACCGGGTCGTCGCCGATCCGCGCCATGACATCGGCATCGGACCCGGCCAGCAGCAGGCCGAAGACCACCAGGATCACCGGCGCGGCCGAGCCGCCGATGGTGTTCCAGGCGACGATCGCGCCGTCGGAGGTGCTGCGCCGCTGGTAGCGCGACCAGTCCGCGGCGATGTTGATCCACCCCAGGCCGAAGCCCGTCATCACCATCACCAGCGCCCCGACCATCTGCTGCACGCTCCCCGAGGGGGCCGAGGCGACCGCCGCCAGGTCGATGTGGGGGATCGTGAGGACCATGAACACGATGGTCATGGCGCCGGTGGCCCAGGTCAGCACCGACTGGATGCGCATGATCGTGTGGTAGCCCAGCACCGAGGCGGTCACGATGATCGCCGCGATCACCAGCGTGGCGATGACCAGCACCGCGGTGCCGGAGGCGAGGCCCAGCGCCTGGAACACGGTCGCCGTGGCGAGCACCGCGGAGATCGCCAGCATCGTCTCCCAGCCGATCGAGGTCAGCCACGAGACGATGCCGGGGACCTTCTGGCCGTGCACGCCGAAGGCCGCGCGGGAGAGGATCATCGTCGGGGCGCTGCCGCGCTTGCCGGCGATCGCGATCAGCCCGCACAGCGCGAAGCTGATGACGATGCCGATCAGGGACACGACCACCGCCTGGGCGAAGGAGATGCCGAAGCCCAGCACCCACGAGCCGTAGCTCATGCCGAACACCGAGACGTTCGCGGCGAACCACGGCCAGAACAGGTCCCGCGGCCGGGCGGTGCGCTGCGACTCCTCGACGATCTCGATGCCGGTGGTCTCCACGAGGGGTGCGCTCATGCGCCCTATCCTGGCACCGGTGCGCACGGCGGCGGCGGAAGGCCCGCCGCACGGTCCCGGACGCGCGGAGGAAGCCCCCATGCCCGTCCCCTCGTCCGTCCGGGAGCGCGCCCGCCGCCTGGTCTCGCTCGCGCCGGGCCGGGTCGACCACATCCCGGCCCTCCGGATCGCGGTGGGGCTGGCCGTGCCGCTGGCGCTGCTGCTGGCCACCGACCGGATCGAGTGGGCGATGTTCGCGGCGTTCGGCGCCTTCACCGGCATCTACTCCCGCTACGAGCCCACCGCCCTGCGCTTCCGCCGGCAGAGCCTGATGGGCCTGGTGCTCACGCTGTGCGTGGGGATCGGCGCGAGCCTCGCCGCGCTCGGGCCGATGCTGGGGGATCGCGCCCTGCCGTGGACGGCGATGGTCGTCGGCGCGCTCGTCGCCGCCGGCGCGGCGACCCTCGTCGCGAAGCGCGGCATCAAGCCCGGCGGCGCGCTGTTCCCCCTGTTCGCGGTCGCGGCAATCTCCTCCGCGCCCTCCGTAGCGCCGGTGTGGCTGGCCCTGCTGATCGCCGCCGGCACTGCCTCCTGGTGCGTCCTGCTGGGGCTAGCGGGTCACTACATGGGTGAACGCCACCCCGGAGCGGGCGTGGACCCGCGCCGCGAGATCTTCACCCGCCGGCAGCTGGCCGAGGTCGGCGGGGTGCATCTGGCCGCGGCGCTGGCCGCCGGGGTCATCGGCATCGTCTCCGGGCTGCCGTTCCCGTACTGGGCGCAGATCGCGGCGGTCTCCCCGCTCTCGGCCCCCGGGCACGGCGCCCAGGTCGAGCGGGGCGTGCACCGCCTGCTGGGCACGATCCTCGGCATCGGGGTGACGGCGTTCCTGCTGTCCTTCCCCGCGCAGGCCTGGCAGCTGGTGGTGTGGGTGGTGGTGATGCAGTTCCTCGCGGAGCTGTACGTACTGCGCAACTACGCCTTCGCCCTGTGCTTCATCACACCGCTGGCCCTGCTCATGGTGCAGCTGGCGCACCCGCAGGCGGTGGGGCCGATGCTCCACGCGCGCGTGCTGGAGACCGCCATCGGCGTCGGCGTCGGCATCGTCGTCGTGCTCATCGGAGCGGCGCTGCGCCGGAAGGAGGGTCCCGGTCCGGATCCCCGCAGTTCCGGCGCGGGCCCCTCCCGCTGATCAGGATGGTCGGACGGATCCCCGACGGTCGGACGGATCTCCCGCGGCGCCGGCCCTGGCGCGCCCCGGCGATCGGATCCATCCCGCATCGGTGCGTTCGAGCACGTCTCGGCCTTCCGCGATCATCGTCCGCAGGTAGGCGGTCTCTCGGCGGACGCTCTTCGGCGAGGTCTCCTGCCAGGTCCTGCGGGTCATGCCGCGGCGGGTCTCCCCGTTGAACGGCTCGTATGCGGCGGTGTAGATCCGCTCGAGGGAGGGCACCTGCTCGGCAAGATGCACGAGGGCACGACGGTGATACCACTTGACCACGGCGATCACCGAGTGCACGGGTCCCAAGCGGTCGATGACGGCGCGGGCGTTGACGGCGTTCTCGAGCGTCGTCGCCGATGCCGTCTCGCAGAGGATCCGGTCCTCGGGGACGCCCCGGGCCACCATGAGATCCCTGTGCATCTCGGATTCGCAGAGACGCCCGTCGTGACGCGAGGAGCCGCCTGTCGCGAGGATCCGAGGTGCCAGGTCTCGGGTGAACAGATCCACGGCGACCTCAGCAGGTGTCCAATGAGGGGTGCCGAAGATGATGATGAGGTCAGCGGGGCGGATCAATCCGCTGTCGGTCTCGATGAGGTCTGGATCGGCATCGACGCCGGCGTTCATGTCGGTCCTGTCGTGTTCCCGAAGTCTTCGCATCGGCGCCCCGGGACGCGTGCGATGCGCTGATCATCCCCGAGCCTGCCACAGGGGCCGGATCAGATCGGCCCGTTCGTACCGAGGACGGGTCCTGGACGGCGAGTATGTCCGACACTCGAGCAGATCCAGGTACAGGGCGCGAACGGACGACCGTGAACCAGGCCGGATCGGCTTCTCGTCGACGAAGGGTGCCCGTCGCGCGCGAACCGGGCACGGTGATGTCCGAAGGCACCGCTGCTGTGGCCGTGACCTCGTGGAGCGATGCGTCGACAAGCGCAAGCAATGGCGCAGCATCTCGGGGAGCTACATCTGCTGCGTCACGGTGACGACATTGCCGCTGTGCTCATCGACGAACACGTACAGATGTGCGGTGTCGTGATGGAGAGCGGACACATCGAGCTGTCCGACGAAAACCGCAGCCCGTTGCTCTACCAGCGGCCATTGTGGTGACTGCAGCCATCGCGGCGGTCGTCGCAAGTACCGGTAGCGCTCCTTGATCATGGCTTTCAGCTGAGCTCGTCGTGAGTCCTCGGGGGCGTCTGCAGCAGCGGCGAGCAGCTCCTTCATTTCGTCCCCCGTGACGTCGAGCCAACGAGGCTGGACGTCAAGCAAGAGTTCGTAGTCGGACGCGGCTTTCCGTCCTCGTGTCGTAGGAGCCACAGCGGCGCCATGATCACGCAGATATTCCTCCAGCACGCTCGTGACGGCGTACCGGCCATCTGGAGTGTCGATGTCGGCAAGCAGGAGGTACTGCATCAGGTCACGGTGTGGAACGTACGCCGGCGCATTCGGCCAGTGGCGCAGACCGTCGAGCCGGTCGCCGCAGAGCTCCTCCAGAAAAACGGCATCGCTGATCTCGCCCGACAGGAACCCCTGGATGATGCTGATCACTTCAGGACTCTCCGACGTCATGCGGGTCAGAGTACCCACACCATGCGCAGGCGAGACGAGGGCTGCCCGCTGCAGGCGTCAATCGGCCTGGCAGCGTGCCCTGGCCGGTCCCCGGTCGGCGCCCAGCGGGCGGGGGAGGCCGGCCGCGGCGAGCAGGCGCGCCGTGCACAGGGCGAGGACGGGCATGAGGATCATGGAGGTCAGCACGTCGCTGGGGTGATGCACGCCCAGGGCCATCCGGGACCAGGCGACCGCCAGCACGAGCAGGGCGCCGGCCGCGACGGCGATGCGGCGCCTGCCGCCCGGCGGCAGCGCCAGCACGAGCGTCGTCGCGAGCGCCGCGGCGAAGGCGGTGTGCCCGCTGGGGAAGCTCGCCGAGGCCGGGTGGTCGATCAGCACGTGGTCGAGCACCCCCAGGTCGGGGCGCTCGCGCCGCACCAGCTCCTTGACCAGGCGGGAGGCCGCCCACGGCACGCCCGCGACCAGGCCCGTCCACAGGGCGGCGCGGGAGCCGCGCAGCAGCAGGGCGGCGAGGACCGCGAGGATCCACACGATCGCCGAGCCCATCGGCCCGAACAGCACGTCGATGCCGCGGGCGAGGGCGTCGGTGGCGGGGGAGTGGAGCGTGTTCACGGCGCGTACCCCGAGCATGTCGAGGTCGTCGACCGCCGGGGCGGCGAGGACCCACCATCCCAGAGCGCACGCCGCGAGCACGCTCGCGAGCGCCAGGGCGGCCCAGGGCAGAGGACGGGGAGGCGCAGGGATCATCGCCCCAGCATCCGCCATCATCGCGGCCCCGCGCACCCCAAGTGGTTATGCGATCGTTACTGTCCGTGTGAGCTTCTCGATAACGCAAGCCCTGACTGTCTTAATCGGGCGAGGTGAGGCTAACCTTCGTGACGACAGCCATGCCGACCGAAGGACATCACATGACCGCGATCTCCCGCCGCCGCCTGGGCGCGTTCTCCGCCGCCGGGGCCATCGGCCTGCTCGCCGCCGCCTGCTCCTCCTCCGAGGTCGAGGACCCGGCCCAGGGCGGGGCCAGCGACGCCGGCGGCGACGCCGCCTCGGTGACCATCGAGGACAACGACGGCGAGAAGACCATCTCCCTGCCCGTGCAGTCCGTCGTCGCCACCGACAACCGCACCTTCGAGACCCTCCATGACTGGGGCATCCCGCTGACCGCCGCCGCCGTCTCCCTCATGCCCTCCACCATCGGCTACACCGAGGACGACTCCATCGTCGACCTCGGCACGCACAACGAGCCCGACCTCGAGGCGATCGTGGCCGCGCAGCCCGACGTCGTCGTCAACGGCCAGCGCTTCACCCAGTTCCAGGAGGACATCGAGAAGCTCGTCCCCGGCGCGACCGTCCTCTCCCTGGACCCGCGCGACGGCGAGGACTTCTTCGCCGAGCTCACCCGCCAGGTGGGCGTGCTCGGCGAGGTCTTCTCCAAGCAGTCGGAGGCGCAGGAGCTCGGCGCCGCGCTCGACGCCCAGATCGAGCGGGTCAAGGCCGCCTACGACCCGGCGCAGACCGTGATGGCCGTGATCACCTCCGGCGGCGAGATCGGCTACTCGGCCCCCGGCAACGGCCGCACCTTCGGGCCGATGTTCCCCACGCTCGGCCTCACCCCCGCGCTCGAGGTCCCCGAGTCCAGCGACGACCACCAGGGCGACGACGTCTCCGTCGAGGCGATCGCCCAGTCGAACCCGACCTGGCTGCTGGTGATGGACCGCGATGCCGCCGTCTCGGCCGATGACCCGTCCTACCAGCCCGCCGCGGCGGTGCTCGAGGCCTCCGAGGCGCTCGCCTCGGTGACCGCCGTCGCCGAGGGCAACATCGTCTACATGCCCGCGGACACGTACACCAACGAGGGCATCCAGACCTACACCGAGTTCTTCTCGACCTTCGCCGACGCCCTGGAGGGCACGGCCTGATGAGCGCGACGATCGCGGCCCCTCGAGCGCCGGGCAGGGGCCGCCTGCTGGACCCGGCCCTGCTCCTCGGGGTCGCGGTCGTCGGCCTGCTGCTGGGAGCCTCCCTGTTCACCGGCGTCTACGACATCTTCGGCCAGGACGACGGCGCGCAGATGTTCGCGATCACCCGCATCCCCCGCACCATCGGCCTCGTCCTCGCCGGGGCCGCCATGGCCATGTCGGGGCTGGTCATGCAGCTGCTCACGCAGAACCGCTTCGTCGAGCCGACCACCACCGGCACCACCGAATGGGCCGGCCTGGGCCTGCTCGTGGTGATGATCCTGGCCCCGCAGGCCAGCATCCTCACGAAGATGACCGGGGCGGTGGTCGCCGCCTTCGTCGGCACCATGGTGTTCTTCCTGTTCCTGCGGCGGGTCTCGCTGCGCAGCTCGCTCATCGTGCCGATCATCGGCATCATGCTCGGCGCCGTCGTCGGCTCCCTGTCGACCTTCCTCGCCGTGAAGACGAACATGCTGCAGAGCCTCGGCGTCTGGTTCGCGGGCTCCTTCACCTCGGTGCTGCGCGGGCAGTACGAGCTGCTGTGGATCGTCGCGCTGGTGGGCGTCGCCGTGTTCGTCGTCGCCGACCGCTTCACCGTGGCCGGACTGGGCGAGGAGATCGCCACGACCGTCGGCCTCCACTACGGCCGGATCGTGCTGCTGGGCACCGCGCTGATCGCCGTCGCCACCGGCGTGGTCACGGTCGTGGTGGGGAACCTGCCCTTCCTCGGGCTCATCGTCCCCAACATCGTCTCCCTCATCCGCGGCGACGACCTGCGCAGCAACCTGCCCTGGGTGTGCCTGCTGGGGGTCGGGATCGTGACCGTGTGCGACCTGGTGGGCCGCACCATCATCATGCCCTTCGAGGTGCCCGTCTCCCTGATCCTCGGGGTGGTCGGCGCCGTCGTCTTCGTCGCCCTCCTGCTGAGGAGGCGCCGGCATGGCTGAGCTCACCGCCGCCCCGGCCCCATCCGGGCACCCGGCCCCGGCCGGAACCGCGCCCGCGTCCGGAACCGCGCCCGCGCCGGGGACTGCGCCGCCGTCCGGAACCGCGCCCGCTGCCGGGGCCCGCTCCGATGCCCCGTCCCGTCGACGGGCCGGCTCCGGCGCCCTGCCCACGCCCCGGGCGCGCCGCCGATTCGCGCTCGTGCTCGGCTCGCTGATCGTGCTGTCCCTCGCCTTCGGCCTGGGCTACCTCGCCCTGGACAACCCGATGCCCTTCGGGTCCGAGGGCTTCTGGATCATCGCGAAGCTGCGCGTGACCACGCTCGTGGTGATGGTGCTCGTCGCCTTCTGCCAGGCTCTGGGCACGGTCGCCTTCCAGACCGTCACGAACAACCGCATCATCACGCCGTCGATCATGGGCTTCGAGTCGCTGTACCGGGCGATCCAGACCACGGCGGTGTACGTCCTCGGCGTCGCCGGGCTCACCGCCCTCCAGGGCACCACCCAGTTCGTCCTGCAGATCGCGGCGATGATGGCGCTGTCCGCTCTGCTGTACGGCTGGCTCCTCTCCGGCCGCTCCGCGAACATGCAGGTCATGCTGCTGGTCGGCATCGTCATCGGCGGAGGGCTCGGCGCCGTCTCCACCTTCATGCAGCGCCTGCTCACGCCCAGCGAGTTCGACGTGCTCGCCGCGCGCCTGTTCGGCTCGGTGTCCAACGCCGATGTCGACCAGCTGCCGATCGCGATCCCGCTGGTCGTCCTCGCCGGCACCATCCTGCTGCTGCGCTCGCGGCGGCTGAACGTCGTGGCGCTCGGGAAGGAGCAGGCCACCAACCTGGGCATCGACCATCGCCGCGAGACGATCCTCGTGCTGCTGCTGGTCTCCCTGCTGATGGCCGTCTCCACCGCGATGATCGGGCCGATGACGTTCTTCGGCTTCCTGGTGGCGACCCTCGCCTACCAGGCGGCCGGCACCCACGACCACCGCCTCGTCCTGCCCGTCGCCTTCCTCACCGCCTTCGTCGTGCTCTCGGGCGCCTACTTCGTCATGAAGCACGTCTTCTACGCGCAGGGGTACGTCTCGATCATCATCGAGCTGATCGGCGGCTCGATCTTCCTCGCGGTCATCCTCCGAAAGGGTCGCCTGTGATCACGCTCCGCACCGTCAGCAAGCAGTACAGCAGCGAGGTCCGCATCGGCCCCGTGGACCTGGAGATCCCGGCCGGCGGCGTCACCGCCCTGGTGGGGCCCAACGGCGCCGGCAAGTCGACGCTGCTGACGATGATCGGCCGCCTGCTGGGCCTGGACGAGGGCACCATCGAGGTCGCCGGGATGGACGTGTCCACCACCCGCTCGAAGGACCTCGCGAAGGTGCTGTCGATCCTGCGGCAGGAGAACCACGTCGTCACCCGGCTGACGGTGCGGCAGCTGGTGGGCTTCGGCCGCTTCCCCCACTCGCAGGGACGGCTCACCGCGGCCGACGAGGAGCGGATCAGCGAGGCCATCGACTTCCTCCACCTCGGAGAGCTCGAGGGCCGCTACCTCGACGAGCTCTCCGGCGGGCAGCGCCAGCGCGCCTACGTCGCCATGGTCCTCGCCCAGGACACCGAGTACGTGCTGCTGGACGAGCCGCTGAACAACCTGGACATGAAGCACTCGGTGCACATGATGCGCCACCTGCGCCGCGCCGCGGAGGAGCTGGGCCGCACCATCGTCATCGTCCTGCACGACATCAACTTCGCCGGCCGCTACGCCGACCGCATCTGCGCCGTCCAGGGCGGCCGCGTCCTCGAGCACGGGCCGAGCGCGCAGATCATGACCTCCGAGGTCCTCACCCGCGTCTTCGACACCCCGGTCCAGGTGATCGACGGCCCCGACGGGCCCCTCGCGGTCTACTACTGACCCCGGCCGGCGACCCCGCCCGCCGTTCCCCGACGCTTCTCTGCCGCGGAAGATCTGCCGGCGCGGCCCCGGCGTTGCGCGAGATGTCATTCTGCGTCGCTTGAACGGGTGTTCAAGCGACGGAGAATGACATCTCGCGGGGCGGCTCAGGCGCCGGGCAGGGGGCGCTGGGCCGGGTCCATGCCGCCGCGGCCGTCGGGGCGGTCCAGGGCGTCGATCGCCGCGACCTCCTCCGAGGTGAGCGCCAGGTCCTTCGCGCCGAGGTTCTCCTCGATGCGGGAGGGCGTCACCGACTTGGGGATCACGACGTGCCCGTGCGCGAGCTGCCAGGCGATCGCGACCTGCGCGGGCGTCGCCGAACGGGCGGCCGCGATGTCGGCGAGCACCGGGTTCTCCAGCAGGTCGCTCTTGCCCTGGCCCAGCGGCCCCCAGGCCTCGGTGAGGATGCCGTGGCGCTCGTGCACGGCGCGCAGCTCGCGCTGCTGGAAGTAGGGGTGCAGCTCGATCTGGTGGATGACGGGGACCACGCCGGTGGCCTCGATGATCTCCTCCAGCTGCGGCACGGGGTGGTTGGAGACGCCGATGGAGCGGACCTTCCCGCGACGCTGCAGCTCGATCAGCGCCTTCCACGCGTCGACGTACAGGCCCTGCGCGGGCACTGCCCAGTGCGTGAGGTACAGGTCCACGTACTCCAGGCCCAGCCGCTCGAGGGAGGCATCGGCCGCGGCGAGGGCGTCGTCGTAGGCGTGGGCGTCGTCCCACAGCTTGGTGGTCACGAACAGCTCGTCGCGGGGGATGCCGGACTCGCGGATCGCCTGCCCGACGCCCTCCTCGTTGCCGTAGGCGGCGGCGGTGTCGATGTGGCGGTAGCCGGCCCGCAGGGCCTGCCCGGTGACGTCGGCCGCGACGGCCGGATCGACCTTGAACACGCCGTAGCCGAGCTGGGGGATGGCGTGGTCGTCGTGGAAGCGGAGCGTGGGAACAGTGGCCATGTCCTCCACCCTACGTGCGCCCCGGCGGACGGTCCCAGAGGGCTCGGACGCGCGCCCTCTACGATGGATCCATGCCCACCCAGCGCCCGCCGCGGATGGTGCCGCTGGACCGTCCCGTCCCCACGCGGCCGCCGGTCTACGATCACCCTCCGGGACACGTCGAGCGCGGCCGCCGCGGCGAGATCTACCAGGTCCTCGACGCGCTGTTCGTCGTCGCCGGCCTCGTCATCAGCATCTGGCTGGCGCTGCTGTACCTGTTCCAGGGCTTCTCGCTGACGCCGGTGCGCCTGCTGTACCTGCTGGTGTTCTGGGTGCTGTTCACCTACATCACCCTGCCGCGGCTGCACCAGCTGCTGACGTGGATCTACCTGCCGGACTACTTCTTCGGCCGCACCCGCAGCACCGAGGGGGTGCTCTCGGACCCCATCAACATCGCCTTCGACGGCGAGGAGAAGGACCTGCACGTGGCGATGCGCCGTGCCGGCTGGGTCCTCGCCGAGGAGCGCACCCTGGGCTCGGCCTGGTCGATGGTGGCCGCGACCCTGCTGCGCCGCTCCTACCCCGCGGCGCCGGTGTCCGACCTGTACCTGCTGGGGCGGCGCCACGACTTCACGTACCAGCAGGAGGTCGGCGGCAGCACCTCCAAGCGCCATCATGTGCGCTTCTGGCGGCTGCCGGAGAGCTTCGTGCTGCCCGGCGGGTACCGCGCGGACTGGCTGGCCGCCGGCACCTACGACCGGGCCGTCGGCTTCTCGATGTTCACCCTGCAGTTCACGCACCGCATCGACGAGGACATCGACATCGAGCGGGACTACATCGTCGACACCGTCCGCTACGCCGATCCGGCCGTCGAGGTCGAGGTCATCGAGGACTTCTCCACCGCCTACCACCATCGCAACGGGCAGGGCGACCGCCTGCGCACCGACGGCGACCTGCCGGTCGTCGACGTCACGGGCGCCGCGCAGCGCTCCCCGGGGGCGACCGCGGTGATGCTGCCGCGGCATCGGCCCACCGGCATCAGCGTGCTCAAGCCGCGCGCGGCCGCCGCCACCCAGGCGGCCCTGCACGCCGCCGCCCAGGGCGACGCCCACGAGCTCGCCGACCAGTGGCACGACGTCCTCACCGACTTCCGGGACGCCGTCGCGGGCGCCGCCGACCACCATCTGCCGCCGCCGACGGTCATCCTGACCGGCCTCATCATCCTGGTCCAGACCATCGCCGTGGTGATCCAGTGGGTCGCCCTCGGGCTCGGCGCGGACCTCACGGGCCGGATCGCCGAGGCCGGGCTGCTCCTGCCCGGCCGCGAGCAGATCCTCGCCGGCACCGCCTTCAGCGTGCTGGCGATCGTGTTCCTCGCCGGGGTGCTGCGCCGCAGCCGGTGGGCCCGCCTGGGGCTGATCGCGCTGTTCACGGCCGATGCCTCCAGCCAGCTGCTGGTGGCGACCTCGACCTCCGGGAGCATCGCGCACTCGACGCTGGTGGCCGTCGGGCTGTCCGCCCTGGGCGTCATGTCGATGACATCCGAGGCCACGAGGCTGTGGGTGGGCACGCGCCGGGTCCACGTCACGCGGGCCCAGCGCACCGACTGAGGGGCCGGGTGACGGGGGTCACCGTGGTATAGAGTGCGGGCACTGCGGGGCCCCTCGGCCCTGCGACGCATTCCCTTCCCCAGGAGTACCGCATGACGCAGGCACCCGCGCCGGCTGCCGGCTCGTCCGCACCGCAGACCGAGCTGAAGAAGGCCATCACCCCCAAGCTCCTCCTCCTGTTCATCGTCGGCGACATCCTCGGCACCGGCGTCTACTCGCTGACCGGCAAGGTCGCCGGCGAGGTGGGCGGAGCCGGCTGGCTGCCGATCATCATCGCCTTCGCGGTCGCCCTGGTGACCGCGCTGTCCTACCTCGAGATGGTCACCAAGTACCCGCAGGCCGCGGGCGCCGCCCTGTACGTGCACAAGGCGTTCGGCATCCACTTCCTCACGTTCATGGTCACCTTCGCGGTGCTGTCCTCGGGAATCACCTCGGCGGCGACCAGCTCGGTGTTCCTCGCCGAGAACGTGCTGAAGGTCTTCCACCTGGACGAGTCGATGGGCGAGTCCGGCTCCAAGCTCCTGGCCACCATGATCGCCGTGGTGTTCATCTGCATCATCGCCTGCGTGAACATGTACGGGGTCAGCGAGTCGGTGAAACTCAACGTCGGCCTCACCCTCATCGAGCTGAGCGGCCTCGCGATCGTGCTGATCGTCGGGTTCATCGCCATCGGCGAGGGGAAGGCGGACTTCTCGCGCGTGATCCTGTTCGAGACGCAGGGCGACAAGAGCCTGTTCATCGCGGTGATCGGCGCGACGGCCCTCGCCTTCTTCTCCATGGTCGGCTTCGAGGACTCGGTGAACATGGCCGAGGAGGTCGTCGACCCGCTCAAGAACTTCCCGAAGATGCTGCTGACGGGCCTGTCGATCACGGGCGTGGTCTACGTGCTGGTCTCCGTCACCGCCGTCGCCGTCGTGCCGATCGGCGAGCTGACCAGCGCCACCACCCCGCTGCTGAGCGTGGTGGAGAAGGCGGACCTCGACATCCCCATCGAGACGATCTTCCCGATCATCTCCATCTTCGCGGTCGCCAACACCGTGCTCATCAACATGATGATGGCCTCCCGCCTGCTGTACGGCATGGCGAAGCAGGGCGTCGTGCCCGCGTTCATGAAGGCCGTGCTGCCCCACCGCCGCTCCCCGTGGACGGCGATCATCTTCTCGACGGCGCTCGGCGTGCTGCTGATCCTCACCGTCCGCTTCGTGCTCGGCGAGGAGACCATCGGCGCCCTCGGCGGCACCACCGCCATGCTGCTGCTGGCCGTGTTCTGCCTGGTCAACATCTCCGTGCTGGTGCTGCGCAAGGACCACGTCGACGCCGACCACTTCGTGACCCCGACGGTCCTGCCGTACATCGGCGCGACCACCGCGTTCATCCTCATCACGCCCATCGCCCAGACGGGGCGGAACTATGCGATCGGCGGGGCGCTGCTGGGCATCGGGCTGCTGCTGTACCTGGTCACCTATCTGTACAACGGCGCGGTCAAGGCCCGCCGGACCCGCTTCCACCACCCCGACGACATCGGCCGCGACTGAGCCGTCCCGTCCCAGCCAGCAGGGAGCCAGAAGCATGAAGAAGATCCTCGTCGCCTACGTCCCCAGCGCCACCAGCGAGGCCGCCCTCGGCTTCGCGATCGCCGAGGCCGAGCAGCATTCCGCCTCGCTGCTCGTGCTCGCCTCGGAGAAGGCCGTCAACCCGAGCAAGGCCAAGGCCGTCACCGACGAGCGCTCCCTCGAGCAGCGGCTCGAGGAGTCCGGGGTGCCCTACGAGCTGCGCACCGTCCCGCGCCGCGACGACCCGGCCGATGACATCCTCGAGGCGATCGAGTCCGAGGGCATCGACCTGGTCGTCCTGGGCATCCGCAAGCGCACCCCGATCGGGAAGATCCTGCTGGGCTCCACCTCCCAGCGCGTCGCGATCGAGTCGCCGGCGCCGGTCGTGCTGGTCAAGCCGAAGGGGTTCGTGCCGCCGGCGCGGTTCTGAGAAGGCGGCTACCCGACGCCCACAGGCATCGGGAAGCAGATGAACGTCTGGACGCGCCAGACGGAGGAACCCACCATCGCAAAGGATTGCGTCCCGGATTCGGTGTCCACCTCGCATTTCTCGGGAGCCCCGGAGCCTTCCGGCCAGTATTCTTCGAGACCGTCCAGGGGCGGCGACAGGCCGTAGGCGTAGAAGTGCCGTTCGCCGTCCCCCACCTCCACGGTGCACATGACGACGGCTTCGCCGGCGCCGACGTGGCTCCGGACCGTGGAGAGGTCGTCGCCGGTGAGCCACGGGGCGCTCTCCCACGTCTGCGAGCATCTGTCCTGCGCACGGTCCTGCTCGCCGGAGGTCAGTGCAAACGCCTGAGGTCCGCTCGGCTCGGAGGCCGACGTCGGCGTCGCAGGGCGAGGCGGATCCGAAGGAGTCGGCGCTTCGCAGCAGGCGAGCGCTCCCATGGCGGCGATGGAGGCGAGCCATACGCCGACACCCCTGCGCGCCATGCTCCGACGGCGACTCGTCATCGGGCTTCGAAGCCGACCAAGGCCTTGGCGCTTCTGTCCGATGGCCCGGGCGGAGGGGCCGTCGGTCCCTGTTCCGTCGCCGACGGACTCAGTCCGTCGTCGCTCAGCGTGAGCTGGTGCGGCCGACGCTGCGGTGATGGCCATGCCGCCCGGCGCAGGGAGCACGGCACGGGCCGTGGCTCCATGGGTTGACGGAAGAATGTCTGGCTTCGTCATTGTCGGATCCCCCGATCCCCTGGCATCGGCCGCAGGGGCCGATGTTTCCGGCACGCGGACGTGCCTTCCGGGTTTCTAGCACAGCGCGCGGCGCACTGTCGAGACGGTCGTCTTCCTTCGGTCACGTGCGCGCTCCCGAGGGCGTGATGGGCAGGCGCCCTCGCCGGGTCGGGAATCGTCGCCGCTGTGTCTCCGCTGGTCTTTGCCGGTCGAGCTTAAGGGGTTTGTGCCGCCGGCGCGGTTCTGATCCGGGGCCGGTCCCCGCCGCGGAGATGTCCTGCTGTTCATCTTCGCGTTGCCATGGAGTGGGAGCGCTGTCACCCGCTTCGGGCAGGCTCCGAGGTCCCCATGTCGTGCGGCCCCCACCGCACGTGACCGAATCGAAGGGACCAGACCATGCCTCCGATCAGCCTCCCGCTGCTCATGCAGGGCCACACGCGCGGCAAGCGCTCGGCCGTGACCTGCGCTCTGAAGTGCGCGAACGCCTGCACGGGCGAGACCTGCAACACCTCCTCGAACGGCTACTTCCGCGACATCGCCGCGAGCGCCCTGTCGCGCCGCGCCCTGCTGGGCGGGGGCACCGGCGCCCTCGCCATCGCGCTCGGCGGCACGCAGGGTGCGCTCGCCGCGGGCCCCCAGGCCATCGGCGGCTCCGCCTTCGGCCCTGTGCCCTCGCTCGCCCCGAACGGCACCAAGCTCGACTTCGAGGCGATCGCTCCGGTGCAGTTCGAGGTCGACGAGTTCACCGTCCCCGAGGGCTTCGACTGGCATCCTGTGATCCGCTGGGGCGACCCGCTGTTCGACGACGCCCCCGACTTCGACTGGAACGCGCAGTCCGCCGAGGCGCAGAAGCTGCAGTTCGGCTACAACAACGACTACACGGAGATCCAGGAGATCCCGGGCTCGCACGGCAAGCGCGCCGTCATGTTCGTGAACCACGAGTACACGAACGAGAACATCATGCTGCCGGCGGACACCGACGCCGACGAGGCGATCGAGATCGGGATGGCCGCTCACGGCCTCACCGTCGTCGAGCTCGAGCGCCAGAACAAGAACAAGCCCTACCGCTACGTGCAGGGCGCGGAGCTGAACCGCCGCCTCCTCCTGGACACCGAGTACGAGCTCACCGGTCCTGCGGCCGGCTCGGACCTGGTCAAGACCGCGGACGACCCCGAGGGGCGCACCATCCTGGGCACCCTCGGCAACTGCGCGGGAGGCCTCACCCCGTGGGGCACGCTGCTCAGCGGCGAGGAGAACTTCAACGGCTACTTCCGCAGCCCCGGCACCTCCGCCGCGCAGAAGCGCTACGGCCTGGCGGACAAGGCCACCGCCCGCGGCTGGGAGACCAAGCACCCCCGCTTCGACACCCGCAACGCCGGGTACGAGAACGAGGAGCACCGCTTCGGCTACATCGTCGAGGTCGACCCGTGGGACCCCACCTCCACCCCGCAGAAGCACTCCTCGCTGGGCCGCTTCAAGCACGAGGGCGCGAACGTGATCATCGCCGAGGACGGCCGCGCGGTCGCCTACTCCGGCGATGACGAGCGCTTCGACTACCTGTACAAGTTCGTCTCCCGCGACACGTACATCGAGGGCGACCGCGAGCACAACAAGACGCTGCTGGAGAACGGCGACCTGTTCGTCGCGAAGTTCACCGGCAACTCCCCGGCCGCGGAGATCGACGGCTCCGGCACGGTCCCGTCCGACGGCGCCTTCGACGGCTCCGGCGAGTGGCTGCCGCTGGTCGTCGACGGCGAGAGCGCGGTCCCCGGCTTCACCCTCGAGGAGGTGCTCGTCCACACCCGCCTCGCGGCCGATGCGGTGGGCCCGACGAAGATGGACCGCTGCGAGGACGTCGAGCCCTCGCTGCACAGCCGCCGCGTCTACGTCGCCTGCACCAACAACTCGCAGCGCGGCACGGCCGGCAAGGCCGGCGTCGACGAGGCGAACCCCCGCACCGAGAACCGCGACGGGCACATCGTCGAGATCGACGAGCAGGGCGACCAGACCTCCACGACCTTCGCGTGGAACCTGCTGCTGGTGGCGGGCGACCCGGCGCAGGGCGACCAGACCTACTTCTCCGGCTTCCCGGTCGAGCAGGTCTCGCCGATCTCCTGCCCGGACAACCTGGCCTTCGACTCCGTCGGCAACCTGTGGATCTCCACGGACGGCGCGCCGTCGGGCATCGGCTACAACGACGGCCTGTTCCGCGTGACGCTCGAGGGCGAGGCCCGCGGCCGGGTGGAGCAGTTCCTGTCGGTGCCGATCGATGCCGAGACCTGCGGCCCGATCATCCGGGACCAGGACCGGACCGCCTTCGTCTCCGTCCAGCACCCGGGCGAGGACGGCGAGTTCGGCGCCCAGCGCTCCTACTTCCCGGACTACGACGGCACGGGCCCCCGCCCCTCCGTCATCCAGATCCTCAAGGGGTCCCACGGCAAGCCCGGCAAGGGCAAGGGGCGCCGCTGATCCCCGCCCGATCCGCATCGGAGGCCGGCGTCCCGGGAGCATCGTTCCCGGGGCGCCGGCCTCCGGCGTTCCCGCGGGAACACCTCGCGCCCGACCCCGGGGGAATGCCGCTGACCTGCGGCGTCGTCGGGATCGCCGGCGGCCCCGCCGACCGCTCGGTCGGCGGGCACCTGCCCACGGCGGGCGCTGAGCTATAGCGTGGCGCCATGCACATGATGCGTGAGACCGGCACCGACGCCCTCAGGATCCTGCCGGACGTCTCTGCCGCGGTGGGGGGCACGCCGCTGATCCGTCTCGAGAAGCTGTTCCCCGGCTCCGACGTCGAGATCCTCGCCAAGCTCGAGACGCTGAACCCCGGCGGCAGCACCAAGGACCGGCCGGCTCTCGCCATGGTGCGGCGCGCCCTCGCCGACGGCGTGCTCGCCCCGGGCGGGACGGTGGTCGAGTCCAGCTCCGGCAACCTCGGCCTGGCGCTGGCGCGGGTCTGCTCCGCCCACCGGCTGCGCTTCGTGTGCGTGGTCGATGCGCGGACCAACCGCTCCACCGTCGCGGCGATCCGCGCGCTCGGCGGGGAGATCTCCCTGGTCGCCGAACCGGACGAGGCCACGGGCGACTTCCTCACCGCACGGCTGGCCCGCGTCCAGGACCTGCTGGCGCAGATCCCCGGCGCCGTGAACCTGCACCAGTACGGCAACCCCGCCAACCCCGGGGCGCACCGCGACGGCACCATGCGCGAGATCGCCGAGGCCCTCGACGGCGACCTCGACGTGCTGATGGCGGCGGTGAGCACCACCGGCACCCTCGCCGGGTGCAGCCAGTACATCCGCGAGCAGGGCCTGCGCACGCGGACCGTCGCCGTCGACGCCGTGGGCAGCGTCCTGTTCGGCGGGACGTCCGGACGGCGCCCCCTGCCGGGCATGGGGGCGGGCGTGGTCACGCCGATCTCCGAGACCGTCCGCCCGGACGAGGTGATCCGGGTCGAGGCCGTGGAGTGCGTGATCGGCGCGCGCCTGCTGGCCCGCGCCGAGGGGATCCTCGCCGGCGCCTCCACCGGCGGCATCGTCCACGCGCTGGGCACGCTCGTGCCCCGCCTCGACCCCGGCACCCGGGTGGTCCTCGTGATCCACGACGGCGGCATGCCCTATCTCGAGACCGTCTACGACGACGACTGGGTCGCCGCGGAGCTCGGGGCGTCATCGGCCGACCTCGACCACGGCACCGCCGCGCTGCGGAGGACCGCCGACCGTGGCTGAGCCCGCATCGGCCGCCGCGCCGCGCCGGCTCGTGGTTGTCGGCGGCGGGCCCAAGGCGCTGTTCGCGCTCGAGGCCCTGGCCTCCCGCCTGGACCCCGAGCAGGGGCCGCCGCTGCACGTCACCGTCGTCGACCCGCAGGAACGGCCGGGCCCCGGCGCGGGGTATGCGACGGACCAGCCCGATGCCGTCCGCCTCAACGTCGACGTGGGGATCCTCGATGCCCCCGCGAGCGGCGCCGCCGGCTCCTTCGCCGCGTGGGTGCGAGAGCACCGGCCCGAGCTCGCGGAGGATCCGTACCCGCCGCGCGCCGTCGTCGGGGGCTACCTCCTGGAGCGATGGGAGCACTGCCGGGAGCGCTGGCGCGGCATCGGCCCCCTCGTGCACCGGCAGGGCACGGCCGTCGGCGCCCGCCGTGACGGCGAGGGCTGGAGGGTGCAGGTCCTCGCCCCGGGCGCGGCGCATCCGGAGGAGCTGGCCTGCGACGAGCTGCTGCTGGCCACCGGCCACGCCGGCACGTACCGCGGCGCCCTCGCCGCCGCCTGGGAGGGGCCGGAGCGCCTCGTGCCCGCCGTCCACCCCGTGGGGACCATGCTGGATCCCGCCTCGGTGCCGCCCGGCGCGCGCGTGGCGGTGCGTGGCGCCGCGCTCACCTTCCTCGACGCCGCGCTGGTGCTCACCGAGGAGCGCGGCGGGAGGTTCGTCCCCGACCCGGGATCGGGCGCTCTCGTGCACCGCCGCGGCGCGGGCGAGCCCGCGACCATCCTTCCCACCGCGCGCCACGGCCTGCTGCTGCACCCCAAGCCCGCCCCCGCGACCGTCCTGCCCGACGACGCCCGGGCCGCGATCGACCAGGGGCGGCGGCGTCTCGCGCAGGCGCGGCCCGGGGCCGTCGCGGCCTCCATCCCGCAGGTGATCGGCATCGTCGAGGACACGGCCGCGGCGCTGCTCGGCGGCGCGGCATCGGCCCGCGAGGACGTCGTGCGGACGCTCGCCACGGGCCGCGAACCGGACCTGGCCGAGGGCCCCGGCAGCGCGGAGCGGGCCCTGCGCCGCGCGGTCGACGTCGCCGCCGGCACCGTCGTGCCCGGTCCCGCCTGGGCCCTGGGCCGGGCCTGGTCCGGGCTGTACCCGCAGATCACCCGGGCTCTACGGGGCAGCGGCGCGCCCGAGCCCGTGTGGCGGGAGCTCCGCGACGCCGCCCAGGTGCTCGAGCGCTTCGCCTTCGGACCGCCGCTGATCACCGCCCGCAAGCTCCTGGCGATGCTCGACTCCGGCGCCGTGGACCTCTCCTGGCTCGAGGCGGGCACCCGGATCGGGCCGCGCCGCATCACCGGGGTCCCCGCCGGGGCCGCGGCCGCCGATGTCGTCGTCGACGCGGTGCTGGCCCCGCCCGGCGTGCGCCGGCTCCACGACCCGCTCCTGGAGCAGCTAAGGGCCGACGGGCACCTGCACATCCGTCCCGGACGGCGCGGGGCCGTGGTCGACGAGGACGGCACCGCGCTCGACGCCGTCGGGCGGCGCGTGGAGGGTCTCGTGCTCATCGGCCGGCCCACCGAGGACCACGTGATCGGCCATGACACCCTGAACCGGCACCTCCATGACGAGATCGACCACTGGGCCCGGCGCCTGGCAGGAAGGGTACGAGAGCATGCATGAGAACCCCGCCCCCACGATGCTGCGCGAGGGGTGCCGCGGCCTGCCGCCGCTGGACGCCCGGCTCGAGCCGTGGATGCAGGAGCTGCTCGCGGATCCTGCGGCGTGCGCCGATCTCCTCGCGCGGCACGGCAGCCCCGTGAACCTGCACGACTTCGCGGCCCTGTCCCGCAATGCCGCCGAGCTGGAGGAGGCCGCCGCCGCGACCGGCACGCCGCTGCGGATCTTCGCGGCCCGGAAGGCCAACAAGACGCTCGGCCTCATGGAGGCGTCCCGCGCCCGGGGGCTCGGCCTCGACCTCGGCAGCCACCGCGAGCTCTCCCAGGCCCTCGACCTCGGCGTCGCCCCCGAGGACATCATCGTCACCGCCGCCGTGAAGCCGGAGCCGCTGCTGCGCCTGGCCCTGGACTCCGGCGCCACCCTCGCCCTCGACAACCTCGACGAGGCCGCTGCGGTGGACCGCCTGGCCGCCCCCGACCCTGCGCGCCCCGGCGCCGCCCACGCCGGCGCCGCCCACCCCGTCGCGCTGCGCCTCGCGCCGAGCCCCGACGAGCTGATCGCCCCCACCCGGTTCGGCGAATCGGCGGCGACCTGGACGCACTGGGCGCAGGCCCGTGCCCAGCAGGCCCGTGCCCAGCAGGATCGCGCCGGGCAGGACCGCGCCGGTGCGGCGGACCCGCTGCGCATCGACGGCGTCCACCTGCACCTGCACGGCTACGACGCCGCCGCCCGGGTGCGCGCCATCGGCGAGGCGATCCAGCTGCTCGATGCCCTGCGGGCCCTCGGACATCGGCCCGCGTTCCTCGACATCGGCGGCGGGATCCCCATGTCCTACCTGGACGACGCCGCGCAGTGGGCGGCGTTCCTCGCGGCCCGCGAGGACGGCGCCGCCTCCGACGGCGGCCCGCTGACCTGGCGCGACGAGCCGCTGCGGCAGTTCTACCCCTACCACCAGTCGACGGTGCGCGGTCCCTGGCTCCGCGCCGTGCTCGCCGGGGAGATCGCCCCGGGGGTGAGCGTCGCCGCGGCGCTGGCCGACCGGGCCCTGGAGCTGCGCTGCGAGCCCGGGCGCTCCCTCCTGGACGGCTGCGGCATGACCCTGGCCTCCGTGGTGCAGCGGACCACCACCAGCGACGGCGTGGGGCTGGTCGGCCTGGAGATGAACCGGACGCAGTGCCGCTCGACCTCGGACGACTTCCTGGTCGACCCGATCCTGGTGCGCGGCTCCGCGGAGCCCTCCCCGCCGATGACCGGCTTCCTGGTGGGCGCCTACTGCATCGAGGCGGAGCTGATCCTGCGGCGCCGGCTCGCGTTCCCCCGCGGGGTCGGGATCGGGGACGTGATCGCCCTGCCGAACACGGCCGGATACCTCATGCACATCCTCGAGAGCGCCTCCCACCAGCTGCCGCTCGCCTCGAACCTCGTCTCCGGGGACGGGGGCTTCGTCCGCGACCGCATCGACGCGCAGCCGGCGGTGCGCCCCTGGTGAGAGGGGGCGCGCCCCCGCAGGGGCACGCCCCCGTCCCCGGAGGGCGGGCGCGTCAGCGGGAGCTGTCGTCGGTGAACACGTCCGGGACGCCGTCGAGGTTGGTGTCGACCTTCTCCTCCTCGGCGATGCGCCGGTAGCGGGCGTTGCGCGGGATGAGGATGAGCGCGCCGACGATCGCCGCGAGCAGCGAGGCGGTGAGCACGCCGACCTTGGCGATGTCGTGCAACGGATCGCCGGAGTCGTAGCTTAGCTCCGCGACCAGCAGCGACACCGTGAAGCCGATGCCGGCCACGGCCGCCATGCCGACCAGGTCCACCCAGCGGATCGCGGGGTCGAGGTTCGTGCGGCGCTGCCGCGTGATGAGGAACGTGGTGCCGACGATGCCGAGGATCTTGCCGCCCACCAGGCCGGCCATGATGCCCAGCGCGACGGGGGAGGCCCACGAGGCCACCAGGCCCGAGAACCCGCCCACGGCGACGCCGGCGCTGAGGAAGGCGAACACCGGCACCGCGAAGCCGGAGCTCAGCGGCCGGAAGCGGTGCTCGAAGGTCTCCGCGAGGGAGTAGCGCACGCCGTCCTTCTCCCGGGCGGTGGCGGGGACGAGGAAGGCGAGGGCCACGCCGGCGATGGTCGCGTGGATGCCGGAGTTCAGGAACAGCGCCCAGGTGATCAGGCCCAGCGGCAGCAGCAGGATCCACGCCGCCGTGAACGAGCGGTGGAACCAGGACTGCGCCTTCTGCGCCAGCAGGGCGAAGATCGCCATCGGCACCAGGGCCACCAGCAGGTACACCGGCTGGAGGTCGCTGGTGTAGAAGATCGCGATGATCAGGATCGCCAGCAGGTCGTCGACGATCGCGAGGGTCAGCAGGAAGGTCCGCAGCGCCGAGGGCAGGTGCGTGCCCACCAGGGCGAGGACCGCCAGGGCGAAGGCGATGTCGGTCGCGGCGGGGATGGCCCAGCCGCTGAGCGCGCCCTCGGGGCCGCGCAGGGTGATCGCGACGAACACCAGCGCCGGCACGGCCACGCCGCCCGCGGCGGCGGCCACCGGCACCAGGGCCCGGCCGGGATCGCGCAGATCGCCGTGGACGAACTCCTGCTTCAGCTCCAGCCCGGCGAGGAAGAAGAAGATCGCCAGCAGACCGTCGGCCGCCCAGTGCCCGATGGACAGGTCCAGGTTCAGCGGGCCGATGTGGAAGCCGATGTGGGCGTCGCGGAAGGAGGTGTACGCCTCGGAGGCGCCGGAGTTCGCCAGCAGCAGGGCCAGGCCCGCGGCGATGACGAGGATCAGGCCGCCGGTCGTCTCCGCCGTGAGGATGCGTTCGATGCGGCTGAGCTCGCGGTAGGTCCCGCGGGAGAGGACGGCGTCCTGCTCGTTCTTGGGTCGTGCAGTGCTCATGGGCGCTCCTCCTGGAGTCGGGGGGCTCGGGACGATCGTGACAGGGGGCGGCGCCGCCGAGCGGCGCGGCTCAGGGGGTGCGGGGGCGGCCCGCCCCGCGGGCGACCAGCTGCGGGGGACGGGAGGTGGCCTGCCGGGCGGCCCGGGCGAGGATCAGCAGGACGGTCAGCGCACCCAGCGCCTTCGCCCACCACGGCTGCGCGATGAACAGCAGCAGCATGGCCAGCAGCACCGGCGCCAGGTAGACGAAGGCCTCGCGGACGTAGCCGAAGAACGTCGGCATGGAGACGCCGCTGTTCTCCGCCACGGACTTCACCATGAAGTTCGGGCCGTTGCCGATGTACGTCATGGCCCCGCAGAGCACGGCGCCCAGCGAGATCGACACCAGCAGCGCCTCGGGGACGTCGGCGACCCGCGGCTCGCCGGCCACCTGCGTCGACATCTCGAAGAACGTCGCATACGTCGGGGCGTTGTCCAGCACCGCGGAGAGCCCGCCGGTGAGGAAGAACAGCGTGATCTCGTTCAGCGGCAGCGAGGGCGCCAGGGCGCGCAGCACCTGCAGGGCCGGCACCATCGTCACGAAGATGCCGATGAACAGGGCCGCGACCTCGGCGATCGGCGCGAAGGTGAACTCGTTCTCCGTGAAGCGGACCGTCTTGGAGCCCAGGGCGAAGGACGCCCCGGCCGCGGCGAGCATCACGAGCTCGCGCCACGGCACCCAGTTCAGGTGCTCCAGATGGCCGTGGGCGACGGCGTCGATGTCCAGCGAGGGCACCAGCGCCACCGCCAGGATGATCACGGCGAAGAAGACGAGGTTGCCCGCCCCGCCGATGCTGAGCGGCGTCTGGCGCGTCATGTCCAGGGCGATCGCCTCGGGCTTCTCCCGCGCATACATGCGGCGATCCAGCGCCCAGTACGTCGCCAGCAGGAGCGCCAGGATGAACAGCCACTGCGGGAACAGCGAGAACGTCCACGTGAACGGGACCCCGCGCAGCATGCCCAGGAACAGCGGAGGGTCGCCCAGCGGCGTCAGCAGCCCGCCGCAGTTGGCGACCACGAAGATCGTGAACACCACCGTGTGCGCGCGGTAGCGGCGCTCGGAGTTTGTGTTCAGCAGCGGCCGGATCAGCAGCATCGCCGCGCCGGTGGTCCCGATGAAGCTCGCCAGCACCCCGCCGACGGCGAGGAAGATCGTGTTCACCCGCGGCGTCGCGGCCAGGTCGCCGCGCAGGACGATCCCGCCGGAGACCACGAACAACGACAGCAGCAGCACGATGAACTGGGCGTACTCGATCAGGGCGTGCGCCAGCAGCTCCGGATGCGCGACCACCAGCAGGCCGATCGCCACGGGCACCGCGAGCACGAGCGCGTAGATCAGCTGGTTGCGGGGCCGCTCCCAGTGATGGGCCAGCGCCGGCACCAGCGGGAAGATCGCGATGCCCAGCAGCATCGCCACGAAGGGGACCAGGGTCCAGGCGGGGAACGACATCGCGTACGGCACCTTCGGGTCGGCGCCGACGCCGACCGGACCACGGGGGAGACCCCGCTGCGGTGGGGGACCGGGTGGAGCGGCGTACGCCGACGGTGCGGATGATGGACAGGAGGCGCATGGAGGTCCTTCGCGGGGCGCGTCGAGGTGCGGACGGGAACGTTCCCGTGCCGACCAGACTTCCCGGCTCTCCGCCGCCAGTGTCTCATGATGCACCCGGACGGGAGCCGGGAGCCCGCGAGCCGGGACGGGGCGCGTCGGGCCGACCGACCGGTCACGCAATCTCCCTATCGGCCGATGACCTGGCCCGATGCTCGGGAGCCCGGGCGCATCGCCTGGCGATGGGCCGCGCGCCTGCCTAGCGTGGAGAGGGCCCGCGCGCATGCCGGCGCCGGGCCGCAGACCGAGAGGACGGGTATCCCGTGTCATCATCTGCCAGCACCCCGGGGGAGGGCACCGCCTTCGAGGACCTCCCTCCGCGGCGTACGATCCGCCAGGCCGTCGCGGCCTCCGCGATGGGCAACGCCACCGAGTGGTACGACTACGGCGCCTACGCCGTCGTGGCCGTCTACATCTCCCAGCACTTCTTCCCGCCCGGGGAGCAGGGGCTGT
This sequence comes from Brachybacterium phenoliresistens, assembly GCF_039530785.1. Classification (NCBI taxonomy): domain Bacteria; kingdom Bacillati; phylum Actinomycetota; class Actinomycetes; order Micrococcales; family Dermabacteraceae; genus Brachybacterium; species Brachybacterium phenoliresistens. The sequence goes on from NZ_BAAAOW010000004.1 coordinate 252,831, forward strand.
TCTGGACCTATGCGTTCCTCGCGATCTCCTTCCTGGCGCGGCCCTTCGGCGGCTTCGTCTGGGGGCCGCTCGGCGACAAGCTGGGGCGCAAGCATGTCCTCGCGCTCACGATCATCCTCATGTCGGCGGCGACCTTCCTCATCGGCGTGCTGCCCACCTACGAGCAGGTGGGGCTGCTGGCGCCGGTGCTGCTGGCGCTGCTGCGCGTCATCCAGGGCTTCTCGACCGGCGGCGAGTACGGCGGCGCGGCGACCTTCATGGCCGAGTACGCGCCGGACAAGCGCCGCGGGCTGTACGGCAGCTTCCTCGAGTTCGGGACCCTGGGCGGCTTCGCCCTGGGCACCGTCGTGGTGCTCCTGCTGCAGCTGGTCATCGGCACCGAGGCCATGGCGGCGTGGGGCTGGAGGGTCCCGTTCTTCATCGCGGCGCCGCTGGGCCTGATCGGCCTGTACCTGCGCTCGCGCCTCGAGGAGACGCCGGTGTTCCAGGACCTCGAGGGCGCCGGCGAGGTCGAGGAGTCCGCCGCGGGCGGGCTGCGCGACCTGATCGCCCGCTACTGGAAGCCGATCCTGGTGATGGCGGGCCTGGTCATCCCGCTGAACATCGCCAACTACACGCTGCTGACCTATATGCCCGGCTATCTCGAGACGAAGATCGACCTCGGGGCGAACCAGTCCCTGGCGGTGATCCTCATCGGCGAGGTGGCGATGATGGCGCTGATCCCGTTCTGCGGGGCGCTGTCGGACCGCGTGGGCCGCAAGAAGCTGTGGTGGTTCTCGATGGTCGGCCTGTTCGTCATGGCCGTGCCGATGTACATGCTCATGGGGCAGGGCTTCGGCTTCGCGATCCTCGGCTTCGCCGTGCTGGGGCTGCTGTACATCCCGCAGCTGTCCACGATCTCCGCGACCTTCCCGGCCATGTTCCCCGCCCACGTCCGCTTCGCCGGCTTCGCGGTCACCTACAACGTGTTCACCTCGATCTTCGGCGGCACCGCCGCGCCGCTGAACGAACGCGTGGTCAGCGCGACCGGATTCCTCGAGTTCCCGGCGGTGTACGTGATGATCGGCTGCGTGATCGGCATGATCGCCCTGGTCTTCCTCAAGGAGACGGCGGGCGCCTCCCTGCACGGCACCGACATCCCGGAGTCCGAGCCGGAGGACTACGGCCCCAAGGCCATCACCGCCGAGACCGAGGCCCTCGACGCCGCCGGTCGCTGACCCCGGGGCGAGCGCTCGGCCCCGCGTGTCCGGGCCGGGCGCCGGGGCGGATCCGAGCGTCGGCTCCGGGCCCCGGGGGCGGTGCGTTCCGCCTGATGCGCTCATCTCGTGCCGAGGAGCGCATGTGCTGGATCCGAGATCCGAGGAGCGAGCTCGGATCCGGCGCGCGATCAGGTCGTGTCGCTGCTGTCGGGCCCTGCTGCGGCGCGCGCGAGGTACTCCGCTCGTTCCGCGGCGGTCGCCGGCCTGCCCGGCAACTCCGGGAACCAGGTCTGGGCGAAGGCCGAATCGGCGTCCAGGGAGGGGCGCCACCACACTCCCGGATCGGCGAGCCGCAGCATGCCGACGGTGCGGCGCCCGACCACGCGGCACGTGAGACCGTGATCGAGATACGCCACGGCCATGGTGACGGCCGCATCGCCCTCGCCGTAGTCCGCACCCTCGGAGCAGTGCACCGACCACGGGCCGATCTCGACCTCGGCGTCGTCCTCGAGAAGAGTCTCCTCGGAGAACCGGACGATGACGGGCCGGCCCGCGGTCTCTGCCGTCGTCAGCTCGACGGAGCCATCTGCCCGGATCGATCGCTCCATCGTCCTCGCGCATCGGCCGATGACCGCCTCGGCGATCGCCCCGAGGTCCGCGGGCCCGCTGCTCGACGACGTGAGCACGACACCGGTCCGGGGAAGAGCGATGCGCGGCTCGCCCCGCATGCGACAGCACGAGGCCGATGGCGCGCTCCATCGCGAGGAACGGGACGGCGACGAGGATCGCGGCCAGCACGAGAGGACCGAGCACGATCCAGACCGCCGCCGTCCCGAGATGTCCGAGAAGCTTCCGCACAGCGCCCCCTTTCCTCTGCCAGGCGTGCTTTCCTCTGCCAGGCGTGCTTTCCTCTGCCAGGCGTGGGCGCCAGTATCCATCGCCCGGTCATGGCGGGGTACCTCGGGACGGGGCTCCGACGGCGCTGTGCAAGGATCGGCCCATGTCACAGCGCCGCTTCGCCCAGCTCGACGTGTTCAGCGACCAGCCCTTCGGCGGGAACCCCCTGGCCGTGATCGTCGATGCCGAGGGGCTGTCCGACGAGCAGATGCTCCGCATCGCCGCCTGGACGAACCTCTCGGAGACCACGTTCCTGCTGCCTCCCACGCAGCCCGGAGCCGACTACCGGGTGCGCATCATGACGACGTCCGGGGAGCTGCCCTTCGCCGGGCACCCCACCCTCGGCAGCGCCCGCGCCTGGCTCGAGGCCGGCGGGCGGCCGATGGGGGAGAAGATCGTCCAGGAATGCGCGGCGGGCCTGGTCGCAGTGCGCCGGGACGGCGAGCGGCTCGCCTTCGCGGCGCCGCCGCTGCAGCGCAGCGGGCCCCTCGAGACGGCCGAGGTCTCGCGGATCGCGGCGGCGCTCGGCATCGCGCGCGAGGAGATCGTCGGCCACGCGTGGGCGGACAACGGCCCCGGCTGGCAGGTCGTCGAGCTGGCATCGGCCCAGGCCGTGCTGGACCTCGAGCCGCAGCTCGAGCCCGAGATGAAGATCGGTGTCATCGGCCGGTACGCGGCCGATGCCCCGCACCCGCGGGGCGCCGCCTACGAGGTCCGCGCCCTCCTCGGGGCGGTCCCCTCCTCCGGCGCCTCCGCCTGCGAGGACCCGGTCACCGGCAGCCTCAACGCCGGCGTCGCGCAGTGGCTGCTCGGGCGCGGAGAGCTGACCGGCTCCTGGATCGCCTCGCAGGGGGCGCGGCTGGGGCGCTCCGGCCTCGTGCACGTCCAGGTCGAGGCGGCCGACGGCGAGGCCATCGTGTGGATCGGCGGGCACGCGGTGACCCGGATCGCGGGAACTCTCGCCGTGTGAGCCGGCCCGGCCCGGGGAAGGCCCGGACGGCGCGCGGCGTTGCCCCGGGCATGAGGCTCTCCCTCCTGGACCGCTCGCGCACGCGCACCGGGCTGCCCGAATCCGCGGCCCTGCCCCACTCGGTCGCGCGCGCCGAGGCGGCCGAGGCCGCCGGCTACCACCGCTTCTGGGTCGCCGAGCACCATGCCGTGCCCGGGATCGCCAGCGGCGCCCCCGCGGTGCTGCTCGCCGCGATCGGTGCCCGCACCCGCCGGATCCGGCTGGGCTCGGGCGGGGTGATGCTGCCCAACCATCGGCCGCTGATCGTGGCCGAGCAGTTCCTCATGCTCGAATCCCTGTCCCCGGGGCGCATCGACGTGGGCCTCGGGCGCTCGCTCGGCTTCACCGCGCCGGTGCGGCGGGCGCTGGGCCGCGAGGAGGTCACCGCCGAGGACTTCGCCCGCGCCGTCGTCGCGGTCCGCGCGCACCTCGAGGGGGAGGCGGAGGTGACCGCCCGGCCCGCCGCCGATCGGCCGCCGCCGATGCACCTGCTGGCCACCGGCTCCGGGCTCGACATCGCCGCGCGGCTGGGACTGCCCGTGGTGCTCGGCGGCCCCGTGCTGCGCTCCGCGGAGCTGCCCGATCGCCTCGCAGCGTACCGCCGTGCCTTCCGCCCCCATCACGGCAGCGCCCCGCACGTGATGCTCTCGGCCGATGTCCTCGTCGCGGACACCGACGCCGAGGCCCGGGAGCTGGCCCTGCCCGAGGCCTGGGCCATGGTCCGCTCCCGCCGCGACGGCGCCTTCCCGCCGCTGGAGAGCGTCGCCGCGATCCGCGACCAGTCGCGGAACGCCCGCGAGGCCCAGCGCCTCGAGGAGACGCTCGAGGGCACCTGGGCGGGCAGCGAGCGGACGGTCGCCGCCCGCATCGGCCGCCTCATGGAGACGTCCGGGGCCGACGAGCTCCTCGCCTCCGGCGCGACCTTCGACCGCGCTGCGCTCGCCGACTCCGACCGACGCCTCGCCGCGCTGCTGGGCTGAGGGCCCAGGTCACGATCGGGACACATCGGCATGGCGACCTCCGGGAGCCGATAAATTGGACATATGACCATCGAGGGGGTGCGTCGGACTCTGGACCAGGTCCGCCGCGAGAACGAGGGGAAGTTCGGGGTCGGCGCGGAGGCTCGCGCCTACGCCGAGGAGATCGGGGGAGAGCTCTGCGCCGCCTGCGGCGCGGTGTTCGTCGTGAACCCGCAGTACCTGGACGGAGGGCACCAGTGCCTGGACGACGGGACCGCTGACATCTACCTGCTGGACGAGCTGCACACCTGAGGCGCGTCATCTCCACGGCCCGAAGCTGACGCGCTCCCGACTGCGCCCGTCACCGCTGGCCACGTGCCTTAGCGTGGGGTGTATGCCGATTGCCCTGCTGCTCCATGCGCACCCGGACGACGAGGCGTTCGCCAATTTCGGGTGGGCGAGCGACCTCGTTGCTCAGGGGTACGACGTGCACGGGGTGATCGCCACAGGCGGCGAGGCGAGCGAACTGCGGTCCACCTCATCGCTCCGCGAGGCTCGTGCTCGACGAATCGCAAAGTACGAGACGGCGCTCGACGTGATGGGCGCGAGTGGGTGGTCGTGGCTCGACAGCTCGGCTGCGTGGGTCGACGCTGATGGCGGGCCACTCGTTGGGGACGCTTCGCCCGAGCGGCTCCGGCAGGCCGTAGAGCGCCTCCTCGAACAGGTCCGACCGGAGATCGTGCTGACCTTCGCATCGGACGGCTTGACGGGTCACCCGGACCACATCGCCATCGCCGAAGCAGCGGTCGCCGCCGAGAACGGTGCTGCCGTCCCCGGAGGCGTCTGGGGTGCCCGACTCGCAGAGCCCGACGTCCGGGCGGGCGTCGATCTGCTCCGGGTGCTCGCTCCGAGCGCCCGGATCGGCTCAGGCCGAGTTCGCGGGACGTGCACGGAGTTGATCACGAGAAACGTGCAGGCCTCCGCACAGAACAGGAAGCGCGCCCTCGATGCGTACCACGAAGGGCTCGGCACCGGATCGCTGGAGTCCCTCGTGCGCGGAGGAGAGGTGGTGGGCGACTCGATCCTTCTGCGCGGGATCCTCGAGGCCACGGGCTGGTCCACTGAGCGCTACGAAGTCATTCGTGCCGACCATGCACGGCAGCCGCTTCCCGGGCCGACCGCATGAGTGCGACGGGCGGCCTCAGGCAGGGACGGCGATCTCGTCGAAGCGGCTCTCATCGATCACCCGGACACGGAGAACTGGGTGACATTCGACCTCAGCTCTCAGAAGACGATGCACTCCGTCCAGGATGATGAGGCGATCGCCAGCGCCGACATACGCGTCGAGAGGGTGCCTCAGGTCGGCCGCCATGGTTCGCCGCCACTGTTCGGCATGTGTTCCAGGATCGGCGGCGACCTCGAGCGGCGTCACCTGGAACGGGCGACTGCCGGACGGCCAGAACGGGAGCTCCAGATGCCACCGCAGCGTCGCGGTCCGCACCTCCCATGACGGCAGGTGAAGGCCGTGGAGACGCTGAAGGTCCCAATGGAAGTCGAGGATGATCCCCTCGAGCTCTGCGGGTCGCTCGGCGAGCAGGGGGAACGGCAGTCGATCGACCATGCCGTCGAGCTTAGGGGGACGCGCGCTCGCCTGGGGCGTGTCTGACAACATGCAGGCGGCGCCTTGCGAGTCCGGGGTCGTGGCACGTGTTGAGATGCATCTCGGATGCTCAGTGGTGGTTGATCGAGGAGATCCTGCTGGCGACGCAGTCGGAGGATGGCGTGAGTCTAAGCGGCGGGCGGCTGACCAGGCGGTTCTGACCGGCCGGTCAACACGTGAATAGCGCTGTGATATGGTGCGCGTCACACGGCGGACATCTCAGGGGGAGAGAGCCCACATGTGCCGTTCGGGGTTTTTCACCAAGGGGGTGCACGATGAAGCGCAGGACGATGATCAGTGGCGGCGTGACGATGATGGCGGCTCTGGGCGTGAGCAGCACGGCGAATGCAGAGGAATCGTTTGAGGCTGCCAAGAAGCGAGTGGATGCGGCGATCGCCGAGTACACCTACACGACGGGAGTCGATGGTCTTTCTCGCGTTGACGTCGCCGCGGCACGTGACGCAGGGGAAACCGAAGAGATCCTCTCGGCACTGCAGACATACAACAACTATTTGGATGACGCCATCGTGCCGGAGGGAATCGCTCCCCGCGCCTCCTTCCCTGTCTACGGCAACTGGTGCGGTCCAGGCCATTCTGGTCCGGGGGCACCGATCGATCTCCTGGATCGGATGTGCAAGAACCACGATGAGTGCTACGCACGAAAGGGATACTTCGACTGTGGTTGCGACCAGGGTCTTCTGTACATTATGAAAAAGGATTACGCAAAACTAAGCACGAAGGCGAAGGCGGTGAGCATCGGCATCACCGCCGCGATCAGCGCGTCGATGACTGTGCATGGCTGCTGAGGAAAGGGGTGCTGATGCACACCTCAGATGAATCCCTGTCGCTGCGGGAGATGTTCGCGAAGAACAAGGTCGCAGTTCTCATGATCTCTGCGATCGTGGCTGTCGGCGCGTGCGTCATCGCGCCGTTGACGGACAGCTATCTCTACGTGCTGGCACCTCTGGTGGGCCTGATCACGATCGTCTACTCAGTCATCGTGCGGTCGATCGGAGGCGTACTGCTGGGCGTCCTGGAGATCTTCCTCCCCATTGCGATGTACGTCGTCGTCGTCGAGCTGATCGGCCGGGGTTGGGCCTGAGCATCCCGTCCGGCGCATCCCTCCCCTGGGCGCGTTGGTGTTCCACGGGAGGGTTGCGTCGGGCCCTCTGGACGAAAGCGCGATGGATCATCGGGCGTCACCTCCCGCGATGGCAGCTCAGGAAACCGCTCCTCCTAGGCGTCACGGACTCCGTCGGGGAGGCCGAGCGTCAGCGCCTCGAGGCGGCGCCCGAGGGCACCTGGGCGGGCAGCGAGCAGACGGTCGCCGCCCGCATCGGGCGCCTGGTGGAGGGGTCCGGGGCCGATGAGCTGCTCGCCTCCGGCGCGACTTTCGACCGCGCCGCGCTCGCCGACTGCGACCGGCGGCTCGCCTCGATGCTGGGCTGAGGGCCCGGGTCACCGGTGGGCAGGAGTGCGTTCACGGCGTCGTGGATGCGGTAGTTGTTGCGGTGCATGGGGAGATCCTGCGTGCAGGGATGTTGCGAGAGCGTATGCGTACCCTGGCCCCATGGCGACGAAGCTCCCCTACGGATCCTGGCCCTCTCCCATCTCCGCCGAGATGCTCGCGACCGGCGGCACACGGCTCGGCGGACCCTGCGCGGTCGGCGACCAGGTGTGGTGGACCGAGGGCATCGCGACGGAGGGCGGCCGGCAGGCCATCGTCCGCACGGCCGGGCCCATCGGCCCCGACGGCGCGGGCGACGCGACACCGGTGACGGTGCTGCCCGCGCCGTTCAATGCCCGCTCCCGCGTGCACGAGTACGGCGGGGCGAGCTGGACGGCCGTGCCGCAGGAGCAGGGCGGGCCGCTGATCGTCTTCGTCGACTTCGCCGAGCAGCGCGTGCACGCCTTCCGCGAGGGGGAGCGGCCGCGGCCGCTCAGCCCCCTGGGCCCCGAGGTGCCCTCCGCCGGCGGGCCCTCCCTGCGCTGGGCGGACCCGCAGGTCGTCACCCCGCCCGGCGGCCCCACCGAGGTGTGGTGGGTGTGCGAGGACCACACCGGCGAGCAGATCCAGCGGTACATCGCCGCGGTGCCGCTGGACGGCTCGGCCGCCGAGGACCCGGCGGCGATCCGCCGCATCACCCCGCCGTCCCGCTTCGTCGCCCACGCCCGGCTGAGCCCCGACGGCGCGCGCCTGGCCTGGATCACCTGGGACCACCCGCGCATGCCGTGGGACGGGACCGAGCTGCACGTCGCCCCGCTGGTCGGCGGCAGCGCCGGGGCCGGCGAGGTGATCGCCGGCGGCGAGGCCGAGTCCGTGCTGCAGCCCGAGTGGCTGGACGAGCGGCGCCTCGTCCTCCTCTCCGACGCCTCCGGCTGGTGGAACCCGTGGCTGTGGGACGGCGGCGCCCCGCGCCCCGTGCTGCAGGCCGAGGAGGAGTTCGCCGGGCCGATGTGGATGCTCGGCACCACCTGGTACTCCGTCCTGGACCCCGACCGCCTGCTGGTGACGCACGGCCACGCCGACGACCGCATGGGCGTGCTGCGCGTGTCCACCGGGGAGCTCACCGCCATCCCGCTGGACCTCACCGCGATCCGCGGGGCGAGCGTGCGCGCCGACGGCCTGCTCACCCTCGAGGGCGCGTCCCCGACGGCGTTCCCCGCGATCCTCGCCGGAGCCCTCGACGCGGACGCCGCCGCGGCGGACCTGCGGGTGCTGCGCTCCTCCCGGGAGGACGCCCCCGACCCCGGGGTCCTGCCCGCCCCGGAGCCCGTCGCGGTCCCGCTGCCGGACGGCAGCGTGGTCCACGCGATCGTGTTCCGGCCCCGCCACCAGGGCATCTGCGGCCCCGAGGGCGCGAGGCCGCCGTTCATCGCCCGCGTCCACGGCGGCCCCACCAGCCACGTCCCGCCGGTGCTCAGCCTGCCCATCGCCTACTACACCTCCCGCGGCATCGGCGTGGTCGAGGTCAACTACGGCGGCTCCAGCGGCTACGGCCGCGCCTACCGCGACCGGCTCAAGGGCCAGTGGGGCGTGGTCGACGTCGCCGACACCGTCGCCGTCATGGAGCACCTGGTGGACGAGGGCATCGCCGACGGGGCCCGGCTGGGCATCGAGGGCGGCTCCGCCGGCGGCTGGACGACGCTGGCCTGCCTCACCCGCACGAGCACCTTCAGCGCGGGCGTGTCCAGTTTCGGCGTCGCCGAGCTGGAGACCTTCATCTACGACACCCACGACTTCGAGTCCCGGTACATCGACGGTCTCGTCGGCCCGTACCCCGAGCGGAAGGACCTGTACGTCGAGCGGGCGCCGCTCAGCCACGTCGACGAGCTCGAATGCCCGGTTCTGCTGCTGCAGGGGGACGAGGACCGGATCGTCCCGCCCAGCCAGTCGGAGATGTTCCGCGACGCGCTCGCCGCCAAGGGCATCCCGCACGCATACCTGCTGTTCGAGGGCGAGCAGCACGGCTTCCGCAAGGCCTCGACGATCATCCGCGCCACCGAGGCGAGCCTGTCGTTCTACGGGCAGGTGTTCGGGTTCTGCCCGCTCGAGGTGCCGGTGCTGTCCTTGGAGGGCTGAGGCTCCCGCACCCCGCGCCCCTCGGACCGGCGCCCGACCGGCGCGGGGACCCACGCCCCCGCCGCGCGCCCGCCGCGAGCCGGCGAGTGCCGGTCTACGAGCCGAATCAGGGCCATAGATGGCTCGCCATCCGGCACTCGCGGCGACAGGGGTCGGGCGACGGCGGCGACAGGGGTGGGGCGGCGGGCCGGTGGGGCCCGGCGGCGGGTGGGGCCGGCGGGGCGGGGGTGGTCAGTGCTTCTTGGAGCGGGAGCGCGGCGGGGCGGCCATGATCTGCAGGTCCAGCTGCCGCAGCACGTGATCGGCCGCCTCCGGGTCCACGCCCGGCTCGGAGCGGGCGGCGAGGATCTCGGTGCGCGCCGCGTCCAGGCCCACGGTCTGGGCGACGGCCATGAGCTCGCGGCCCTTGGCGACCTTCTTCCGCACCGCGGCCTGCTGCGCCGCCTGCTCCGCGGCCTTCTGCGCCGCCTCGGGGTCGAGGGGCTCGCCGTCGGGCCGGACCGCGCGGATCGCCTGGGTCTGGGTGTCGATCTCGCGGCGCATGCCCTCGAAGCGCTTGGTGAGCATGCGCATCTGCTCGCCGGAGAGCTCCTCGGACTCCCCGAAGCGCTCCCGGATCGCCCCCAGCGCGGCGGTGCGGGCGCGGCCGGTGAGCTCGCGGATCTCCGCGGCGGCGACGGAGCCGTCGTCCTGCAGGCCCAGCAGGCGCAGCACGGGCCCGACGGTGAGGCCCGTCGGCACCAGGGTCGCCAGCAGCACGGCGCAGGCCAGCACGATCACCAGGCCGCGATCGGCGATGAGGCTGCCGTCGGTGGCGAAGGTCGGCACGGACAGCGCGAGCGCGAGGGTCGCCAGGCCCCGCATCCCGCACCAGGTCAGCACGAAGGCCTCCCGCCAGTCCCGCGGCAGCGGGTCGGAGCGGCGGGTGGCGGCGGCCAGCGCCAGCATCCCCAGGAAGCGCACCGCGATCACCACCGCGCAGACGACCACGGCCGGCATCGCGTAGCCGAGGATGTCGGTGCCCTCGGCCAGCACCACGGCGCGCAGCTCGATGCCCATCAGCCCGAAGGCCAGGCCCGTGAGCATCAGGTTCACGACGTCCCAGAAGGCCGCGCGGGTCACGCGGGCCTCCCCGTCGGAGGCGCGGGCGCGGCGGTTGGTCTCCAGCGCGGTGACGACCACGGCGATGACGCCGGAGGCATGCACCTCCTCCGCGAGGATGTACGCCGCGAAGGGCGCGACGACGCTGACGGCCGTGCGGGCTCCCACCGAGGTCACGGCACGATCGGCCACCCGGTACAGGAAGCCCACCAGGAACCCGATCGCGACCGCGAGCGCCGCGCCGATCACGAAGTCCAGCAGGATCCCGGGGCCGAGGGAGTCCTGCCCCGCGAGCACCGCCCCGAGCGCCGCCTGGAACAGCACGATCGCGACGGCGTCGTTGAACAGGCCCTCCGTCTGCAGCACCGTGAGCAGGCGCCGCGGCATCCGCGCGGGGCCAGCGACGGCCTCGACGGCGACGGGGTCCGGAGGGGCGACCATGGCGCCGAGCATGATCGCCAGCGGCAGCGCGATGCCGGGGACCAGCCACAGCACGGTGCCGGCGACCGCGGCGGCGGTCACCGCCGTCAGGCCCACCGCCAGCATCAGCAGGGTGCGCCAGCGGGTGCGGAACACCGACCAGCTCGAGGTGCGCGCGGCCTGGAACAGCAGCGGCGGCAGGAACAGCGGGAGGATCAGCTCGGCGTCGATGAGGTAGTCCGGCACCCACGGCAGCCAGGCGATCGCGGCCGTCGCCACCAGCATGAGGATGGGGTAGGGCAGCTTCCAGCGCTCGCCGATGGCCACGCAGACCGCCGTCACGGCCAGCAGGGCGACGACGAGGACGATGATCTCCACGTCCCGACCCTACCGCCGTCCCCGGCGACGCCGGGGGAGGGGTGGTGGCGCCGGCCCTGCGCGGCGCAGACTGGTGCCCCAGCACCCTCCAGGAGGAGTTCCCATGTCGAAGAAGATCCTCATCCTCACCGGTGATGCCGCGGAGACGCTCGAGGTGTTCTACCCCTACCATCGGCTCCAGGAGGCTGGCCACGAGGTGCACATCGGCGCCCCGGAGAAGCGCCGCCTCCAGTTCGTCGTCCACGACTTCGTGGACGGCTTCGACACCTACACCGAGAAGCCCGGGCACACCTGGGAGGCCGATGTCGCCCTCGCGGACGTGGATCCCGCCGACTACGACGCCCTCGTCGTCCCGGGCGGGCGGGCGCCGGAGTACCTGCGCAACGACCCCGAGGCGCAGCGGATCGTGCAGCACTTCTTCGCGCAGGACGCCCCGGTCGCGGCGACCTGCCACGGTCCCCTGATCCTGGCGGCGGCCGGCGTGCTGCCGGGCCGCACCAGCTCCGCCTATCCCGAGCTCGCGATCGACGTGGAGACCGCCGGGGGCGTGTTCGAGGACGGCGGCGCCGTGGTCGACGGGAAGCTCGTCACCGCCCGCGCCTGGCCCGACAACGGCACCTGGATGAAGGCCTTCCTCGCCGTCCTCGACGCCGCGTGATCGGCCGCGCGACGCCCGCCGCCGTCGGGCTGGACGCCGAGGCCCTCGCGCGGATCCCGGGGATCCTGCGCGAGGGCGTCGAGGCATCCCCGCCGCGCCTGGCGGGGGCGAGCGCCCTGGTGGCCCGCCACGGGCGGATCGTCCTCGAATGCGCCGAGGGCTGGGCCGTGCGCTGGCGTGACGCCGAGCACGAGCTGCCGATGGACCAGCGGGTCCCGGCCCGCGAGGACACGATCTACGACGTCGCCTCGATCTCCAAGCTGTTCACGGCGATCGCCGTGCTGCAGCTGGTCGAGGCCGAGCAGGTGGGTCTCGAGGACCCCGTCGCGCAGCATCTGCCGCGCTTCGCCGCGCACGGCAAGGACCGCGTCCGCGTCCACCACCTGCTCACCCACACCGGAGGGCTGCCGGCCGAACGGCCGCTGCACCGCGAGCGCCCGGATCCCGCCTCCCGGCGGGAGCTGGCCCTGGAGACCGAGCCGATCGCCGGGCCGGGGGAGCGGTACGTCTACAGCGACATCGGGATGATCGCGCTGGGCTGCCTGGTCGAGGAGGTCGCCGGCCTGCCCCTGGACGCGGTGGTGCGGGCACGCATCACCGGACCGCTGGGCATGGACGAGACCATGCATCGGCCTCCGGCGGCGCTCCTGCCCCGCATCGCCGCGACGGAATGGGACCCGGACACGGGCACGATGCTGCGCGGGGTCGTGCACGACGAGAAGGCCCGCGCCCTGGACGGGGTCGCGGGGCACGCGGGGATCTTCTCCACCGCCTCCGACCTGGCCGTGCTCGCGCAGACGCTGCTGGACGGCGGCCGATGCGGGACGGCGCGGATCCTCTCCGAGGAGAGCGTGGCGGCGATGCTCACCGACCGCGTCGCGGCGATCACCGGACCGGACGGCGCCCGCCGGGGCCTGGGCACGGAGCTCTCCGCGGCCAGCCACGGCGCCCTCGCCCGGCCCCGCGGCACCGGGGCCCGCAGCACCGGCCCCCACAGCACCGGGCCCTGGAACGTCGGGTCCCCCGCGGCCGGGCCCCGCGGCGCCGGGTCCTTCGCGGCCGGGCCCCGGACCGCCGGGCACACCGGCTTCACCGGCACCTCGCTGCTGATCGACCCGGGCACGGGCGTGAGCGTGATCGTGCTGGCCAACGCCGTGCACCCGCGGCGGGAGCGGTCCGGGATGCCGGAGGTGCGGCGCGCGGTCGCCGACGCCGTCGCCGATGCCCTCGGGACCGAGGACGCGCCGGCACCGCACCTGCCCTCGGCACCGGACCGGCCCTCGGCGGCGGTCAGCGGGTCTGCGCCGCCTCCTCCGCGCCGCTGACCCCGTCCTCGTCGTTCCACCGCAGCACCTCGTCGTGGCTGTCGGAGACGAGCGTCAGGCGGTACGCGCCCGGCCGCCCGGAGAAGCGCAGGGTCATGCGGGCATCGGTGACCCGCGCGAGCACGGGCGCCATGGCGAGGGTGAGCCGGTCCCGGGCGCGGCGGGTCTCCGGGGCGTCCTCGGCGTCGTCCAGCAGCAGGACCTCGCGGCCGGCGCGGCGCGCGGCCTCGACCGCGTCGGTGAAGGCGCGCTGGCGGACCAGTCCGGGCACCCGGATCTCGTCGCGCAGCGCCGCCTCGAGCACGCGCGCCCGCACCCGGTCCTCCTCGCCGATCCCTCCCTCGGAGGCGATCACCTCGAGCACCGGCATCGCCCGCTCCAGCACCCCGTCGATGCGGGTGCGGCGCTCCTGCTCGGCGGCCGCGGCCGATGCCTCGGTGGCCGCGCGGGCGATCGCCGATCCCCGCACGCGGTCCAGGCGCCGCCCCATCCGATCCAGGCCCATGGCGACCCAGGTGCCCACCAGCAGCGTCCCGGCATGGCGCACGATCAGCTCGGCCGCGACGAGGGGCGACCCGCCGGCGGCCAGCGCCCACACGAGGGTCACCAGGAACATCGCCGCCAGGCCGACCCAGGCCATGCCGACGCGGCCGCGCACGGCCATCGCCAGCAGCAGGAAGGTGAGCGCCCCGAAGTGCCAGCCGGCCCAGCCCAGATCGTCCGAGAAGGGCAGCCCGTGCTCGACGACGGCGGTCGTGAGCGCCACGGTGGCGATGACCGCGGCGGCGCGGGCCCGGGACATCCGGGGAGCGCCGTCGAGCATGAGGATCGCGGCGCCGACGGCGAGCCCCAGCAGCCCGGCGATCACGGTGACGCTGATCAATCTGATGTCCGGGGTCAGCGCCACGAGCACGGCGTGGGTGAGGACCAGGCAGGCGGCGATCACCCAGGCGGCCCGGGAGCTGCGCAGGACGATCCACGGCTGCATCACCTCACCCCCGGTCGTGTCCAGGAGATCTCCACCTGTGTGCCCTCGCCGGGGGCGGAGATCACCCGTGCCTCGCCGCCGGGGAGCCGGGCGATGCTCCCGAGGATGCTCTCGCGCACCCCCATGCGGTCCCAGCCCACGCCGGCCATCGAGAAGCCGACGCCGTCGTCGAGGACGCAGATGTCGATCCGCTCGTCGCGCAGGCGGACCTCGACGGCCCGCTGCACGGCGCGCTCCTCCGCGCCGCCGGCGTGGCGGAGGCTGTTGCGCAGGGCCTCGCCGACCGCGGTCACCAGGGCGCGGCGCACCTCGGCGGGCACCGGGCGGCTGCGGGTGACCTGCGAGGTGAAGGCGACGGCGGGGCTGATCTCGTAGACGGTCTCCTGCAGCAGGACGACGAAGTCCCGCGCCGCGAACCCGCCCTCGCGGCGCTGCCGCGCCGCGCGCGGGGAGGCCGAGTCCTGCAGGGTGCGCAGGGCCGTGCGGGCATGCTGGCGGGCGCTCTCGCGCAGCGCCGGGTCCTCCCGGCCGGCGAGGACGAGGACGCTGAGCACCTCGTCGTGGAGGAACTGGCGCAGCCACTGGTCCTCCTCGCGCACCGCGGTGCGCCGCGCGCTCTCGCGGGCCTCGGCGCGCGCCCGGTCGGTGGCCTCGTCGGTGCGGCGGGCGAGGTCGCGGAACAGGAGGATCATGCCCACCAGCACGCCGCCGAAGACGATCGGGTACAGGCCGTCCTGCGTGGCCTGCGCCTCGAGCCCCGGCGGGCCGGCCAGCAGCCGCACCAGGCCGATGCCGACGCCGACGAGGACCGCGGAGATCCAGGCCAGCACCGTCCGCCCGGCGATGCAGACGGCGGCCACGCCGATCACGGCCGTGAGCGTGAACCAGGGCGCCTCCTCCAGCGTGCCGGGGGAGTGCATCGCCGGGACCAGCGTCGCCAGCAGGGCGAAGGCGGCGATCCCGGTGCCCAGCAGGGTCCGACGGATGGCCCGGATCGGGGCGCGGCGGGTCATGGCGAGCAGGACCAGGGGCATCACGAACACCACGAGGATCGAGCACACGTCCCACAGCAGGTGGTAGACGTGCCACTGGCGCAGCAGGGCGGGCGTGCCGAGGGCGCCGAAGGTGAGTCCGCCGAGCGCGTAGCCGAGGGTGAGGACCCGGGTGACGCTGTCCTCCATGGAGGCGTGCGCCGGCTCGGAGGAGGTCACCAGACCCCCGGCTCCCCGATGAACCCGTCCTCGACGGCCCGTTTGTACAGGTCGACCTTGGTGCCGCTCTCCCGCCCGACCCGCACGTACTTGGCGCGGATGTCCTTGACGTACTTGTCGACGGTGTGGACGGACAGCCCCAGGCGCTGGGCGACGGAGACCGTGGTGTGGCCGTCGGCGTACATGGCCAGCACCTCGCGCTCGCGCGGGCTGAGCCGGGCGTCGCGCAGGCGCTCGTCGGAGTCGATGGAGGCGGCGAGATCCGCGGTCATGACGTTGCCGCCGGCGAGGACGGCCTGCACGGCGGCGACGAGGTCTTCCTCGGGGGCGGACTTGCGCACCACGGCGCCCGCCCCGGCCTGGGCGGCGCCGCGCAGCAGGAAGCGGCTCTCGCCGGAGGTGTAGACGACCGTGGCGATCCCGGCCTCGCGCAGGATCGAGATGTTCTCGTCCGGGGCGGAGCCGTCCTGCAGGCGGAGGTCGAGGATCGCGAGGTCGACCCGGGGGTGCTCGCGCAGGAAGTCGCCCACGGTCGGGGCCAGGCCCACGAACTCGCAGCCGGGGATCCGGGCGACGACCTCGCTCAGGACCGTGCCCATGAAGGGGTGGTCGTCGATCGCGCCCACGGTGTGGCCCACGGCGTGTCCCTCCCAGCTCACCGGCGCAGGAGGCCCGCGCCGGCATGTCGGCAGCGGTTCCCGGCGAGGAACCGCGGGCCGTCAGTCTACCGGCGCGCCGGAGCGGCCGCAGGGAGGACCGGGCGGCGGGACGTGCGGCGCCTGCAGGGCGCGCGACGTGGTGGGGTGGGCCTGCGGCGCGGAACTCCGCCGCTGCCGGACGGTGCGTCCGGCAGCAGCGCAGAGCGTGAGCCGCAGCCCACCTGCCCGCACCACCCGCGAACGACGGTACGGGACCGCGCGCGCACTTCCCAGACCCGGAAACGGGCACCCCCGAAACGGGTACCCCCTTCCTGTCGTTCCTACATCGAGTCCTGCCAGGCCTGGTACAGCGCCGCGAACCGGCCTCCGGCGGCGACCAGCTCCGCGGGGGAGCCGTCCTCGACGACCTCGCCGCCGTGGACCACGAGCACCCGGTCGGCGATCATCACGGTGGACAGGCGGTGGGCGATGATCAGCGCCGTGCGCCGGCCCAGCAGGCGGGTCAGGCCCTCCTGCACCATGCGCTCGGAGGGGATGTCCAGCGAGCTGGTCGCCTCGTCGAGGATCAGCACCTTCGGGTCCGCGAGGAAGGCGCGGGCGAAGGAGATCAGCTGGCGCTGCCCGGCGGAGACGCGGCCGCCGCGCTTGTTCACGTCGGTGTCGTATCCGTAGGGCAGGGCCTCGATGAAGGTGTCCGCGCCGATGGCCCGGGCCGCGGCCTCGACCTCCTCGCGGGAGGCGCCGGGCCGGCCGAGCTCGATGTTGTCGGCGACCGTGCCCGAGAACAGGTACGCCTCCTGCGTGACCATGACGATGTTGCGCGTCAGGTCCTCCATCGACACGTCCCGGAGGTCCACGCCGTCCAGCGTCACCCGGCCCTCCGTGGCGTCGTAGAAGCGCGAGATCAGCTTGGCGACCGTGGACTTCCCGGCGCCGGTCTGCCCGACCAGGGCGACCGTCTGCCCGGCGGGGATGTGCAGGCTCAGCGGCTTCAGGACCAGCGGGCCATCGGCCGTGTACCGGAAGGAGACGTCCTCGAAGTCGACCCGGCCGGTGGAGTCGGCCAGGGGCGTCGGGCGCTCGGCCTCCTTCACGCTCGGCTGCTCGGCCAGGAGCTGGGCGATCTTCTCCAGCGCGGAGACGCCGGACTGGAAGGCGTTGTAGAAGCCGGCCAGCTCGTCGATCGGCTGGAAGAAGCGCCGCGAGTACAGGACCAGCGCCACGAGCACGCCCACCGACAGGGAGCCGTCGAGCACCCGGAACCCGCCGACCAGCAGCACCACGGCGATGGTCGTGTTGGCGAGGATGCGCAGGGCCGGCTGGTAGATGCCGAACACCCGGATGGAGCGCAGCGACGCGTCGCGGTAGTCCTGCGAGAGCTGGTCGAAGGTCGCCTGGTTGCGGTCCTCCTTGCGGAAGGCCTTCACCGCGCGGATCCCGGCCATGGCCTCGACGAAGTGGACGATCAGCCGCGCCGAATGGGTGCGGATCGCCCGGTACTCCTCGCGGGAGCGCTTCTGGAACCACATCGTCAGCAGCACGCCGGGAACCAGCATGAGCAGCATGACCGCGCCGGTCACCCAGTCCATCGAGACGATGAGGACGACGGTGAAGACCATCGACAGCGACGAGCCGACGATGATGTCGACCCCGAAGTCGAGCAGCTCGCGCAGGGCCTCCATGTCGGAGGTCTGGCGCGAGACGATGCGGCCCGAGGTGTAGCGCTCGTGGAACTCGAGGTCCTGCTTCTGGGTGAAGCGGAAGACCCGCTTGCGCAGGCCGAAGAGCATGCGCTGGCCCACGACCGTGCCCTGACGGACGTAGCCGAAGGTCAGCAGGCCGCCGACGATCGCGGCGCCGACGTACAGCAGGCCCGCGCGGATCGTCAGCGACGCATCGCCGTCGACGAGGGCGGGCAGGGCATGGTCGATGCCGTAGGCGATGATCCGCGGGCCGGCGACGACGGCCAGCTGGGCGATCACCACCATCACGCTCATCATCGCGAACTGGCCCTTCACGGGCGCGAGGAGCTCCCCGAGCAGGCGCAGGGTCCGGCGGCGGGACTCCCGGTTCTCCTCGGCGGACAGGACGCGGCTCTCCGCGTCCTCCTCGCGCTCGGCGGCCTTCCCGGCGGGTGCCGTGGTCATCGGGTCTCCTCCCCGGTCTGGACGGCGCGCAGGTCGAGCTCCCCGGTGAGGGTCTCGATGTCCTGGTCGCGCCGGGCCTCCTCGGCCTGGTGGGCGATGACGTAGCGGTACTGCGAGGAGCGGCGCATGAGCTCCGCGTGGGTGCCGACCTCGGTGATCCTGCCGCCGTCCATGAGAGCGACGCGGTCGGCGAGGGCGACGGTCGAGGTCCGATGGGCGACGATCAGGGTGGTCGTCCCCCGCAGCACCTCGCGGAGGCGCTCGGTGACCCGCTCCTCCGTCTTGGTGTCCAGGGCGGACAGCGGATCGTCCAGCAGCAGCACCGCCGGCTGGGCGGCGATGGCGCGGGCGAGCGCGAGGCGCTGGCGCTGGCCGCCGGAGAGGCTCATGCCCTCCTCGCCGATGCGCGTGTCCACGCCCTCGGGCAGGTCATGGACGAAGGAGGCATCGGCCGTCTCCAGGGCGAGCTCCATCAGGGCCTCGGCCTCGGCCTCGGACAGGGACTGGTCCGCACCGATGAGCACGTTCGAGCGCACCGAGTCGGAGAACAGGGTCGCGTCCTCGAAGGCGACGGCGGTCAGCGACCGCAGCGCCTCGAGGTCCATGTCGCGCACGTCGACGTCGTCGATGGTGACGCGGCCGCCGGTGACGTCGTAGAGGCGCGGCACCAGCTGCAGCAGGGTCGACTTGCCGCTGCCGGTCACGCCCACCAGCGCCATCGTCTCCCCGGGGCGGATCTCCAGGGTGGCGCCGTCGATGACGTCGTCCATGTGGTCCGGCGCATCGGGGTAGCGGTAGTGGACGTCCTCGAGGCGGACGATGCCGCGGGCCTCCCCGGCAGGGATCGCCACCGGCTGCTCCGGGGAGGTGATGGTGTTGACCTCGTCCATCACCTCGTAGTGGCGGTTCAGGGCCGTGGTCGTGTTCACGGCCTGGCCCAGCAGGTTGCCGAGCATGCGCACGGGGCCGATGACCAGCACCGCCGTGGCGAAGTAGGCGGCCAGGTCGCCGGGGGAGATGCTGCCGCGGGCGGTGAGGTGGATGCCGGTGAACAGGGCGACGCCCAGGGCCAGCTCGGGCAGCATGAACATGAACATGTCGAACCGGGCCATCGCGGTGGCCTTGCGGACCTCCGTGCGGCGCAGCGCGTCGGCCTGCTCGGCGAAGCCCTCCAGCGCGGTGGGGCCGCGACCGAAGGCCTTGAGCACGCGGATGCCCTGGACGGACTGCTCGATGGTGGTGGCGAGGTCGCCGTTCTGGTCCTGCGAGAGGCGCGAGAGCGTGTGGAAGCGGACGCTGAAGCGGTAGGCGATGATCGAGACCGGCGCGGCGGCGGCGATGAAGACCAGCGCCAGCACGACGCTCTCGCTGAAGAGGAAGGCGAGGCCCACCACGATGGTCACGGAGTTCGCGACCAGCATGATCAGGCCGAACGCGATCCAGCGGCGCACCGTGGAGATGTCGCTCATCATGCGCGAGAGCAGCTGTCCGGAGCCCCAGGCGTCGTGGAACGCCACGGGCATGTGCTGCACCTTGCGGTAGAAGTCGACGCGGATGCCCTTCTCGACGAGGGTGGCCGGGGAGACGGCGAAGACGCGGCGCAGATAGATGAGGGATGCCTCGACCAGGCCGAGGGCGATGGCGACGGCGCCGCCCGTCCACACGACGGCGGCGGTCGGCGTCGCGTCGAGCTGGTCGACGACGGCGCCCAGCACCTGCGGGATGAGCAGGGCGACGATCGAGGCGATGAGGGCGCTGAGCAGGCCCAGGAGGAGTCGGAGGCGAATGGGGCGGACCGTCTGCCACAGGCGGGCCATGGTCGCAATCATGAGGAGAGACCTCTATCGAGGAAGCGCGGCGTCGCGCGAAGGTGCGGGGCAAGAAGGCCGGGCAGGGCTCGCTGGCCATGCCGGTCGTGGAAGGGAGCGGTCGGTGCCGCGAGATCAAGCCTATCCAGAAGGTCGGACCTCTGGGAGGAACCTGGCCGAGTCTTTTGCAGTCGATGCAGAATCTTTGCGGGAGCGCCGGCCGGGACGAGGAGCACGGAGCGACCGGCTCCCGATGCCGCGGAGAACCGGCCCGATGCCGCCGGGAGCCCGCCCGGAGGCGGCGCGTGCGTCCCGTGCGGCCCGCGATCTCAGGGCTGAGGGTTCTCGGGGAGCCAGTCCTGGTCGGAGGCATCGGAGAGCAGGGCGGCGGCGCCCGCGGCCGCGGCCGTCACGGTGAGCACCGCGGGCCAGGAGCCGATCTTCTTCGCCAGCGGGTGCGAGAGGCCGAAGCCCAGCACGTACGTCGCCCCCAGCACGGCGGTGGTGGCCGGGCCGCGACGGGCCAGCCAGGTGCGGCCGGCATAGACGCCGGCGGCGGCGAGCACCACGCCGCCCAGCGGGCGGATCCCTGTCTCCCGCGCGGTGAGCCAGCCGCCGACGAGCCCGAGGGCGACGACGGGGGCGGTGGCGACGTTCCGGGCGGGCTTCAGGGTCATCGCGGTGCTCATGCCTCCGAGCCTACGCTCCCCGGCCCGGCGGGCGCCATGCGGTATCCCGCGCATCCGCGGCCGATGCTCGTGCCCGATGCGCGTGCCCGATGCGTGTGCCCGATGCGCTTGCCCGATGTACGCGCCCGATGCGCGCGCCCGATACGCGGGCGCGCTCAGCGCAGGACGGCGATCCCGTGGGCGGGGACGGTGCCGGGGCGGACCCGCTGCGTCCCGTCGACCATGTCGGCGCCGGAGACGACCTCGAGGACCTCCCGGTCGGTCGCGACCTCGTCCTCGCCGAGGTTGATCGCGAGCACCAGCGGCGGCATGGGCAGCTGGCATCCGGGGGTCAGCACGATCTCGGCGAAAGTGTGCGAGAGGGTCTCTTCCCGCACCGTGACATCGGCCTTGATCAGCCACGGCTCGCGGCGGCGCAGGGCCAGCAGGCGCCGATGCGCCTCCACGATCCGCGGCGCGGCCTCGGGCTTCAGCAGGGCGAGCGCGGAGGCGGCATCGGCCGGGTCGTCGGGGAAGGAGGGGCGCACGGCGTCGTCCCCGCCGGCGCGCTCCTCCTTGACGCCGACGGCCCCGAACTCGTCCCCGGCGTAGAGGGCGGGCACGCCCGGGAGTAGGGCCAGCAGGGCGATGGCGGCGGCGAGGTCGCGGCCGTCGGCCAGCTGGGAGGCGATGCGGGTGGTGTCGTGGTTGCCGAGGAAGGTCAGCGGCAGCGCGCCGCCGTCCTCCGCGCGGAAGTCCTGGTGGCGGCTCAGCGCGTGGCGCAGCTCGAAGAGGTTGTGGTCGTGCAGCGAGGACCAGATGCCCTTCCACAGCTCGTACTGGGTGATCGAGTCCGCGCCCGAGGCGGCGGCGAAGGCCGGGTAGTCGCCGTGGATCACCTCGCCGAGGATCCACGCCTCCGGGTGGCGCTCGCGCAGCCGCGCGATGATCGGCGCCCAGGCCTCCGGCCCCGCCGCATACATGGCGTCCAGCCGCCAGCCGTCGGCGCCGCGCTGCAGCCAGGCGCTCATCGTCTCGACCACGGCCTCCTGCACCGCCTCGTCGGTGAGGTCCAGCTCCACCAGGTCGGGATTGCCCTCGAAGCCGTAGGGGTGGGCGCCGGCCCAGCGGATCCGCGACCCCTCCGGGCTGTCGGGGCCGCCGGCCAGGGCCGCGCGGACCACCGCATGGTGCTCGCTGACGTGGTTGAAGACGCCGTCCAGCACGACCCGCACGCCCCGCTCGTGGCAGGCGGCCAGCAGGCGCTGGACATCGGCCTGGTTCCCCAGCCGCGGGTCCACCCGCTGGTGGTCCAGGGTGTCGTAGCCGTGGCTGACGGAATCGGCGATGGGGTTCAGGATCAGCACGTTCGCCCCCAGGGAGACGATGTGGTCCAGCCACCCCTCGATGCGCCCCAGGCGGTGCACGACGTGCTCGCCGTCGGTCAGCCCGTAGCTCGTCGCGACGAGGTCGTCGCGGTGCTGCGGGGCGCCGCAGAATCCCAGGGGATAGATCTGGTAGCAGATCGCATCCCGCACCCACGCCGGCGTCCTCGCAGTCATGAGCCCATCGTAGGCGTCCCGCCGGGGCGCGTCCGCCGCACGCGCCCGGCGGACGGGAACGTGGCGGCGGGGGCGCGGAGCCAGGACTCCCGGGATCACGGACTCCCCATCGGCCGTCCCATGAGGTTGGATGAATCCGGGGTGGCAGCCCGCCGCCCCACCACCCCGGCTCAGGAGGCTCCATGATCCGCATGCGCACCGACATCTTCGCCGAATCCCTCGGCATGGGCACCAGCCTGACCGTGCTGATGCCGCAGGCGGCCGCCGGCATCGGCATGGGCGGGGACGACGCCGCCCCGGCCCACGGCGACGGCGTGCCGGTGCTGTACCTGCTGCACGGGCTGAGCGACGACTGCACCATCTGGGAGCGGCGCACCTCGATCGAGCGCTACGCCAGCGAGAAGGGCATCGCCGTGGTGATGCCGCAGGTCGGGCGGTCCTTCTACTGTGACGAGGCGCTCGGCGAGGCGTACTGGACCTACCTCTCCGAGGAGCTGCCCCAGCTGCTCGCGCGGACCTTCCGGATCTCGACGGCCCGCGAGGACACCTTCGTGGCCGGGCTGTCGATGGGCGGCTTCGGCGCGTTCAAGCTGGCCCTGAACCATCCCGAGCGCTTCGCCGCCGCGGCGAGCCTGTCCGGGGTGGTGGACCTCGTCGCCCTCGAAGGCCTCGACGTGCATCAGGGGCATCTGGCCGAGCGGATCTGGGGCGGGAAGCGCCCCGATGGCACCCAGGACGACCTGGTGGGGCTGCTGCGCGCGGCCGATCCGGAGTCGCTGCCGACCCTCTTCCTCGACTGCGGCACCGAGGATCCGCTGGTCATGCTGAACCGGGGCTTCATCGCCGCGGCGGAGGAGAAGGGCGTGGCGATGCAGTCCCGCCTGCGCCCGGGCAACCACACCTGGGACTTCTGGGACACCAGCATCCAGGACGTCCTGGACTGGCTGCCGATCCGCGCCTGAGGGGATCCCGCCCGCGTGCCGCCGGCGCCGTCGACCGGGGCCGCGGCTCGCGGTCTGCGGGCCCCGGCCGACGGACGTCGGGTGCGGCGGGGCGGGGCGTGCGCTACGATCGCCGCGTGATCGATCGTCGCTATGCGTATGACTGCTCGGCTCTGGAGGGGCCGCAGCGGGCATAGACGCACGCCGACTTCCAGAGCCACAGGGCAGAGCGAACGCTCTGCCCTTCGCCGTTTCCGGCGGGCTCTGCGCAGGGTCCGCCCCTCTCCCAGGAGCAGACCATGACCCCTCTCGACACCACCGCCCCCGCCGCGCCCGCCGTCCCCGCTGCGCCCGCCGTCGCCGTCGGCACCGAGGACCTGCACGTCGCCGCCTTCACGGAGCTGCCGACCCCCGCGCAGGTGCGGGCCGAGCTGCCGGCCGAGCCCACCGACGTCGCCCTCGTGCGCCGCACCCGCGAGGAGGTCCGCGCCGTGCTGCGCGGCGACGACGATCGCCTGCTGGTGATCGTCGGCCCCTGCTCGATCCACGATCCCGAGGCCGGTCTCGACTACGCCCGTCACCTGGTGGGGGAGGCGATCTCCCACCGCGACGACCTGCTCGTGGTCATGCGCGCCTACTTCGAGAAGCCCCGCACCACCGTCGGCTGGAAGGGCCTGATCAACGACCCGCACCTCGACGGCAGCCACGACATCGCCACCGGCCTGCGCCGCGCCCGGGCGTTCCTGCGGGACGTCGTCGGGCTCGGGCTGCCCTGTGCGACCGAGTTCCTCGAGCCGATCAGCCCGCAGTACACGGCGGACCTCGTCTCCTGGGGAGCGATCGGGGCGCGCACCACCGAGAGCCAGATCCACCGCCAGCTCGCCTCCGGGCTGTCGATGCCGATCGGCTTCAAGAACGGCACCGACGGCGGGCTGCAGGTCGCCATCGACGCCCTCGGCGCGAGCGCCGCCCCGCAGTCCTTCCTCGGCATCGGCGCCGACGGCCGGGCGAGCCTGGTGACCTCCACCGGCAACCCGGACACCTCGGTGATCCTGCGCGGCGGCGCCGACGGCCCGAACTACGGCCCCGAGCATGTGCGCGCCGCATCCGAGCGCCTCGCGGCGGCCGGGCGCAGCCCCCGGCTGATCATCGACGCGAGCCACGCCAACAGCGGCAAGGACCACGAGCGCCAGGCCGTCGTCGCCCGCGAGATCGCCGCCCAGGTCGCCGAGGACGGCTCCGCCATCAGCGGCGTCATGCTCGAGAGCAACCTGCTGCCCGGAGCGCAGACGCTCGACGTCGCCGCCGGCCCCGCCGCGCTGGTGCGCGGCCGCAGCGTCACCGACGCCTGCATGGGCTGGGACGAGACCGCCCGGATCCTCGAGGACCTCGCCGCTGCGGTGCGCCGACGTCGCCTCGGCGGTCCCGCCGCTTGATCGGGGGCGTCCGGGCCGTCCCGGTCCGTCGCGCGACTGACCGGGGCCGTCCCCGGTCCGTCGCGCGCAGGGAGCGCTGGCCGGTCGCCTGGCCCCGTCACTCGCCCGCAGCGCAGGCTGGGAGCCTCGCCCCCGTTACTCTCCCGGTGCGGGGCTCCCGGAGGGCCGGTCGTGCTCGCCCGGAGCGGGGGCCGCGGCGGCGCGGTCGGCGTGGCCGAGGGAGCGGCCCGGGGCGATGAGGTCGCGGACCCGGCGCTTCAGCTCGGAGATGTCGGGGAAGCCGCCGTCGCGCTTGCGGTTCCACACGTGCGCGCCGTCCACGTCGATGCGGAAGACGCCGCCGGTCGCGGGCACCAGCGCGATCTCGCCGACCTCCTCCTCGAAGGTCTGCAGCAGCTCGCCCTGGTACCACTGGGCGCGCAGCAGCCAGCGGCACTGGGTGCAGTAGGTGATGACGATCCGCGGCGCAGGCATGCGGCCAGGGTGCCACATGCCCGCGCCGCGCGAGGCAGGGGGTCAGCGGCGTGCGGCGTCGTCCGCCGTGGTGCCGGGCTCCGACGGGGGCACCGAGCGCCCGGTCGAGTCCGCGTCTGTGTCCGTGTCCGTATCCGCGTCCGTGCCCGGGGCGGCGCCGCGGGTCTTCGCGAGGCTCGCGACGGTCGCGACGGCCACGGTCGCGCCGATGAACAGCAGCGAGAGCCAGATCGGGATCTCCGGAGCCCACAGCACGGGCTCGCCGCCGTTGATGAACCCCAGCTCGTTGACGTGCAGGGCATGCAGCACCAGCTTCACGCCGATGAAGGCGAGGATCACGGCGAGACCCTGGGCCAGGTACACCAGGCGCTTCAGCAGTCCGCCGATGAGGAAGTACAGCTGGCGCAGCCCCATCAGCGCGAAGACGTTCGCGGTGAACACGATGTACGCCTCGGAGGTGAGGCCGTAGATGGCCGGGATGGAGTCGACCGCGAAGACGAGGTCGACCACGCCCAGGGCGAGGATCGCCAGCAGCATGGGGGTGGCCATGCGGCGCCCGTCCTGGCGGACGGTCAGGCGGTCGCCGTGGTAGGTGTCGGTCACCGGGAGCACGCGGCGGACCAGGCGCATCAGCCGGCTGTCGGCCGGGTCGGCGTCGTGGTCGCCGAAGGCCTGCCGCCAGGCCAGGACCAGCAGCAGCGCCCCGAAGCCGTAGAAGGCCCACGAGAAGTTATCGATCACCGCGGCGCCGGCCGCGATGAAGCCGCCGCGCATGATCAGCGCGATGACGATGCCGATCATGAGCACCTTCTGCTGGTGCACGCGCGGCACCGCGAAGCTCGTCATGAGCAGCAGGAACACGAAGAGGTTGTCGATCGACAGGGCCTTCTCGGTGAGATAGCCGGCGAAGTACTCGCCGCCGTACCCCCAGCCCGAGGTCATGCCGATGCCCACGCCGAACAGCAGGGCCAGGACGATGTAGAACGCGGACCAGCGGGCGGCTTCGCCGAGGCCCGGTTCATGGGGCTTTCGCACGTGCGCGAAGAACTCGTACACGAAGAAGGCGATGGTGACGGCGATCGTGATCGCCCAGATGAGGGGTGTGATCTGCACAGGGTCCTCCGGAGACGGTGGCGTGGCGCCAGAGTCTCCTTCGTCCCAGAGGCGGGACCGACAGCCCGGGTATCCGTTGGCGGATCCGAAGTGACGGGCATGCCGAGGTGAAGTACTCCCTCTGCACCGCCTACGGTACGCGCTCTCGCGGCTCGTTTCCTGGGAACCTGCTCGGGAACTTCTGCATCGGCGGGGTCACACACCCAGCTGGAGGCGCTTGGCCTCCACGGCGATCTCGGCCTGACCTGCGACATCATCGGCATCGGCCCCGGAGGCGGCGGTGACGACCGCCCCGACCAGGCCCTCGACCAGCGGTGCGAAGGTGAGGTGGACGCGGCCCTCGAGCTCCGGGTCGAGGAACTCCAGCGCCGTCTGCGCGGAGAGGATCGCGGAGCCGAGGTCCATCAGCACGACGACGCCCTGGTCGTCGGCGGCGGCCTCGATGGCGGCGCTGATCGCGGCGGCATCGGTGCCGAGGGCGGTGCCGCCGCCCGGCTCCTCGATGCCGGCGGCGATCTCGATGCGCGGGGCGCCGTCGCGGACCATCTGCAGAGCGAGGTCCGCCGCCGCCTCGGCCAGCGCGCGCGAATGGGAGACGACGACGATCCCGGTCATGCCGATCCCTCCTGCCCGGCGACGGTCTCCGCCAGGGCCTGCCACAGCAGCGCGGTGGAGGCGGCACCCGGGTCGACGTGCCCGATGGAGCGTTCGCCCAGGTAGGAGGCGCGCCCCTTGGAGGCCTGCAGGGGGATCGTGGCCTCGCGGCCCTGCTCCGCCCCCTCCGCTCCGGCGCGGACGGCCGCGGCGAGGTCCGATGTGTCCTCGCCGGTGGACGCCTGGTCGAAGGCATCCAGGGCGGGCGCCCACGCGTCGAGCATGGTCTTCTCGCCGACGGTCGCCTTGCCGCGCTGCTCGATCCCGCCGACCCCGGCGCGCAGGGCGGCCAGCAGGTCCGCGGCATCCAGCTGCGTGGCGCCGGGCTGGGAGGTGCCCAGGCGCAGGAAGAACGTCCCGTACAGCGGGCCGGAGGCACCGCCGACGCTCGAGACCAGCGTCATGCCGACCTTCTTCATGAGCGCGGGGATGTCGGCGAACTCCTCGGCGTCCAGGGCGGTGACCACGGCGGCGAAGCCGCGCTTCATGTTGCTGCCGTGGTCCGCGTCGCCGATCGCGGCATCCAGCTCGTTCAGCGCGGACGCGTGCTCGGCCAGCAGCGTGCTCGATCGGCGCAGCCAGGCGGCGAGGTCCGATGTGGTCAGGGCGGTGAGGGCGTCGGCCATGGCGATCAGATCCCCTTCCTCAGGGCGGGGGTGGAGACGGGGGCGTCCCACCAGCGGGTGAGCTCCTCGTCCAGGCGCAGCAGCGTGAGGGAGGCGCCGGCCATGTCGAGGCTCGTGATGAAGTTGCCGACCAGGTGGCGGGACACCTCGATGCCGGCCTCGGCGAGGATCTCGTGGGCATCGGCGGCGAGGATGTACAGCTCCAGCAGGGGTGTGCCGCCGAGCCCGTTGACGAACAGCAGGACGGGGCCCTCGCCGGGCAGCTCCGCGAGGATCGGCTCGAGCATGGTGCGGGCGAGGTCCTTCGCGGGGGCGAGCTTCTCGCGGCGGCGGCCCGGCTCGCCGTGGATGCCGATGCCGATCTCCACCTCGTCCTCGCCGAGCTCGAAGGAGGGCTTGCCGTTGGCGGGCACGGTCGCGGAGGTCAGGGCCACGCCCATCGAGCGGGCCCCGGCGTTGACGCGCTCGGCGACCGCGGTGACGGCCTCGAGGTCCAGGCCCTCCTCCGCTGCGGCGCCGGCGATCTTCTCCACCAGCACGGTGCCGCCCACGCCGCGCCGCCCGGCGGTGAAGGTCGAGTCCTCGACGGCGACGTCGTCGTTCGTGATGACGGAGCGCACCGCGATGCCGGACTCGGCGTCGGCCAGCTCGGCGGCCATCTCGAAGTTCATGACGTCGCCGGTGTAGTTCTTGACGATCTGGAGCACCCCGGCCCCGCGGTCGACGGCGGCGATCGCGGCGGTCATCTGATCGGGGACGGGGGAGGTGAACACCTCGCCGGCGCAGGCGGCGTCCAGCATGCCGTGGCCCACGAAGCCGCCATGGAGGGGCTCGTGGCCGCTGCCGCCGCCGGAGATGATCGCGACCTTGCCGTCGTCCTTCGGCTGCGCGCGCAGGACCAGCCTATGGTCCAGGTCGACGCGCAGGGTATCGGGGTGTGCCAGGGACATTCCGCGCAGCGCGTCGACGACGACATCGTCCACGGCGTCGATGATCTTCTTCATGCCCACGACGCTACCGCGAGACGTGAGCGCCGTCACCCAGTTCCGAGGGGCGGGTCCGGGGGTTTCGCTGCTCGCGAGAGCCGGGCAAGAACCGCGCGAGCGCCGGGCAAGAGCACGGGAGCGACGGTGGGCGAGGGGAGAAGGGATCGGGGCAGAGTCCGGTGAGGACCCCGGGTCATCTGTTCCGGGGACTCGAGAAATTGCAGGCCCCAGAACCACTTCGGCGATGAAAGTGGATCAAAACGGGACAATCGCTGGAACGCCCCGGGAGGCGTCTCGTCCGCCGGTCGCGACGCCCAAGGCGAAGGGCCGTCGCGCGCCTATCGCCGCCGTGCCTGCGGGACGCGTGCTGGTCCTCCCCAAGGGACTGCGCTCCACATCGGAGCACCATGACTGACCGGGGCGGGGACCGGCGCCTAGCGTCGGAGCGTGCGCGATGACCAGGAGGACGATGCCGGCTCGGGGCAGCTGCTGCATCGGCGCGAGTGGCTGCGCAGAGGCGTCCACCCTCGACAGCTCGCCTCGGAGCGGTACATCCGCGTGTTCTGCGGATACTTCACGCCGTCGGCTCGGCCGGCCACCCTCGAGACGGCGTGCCGTGTCCTGCAGAACGAAGTGAGAGCCGGCGCTGTGATCAGCCACGAGAGCGCTGCCGTTCTCCTCGGGCTCGCCCTCCCGGACCGGTGCGGTCCCTCTGGCGCCGATGCCGACCGGACCGCCGTACCCGGTGAGGTGCCGCGCGTGCACGCTGTGCAGCCAGGGGATCGGTCCCGGCAGGTCGCGGGCTGCACGCTGCACGCGAGTCCGCCGGTGGCACGGGTCCTCGTCGCCGGGATCGAGGTCTGCCATCCGTACGACGTGGTCTGCCAGCTCGCGCCGGATCTTCTGCCGTGGGACCCGACGATCATGCTGGAGAGCATGGTCCGCCCCGGTCGCCCCGGTGCCGTCGTTCCGGGGCTCAGCCTCGACGGAGTCGTCACGCATGCCCTCATTCGGGCGTCTGCGGCAGTGGCGGAGGCGGTGTGCAGCGCGGCCCGGCGTGCTCGACGCCCGTCGCGCTCATGTGCGGAGACGCTGATCCGTCTGATGGTGCGGGCCGCGGGATTCGTCGACCCGGAGCTCGGGCCCGTCGTGGTCGGCGGGAGCGACGGAGGGGCGCCGCACCGGGTCGCGCTCGGATGGCCGACATGGCGCGTGGGCATCGATACGGACCATCTCCTGGGGCCTGCGCAGGCCAGGCGTCTGTGGCCCGCGAACCGCGCGGTCGCCCTCGCGGAGAGCGGCTGGTGCCTGCTCCGCCCGACGGCCGACGACCTCGGGGACTTCCTCGTGCTGCTCCTGAGCCTGAGGAACCTGCTCCAGCACGGGGGAGCTCCGGCACCGTCCCTCGCGCAGATCCGCGCCGCCGCCTCCTCGCGGGCGCGGCGCACGGCGCACCGGCACCCATGACGTGCGCATGCCCCGACGACCGGATGCCGGCACCCGGTGTCGGGTGCCGGCATCGGCTGTCGGGTACCGGCGGCCGATGACAGCGGCCGGTACCCGTGGGCCAGTAACCGTGGGCCGTGGGCCGTGGGCCGTCGGCGGGGCGGCTCAGAGCATCGCGCTCGCCGCGGCGGCGCGGCCCTCGGACTCGAGGGAGACGGCCAGTACGAGGCCCTCGGTGTCCCCGTCCGGGAGATCGAGGACCAGGTCGACCGCGCCGGCCGCGGCCTCCACGGGCTCCGCCGCGCTGACGGTCTCGCCGTCACGGACCAGGAAGGCCCGTACGGTCCCGCCCGAGGAGAGCTGCGCCCGGGCCGTGACCTGCCCGCCTGCGGCGCGCACCGAGGACAGCACGAGCGCGTCCTCGCCGAGGCTCGGCCTGCCCCCGAGACCCACGCCGTCCGCGGAGGCCTGCACGATCGACGGGCCGGAGGCGACGGACTGCGCGGCGGTCGAGGGGATGGTCGGCTCGCGCGGATCGGACTCCTCCTGCGCGAGCCCCGGCAGCTCGAGGACGCCCCAGCGGTACGGATCCGCCTGCACGCCCGGGAACGTCGACCAGCCGATCCGGGACTGCCCGGTGCGGTCCTGCGTGTCGGAGTCGTAGACCACGACGTTCAGGCCCATGCGGTCCGGGCGGATCGCATCGGGAAGATCCGCAAAGGGGATCCGCGCCTCCACCTCGTAGCCCGTGTACGGGTCCGTGACCTGCGAGGCGATCCTCACCCCCGGGGCCGTCTCGGAGAGGGGTCCCTGGTGGTTGTCGTGGTCGCGGCCGCCGCCCACCCGGGTGGTGCCATCGGCCTCGAGCACGGCGGGCAGCAGCCCGAGGATGAACGTGCTGGCCGTGTGCTGGGAGTCCCCGCGCGGATCGATCATGATCTCGACCGAGTCGGTGCGGAAGCGCTGCTTGTCGTCATCGGCCCCGAGCACGGCCCCGGCCACGTCGTCCGTGACGGCGACGTGGACGTACAGCGCCTCGTCGTCGTAGGCCACCTGCACGGTCCCGGAGGCATCGGCCGGCTCGACGGGCTGGCCCTCCCAGAGGGTGCCGATGTCCAGCGCCTCGCCCGGATACTCGCCGCCCCCGCGCACGCCGTCGGCCGTGGCCCCGGGCGTCCGGGAGGCGACCAGGCGCGGCACCAGATGCAGGCCCTGGGCGGCGGTGGAGGTGATCCCGTCGGCGCTCGCATGGACGGAGACCGGGTAGACCCCGCCGTCCGGGGCACGGTTGGCGGTCGGCAGGCTCGGGTCGGTGCTGATGATCTCGACCTCGAGGCGGGCCGTCCCGCCGGCGGGGACGTCGGCGACGTCGAGCACGGGAGGCTCCGCCGCGAAGCCCTCGGGCAGCTCGATCTCGACGGTGCCGTTGCGCGTGGCGTCGGCATGGTTGCGGACGATCACCGCGAAGCGGTCCGAGCCGCCGACCGGCAGGGAGCGCCGGGTGGGGACCAGCGCGTCGAGGTGCTGCATGCCGAGCTCCTCGGTCCAGGCCAGGAAGTCCAGCACCTCGGGCCGGTTCTCGAGACCGGCCTCGAGGGGGCCTCCCACCCGCACCGGCACGGCGTTCCAGCCGCTGCCGCGGTTCTTCGTGCTGACGCGGGCGCGCAGCAGCACGTCCGTGCCGGGCTGCGCATCCGCTCCCGGCGTGACCTGCACGGTCACCTGCCGGGTCTGACCGGCGGGGATGGTCGGCAGGTCGACGGGGCCGTTCGTCGACCAGCCGGCGGGCACCTCGACGTCGACGCTCGCCTGCGGCGTCGCCCGCCCCGGCGAGCTCAGGGAGACGGTGACCTCCAGCGGCGTGCCCGGCAGCACGGTGAACGTCGAGGCCGATGCCTCCAGCAGGGTCCCCAGCGCGAGACCGCCGTCCACGGGCAGGCTCGCGCCGCGCAGGGCGGCCTCGTCGCCGCTGGTCGGCTCGACGAGCGGGGTGCGCGAGGCGATCAGGGTGAACCAGGTGGAGGGGATCTTCTCCGGATCGGTGGGCGAGGGCGGGATGACCGACCAGCCCTGCGTCCGGTACGACCAGACCGCCTCGTCGCGCAGGGCGCTCCAGCGCTTCCCGTGCTCGGCGCTCGGCGTCCCGTTCCAGGCGCCGTAGACCAGGTCGCTGGCCACGGCGGGCTGGTACCCGGCCTCGACGGCGTCCGGTCCCAGTCCTCCCGTGCCGTTGGAGCCCGAGCGCAGCAGACGGCGCGGAGCCCAGGCGGAGAAGCCCTCCTCGAGGTGCTCGGGGAACGCCTCCGGGTCCCCGGCGAGGAGGTAGGCCTCGACGGCGTACATGGCCGCCTGCTGGTGGTTGCCGTGGTTCCCCTCCACCGCGGAGGGGTTCATCGTGATGATGACGTCGGGGCGGGTCGCCCGGATGACCCGGACGATGCGTCCCAGCACGTCGCGGCCGCCCCACACCTCCCGCGACAGCGGCGCGGACAGGGTGTAGAAGAAGTCCACGGCGTCGAGGTTGAACACGTGCTCGATGCCGGCGATGCCGACGGCGCGGCGCTCCTCCTCCTCGCGGATCAGGCCCAGCGGCGGGCCCTCCTCGAGGCCCACGGCGTTGCCGCCGCCCTCGCCGCGGGTGATGGTGATGACGCCGGCCTGCTGCCCGTGCAGCTCGTGCCATTGGCCCAGGGCGGCGAGCGTCCACGCCTCGTCATCCGGGTGGGCGCCGATGTACAGCACGTCGAGCTTCACGGCCTCGTCGGCGAGGGCCCGTTCGGCGGGGGTGAGGAGGGTCAGGTCGAGGGTGGCGGCGCCGGCGGCGGCGCCCAGCAGGCCTCCGGCGCGCAGCAGGGATCGGCGGGACAGGGTGGGGGACATGTGTTCTCCTTCGAACGCGGTGTTCCGTGCGGGGGTTCCGCCTGCCCCTCTTCTCAGTGCGCTCCGGCGTCCGAGCGCAGCGCGAAGGTGCCCTGAGCGCGGCGGCGGCCCTGGACGGGGTGATCGGGGACGACGCGCTCGAGGAAGCGGTAGCCGTCGCGGGTGTGGGCGGCGCGCAGGTCGCCATCGGCGGTCGCCCTGCTCAGGGCGGCCCACCAGTCGGAGATGTCTCCCCAACCGGGGGCGGCGAGGGAGCCGCCGAACTGCTGCACCGCCAGGGCCGAGCACAGCGAGGCGAACTTGAGCCGGTCCACCAGGGGCCATGCGGCGAGGGTGCCCATCACGATGGAGGCGGCGAACACGTCGCCGGCGCCGGTGGTGTCCAGGGCGGTGACGGGCACGGCGGGGCAGTACGCCTCCTCGCCGGTGCTGGAGTCGATCGCGTAGGAGCCGGCGGCGCCGTCGGTGACCACGGCGAGCGGGACCCGGTCGGCGAGGGCGCGCACCGCGCGGTCCGGGCTGTCGGTGCGGGTGTACCCCATGGCCTCGATCGCGTTGGGGGTGAAGGCGTGGCAGTGGGCCAGCGGGGCCAGGTCCGCCACGTCCCAGCGCTCGGTCTCGTCGAAGCCGATGTCGGCGAAGATCAGCGTGCCGCGGGCGGCCAGCCGGGACCACCAGGCCGTCTCCCCGGCGAGGTCGACGACGGCGGCGCGGGAGGCGGGCGCCCGGTCGATCAGCGAGGACAGCGGTTCGGGCAGGTCGTGGCCGTGGGTGACCATGGCGCGGTCGTCGTGGGCGGCGATCGACACGGTCACCGGGGAGTGGAAGGACGGGAAGCGCCGCGAGGCGCTCAGGTCGATGCCCTCGTCCTCGCTCATCGTCTGCCACATCCAGTCCGCGTAGGCGTCGTCCCCGAAGCCGGCGACCAGCCCCGTCCGCAGGCCCAGGCGGGAGGTGGCGGTGGCGAGGTTGGCGATGCCGCCGGGGCTGGAGCCCAGGCCCTTGGACCACAGCTCCTGGCCCGGCAGCGGCATACGCTCCAGGCCGGTGAAGACGATGTCGAAGAAGACCGTCCCGGACAGCAGCACGTCCAGGGGCGGGTCCTCGGGCGATCGGGTGGCCGCCAGCGGATCCCACTGGTCGGGGTCGATGGTCGGGTGCGTGCTCATTCCTTCGAGGCCCCCTCGAGCATTCCGCGGATGAAGTGTCGCTGCAGCAGGAGGAACAGGATCACCATCGGCAGCGCGACGATGATGGCCCCGGCGGCCAGCAGGGAGTTCTCCGCCGTGTACTGGCCCTGGAAGGTCGCCAGCCCCAGCGGGGCGGTGCGCAGGCGGCCGGCGGGCGCCATCACCAGGGCGATGAGGAACTCGTTCCACGTCCACATGAACACCAGCACCACCAGGGTGATGACGGCGGGCAGGGACGCCG
The DNA here is from genome assembly GCF_039530785.1 of Brachybacterium phenoliresistens. Lineage (NCBI taxonomy): Bacteria > Bacillati > Actinomycetota > Actinomycetes > Micrococcales > Dermabacteraceae > Brachybacterium > Brachybacterium phenoliresistens. The sequence continues at coordinate 287,050 of NZ_BAAAOW010000004.1, forward strand.
GCACCAGCACGCGGGTCAGGGCGCGCAGCGGGCCGGCGCCGTCCAGGGCCGCGGCCTCCAGCAGGCTGGGCGGCAGGGAGCGGAACTGCGCCCGCAGCCAGAAGGTGCCGAAGGCGATGGACTGGGCGATCTGCGGCAGGGCGATCGCCGCGTAGGTGTCGGTCAGACCCAGGGTGCGCAGATCGAAGAACAGGGGGATGACCACGGCCTCCGACGGGATCATCAGCCCCAGCAGGAACAGCGGGAACAGCAGCCCGGCGCCGCGGAAGCGCATGGTCCCGAAGGCGTACCCGGCGCCCACCGACAGCACCACGGCGCAGGTGACCACGATGACCGCGACGACCAGCGAATGGCCCAGCGATTCGGCGAAGCCGCCGATGCGCCACGCCTCCAGGAGGTTCTCCGGGTGCAGCCCGGGGGACTCGCCGATCCGCGGGGCGAAGGCGGTGCGGACGATGGTGAGGATCGGGGCCAGGGCGAACAGCGCGAACAGGGCCAGGACGGCGTAGTTCATCATCTGCTCGGCGCGCGAGACCCTCATGCCGGTCGCTCCCCGATGCGGGTGACCAGCAGGTTGATCACGAAGACGAGGAGGGTCAGGACGATGGCGACGGCGCTCGCCGAGCCGACGTCCTTGAGCTCGAACGCCCGCCGGTACACCTCGTAGCTGGGCACGGTGGTCGCGCGGCCGGGCCCGCCGGAGGTGGTGAGGTAGACCAGGTCGAAGGTCTTCAGCGCCGCGATGATCGTGAGCACGAGGGCGACGACGATCTCCCCGCGCACCGAGGGCAGGGTGATGGCGAGGAACTCGCGCACGGGACCGGCGCCGTCCAGGCGCACCGCCTCGTACAGGTCGTTGGGGATGCGGCTCATCCCGGCCAGCAGGAGCAGCATCACCAGACCCATCTCGAGCCAGGTGCCGATGAAGCCGACGGCGGGCAGGGCGGCGCCGGGGTCGCCCAGCCAGCCGCGGGCGAGGGAGTCCAGGCCCAGGGCGCGCAGCGCCTGGTTCAGCGGGCCGGAGGGGGCGTAGATCTGCCGCCAGGCCACGGCGATCACGACCAGCGCGATCACCTGGGGCAGGAAGATGACCGTGCGGAAGATGCCCATGGCGCGCACCTGCCCGCGCCGCAGGATGGCCGCCAGCACCAGGCCCACGATCAGCGGCAGCACGGCGTAGAACACGATGAGCACGAGGGCATGGCCGATGGCGGCGCGGAACGCGGCGTCCCCGGCGAGGTCGAGGTAGTTGGACAGGCCCACGAAGGTGGAGGGGCCGAAGCCCGACCAGTCGTAGAGCGAGAACTGGGCCGCGCGCAGCAGCGGGTACAGGGAGAACGCCGCGTAGACCGCGAAGGCGGGCAGCAGGAACAGGTAGGGGGTCGCCGCCGTGCGGGCGACCGGCGAGGGCCTCCGGCGCCGTCGCCGGGGCGCGCCGGAAGCAGGCTGCGCCGGGCCGCCCGCGCCGGTGGCGGCGCGGGCGGGGGCGCGGTCCGCCGGTGCGGCGGCGGGGGAGGAGGAGGTGGGCACGGATCAGCTCGCGGCGGTGAACTCGCCGTAGTCGGCTTGGAGGGCGTCGGCCGCGGCGGCCGGGTCCGTCTGCCCGCCGATGACGCCCTGCAGGGTGTCCGCGGCCGTGTCGGCGAAGGTGGGGGTCGCGTAGTCCAGGTAGGGCAGCAGCGTGCCGGAGGTCGAGACGGCGTCGAAGGCCTCGTAGATCTCCTTGTTCACGCCGGAGTCCGGTGCGAGCGCCGCCGTCTCCAGCACGGGCATGCCGCCGTTCTCGGCGATCAGCGCCATCGCCTCGGAGCTGGTGATGAAGTCGATGTACGCCGCGGCCGCGACGGCGTTCTTCGCCTTCGCGGGGATGGTGAAGGGCAGCCCGGTGCCGCCGGTGGTGGCGACCTTCCCGTCCATGCCTGCGGGCGGCGCCATGAAGTGCAGGTCCTCGCCGAGGACCTTCTCCATGTCCGGTCCCAGCCAGGAGCCGCCGATCAGCAGCACGCCGGTGCCCTCGGTGAACGCGGCCCAGGCGGCGTCGTAGTCTTGGCCGTTGGGGGAGTCCCCGAAGGCGCCGGAGGCGCCCCATTCGGCCATCTGCGTGAGCGCCTGGATGTTGCCCTCGCTGGTCCAGTCCGCGCCGGCGTTGCCCATGCCCAGGGAGACGATCTCCTCCGCCGGGACGTAGTGGGCCTGCAGCGGCCCGAAGACGTGCAGGGCCGGCCAGCCCTCGATGTTGCCGAGCACCAGCGGCTGCTCCCCGGCGGCCTGCGCCGCGGAGACCAGGGCGATCAGCTCGTCCCAGGTGGTGGGGACCTGGGCGGAGAGCGCCTCGAGCTTGGCGGCGCTGTAGTAGATGCCGACCACCTCGCCGGTCTGCGGCAGGCCCCACAGGGAGCCCTCGCCGAAGGCGACGGCATCGGCCGAGTAGCGGGACTTGGCCAGGACCGAGGCGGGGAAGCGGTCCTCCCAGCCGTAGGCCTCGGAGTAGCCGGACAGGTCCGTGAGCTGGCCGGCCTTGACGAACTCGCCCATGTCAGCGCGGGCGTTGTTGACCTGCAGCACGTCGGGGACGTCGTTCCCGGACAGCGCGAGGGCCGTCTGCTGGCGCAGGTCGTCGAAGGACTGGGAGTGGCGGTCCACCGTGACGTTGGGGAACTTCTGCTGGAAGGACTCGATGAGGGCGGTGATGGCGTCGTTCTGGGCGCCGCGCACCTCCTGGTCCCACACGGTGAGGGTGACGTCGCCGAGCGCGGCGACGTCCTTGTCGACCTCGTCGGCCGCGGGGCCGGTGGCGGATCCGGGCTCGGGGGCATCGGAACCGGGGGCGCAGGCGGCGAGGAGGCCGAGGCCTCCCACGGCAGAGGCCTGGCCGAGGAAAGCGCGTCGTCGCATGGTCTCCTCCAGAGAACGGGGCGGTGCCGCGCCGGGAAGGGCGCAGACCCCCACGATGCCACATCCTGCGCAGGGATGACAGGAGTTGTGCACAGATGACGGAAGATGCGTGGAAGGTGCTAGCGTGAGCGCATGCTCAGCGAGGACCGGCTCCGCGGGATCGTCGCCGAGGTGCGGCGTCGCGGCTCGGCCAGCGTCTCGCGCCTCAGCGTCGACTTCGCCGTCTCCGAGGCCACGATCCGCCGGGACCTCGACCAGCTGGCGGAGTCCGGCACCCTGCGCCGCGTCCGCGGCGGGGCGACCGCGATCCGCGGCAGCGTGCGGCCCGAGGCGGATCCGCGCCCCTTCGCGGACGTCGCCACCGCCGCGTCCTCCGCCAAGGCGGGCATCGCCGCGCGCGCCGCGACCCTGGTCGAGGACGGCTCCGTGGTCGCCCTGGACATCGGCACCAGCGTCGCCGCGCTGTGCCCGCAGCTGCGAGATCGCGAGCTGACCGTGGTCACCGCCTCCCTCGCCGTGGTCCAGGCCCTCGCCGACGCCCCCGGCATCGACCTCGTGGTCCTCGGCGGGCTGCTGCGCCCCAGCTACCAGTCCATGGTCGGCACGCTCACCGAGTCCGCGCTGCGGCAGGTGCGGGTGGACGTCGCCTTCCTCGGGGCGGCGGGCGTGCGCCCCGACGGCTGCGTGCTGGACTCCACCCCCAGCGAGGTGCCCGTCAAGCGCGGCCTGCTGGACATCGCCGGCCGCTCCTATCTCCTGGTCGACCACGAGAAGTTCCCCGGCACGGGGTTCCTCGAGATCGCCCCCGCCACCCGCTTCGCCGGGATCGTCACCGACCGTCCCCTGCCGCCCGGCGCCATCGACCTCCCCGAGGGGGAGGAACTGGAGGTCCTGCTCCCATGAAGCTCACCATCCTCGGCGGCGGCGGGTTCCGCGTGCCGCTGGTGTACGAGGCCGTCGCCGCGCGGGCCACCGGCCTGGTCGTCGACGAGGTCGCCCTCCACGACGTGGACCCGGAGCGCCTGGCCACCATCGGCGCGGTCGCCGCGCAGCTGGGGGAGGAGCTCGCGGCGTCGGGCCGCGCCCCGCACCCGCTGCCGCGCCTGGTGCCCACCACGGATCTCCGCGAGGCGGTGGCCGGGGCCGACTTCGTCTTCAGCGCGGTGCGGGTGGGCGGCGCCCAGGGGCGCACGGTCGACGAGCGCGTCGCCCTGGACCTGGGGCTGCTGGGCCAGGAGACCATCGGCCCCGGCGGCCTCGCCTACGCGCTGCGCACCATCCCCGTCGCCCTCGACGTCGCCCGCACCATCGCCGAGCTCGCCCCCGCGGCCTGGACGATCAACTTCACCAACCCGGCCGGCATCGTCACCGAGGCGATGCGCACGGTGCTCGGGGATCGGGTGGTGGGCATCTGCGACACCCCCATCGGCCTGGTGCGACGGGTGGGCCGCCTGCTGGGGGCCGATGTCGACGCGATGGGCCCCGACGGGACCCCGCGGATCGGCGTGGACTACGTGGGGCTGAACCACCTGGGCTGGCTGCGGGCGATCACCGTCGACGGCGAGGACCGCCTGCCGGGCATCCTCGCCGACGACGCGGCGCTGGACGCGATCGAGGAGGCGCGGCTGATCGGCCCGGACTGGGTGCGGACCATGGGCGCCCTGCCCAACGAGTACCTCTTCTACTACCTGTTCACCGAGGAGGCCCGCTCCCGCATCGCCGCCGCGGAGGAGACCCGCGGCGAGTTCCTCGCCGCGCAGCAGGGGCGCTTCTACGAGGCCGCCGGGGACTCCTGCTGCGCCTCGCCGCTGTCCGCCTGGCGCGCCACGCTCCACGAGCGCGAGGCGACGTACATGGCCGAGACCCGGGACGAGGAGCGCCGCGAGGAGGACGTGGCCGGCGGCGGGTACCAGGAGGTCGCCCTGCGCCTGATGACCGCGCTGGCCACGGGCACGCCCGCCCGGATGATCCTCGACGTCGGCAACGGCCGGCCCGGGGGCGGGCGCATCGTGCCCGAGCTCCCGCCGGACCTCGTCCTCGAGGTCCCCTGCGTCGTCGACGGCGAGGGCGTCCACCCCCAGCAGGTGGGGCCCGTGAGCCTCGGCCAGCTGGGGATGATGGCGCGGCTGCGCGCCGCCGAGCGCGCGATCCTCGAGGCGGCGCGGCACGGGCAGGAGGCATCGGCCCGAGGCGGCGAGGAGGCCGCGCGGCTGCGGTCGCTCGCCCGCGAGAAGGCGTGGGAGGGCTTCTCGACCCACCCGCTGGTCGACTCTCCCGAGCTGGGGCGGGCCCTGCTGGACGGCTACGTCGCCGGGCACCCCGAGATCGCGGCGCTGCTGGAGGGGTAGGCGGCGCGCAGCCCTCGAGGGTGGGCGTTCCTCCTCGGCGGTGCGGCGCTCAGCCCTGGGCGAGGATCCGCGCGGCCCGCTGCCGGGACACCGGCCGGGCCAGCGCCACGATCCCGAGCACGATGTTCACCAGCGGGGCGAGGACGCAGATGTACACCAGTCCCGGCAGCGCCAGGCCGTAGAAGACCCCGGGCTGCTCCTGCGCATCGATCCCCCCGAGGACCCGGGTGAGGATCCCCAGCATCACCAGGTACAGCACCACGATCAGCAGGTTCGCGCCGCCGAGCAGCGCCGCCCGCAGCCCCGAGCGGCGGGCCACGGCGTTGCGGCCCAGCTGCGCCAGTCCGACCACCAGCATCAGGATCGAGGGGACCACCAGGGACAGCAGCGGCACGGCGAGCAGGGAGAGCAGACCGAAGGCCCAGGCCAGACGCCCGTCGTTGCTCGCGGTGGTGGGGAAGAAGTCCGGCGTCGGGTGCCGCGGGAACGGCGGCGGTCCCGTGCGGGCGCGGGCGTGCAGCGCCGGGTACAGGTTCCCGGATCCGGGATCGGGCGGCGGGCTCAGCTCGCTCATGGTCCGAGCATAGGTCGGCCTGCCTGGTCACGGTTCGGGCTGTGGACGACCGGTCTCGGCCTCGCTTCCCCACAAAGGTCGGATGTTCCGATAGCCTCCCTGAGCAACGACGCACGAGGCGAGGGAGCCGCCCTCAGCCGGGATCCGCAGGAGAGCCCCTTCATGACCACGCCCCGACCCCGCATCGCCATCGCCGGGATCGCCATCGAGTCCTCCACGTTCACGCCCTACCGCTCCTCCGCCGCGGACTTCGAGGTGCGGCGCGGCACCGCCGAGATCCTGGAGCGCTACCCCTTCTTCGCCCCCGTCGCCGACGGGGGCACCGAGACCGGTCAGGTGCTGCGCGAGGCCGCCGAGTACGTCGGCGTGCTGCACGCCCGCGCGCTGCCCGGCGGACAGCTGGTCGGGGCGGACTACGCCGTGTGGAAGGAGGAGATCCTCTCCGGGCTGCGCGCGGCGCTCGCCGAGGCCCCGCTGGACGGCTTCTTCTTCGACATCCACGGCGCCATGAGCGTCGAGGGGCTGGACGACGCCGAGGGCGACCTGATCGCCGCGATCCGCGGCGTGATCGGCCCGGACGTGCTGGTGGGCACCGCCATGGACCTGCACGGCAACGTCTCCGAGGTCCTCTTCGAGCACTGCGACCTGCTCACCTGCTACCGCCACGCCCCGCACATCGACGCCTGGGAGACCCGCGAGCGCGGACTGCGCGACCTGGTCGAGGCCGCCTCGCGCGGCGGCGCCCGCCCCCACAAGGCCCTCGTGCACGTGCCGATCCTCCTGCCCGGGGAGAAGACCTCCACCCGCATCGAGCCGGCGAAGTCCCTGTACGCCCGGATCCCCGGGCTCACCGCGCGCGAGGGCGTCACGGACGTGTCGATCTGGATCGGCTTCGCGTGGGCGGACCAGCCCCGCTGCAAGGCCGCCGTGCTCGCCTTCGGCGACGACGCCGATGCCGTCGACGCCGCCGCGCTCGAGCTGGCCACCGCCGTGTGGCAGGCGCGGCACGACTTCGAGTTCGTCGCCCCCACCGGGACCTTCGAGGAATGCCTCGACCGGGCCGTCGCCTCCACGGCGCGCCCGTTCTGGATCTCCGACTCCGGGGACAACCCCGGCGCGGGCGGGGCCGATGACACCACCTACTGCCTGTCCCGGCTGCTCGCCCGGGAGGAGATCCGCGCGGGCGAGGTCAGCGCCCTGATGGTCTCCCTGGTCGATCCGGGCTCCGCCGGCCTCGCGACGGAGCTGGGCGTGGGCGGGCGCGGCGACTTCACCGTCGGCGGTCGCATCGACGCGCGGGACCCGGGCCCGGTGGCGCTGCGCGCCGAGGTGACGGCCCTGGACGACGCCCCCGGCACCGGCCGCGCCGCCGCGCTGCGGGTGCTGGACGGCGACACCCCCACCGGCCTGACCGTCGTGGTCACGGCGCGCCGCTCGCAGTGGGCCAGCCACGAGATGTTCGCGCGCCTGGGCATGAGCATGACCGGCTTCGACATCGTCACCGTGAAGATGGGCTACCTCGAGCCGGACCAGTACGAGTCCGCCGCCGACTGGCTGCTGGCCCTCACCCCCGGCGGCGTCGACCAGGACCTGGTGCGCCTGGGCCACGCCCGGATCGACCGGCCGATGATCCCTTTCGACGCGGAGATCCCGGCGCCCACCCCGGACAGGATCCTGCGCGGCGGCGGCGCCTGACAGAATCGGCCGCATCACCCCCGTGCGAAGGAGCCCGTCCATGTCGATCTATGCCGTCACCTACCTCTATGCCGATGACACCGCGCTGAAGGACCGGCATCGGCCGGAGCACCGCGAGTTCCTGGGCGCCCTGCACGCGGAGGGCACGCTGCTGGCCTCCGGCCCATACTCCGACGAGGACGGCGGGGCGCTGCTGATCCTGCAGGGCGAGGGCACCGCGGCCGAGGTGCTCTCCGTGCTGGACCCGGACCCGTTCCGCCGCGAGGGCGTCGTGCTCGAGCGGAGCATCCGCCCCTGGAACGTGGTCATCGGCGGCTTCGGCACCGCCTGAGCGCCCGGGCCTGCGGCTCCGCGCCGTCGGCCCGGCCGGGCGGGGTCACGCCGGGTCGGGACCGTCGGAGTCGGAGCGGCCCGCGGCCTCCTGGGCGGCGGCGCTCGCATCGAGGAAGGCGCCGACGCTCGCCCGGCGCACCTCGGTGCCGTCTCCCAGCAGCACCAGCGGCAGCGCCTCCCGGCCGCCGTGCTCGGCGAGCAGCTGGGCTGCCTCCGCATCGCGGTAGACGTTCACCCAGGTCACATCGGTGCGGGTGCTGCGCACCGCCGTCTGCAGCCGGGCGCTGAGGGGATCGCCCGGCGCCCACAGGATCACCGAGTCGCCCGGACCGCGGGCGGCGAGGGCGGAGGCCAGCGGCGTGTGCTGCCCGGAGCGCAGGGGCGAGGTCCAGTAGCCCATGAGCAGGGCGAACAGCGCCATCGCGAGCGCGGCGACGCGCTGGTCCACGGCCAGCAGGAGCGCGGCGAGCAGCAGGCCGCCGACCAGCAGCAGCGCCGGCCTCAGCCAGGCGCTCGCCGGGACGCGCAGCGGGGCCGGCCGGGGCGCGGGATCGGTGGGCTGCGCCATCAGATCATCAGCGCCGCGACGGAGCGGCTGTCGGCCTCGGCCCGCAGCGCATCGCGCAGGGCCGCGACGGCGGGGATCTTGCAGGCCCCCCGGCGGTTGACCAGGCCGATGGTGCGGTTCTGCAGGTCCGGCAGGGAGCGGACGACGACGTCCTCGGAGGGCGAGGCCTCCAGGGCGATCTCCGGCAGCAGGGCCGTGCCGCCGCCGTGGACGATCAGGCGCTGCACGACGGTCGCATCGTCTGTGGTGTGGCGGATCTTCGGGGTGAACCCGGCCAGGCGCGCGCTGGCCAGCAGGTTCGCGCGACAGCGTTCGCAGCCGGCGATCCACGGGTCCTGGGCGAGGTCGGCGAGGGTGAGGTCCGGGTCCTCGGCCCGCGGGTGGGTGCGGGGCAGCACGGCCAGGACCCTGTCCTCCAGCAGCGGCGTCCACTCCAGGGCGTTCTCGCCGTCGGTGTCCGAGAGGGGGTAGCGGAAGACCAGGGCGAGGTCCAGGTCCCCGTCCTGCAGGGCGGCGATGGCATCCGGCGGCTCGAGCTCGTCGAAGGTGACGTCCACGCCGGGCGCGGAGTCCTGCATGGCCGCCAGCGCCGGGGGCAGCAGCACCGCGGCGGCCGAGGGGAAGGTCCCGAAGCGGACGCGGCCGCGGCGCAGGGCGGTGAGGTCCGCGAGCTCCTCCGCGGCGGCGTCCAGCTGCGCGGCGATCGCCTCGGCGTGCTGGAACAGGCGCTGGCCGGCCTCGGTCGGGGTGACGCCGGTGGAGGAGCGCAGCAGAAGCGAGGTGCCGATCTCCTTCTCGAGGGCGGCGAGGTGCTGGGAGACGGCCGGCTGCGTCCAGCCGAGCTCGCGCGCGCCGGCACCGATGGTGCCGTTGCGCACCACGGTGCGGAAGATCAGCAGTCGTCTGGGGTCCATGCGCCCATCGTACGAGCTGGTGCCAACGTCTGCTTATGACTTATGGCATTCCGGGCGGTTCTGTGAGGGGACCGACCCTGCGGTCGGCGACGTCACCCCGGCAGCGGGAGCCCCAGGTTCTCGCGCAGCGTCGTCCCGGCGTAGTCCTCCGGGTAGATCCCGCGCTCCTGCAGGCGGGGCACGAGTTCGTCGACGATGTCGTCGATGCCGCCGGGCACCAGCCACGGAGTGATGTTCAGACCGTCGATCGCGCCGATCCGCGCGAACTCGGCGAGCTGCTCGGCGATCGTGTCGTAGCCGCCGACGAAGGTGCCGCGGCGGCCGCCGGTCTGCTCGCGCGCGAACTCGAGGATCGAGAGGCCCTTCTGTGCCGCCTCGGCCCTCCAGGCCTGCGTGAGCTCCTGGGCCTTCGCGAACTGGAACCCGGCGCCGCGGGTCACCCCGGACTCCTCGACCTCGGGCTCGACGTCGGGCAGCGGGCCGTCCGGATCGAAGGCGGAGAGGTCCCGCCCCCAGTACTGCTCGAGCAGCGCGATCGCCTGCTGGGGGCCGACCTGCTGCTCCCGCACCCAGCGGAACTTCTCCTCCGCCTGCTCGTCGGTCGGAGCGAGCACGAGCACCGCCCCGGGGAAGATCTGCACCGCGTTCGGGGAGCGGCCGGCGGCGACGGCCCGCGCGGAGAGGTCGCGGCGGAACTCCGCGGCGGCGGCCAGGTCGCCGTAGGGGGAGAAGACCACATCGGCCGTGCGGGCGGCGAAGTCGCGGCCCTCGGCGGAGACCCCGGCCTGGAACAGCACCGGCTCGCCCTGCGCGGAGCGGGGCAGCTGCGAGTGCGCGCGCACCGTGTAGTGGGCGCCCTCGTGGTCGATCGCCTCGCCGCGCCAGACCTGCCGGGCGATCCGCACGGACTCCTCGGCGTGGGTGTATCGGTCCGCATGGTCGAGGTACCCGCCGCGGCGGAAGTTCTCCCCGGTCCAGGCGTTGTCGGTGGTGACGATGTTCCAGGCGGCGCGCCCGCCCGAGAGCAGGTCGAGGCTCTGCAGCCGGCGGGCGAGGTCCACGGGGTCGTTGTACGTCGTGTTCTGAGTGGCGACCAGGCCGATCCGCTCGGTGACCGCGGCCAGGGCCGCGAGCAGGGTCTGGGCGTCTGGTCGGCCGGCGACGTCGAGCTCGAGGGGGACGCCGCGGTGCTCGCGCAGGCGCAGCCCCTCGCCGAGGAAGAACGCGGCGAACCGGCCGCGCTCCGCGGTGCGCGCCAGCGTCTCGAAGGACTCCCAGGCGACCTGGTCGCCGCTCTCGGGCAGGCGCCACACGGTCGAGGAGTTCACGCCCTGGAAGAACACGCCCAGGCGCAGCTGACCGGTGGGGGCGTGCTCAGGGTGGAGGGGGCGCTCGGCCGGGCCGAGCGCGAGGTCCGCGGGGTGGGTCGCGGTGGCGGTCATCGGGTCTCCTGGAGGATCGAGGCATCATCGGAGGTGGCGGGGGAGGACGAGCCGGAGGGGCTGGTCGGGCCGCTCGGGCCGCTCTGGTCGGTGGGGCCGATGCGGTCCGCGAAGAGGCTGCTCTCGCCGCGCGCGATGCGGGCGCGGTCGGCGCGGCGCGCGGGGTCGATCACCGCCTTCGGTCGGGTCAGGCCCAGCTGGTCGCGCAGGCTCTGCCCGGCCGATGGGGACGGTGCCACCAGGCCCCGGCCGCGCAGGGCGGTCCCGGCGTCGTGGAGGGTCGCGGCGAGGCGGTCATCGGGCACCAGGCCGAGGAGCCGCACGATCTGCGCCGTCGGCGCTCCGGCGACCCGGAGGGCGGCGTCGACGGCGGCGACGATGCCCTCGGAGTCCAGGCCGGTCGCATCCACGTCCAGGGCCCGACCATCGGCCGCGCGGCCGGCCACGGCCTCGCCGACGACCTCCCGGTCGGCATCGGCGACCAGCACGGGGATCTGCCCCTGCGGGGAGCGGGGCGTGATCGCGGGCCCGCGCACCGAGAAGGTCGCGCCCTCGAAGTCGACGTACTGCAGGCGGGCGGCCGCGACGTAGATGCCGCTGTCGGCATCGCGCACCACCGCGTCGTCCGTCCACGAGTCCCACAGCAGGCGCGAGACCGCGAGGACATCGGCCGCCTCCTGCGCGGCGGCCCGCGCATCGAGGGCCTCGCGACCCACGGCGGCGGGAACGGCCGGGTCGGTCGCGGCGGTGAGCAGCCAGCCGGCACGGCCGCCGGAGACGTGATCCAGGCTCATCAGCTGCGTGGCCAGGTGGAACGGCTCGACGTGCACGGCATCCGCGCGAGGGATCAGGGCGGTGGCCGAGGTCGCGGGGGCGAGGTGGGCGGCGGCGTGGATCGGGTGCAGCCCGCCGTCGGTGAGGACGATCGCGCCGATGCCCGCGGCCTCCAGCGCGCGGGCCCGCCGGGCGAGATCGGGGGCGAGCAGCGGATCGGTGACGAGGTCGACCGCGAGGACGGGCGGGAGCGGGCGGGAGGGTGCGGGGGTCACGGGTTCTCCTGGGTGTGGACGCGGCTCTCGGGGAGCGATTCGGCGGTCAGGCCCCAGCGCTCCTGCACCGCGGCGTACGTGCCGTCGGCGATCAGGGAGTTCAGGGCCGCGGCATAGGCGGCGGCGAGGCCGCTCCCGGCAGGGAAGGTGGCGGCCACGAGGGTCTGGTCGGGCCAGCCGGCGTCGATGCGGCCCTGCACCTCGACGTCCGTGCGCCGGGCGGCGACGAAGGACTGCGAGGCGTAGGGGCCCATCGTGGCGTCGATGCGTCCCGAGCCCAGGGCCAGCAGGGTGTCGGCATCGCTGGAGTAGTTCTTCAGCTGCGCGGGCTCCTTCCCCTCGGCCTGGAGCCGGGCGTTCCAGTCGGTGAGGATCCGCTCCTGGTTGGTCGCGGCGCCGACGGCGATGATCCGCCCGCTCACGGAGGCGGGGTCCTCCAGGAAGAAGTCGGCGCCCTTCGCCGCGAGGAAGGACATGTAGGCGGCGCGATAGGAGGCGAAGTCGAACTTCTGCAGGCGCTCGGCGTTGATGCCGATGTTCGCGTGGACGACGTCGAACTCGCCGGCCTCGAGCTTGAGCGGCCAGTTCTCCCAGGTGGTCAGGCGCAGGTCCAGCGTGAGACCGAGCCGGTCGGCGACGATCCGTGCGATGTCGATCTCGGAGCCGATGTAGGTCGTGTTGTCGTCGGCGAGGAAGGCCAGCGGCGCGGTCCCGGCCCCGTTGGTGCCTGCCCGCAGGACCCCGGCGGCGGCGATCTCCTCCGGCAGCAGGGCCGCGATCTCCGGGTCGGCGCTCGCCCGGATCAGCTCCTGCGTGCCGCTGGTGTCGATCGCGGTGCCCTGCGACCCGCCGGCGTCGGAGGCGCCGCCCCCGCCTCCGTCCGATCCGCCGGGGTCCGACGCCCCGGGACCTGTCGCGCTGGAGACGGGATCTGCGCAGGCCGCGAGGCCGGCCAGGGGCAGCATCAGGCCGCCGAGGGCGAGGGTGCGGCGGCGGAGCGTGCGCGGGGTGCTCATGGGGTCTCCTGAAGCAGGGTGGGAGGCGGACGGGGAGGCGGGCTCGGGCGAGGGGGACGGGGACGGGGACGGGAGAGGCCGCGGACCGGGGCGAGGGCGCGAGGAGGAGCGGACGGGACGGGGGAGCGCGCTCATGCGGGGCGGACCTTCTGCAGGAAGGCCCGGGTGCGCTCGTGGGTCGGGGCGTCGATCACCTGGGCGGGCGGGCCCTGCTCGAGGATCCGCCCGCCGTCCATGAAGACGATCTTGTCGGCCACGGACCGCGCGAAGGAGATCTCGTGGGTGACGATGACGAGGGTCCGGCCCTCGCGGGCCAGACCGCGGATCACGGTGAGGACCTCCTCGACGAGCTCGGGGTCCAGGGCGGAGGTCGGCTCGTCGAACAGCAGCACCGTCGGCTCCAGCGCCAGCGCCCGGGCGATCGCGACGCGCTGCTGCTGGCCGCCGGAGAGCTGACGCGGGTAGGCATCGGCCTTCTCGGACAGGCCCACCTGCTCCAGCAGGGCGCGGGCGCGGGCCTCCGCCTCCCGGCGCGGGATCCGCCGGGCGCGCCGCGGCGCCTCGGCGACGTTCTGCAGCGCGGTCATGTGGGCGAAGAGGTGGAAGCTCTGGAAGACCATCCCGATGCCGGTGCGCTGGCGCAGCACCTCCCGCTCGGGCAGCTCATGCAGCACGCCTCCCGCCCGGCGGTAGCCGATGATCTCGCCGTCCACGCTGATCAGGCCGGCGTCGACCGTCTCGAGATGGTTGATGGTGCGCAGCAGGGTCGACTTCCCCGACCCCGAGGGGCCCAGGATCGCGGTGACCGTGCCGGGGCGAACGGTCAGATCCACCCCGCGCAGCACGGCGAGGTCGCCGAAGGACTTGTGCACGCCCCGCAGCTCGACCAGGCCGCCGGGCCGGGCGATCGGGGCGGGCGCCGCGCTCATGCCCCGGCCCCGGAGGGGATCGGGCGCAGGGCGCCCAGGCGGGCGCGCAGGCGCTGCAGGGGAGTGGGCGGCAGCGTCCGGACCGCGCCGCGGGCATAGTGCCGTTCGATGTAGTACTGCGCGATCGAGAGCAGCGAGGTGATCACGACGTACCAGAGGGTCGCCACCAGCAGCATCGGCAGCACCTGCTGGGTGCGGCCGTAGATCAGCTGCACGGTGAAGAACAGCTCGGCGTGCGCGAGGACGTAGACGATGCTCGTGCCCTTGACCAGGCCGATGATCTCGTTGAACGCCGTGGGCAGGATCGCCCGCATGGCCTGCGGCAGGACGATCCGCAGGGACCGGTCGCGGGCGGGGATGCCCAGGGCGCTCGCCGCCTCGAGCTGGCCCTGGTCGACCGAGAGGATGCCGCCGCGGATCAGCTCCGCCGCGTAGGCCGCCTGGTGCAGGCCCAGTCCCAGCACCGCGGCGAGCATCGGCGACATGAGGTCGCTGGTGCGGGCGTCGATCAGGGTCGCGCCGGTGAGGGGGACCGCCACGGTGATGCGCTCGTAGAGGTAGCCCAGGTTGTACCAGAGCAGGAGCTGCACCAGCAGCGGCGTGGAGCGGAAGACCCACGAGAACGTCCAGCTCACCCCGGACACCAGCGGGGAGCTGGACAGCCGCATGAGGGCCAGCACGAGACCCAGCCCGAAGCCCACCGTCCCGGCGAGGACCGTCAGCCGCAGGGTCTCGGCGAGGCCCCGGAGGATCGACTCGGCGAAGAACCAGCTGCCGACCACGCCCCACTCCCAGCGGGGATTGGTGAGGAAGGACCAGGCGACCGCGGCCACGACGATCGCGACCAGCACCGTGAGGACGATGCGCCCGGGGTGCCGGGCCGGGACGACCCGCAGCGCGGGCGGGGCGGCGGTGCCGGGCACGGAGGCGGGACCGGCGGGAGCACGCTGATCGGAGCCGGAGCCGGAGGCTGCGCGGGCGGCGGGGTGCGGGGGCGGGGCGGCGGCGTCGAGGGCCGGGCCGACGGGACCGCGGGCAAGCGTGCTGCCCGGGCCGGATGCCGTGCTGCGGGACATGGGCGGGACCTTCCGTGACGGGGCGTGAACCTGAGGTGGGCGGATGCTTGCGGTGGACGTCGACATAGGCAACGCTAATGATGGTTCAAAGGAAACCGCAATGGCGGTTGCACACGGCGTCACAAACGCCCGAGCGAAGGGGAGTCACCGGATGAGCACGCGTCTGGTCGTCATCGGCGGAGGACCGCGCGCCATCGGCGTGCTCGAGCGGATCGCGGCCCGCGCCGCGCAGCCCGAGCACGCCGCGCTGCGGGCCGCTCCGCTCCGGATCGACATCGTCGACCCGCACATGCCCGGTGCCGGCCGGATCTGGCGCGCCGACGAGAACCCCCTGCTGCTGATGAACTCCCGCGCCCAGGACGTCACGATGTTCCTCGACGACTCCGTGACCTGCGAGGGTCCCGCCCTCGCCGGACCATCGCTCGCCCAGTGGGCGCAGGGGATCCGGGAGGGGCGGATCCCCGCCCCCACCGCCGGGACCGTGCGCCGGGCCGAGATCGAGGCCCTGCGCCCCGAGAGCTTCGCCAGCCGCCGGGTGCAGGCGCTCTACCTCGAATGGTTCTTCGGCCAGGTCCTCGCGCGCCTGCCCCGCACCGTCGAGGTGCGCGTGCACCGCTGCGTCGCGACGGCCGTCCGCCGCGATCCGTCCCGCCGGACGGGCTGGCTCGTCGACCTCGAGGACCGCCCGCCGCTGGCCGCGGACCTGATGCTCCTCGCCGCCGGGCACACCGACGCCCGACCCGACGCGGCCCGGCACGAGCTCGCGGCCTTCGCCCGCCGCCACGGAGGCACCTACCTCCCGCCGTCCCAGGCGGCCGATGCCCCGCTCGAGCAGCTCGGCCCCGGGCAGGAAGTGATCGTGCGCGGCATGGGCCTCGCCTTCGTAGACCTCATGGCCCTGCTCACCGAGGGGCGCGGCGGCGTCTTCGCCCCCGATCCGCGCCCCGGCGATCCCGACCGCCTGCGCTACACGCCCTCGGGCCGCGAGCCCCATCTCTGGCTGGGGTCCCGGCGGGGCGTGCCGTACCACGCGAAGATCGTCGACGAGGCCGTGCCCGCCGGCCCCCGCGATCTCGTCCACGTCACCGCCGAGGAGCTCCGCGCCCGGGAGGGAGCCGACGGCCTGCTGGACCTGCGCGAGGACGTCGTCCCCCTCATCGCGGCGGAGATCGCGCGCGCCGCCCCCGGCGCGCCGGGGCCATCGACCGGGGACGGCGACCCCCTCGCCTGGCTCGACGAGCCGCTGGCCGACCTTCCGGCCGACGCCGGCCCCGAGGCCACCCGCGCCGCCGTGCTCCGGCACATCGAGGAGGATCTCGCCGCCCGCACCGGCGGGGACACGGCGCCCGCCCGCGCCCTGTTCCAGGTGCTGCTGCGCCTGGCCGGGGCCCTGGTCGACCTGCTGCCCGCCGATCGGCTGCGCGAGAGCTCCCACGGCCAGCACCCGCGCTGGTGGCACTCCCTGTTCAGCTTCGTCGACTCCGGCCCGCCGCCGCACCGCCTGCACCAGCTGCTCGCCCTGGAGCGCGCAGGGGTCGTGGCCTTCCTCGGACCCCGCACCCGCGTGGTCGCCGATGCCGAGCTCGGGGTCTTCGTCGCCCGCGGCGGGGGCGGCGTGGAGGTCTCGGCATCGGCCTTGGTCGATGCGTTCCTCCCGGAGGCCGCGCTCGCCTGCTCCGCGAACCCGCTGCTGCGCTCCCTGGTCGGGGACGCCGAGGAGGGCGAGGCGCTGGGCCGGGAGTCCGCGGCGGCCCCCGGACGGCTCGAGGTCGACGCCGAGCACCGGGTCATCGGCCCCGACGGGTCGCCGCAGGCGGGCCTGTGGGCGGTCGGCGCGTGGACCTCGGAGATGCCCGTCGGCGCCTTCGCCCGGCCCGGCACGAATGCGCCCGCCTTCCGCCTCAACGACGCGCTGGCCGGCCGCCTGCTCGCGGCGGCGCATCCCAGGGCGGGGGCGCCGGGGGAGAGCCGGAGCCTTCCGGACCGGAACCCCTCGGCCGATGCGGATCGATCACGACCGCGGCGTCGCCCGCCCTCGTCCCCGCGACTGGGCGTGCTCGGCCCGGGCAGGATCGGCACCGCCATCGCCCGAGCCGCCCAGCGCGCGGGGATCGAGGTGCGCGTCGCCTCCCGCCGCCCGGTGCCGGACCTCGGGCGGCGCATCCCGGGAGCGGAGGCCGTGCCGATCGAGGCGATCGGGCACTGCAGCGACATCGTCCTGCTGTCCCTGCCCCTGCACGCCGCCCTCGCGATCGATCCGCAGGCGCTGCGCGGCGCCGTCGTCATCGACGCCACCAACCCGTGGGGCGAGCAGGACCGGGCCGCGCTCGCCGCCGCCCGCGCGACGCCGCCCGGCGGGATCGGCGCGGAGGCCTCGACCAGCGAGCTGCTCGCAGCCCGCTTCGAGGGCGCCCACGTGGTGAAGACCCTCAACCACATCGGCTACCACGATGTGGAGGACCACGGCCGGCCCGCCGGGCACCCCGAGCGTCGCGCGCTCGCGGTCGCGGCCGACGACGACCGGGCGGCCGATGCCGTCAGCGCCCTGCTGGGACGTCTGGGCTTCGACGCCGTGCGCATCGGTCCCCTGGCCGAGGGGCGCCGCGTCGAGCCGGGCGCCGGTCTGTTCACCGGCTGGAGCACCCGCGAGGAGCTGGCGCGCGCGGGCGCCGGGCATCCGGGGGCGGCGTGACCGGAGCGGCCGGAGCCCGGCTCAGCCAGGCGGGACGGGCCGGCGGGAGCCGGCGGGCGCGGGCGCGCCCTCGGCCCCCGGCGGGACGGGCTGCGGGGCGAGCGGGGGGATCCGCTCGGCGATCGCCGCAGGGGCGGGGGATGCGGCAGCGACCCGGGGGGCCGGGGCGTCGGCGCTCGACCGTGCACCCTCCGCCTGTTCTCGGCGCCGGGCGGGGAATGCGTAGAGGAAGCCGGTCATCGGCCGCAGCAGCACGGCGAGCACGCAGACACCGAGGGTGATCGCCAGGGACGGCAGGAACCCGGCGCGGCCCGGCGGCAGATCGGCGTGGCGGGCCAGGACCTCGGCCACCGGCAGGTGCACGAGGTAGAACACGATCGAGTTGCGCCCGGCCCACTCCAGCGCCCGGACGACCCGGACGCGCGGCAGGCGCTGCGCGATCCCGATCGCCGCGAGGACCCCGACCAGCACCATGAGCTGCGAGAGGACCGGCAGCTCGGGCGCGCGATCGATGCGCACGGCGTAGGCGGACCAGGCGAGCGCGACCAGGATCGAGGGGATGAGGACGCCCATCGGCACCCGGCGGGACATCAGCCGCCCCCGCAGCGCCGCGCCCGCGAAGAAGAACGCCGCGTAGTAGAGGAACTTGTCCGGCCGCAGGCCCGAGGTGGCGAGGTCCACGCCCAGCACGGGCAGCGCCGTCCACGCCGCGATGCTCGCCAGCGCCACCCAGCCCGGCGGGATGCGCCGGGTCAGCAGCCCCACGACGTAGTAGGCGAACAGCGCCAGCAGGAACCAGGTGTACATGCCGTTGACCCACCACAGCGGGTCCGTGCCGTAGCTCCAGCCCATGATCGGCAGCATCACCAGGGACCACAGCAGCCAGGGCCACAGCAGGGCACGGGCCTTCCCCGACAGGTACTGGCCTGCGGGCTTGCGCAGCGACCGCGACAGCAGCAGCCCGGAGGCGAACAGCAGGGCCGGCATGCGGAACGGCGTGGTCGCCTCGGAGACGAGGACGGCCTCGCGAGGGCTCGGCCCGTCCCAGGCCTGCTGGACCAGGTGGACGTGCAGGACGATCACCAGCAGGACGGCGGTCCCGCGCAGCAGATCCATCCAGTGCTGGCGACCGGGGGCGCCGGTCGGCGGGGTACTGCGACTGCTCATGGCGATCGAGGGTACGGGGCGTGCGGCCCTGGACCGGGGACCGGCGCGGCCGGTAGCCTGCCCGGCATGAGCGAGCCGACGGTCCGTCCCTCCGCCCGCCCGGCCGTCCCGGGGCGGCGGGCAGGCATCGCGCTGGTGCTCCTCGGGGTCCTCCTGGGCCTGGCCGTGCACAGCCTGACCATGAGCCCTGCCGCGGTGACCCTCGGCGCCTGCCTCGTGATCCCGGGCCTCCTCCTGCTCGTGATGGGCCGGCAGGCTCCGCGCCGTGCCCGGTGAAGCCCGGCATCACGGCCGGAGGCTCGCGCCGTGACCGGCCGCCCCGAGATCGTGTGCCTCTGCGGCTCCCTCCGGTTCGCGGAGCAGATGCGCGCGGCGAACCGTGACCTGACCTTCGCCGGCGTCATCGTGCTCGCCCCGGGCGAGGCCGATGCCGACGAGGTGATCACCGCCGAGCAGAAGGCCGCACTGGACGCCCTCCACCTGCGCAAGATCGACCTCGCCGACCGGATCCTGGTGGTCAACCCCGGCGGGTACATCGGCGCGTCGACCCGTCGCGAGATCGCCTACGCCGAGGCCGCGGGCACGCCCGTCACCTTCACCGATCCCCGGTGACCACGTCCCGCGCCGGGACGACCGGCTCAGGACTGCTCGCGCGTCTCCTCGAGGTGCGCGAGCACGTCGGCGGGCAGCTGCTCCGTCGCCGCCTCGTGGAACGGCGCGAACCATTCGGTGCAGCCGTCCAGGGCGGTGAGCGCCTCGCCCCCGCTCTCGGTGGCCCAGGTCTCGCCGAGGTAGTAGGAGACGGCGCCGTCCTCGAGGACGAAGGACCCGAAGCCCACGCCGTCCCCGCCCATCGCGGCCGCGGGGTCCCCGGGGCCGGCCTCGCGCAGGCACGCCAGAGCATCCTCGTACGTCCGGTGGTCGACGGTGATCACGGGGTTCTCCACGCCGGAGTAGAGGTGGATCATCACGGCCGGGTCCTCGGGGGCCTCCGCGGAGGTGCAGGCGGGCAGCAGGCCCGCCAGGACGATCGCGGCCAGCGCGAGACCTCTCCGGCAGCGCAGCATCGGCACCTCCACCCCTCGTCGGACCATGCGCTCCGCATCCTACGGCCCCTGCACCCGCGTCCCCGCGGCGCCGACGAGCCCGATCCGCCGGCATCGCCCGCCGACGCTGCCCGCCTGCACCGCCCGCCGACACTGCCCGCCGACGCCGCCCGCCCCGGGCGGCTCAGCCGTCGATGCGCTCCGGGCGCAGGTCCAGGCGCCGCAGCAGCTGGGCGTTCAGGGCCACGATCACCGTGGACAGGGACATGAGGATCGCGCCCACGCTCATCGGCAGCACGAACCCGAGCCCGGCGAGCGCCCCGGCGGCCAGCGGCACGGAGACGAGGTTGTAGCCCGCCGCCCACCACAGGTTCTGGGTCATCTTCCGGTAGGCGGCGCGGGAGAGGTCGATGACCGAGAGCACCGCCCGCGGGTCCGAGCCGGCCAGCACCACGCCGGCGGAGGCGATCGCCACGTCCGTGCCGGCGCCGATCGCGATGCCGACATCGGCCCGGGCAAGCGCCGGGGCGTCGTTCACGCCGTCGCCGACCATCGCGACCTTCCTGCCCTCCCCCTGCAGGCGGGCGACCGCATCGGCCTTGTCCTCGGGGCGCACCCCGGCGAACACGCGGTCGATGCCGAGCTGGTCGCCGACCGAGCGCGCCACGGCCTCGGCGTCGCCGGTGACCATCACGACGTCCACGCCGCGCGCATGCAGCGCCTCGACCGCCGAGCGGGACTCCGGGCGCACCTCGTCCGTGAGCGCGAAGGCGCCGATCACCTGGCCGTCGCGCAGCACATGGAGGATGATCGCGCCCTCCGCGCGCCAGGCCTCCGCCTCGGCGACCTCCTGCGTGCCGGTCTCCTCGAGCAGCCGCGGGCCGCCGACCCGCACCTGGTGCCCGCCGACCTGCGCGCTCACGCCCAGGGCCGGGGCCGATGCCACCTCGGTGGCCTGCGGGACCTGCACGCCCTCGGCCTGCGCGCGCTCGACGACGGCCCGGGCCAGCGGGTGCTCGCTCTCGGACTCGGCGGCCGCGGCGAGGGCCAGGACCTCGGCCTGCTCGGCGCCCGTCGCGGCGATCTGCGAGAGCACGGGCTCGCCGCGGGTGAGGGTGCCGGTCTTGTCGACCAGCACGGTGTCCACCGTGCGCATGGCCTCGAGGGCCAGACGGTCGGTCACCAGCACGCCCGCGCGGGCCGCCCGCTCGGTCGCGATGGAGACGACCAGCGGGATCGCGAGCCCGAGGGCATGGGGGCAGGCGATCACCAGCACCGTCACGGTGCGGATCACGGCCTGGTCCGGGAGGCCGATGGCCGTCCACACCACGGCGGTGATCACGGCGGCGCCCAGCGCGAACCAGAACAGCCAGCCCGCGGCGCGATCGGCGATCCGCTGGGCGCGGGAGGAGGAGCTCTGCGCCTCGCTCACCAGGCGGCGGATCCCGGCCAGCGCCGTCTCCTCGCCGGTGGCGGTGACCTCGATGCGCAGGCTCGAATCGGTGGCGACGGTCCCGGCGACCACGGCGTCGCCGGCCTGGCGCGCCACGGGCCGGGACTCCCCGGTCACCATGGACTCGTCGACGTCCGCGCGGCCCTCGACGATGGTGCCGTCGGCCGGGATGCTCGCCCCGGGCCGCACCAGCACCAGGTCTCCGCGGCGCAGATCCGCCGGGTCGACGGGGACGATGCGATCCCCCTCGACGCGCTCGGCCTCGTCCGGCAGCAGCGCGGCCAGGGAGTCCAGGGCGGAGGAGGTGCGCGCCAGGGACCGCATCTCGATCCAGTGCCCCAGCAGCATGATCACGATCAGCAGCGCGAGCTCCCACCAGAACTCGAGCTCGTGGTGGAGCACGCCGATCGTGGCGCCCCACGAGGCGACGAACGCGACCGTGATGCCCAGGGCGATGAGCAGCATCATCCCGGGGCGGCGGGAGCGGATCTCCGAGACCGCACCGGTGAGGAAGGGGCGCCCGCCCCAGACGTACAGGACGGTGCCGAGCACCGGGGCGACCCAGCGCAGGCCGGGCAGCGGCGGGATCTGGTACCCCAGGAGCATCGCGAACATGGGGGAGAGCGCGACGACGGGGACCGCCAGGATCAGGCTGATCCAGAACAGGCGGCGGAACTGGCCGACATGATCGCCGTGCCCGCCGTGCTCCTGATGGCCGTCGTGCCCGCCGTGCTCCTGGTGGCCGTCATGCCCGCCGTGCCCGCCGTGCTCCTGGTGGCCGTCGTGCCCGCCGTGCTCCTGGTGCGCGCCGTGCCCGCTGCTCGGCTGGTGCCCGTCGTGCCGGCTGTGCTCGGGGTGTTCGCCGTGCGTCTGGTGTTCGCCGTGCGTCTGGTGCTCGTCGTGTGCCGGGTGCCCCTCGTGCTCGCTGTGCCCGCCGTGGCCCGCGGCCGCGCGGGCATGCCCGCCGTGCGGATCAGAGCCCGCGGGGTGCCGATGGTCGGTGCGGTTCTGTGGGTCCATGCCCGGCACGATATACCCCAAGGGGGTATGCGTCCAGGGGCGTGTTCTGCTCTCCGCGAGACGCGGGTCGCCGGGTCCGGGGGCGGCTCAGGCCTCCTCGGCCGTGCCCGGCGCGTCGTCGGCGACGCTCGGGGCGGGGGCGGTGATGGCGGGGCCCGGGGCGCCCGGGGCGGCGAGCTGCTGGCCGGAGGTGCCGGCCATCGTGGCCTGCGTGTTCGCGGCGACCAGGGCGACCGTGGCCAGCCCCATGCTCGAGGCGATCATGACGCGGCGCAGGGCCGCCATCGTCGGCGATTCCGCGGCGCGATCCCGAGCATGTCTGCGGGAGTCGTCGATCTCCATCTGCGCTCCTTCCGTGCGCTCCGGGCGGAGCGGGGTCCCGCCCGGTCGAGGCCCCAGCATCCGCAGTCGACCTGGAGCGGGCCTGGACGTTCCGGGGGGACGGGCTCCGGATCCGAGAAAAAATGTGCGCAATTGGGTTGTGCACAATGGAAATCGGTGGCAGGATCGGCCCCATGGCAGTGACCGACGAGATGGTGTGCTTCTCCCTCTACGCGGCGTCCCGCGCGACGACCCAGGCGTACCGGGAGCTGCTCGAGCCCTTCGGCCTCACCTACGCCCAGTACCTCGTGCTGATCGTGCTGTGGACCGAGGGGGAGCGCAGCGTCCGTCAGCTGGGGGAGGCCCTCCAGCTGGACTCCGGGACCCTCTCGCCGATGCTGCGACGCATGGAGGCCGCCGGCCTCGTCGAGCGCCGCCGCACCGGCACGGACGAGCGCGTCGTGACCATCTCGCCCACGGCCCGGGGCACCGCCCTCCATGCCGAGCTCGCCCACGTCCCCGCCTGCGTGTTCGCCGGCACCGGACTGGGCAGCGCCGAGGACGCCCGCGCCCTCATCGCCACCCTGCAGGAGCTCACCCGGGCCCTGCGCTCCGCACCGCGCACCGCCGCGGCGCCGGAGGCCCGCACCGTCTGACCCATCGGCCGGAGAACCGCTTCGGCCCCCACGAAGGAGCACCCCATGAAGGCGCTGTACACCGCAGAGTCCCTGTCCACCGGCCAGGGCCGCGACGGCCACGTCCGCACCGTCGACGGCACCATCGACCTGACCATGGCCCCGCCGAAGGAGATGGGCGGCACCGGCCAGGGCGCCAACCCCGAGCAGCTCTTCGCCGCCGGCTACGCGGCCTGCTTCCACTCCGCGCTGAACCACGTCGCCCGCGCGCAGAAGGTCAAGATCACCGACTCGAGCGTCGGCGCCCGCGTGAGCATCGGCGACAACGGCGAGGGCGGCTTCCAGCTGGCCGTCGACCTCGAGGTCGTCATCCCCTCCCTGCCCGTCGAGCAGGCGCGCGAGCTCGCCGAGGCCGCCCACCAGGTGTGCCCCTACTCCAACGCGACCCGCGGCAACATCGAGGTGAACCTCAGCGTCAGCGACGACTGATCCATCCGGCGCCGCGGCGCCGCCCGGGGCCGGCGGCTCGGATCCTGCGGGGTCCGGGCCGCCGGTCTGCGTCCCGCCGCAGCGCGCCGACGGCGCACAATGGAGTCGATCCCGACGCAGAGATCGGAGCTCCATGCCCCCGCACGCCCCGGCCCGCGACCCCCGCGAGGCCGTCCGCTCCCGCATCGCCGCCGCCCTCGACCCCGCGCTCGCCGCCCCCGAGCTGCTCGAGGAGCTGACCGCCCGCCTGCTCGCCCTGGACTCCTCCGACGCGATGGGCTGGGTCGACGCCCTCCTCGCGGCCGATGCGCAGCACGCCGCCGAGGGCCCCGCCGCCGCGACCGGCGCCCGCGCCGGCAGCGCCCCCGGCCCCGCCGGCGCCGCAGTCGCCGGCAGCCCCGTCGGCACCGGCCGCGCCCTGCCGCCGCCGACCGAGCGGGCCCTCATCGGCGACATGCTCTACGCCCACGGGCTCGCCGCCGACCGGGTCTCGGAGGTGCTGGCCCCGCACGTCGGCGCCTGGTCCCCGCCCGCCGCGCCGGAGGTCCCGCCCGCCCTGCTGCGGCCCGAGGACCTCGCCTCCCCCGCCGATCTCGCCCCGGGCTACGACGCGGTGGTCATCGGCTCCGGCGCGGGAGGCGGCATGGCCGCCCAGGTCCTCGCCGAGGCCGGGGCCCGCATCCTCGTCCTCGAGCGCGGCGGCTACCCCGCCCCGCACGCCCTCATGACCGACCACCTGCGCACCCCGCGCGCCTCCACCGGGCTGTACCCGCTGTCCGGGCCGGGGGCCGATGCGGAGACCCGCTCCTTCGCCATCGGGGACGGGCCCTTCCGCGACGTGCCCGCCCGGGACTGGCTGTGGAACAACAACGCGATCACCCTCGGCGGCGGCACTCGGGTGTACGGGGCGCAGGCGTGGCGCCTGGCGCCGCGGGACTTCCGCATGGCCAGCACCTACGGCGTCCCGGAGGGCAGCGCGCTGGCCGACTGGCCGATCTCCTACGAGGACCTCGAGCCGTTCTACACCCGCGTCGAGCAGCAGCTCGGCGTCAGCGGCGGCCCCTTCACCGACCCCTGGGCCGGGCCCCGCAGCGCCGATCTGCCGATGCCGCCCCTGCCCCTGACGCCGATCGCCTCGCGCCTCGCCGCGGCCGCCGCCCGCCTGGGCTTCGGCACCCAGCCGGTGCCGCTGCTGGTGAACTCCCGCCCCCACGGCGGGCGCGGCGCCTGCATCCGCTGCTCCCAGTGCATCGGCTTCGAATGCCCGGTCGCCGCGCGCGCCGGCAGCCACTCCACGACCCTGCCCCGCGCCATGGCCAGCGGCAATGCAACGGTCCTCGCCGGGGCGCAGGCCCGGCGGATCCTGGTGGGCCCCGGAGGGCGCGCCCGCGGCGTCGAGATCGTCGGCGAGGACGCCGAGGGCCGGATCTGGCGGCGCGAGGTCGCCGCCGGCACCGTGGTCCTCGCCGCCGGCGCCATCGAATCGGCCCGCCTGCTGCTGGACAGCGCCACGGCCGAGCACCCCGACGGCCTCGGCAACGCCGCCGACCAGGTGGGCCGGCACGTCCAGGGCCACGCCTACGGCGGCGCCTCCGCGATCTTCGACGAGGAGGTCGTGGACCTGCGCGGCCCCGGCCCGCGGATCTCCACCGCCGACTTCCGCCACGGCAACGACGGGGTCGTCGGCGGCGGGATCCTCGCCGACGAGTTCGTGCCCACCCCCGCCTCCACCCAGCGGGCCCTGCTCGAGACGGGCCTGGTCCCGGCCGATGTCCCCCTGGGCTCGCCGACGATGGAGCGGGCCATGCTCCGCTTAGCCCGGGTCATGGGGCCGATCCAGGAGGTCACCAGCGCCGATGCCCGCGTGCGCCGGGACGGCGGCCGCCGCGACCGCTTCGGGCGCACGCAGGTGCGCCTGTCCGGCAGCCTGCATCCCGAGGACGTGCGCGGGCGCGACCTGCTCATCGCCCGGGCCGCCGCCTGGCTCGAGGAGGCCGGCGCCGCCCGGGTGGTGCCGATGCGGCCGATGACCCTCCCGGCCCCCGTCAGCGCCGGGCAGCACCAGGCCGGGACGCTGCGCATGGGCACGGACCCGGCGACCTCCGCGACCGCCCCGGACGGGCACGTGTGGGGGCACGAGAATCTGTTCGTCGCCGACGGATCCACGCACGTCACCAACGGCGGCGTGAACCCGGTGCTCACCATCCTCGCCAACAGCCTGCGCATCAGCGAGGGCGTCGCCGGCCGCTGAGGAACGGCGGGGACGGGACCTCGACCTGCTCGGCGACCTCAGCGGCCCCCATCGGTCACATCGGCCGCATCCGGCGCGTCAGCACCACGAGACCGCGGCCGATCGGCTGCGGACCTACGGAAGGATGGACGACATGGATCCGAGGGAGACCCCCCGACCCCCGGCGGGCGAGACGGCCGGCACCGGGCCATCGGCTGAGGCCGAGCTCGCGCAGCGCTTCGCGGCAGAGCGGCCGCGCCTGGTGGGCCTGGCCGCCAGGGTGCTCGGCGACCATGCCGAGGCGGAGGACATCGTCCAGCAGGCGTGGCTGCGCCTGGACGGCAGCGGCGAGGACATCGAGAACCTCCCCGCGTGGCTGACGACGGTGACCACGCGGCTGTGCCTGGACCGGCTGCGCCGCCGCACCCCGATCCCCGAGGAGGAGATCGAGGTCGAGGAGGTCGCCCCCGATCCGGCCGACGACGTGGCCCTGGCCGATGCAGTCGGCGTGGCCCTGCAGGTCGTGCTGGATCGTCTCACCCCGAACGAGCGCATCGCCTTCGTCATGCACGACAGCTTCGGCTTCGAGTTCACGACGATCGCCGCGGTGCTGGACTCGACGCCCGCAGCCGCGCGCAAGCTCGCCTCCCGCGCCCGGGCGAAGGTCGCCCAGCCCCGCTCCGAGGACGCGCTCGCCGACTGGGAGGTCGTCGACGCGTTCATGGCCGCGGCCCGCGAGGGGGACTTCAGCCGCCTCGTGCAGCTGCTGGCGCCCGATGCGGTGGTCCGCGGCGACGAGCAGGCGATCCTCACCGGCACCCCTGCCCGGATCGACGGCCGCGACGACGTGGCCTCCTTCTTCAACGGCTCGGCGCATGCGGCGCTGCCGGTCATCGTCGACGGCCGGGCGGGATCGGCCTGGTTCCACCGGGGCGAGGCGAAGGTCCTGTTCGACTTCACCATCGTCGACGGCCGCGTCCAGCGCATCGACTTCCGCGCGGACCCCCAGGTCATCGCGAAGGTCGCGCGCCGCGACGGGGCCGATCCCCGCTGATCCCCCGCCGTTCCCCGATCCCTCCTCGTGCGGCGGTCACACCTGCGGCCCGCCGTGCGTCATACAGATGACAGCATCTCGAACCCCAGGAGCATCGCGCAGTGCGAGGCCCCTCATGTCCCGGAAGGACGACCGATGAAGACCATGACCTGCCAGCAGCTCGGCGGCCCCTGCGAGCTCGCCCACCGCGGCGAGACCGCCGACGAGATCATCCAGGCCCAGGACAAGCACCTCAAGGACGCCGTGAAGAACGGCGACGCCGCCCACGAGTCGGCCCGCTCGGAGATGAAGTACCGCTGGCTGCACCCCAAGAAGTCCCTGGGCTGGTACAACGACACCAAGGCCGCGTTCGCCGCGCTGCCCGAGAGCTGACCTCAACCGTCCCCGTCGACGTGCACGCCGTACTCGGCCAGGAAGGTGCGCAGCTCCGCCTGGTACCGCTGGTCCTCCGTCAGGGGCGGGGCGGCATAGTCCTCGTCGCCCAGCGCCAGGGTCGCCCGGTCGTAGAAGCCGGGCGAGACGAGGACCGCGCATTCGCGCAGCCCCCGGCTGAGGATCCGCACGGGCTCCGCCGCGGCCTGCTCGATGTCGTGGCTCAGATGCGTCCGCAGATCACTCGGCGTCGTGTTCACCATGGGCTGCTCCTCGGTCGCCGCGGGGAGGCCTCGGCGACCGCCCTCGGATAGCAGCGACGGTACTGCTCCCCGCGGCAGCCCGTGCGGCCGCTGTGGACAACTGCGCCCTCCCCAGGCGGTGACGGATGAGGAGTCCAGACGACGTCGCGCGCCGAGGCGAGGAGCCACGCGCGCCGGCCGAGGAGACGAACTGCTTCCGGCGGACACGTACAAGATGTACGTGTCCGCCGGAAGCAGTCACCCTGCTCGGTGCTCCGTCGAGTCGCACTGAGCGCCGCAGAAGGAAGGGGACTCGGGAGTCCGTGGAGTCGAGGTCGATGCTCCGGGGGAGACCGACTCGGCGGCCCGCGGAGCCGGGCTCGTGGGGCCGCGGGAACGGGATCGATGCTCCGGGGCTCGGATCAGCCGCGGGGGCCCGTGCCGCGCCCGCCGCCGGCTCCGCCCATGCCGCTCGCGGTGATCTCCCCGGCGGTCGCGGTGGCGAGCTCGGTGCCGTCGCTGACCAGGGTGTACGACTCCCCGTCGACCACCTGGTCGCCGGTGGCGATGATCGCCGCGCTGGCCTTGGTCAGCGTGATCGTCGCGACGGTCGTGCCGGAGGAGTCCTGCACCTCGAGGGTGTCGCCCGCGTTCGCCGCGCTGCTCAGCGAGAACTGGACGGCGGGGTGCTCGGAGTCCTCGCTCGGGGAGACGACCATGCCTCCGGCATCGGCCGTGACCAAGGAGCCCCCGGTGACGATGTAGCTTCCGTTGACGTCGACCGCACCGTTGCCTGCGTTCGTGGGGCCGTTCACCGTGGTCTCGCCGCCGGAGATCGTCAGCGACCCGTTGGAGTCCAGCCCATCGCCCTCCGCGTCGACGGCGAGGGTGCCGCCGCTGATGGTGAGGGTCGAGCCGTCGTCGCCCATGCCGCCGCCCGGGCCGAAGCCGCCCGCCGTCTCCGCATCGTCGCTGGTCTCGGAGTCGTCGGAGGCGACCGCATTGAGTCCGTCGTCGCTCGAGGTCACGGAGATGTCGCCGCCGCTGATGAGGATCGAGGCGGATTCGATGCCCTCGTAGGAGGCCGTGATGTCGACGGTGCCGCCGGAGATCTCGACCGCCTGCTCCCCGGTGATCGCATCGTCGCCCGCGTCGATGCTCAGCGTCCCGCCGGAGACGAGCACCCAGCCGCGGTCGGCATCGGTCGCGTTGTCCGACTTCAGGGCATCGTCGCCGGCGCTGATCGTGACGTCGCCGCCGGTCAGGGACACGTAGTCCTTGCCGCGGATGCCGTCGTCCGCCGCGGTCACCGACAGGGTCCCGCCCAGGATCGCGAGGCCGTCCGAGGAGCTGATGCCGTCGTTCGTGCTGCCGGTGACGGTCAGGGAGCCGTCCCCGGCGATGGTCAGGTCCGAGGCCGAGGCGATCGCCGCGACGGGCGTCGCATCGTCGGCGACAGAGTATCCGGAGCCGTCGGCGACGGAGTTCTCCGTGCCGGAGGCGAGAGAGATCGTCACCTCATCGGCGCTGGTCACGGAGATGCCGGGGCCGCTCGAGCTGGCGATGGCGGCGCCGTCGAGGACCAGGGTGACGGTCTCGTCCTCCGCAGCGGCGACCACCACCTGGCCGTCGCTCAGGGACCCGGTGATGCGGTAGACCCCGCCGGCGGTGATGGTGACCGTCGAGCCGTCGATGCTCACCGCGTCGCTGTCCGAGGTCGATCCCGAGTCCGCGAGCGTGATCGTCTGCTCGTCCGCGGCGTCCCAGGTGAGGTCGTCCTCGTCGACGTGGGTGTCGATGCTCGCGAGTCCCCCGGCGACGGTCTCGGTGGTCGCGGTCGTCGAGGCCGTCGTGGAGCTGGAGGAGTCGGTCCCGGTGATCGCCGTCGCGGCGCCGCAGGCGGCCAGGGCCATGGCGGCCAGGCCCACCGTCGAGGCCATCATCATCCGGCGCAGCGAGCGGAACCCGGCAGGGCCGCGACCCCCGGACCGAGGGGTGGGCGACGGGGCGGGGGAGGGAGTTGGGGTGTTCGGCGTGGTCATGGCGGGGTCCTTCCGGAGTCTGAACGGGTGATGGATCCAGGTTCGGCGCCGCTGCTGTGCGGGGCCTATGCCGATCCGAGGCGAGGGATGTGCGGATCGCCGCGCGGGGTCAGGCGGCGTGAAGGTCGAGTCGGCCCAGCGTGCGGTGCCAGCGGTTCGCCGCCAGCTCGGGGCGCAGGAGCGCGAGCCCGACGGCGTACTTCGACAGCCGCAGCGGCCGATGCCCCAGCGCCCACAGCAGCCGGTCCGCCGGGCCGGGGCGGGTCCCGGCCTTCGTCTCCACCACCACCAGCTCGGTGAGGCTGGTGGACGCCCCGGTGACCGGGTCCGTCCAGGCCAGGGCGGCGTCGACGGTGATGCGGGAGGGGTCGGAGCGGACATCGGCCGGGGCCGCCATCAGCGTGGTGCGGTCGTAGGCGGTCGCGAGCACCGGGTGCAGCGCGCCGGCGGGGACGGGGATCCCCGCCTCGGCCAGCTGGTCGAGCACGAACTCCGCCGCCTCCCCGCGCAGGTCGCCCGGTGACGCAGGGGAGGGACCGGGAGAGGCCGGCGGCAGCGGGTCCGCGGCCAGGGCCAGGCGCACCTTGCTGCTCTCCCCGCGGCCGGTGCGGGTCTTCACCTCGAGGAACGCGGCGCCGGTGTCGAGGTAGTCGCGACGGCGCACCTTGAACCGGCGTCGCCGGCCCGTCGCCGCCGCCCGGTAGGAGGCCAGCTGCGCGGTGTCGTAGTACACCGAGCGGTACCCGAAGGTGCGGCGGCCTGCGATCTCCAGGACCTGCAGATCTGCGGACATCTCCTGCAGCAGACGGTGGACGGCGGAGGCCGGCACCAGGTACTTGCGGTCCACGCGCGTCATGAGGGAGGCCTGCTCGGTCAGCTGCTCCAGGCCGATGGCCGGGAGGTCCAGCAGGGCCGGCCGGGGCGTCGGGCGGGCCGTCGGCGCGGCGCTCATCGTGCGGCCCCGCTGAGGGAGGCCACGGGCGCGGCGGACGCGGCGCCCGCCGATGCCGGCATCGAGCCCGGTGCCGGCGAGGTCGAGGTCGAGGTCGAGGGCGAGTGCGCGGCCGGCACCTGCGCGGATGCCGCCGTTGCCGTGGACATGGCCGATTCGGCCGGTGCCGGTGCCGGCGTGGGCGCGGGGCCGGGGGCCGCCATCGACCGCTCCGCTCGGGGGTCGCGGGAGCCGGCCCGCGGCATGCGATAGCGCACGTCGACGGTGGTGGTGTCGGTGACGAGATCCAGCTTCTGCAGGGACACGGCCGTGACTTCGGCGCCCAGCATCTGCTCGAGATGCTCGCGCAGCAGGTCTTCGTCGCCGATGGCCCGGTCCAGGACGATCAGCTGGCGCCGCGAGCGGGCCATGATCGCGGGGTGGTCGACGATGCCCATCGTCACCAGGATCAGAGCCATGAAGGCCAGCGACATCCAGATCGGGGTGATGCCCAGCCCGCCCACCAGGCCCAGGGCGAGGGTCGCGAAGTAGTAGGCGATCTCGTGCTGGGCCAGCTCGTCGGAGCGCAGACGGATGATCGACAGCACGCCGAACAGGCCCAGGCCCAGCCCCGCGGTCACGGCGGAGTTCGCCAGCAGCGCGGAGACCGCCAGCACCCCGACGTTGATGCCGAAGAACGCGACCACGAGGTCGCGGCGGCGGTGCCGGGGCCAGTAGACGCCGGCGGCGAGGACCGTCACGGCGATCAGATCGGCGAGGTAGAGGATCGGTGCGGACATCGGGGGCTCCTGGGGGGTCTCGGGACGCCCGGGGTCCCGGGCGGTGCGGGATCCACCCTCGGAGCCGATGCTGTGGATCGGCTATGCCTGCCCTGTCGTGCCTGTATGCACTCCGGTCGCCCGGGGTTCACCGGCCGTTCATGCGTTCCCGGGAGGTGCCGGGCCTACTCCTGCGGCGCGTCCGCCAGGATCTCCTCGAGCCGGGGCAGCACCGCGTCCATCGGCCCGGAGGCGTCCAGGTGGAGCACCTCCTGGTTCAGGTCGGCGGCCATCACCGCGATGCGCCGCCCCATCTCGAGGGCGTCCTGGACCGCGAGCCCCGCGTCGTTGGCCGCCTGCTCGGGCCGGGTCGGGGCGGCGCGCCGGGCCGCGAGCCGCACGCGCAGGGCATCGGCCGGCAGCTCCAGGAAGACGTGCGCGAAGCGGGCCCCGCTGCGGTCGGCGAGCTGCTGCAGCGCGACCGCGAACTCCGGCCGGGCGAGCAGCTGGGGGATCACCACGCTGCGGCCCGCCGCGAGCTCGCGCCCGGCCTGCGCGAGCACCTGCTTGCGCGCCTCCAGGCCCGCGGCGTGCGGGTCCTGCGGCCAGGCGGGCAGGCCATGCTTGACGACGTCGACGTCCAGCGCGGTCCGCTGCGGGTGCGAGCGCGCCAGGGCCTCGGCGAGCGTCGACTTCCCTGCCCCGGGCGGGCCGTTGAG
Organism: Brachybacterium phenoliresistens; assembly: GCF_039530785.1. Classification (NCBI taxonomy): domain Bacteria; kingdom Bacillati; phylum Actinomycetota; class Actinomycetes; order Micrococcales; family Dermabacteraceae; genus Brachybacterium; species Brachybacterium phenoliresistens. The sequence continues at coordinate 319,081 of NZ_BAAAOW010000004.1, forward strand.
CAGGAGCAGGACGGGTGTGGCGGGGCGGCTCATGCCCCCATGATCGCCCTCGTGGCCGGGCGCACAGCATCGGCACAGCTCGGACGGGGTCCCGGGCACAAGCTCGCCGCGCACCGTACCGGGCATGAGCACGCACCGCTTCGACTCCCGCACCCCCGCCCACACGCTGCCCGAGGACGACTCCCCGCCGGGCCGGTCCCGCCGGGCGGACCTCACCCGCCGCAGCCTGCTGGCGGGCGGTATCGGGGCCCTGGCGCTCACGGGCGGCTCGGCGGCCTGGGCCTACGACCGGTTCCTGCGGGAGGAGGTCGATGTCGAGGACGTCTCCGCGCAGGAGGCCGCCTCCGGCGTCGCGGCCGGCACCCTCGTCCCTGCCGACGGCGTCTACAGCTCCACCGGGTACACCTCCTCGACGACCACCCTCGAGATCACCCGTTCCGCCACCGGCAGCGGCGACACAGCCCTGGCCTGGTACGCGGCCGACGTCACCGTGAGCGATGCCCGGCTGATCCGCTCCGCCTTCGCCGAGGACGACTTCGGCCGCAACATCACCGAGATGCCCTCCGCGATCGCCGAGCGGGCCGGGGCGGTGCTCGCGATCAACGGCGACTACTACGGCTTCCGCGACACCGGCATCGTGATCCGCAACGGCATCGCCTACCGCGACGAGCCGGCGCGGGAGGGCCTGTGCTTCTTCGCCGACGGCCGCACCGCCGTGTACGACGAGACCGCGACGACCGCCGACCAGCTGATCGCCGACGGCGCCTGGAACACCCTCTCCTTCGGGCCGGCCGTCCTCGTGGACGGCGCGGTGCCCGACGGCATCGAGGACGTCGAGGTCGACACCAACATCGGCAACCATTCGATCCAGGGGGAGCAGCCCCGCACCGCCATCGGCGTGATCGGCGAGAACCACCTGGTCATGCTCGTCGTGGACGGCCGATCGGAGGGATATTCTCGCGGCGTCGGCCTGCCGGAGCTCGGCGGGATCCTGCTCGACCTCGGCTGCACGAGCGGCTACAACCTCGACGGCGGCGGCTCCTCGGTGATGCTGCTGGACGGGGAGATGGTGAGCGACCCGCTGGGCCGCGGCCGGGAGCGCGCCACCAGCGACATCCTCTACGTGGCCGGGTGAGGACGATGACGATCTCCCGGCACCCTGCCCGCCCCCGGACCACCGCCGCTGCGGTCGGGACCCCCGCCGCACCCTCCCGGATCCCCACCGCGCCGCTGCCGGCCGTGGCCGCCCCCGTGGTCGTGATCCCGGCGCTCGCCCCCGACTCCGCCCTGCCGGATCTCGTCCGCCGCCTCGCCGGGCGCGGGATCGAGATCGTGGTCGTCGACGACGGCTCCGGCCCCGGCTACGACGTCGTCTTCGACCGCTGCGCGGTGCTCGGCGCCGTAATCGCGCGCGAGGCCGTCAACCGGGGCAAGGGGGCGGCGCTGCGGCGCGCCCTCGCCCTGGTCCAGGACCTGTACCCGGGAGCCGGCGTCGTCACGGCCGATGCCGACGGACAGCACGCCCTCGTCGACGTCCTCGCCGTGCGCGACCGGCTGATGGGGCAGGGCGCGCGCGGTCCGGAGCGCCCGCTGGTCCTCGGGGTGCGCACCGCCGAGCGCGTCGGCGTCCCCCTGCGCAGCCGCCTGGGCAACGCGGTGAGCGCTGCCCTGTTCCGTCTCGCCGGCGGGGTGCGGCTCGCGGACACCCAGACCGGCCTGCGCGGGATCCCCGCGGAGCATCTCGACTGGGCGCGCTCCCTGCCCGGGGACCGCTACGAGTACGAGACGACCATGCTGCTGCGCGCCGCGCGCGGCGGCATCGGCCTGGACAGCATCGCGATCCGGACGGTCTACCTCGAGGACAACGCCTCCAGCCACTTCCGGCCGCTGCGCGACTCCCTGCGGGTGCTCGCGCCGATGCTCGCTTTCGCCGCCTCCGGTCTGCTGGCCTTCGCCGTGGACACCGGGCTGTTCGTCGCCCTCATGGCGGCGACCGGGCTCCTGTGGCCCTCGCTGATCGGGGCACGGCTGGTCAGCGCCGGGGTGAACTTCGCCGTCAACCGCGGGCTCGTCTTCCGGGCCCGGCACGCCGGGGCCACCGACTCCGAGGGGCGCTCCGGCCGGGGCCGGATGCTCCCGGACCTGCTGGGCTACGCCGCGGTCGCGGCCCTCGTGGCCCTCGGCGGCGGGCTGGGGATCGACGCGCTGATGGCCCTGGGCGTCCCGGTGCTCGCCGCGAAGGTCCTCGCCGACCTGTCGCTGTTCTGCGTCAGCTACGCGCTGCAGCGCGCGGTGGTGTTCGGGCGCAGGACGGGACGCTCCGGTGCGTGAGCAGTCGGAGAGTGTGAGGACGCGAGCCGGTGACGCTCGTACTCGAATGCGACGAGCGGGGCGGTGGGCTCGGTGAGCGCTCCACGGACCTCGTGAGGTTCAGCAGATCATGTGCACCGCAGGGCTTCGTGGTGCCCGGCCAGGACTGCGCTGCTGGAGCGACTTGACACACGCATGGCCGCCCTTCAGACGGCTCTTGAAACTCGGCATGAGACCATGCAACCCTGGAGAGGCAACAAAATGCACCGGTGTAGCAACAAGTTGCGTCCATGATTGGAGGAACATGTTAGCCCGTCCTGAGACTCGCGAGAGCGCCCTGCTAGGCCCGCTCCTGATCGTCAATCCCAAGGCCTACCTCTACGGCCCGCAGCTGCTGGATCTGGCCGTGCTTGTCGACGAGGTAGCCGCCAGCTCGAAGGTCACGACGATCTTCACTGCCCAGCACGCGGACTTGCGTCTGGTGGCCGAGCGCACCCGACATGTCGTCGTGACCGCGCAGCACATGGACCCACTGCGCCCCGGGCGCGGGATGGGCCACGTGCTGCCGGAGTCCCTCGCTGCTGCGGGCGCCCGCGCCGTGGTCCTGAACCACGCCGAGCACCCGATGTCTCTCTCAGATCTTGACGTGGCCCTGGAGCGATCCCGCGAAGTGGGGCTCGCAAGCATCGTCTGCGCCGACTCGGATGCCCAGTGCCACGCCGTCGCGACGCTGGGCCCGGACGTGATGATCTGCGAGCCGACCGCTGCGATCGGCACCGGGGCCATGGACGAAGGGGACTACGTGCGCCGCACCACCGCAATCGTCAAGGCCGTTGACCCCTCGATCCTCGTTATCCAGGCGGCCGGCGTCACCAGCGGGGCCGATGTCGTTCGGGTGCTGGCCGACGGGGCCGACGGCTCCGGGGGTACCAGCGGGATCCTGCGCCACCCGGACCCGCGGTCGCTCCTGCTCGAGATGTGTGAGGCCCTGCGAGCTCACCCCGCAGCGGCCGGCCGGTCCCGTACCCCCACCCCGACGCCCACTGCACTACCCCAGGAGCCGACATGCTGATCACCCTGACCGAGGCACTCGCCCACGCCGAGCGCCACGACATTGCCATCGCTGCCGTGAACACCCCCTTCTTCGAGGCACTGCTGGGCGCGATCGATGTGTGTGAAGTCACCGGCACCCCGATGATCCTCCAGTTCGCCCAGGTCCACGAGGGCATCGTCGGCATCGAGGAGATCGGCCCGGCGATGGTCGAGTTGGCCCGTCGCTCCAGCGCGCCCTTCGTGCTGCACGTCGATCATGGGGAGGACCTCGAGTACATCCGCAAGGGCCTCGAGATCGGCTTCACCTCGTGCATGATCGATGGCTCCCATCTGCCCTACGAGCAGAACGTCGCTCTGACCGCGCAGACGGTTGCCCTGGCTCGGGAGGTGGGCGGCATCGGTGTCGAGGCGGAACTGGGTGTCATGACCGGCAATGAGAACGGCGACCCGTCCCAGGGAATCGCCGACGCGGCCCTGTACACGGACCCGGAGCAGGCGCGGGACTTCGTCGCACGTACCGGCGTGGACGCCCTGGCCTGCTCCTTCGGGACGGTGCACGGATTGTATCGACGCCAGCCGGAGCTCGACCATGCACTCATCTCCCGCCTGAGGGAGGCGACCGGAGTGCCGATCGTCATGCACGGTGGCTCCGGCCTCTCCCCGGAGGACTATCGGCGCAGCATCGCCGCGGGCGTGCGCAAGATCAACTACTACACCTATGCTGCCCGCGCCGCCTACGACGCCGTCGTCCCCTTGGTCGAGGACGAGAACGTCTTCCTCTTCTCCAACCTCGCGCGGGCGGCCCGCTGTGCCGTTCGCGAGGATCTGTCGAGCTTCACGAGGATTCTCGCCGGGGACGCTGATGCCAAGAAGGGAAGGGTATGAGCACCTTCTCGCGAACCGTCTCTCTGCACTCGCATGGCGGAACACCGACATTCCTCGACGTCACCGATCAGGTGCGCGCGGCGATCGCCGACAGCGGCATCACCACGGGTACCTGCACGGTCATCTCTCCGCACACGACCTGTGCGGTCTACTACGACGAGTTCGCCCACGATTCCTTGGCCGACGGCACCGACTTCCTCCAGGCGGACCTGGATGCTGCCCTGTCGCGCATGTTCCCGGCCCAGCAGGACTTCCCACCCGCGCAGGGGTACCTCTACCCCGGTGAGGAGCACTACCGCGAGGTCGAGATGTGGCCGGAGGCCGCGACCTATCTGCCCGGCGGTGACCGCCGCCAGCTTCTCAACGCCGATGCGCATCTCAAGGCCACGCTCATCGGCTCCAGCGAGATGGTCGCGGTGCTCGGGGGCGAGGCGGCAGTCGGGGCGACCGGCTACCTGTTCTTCGTCGATTTCGACCGCTCCCGACCGCGCGAGCGGCGCTGCCACATCGTCGTCAGCGGCGACTGATCTCGGCATCGCGGGCTCCGACATACTGGAGGCTCTCCGCTTCTGGCCCGGCGTCTCCGGCGCCGGACGGCCAGACGATAGGGAGGATCTTCGTGGCACGACGCGATCGCCGCACGCTCATCGAGGCGGCCCGGCTCTACTACCTCGAGGGTCAGGACCAGACCGCCGTCGGAGAGATCCTGGGTCTGTCCAAGTCGGGGGTTTCCCGCGTCCTGCGCGCCGCCAAAGACGAGGGGATCGTCCGCTTCGAGATCGTGGACGACGAGGAGGACGTTCGCCGTGATGCTGACCTCGAGCAGCAGCTGCGGACAGTCCACGGCTTGCGGGCCGTTCGCGTGGCCCGCGGTCCAGGTGAGGGGCGCGATCCCGTGGACCGTGTGGCCCGCCTGGGCGCCGAGGTGTTCTGCGAGCTCGCTCCCGACGCCTCTCGGATCGGTTTCGGCTGGGGCGTCAGCATCCAGCGCCTCACCGAGGTGATCCCTTCCCAGCGCCTCGCCCCCGGCACCAGCCTCGTCTCTCTGGTGGGCGGCATGCCGACCGTGGACACCGCTGTCTCCGGAAACCACATGCTGGTGCCGCTCGCCGAGCGCACCGGCACCCGCACCGAGCGATTCGATGCCCCGGCGATCGTCGAGTCCCGAGCAACTTTCGATGCGCTCCGCTCCGAGACGTCCGTGCGCGCCGCCCTCGAACGGGCGCGCCACTGCGAGCTCGCCTTCGTCGGCATCGGCTCCTACGGCCGTGGCACCTCCCGACGGATCCTCGAGGCAATGCATCTGGACGCGGAAGAGTCCCAGCGGTTCGTCGCCCAGAAACCTTGCGGTGACTTGTGCGGTCACTACTTCGACGCGCAGGGCCGGCCACTCGGCGAGCCTTCCTCCCACCGGGTCATCGGCCTCACCGTCGAGGAGTTGCGAGCAATGCCGCTCGTGGTAGGTCTCGCGGCGGGCGTCGAGCGTCTTCCCGGCGTCCGCGCCGCTCTCCGCACGGGGGCGCTGGACATGCTGGTCCTGGACGCGGACCTGGCCCGGGCGCTGCTGGCCGACGAGGTTCACCTCCAGGGGGCCGCGGATGAAGGATCCGCCTCCTCCACCGCGGCGCATGTGACCGTCGAGGCCCACTGCCCGCGTTGCGGCTTCCCCATCACCCCGGCGGGGTGAACCCACCGGACTGTACGCAGCCGGTGGGACAACAACCGGTGGGTCAGAGGCCCAGCTGCTCCAGGAGGGGCAGGCCGGCGCGGACGGCCTGCTTCGCGGCGGAGGCGGTGGGGGCGGCCACGGCCGCGGCCGCGAGCTCCTTCGCCTGCTCGAGGGAGAC